>PKXA01000126.1 GCA_003133325.1 Acidimicrobiaceae bacterium | reverse complement strand
GAAATAATTCGGTGGATCGAGGTTTAGGCTGTCGACTTGTTCAGGGTCACGGCGGCGCGAATGAGAGTCTTCAACGCCTCCTCTTCTATCTTCTCGCCCTCGTGGAAGTCGATGGCACGCCTTGTGTTCCCGTCAAGACTGGAGTTGAAGAGTCCCGAAGGATCCTTCAGAGCCGCCCCTTTGGCGAAGGTCATCTTCACGACGTTCTTGTAAGTCTCGCCTGTGCAGATCAGTCCGTCGTGCGACCACACCGGAACCCCTCTCCACTTCCACTCCTCGACGACTTCGGGATCGGTTTCCTTGACTAAGGTGCGCAGCCGGCTGAGCATCTTGCCCCGCCAGTCGCCTAGCTCCATGATTCTCGCGTCTATCAGCTGAGAAGGAGACTTGCTTTTCTGCGACCCGCTCTTCTTCATGCCCGTTTCTCTTCCTTAGTCCCGAGGCTGTGATAAACGGGGGTCATCCCCACCGTGCCGATTCTACGTCGAGCTGCGGTCAATTGGCTCTGGGTTGTCCCCGGTCGGCCGAGCCCGGTGGTGTCCGCTTGTTCCGCACGCATCTGTCCAGATGCCCGGAAGCGCCGTTTAGCCACTATCGATAACCGCCGCTGACCAGGCGTTGGGGGCTACACCGAAGGTGGGCCCGGAGCTGCTGTTCGCCTGCCTCGAAGGTTCCGTAGGTCGAGTGCACTGGTGATGACTATGCCGATGATTAGCAGCACCTGGAGGAGAACCACGGGCCAACTTCGATGACCAGTGAGTTCGATTGCGAGCAGGACCAACACTCCAACTGCAAAGGCCAAACGGAGTCGGAACCACTTGGTGGCTGAGATCCTTGACATCACTGGCAACTGCCTTCCATCTGCTCACCACCAGGTGAACCTGGTTGCCTCACTACCGTACCTCGGCTACCCGTCTTTGAGGTATGCACGAGCGTCATTGCCGGTAGCCCCGATGTGCCTGCGCTGCGGTCAGGATGGCGGTGGCCGTCGTTCTGGAGCGTCGTTCGGCGCCCGAGCGGGTGCGCTCGATCGCCGACTCGGGCGCGGTAGGCCGCACCCACAGCACCGGCTGCCGAGCGCGGTTCTCTATGTGTTTCGGTCGGGCAGGCGGCCTCCGTGCTTGCTCCTGTTGCATGCGCCCGGAACGGTACTTACACGGGCTAACCCAGGGTGCAAGGGGGTTCCGCTCGGACCGCCAGGCATTTTCGGTCGGTCCGAGAGGTGAGCCGTGTGCCAAACTGAGCCGCAATGCTGCGTCGCCTGTTCACCTGGCGGATGAACCTCTACCGGCTCATTGTTGGCGCCATAGTCCTGGCCATCGTGATCCCTGCATGGGTATTCGGGGTACAGGCGATGTGGCTTGTCGCGATCGTGTGCGTCCTTGTCGTCATTGGCGCCGTCGGTGCCGGAACGCGTGTGCCGTCGATCCGAGAATGGTTGCGTCGTTGATCACTTGGGCTCCCCTGACGCGCCGTCCAGCCTGAACTCCATCGAGGCAGCCGAATCGAGCCAGGATCGCCCCAAACGCTTAATACACGTGGGATCCATGGACCGAGTGATGCAACACTCGGGGCCGCTTCGATGGCGATTGGGCTCGCTCTGACCCGCTACCGTGGACCTGTGAGCAGCCCGCGAGTGCCCGGTGGGGTGGTGCACAAGCTTCCAGGTGACCTGCGCAAGGCGCTGATCGCCAATTCCACGGCACTCGATGCCTGGAAGGACATCACGCCTCTGGCCCGCAACGAGTTCATCTGCTGGGTCGANNGAGGAAGGCCAGCGTCGGCCCTGCTGCTGGCCAGGGTGCAAGCACCGCGAGCGCACCGGCAGATAGCAGTCGGCTGGGTGCCCCCAAACAGTGACCGGGTCGGCGAGACTGGGATAGTGCTTCTCATCGATGCGGCGAACGTGATCGGGTCTTGTCCGACTGGCTGGTGGCGGGATCGACCAGGAGCAGCCCGTGCGTTCGTCGAACGAGTTCGTGCCACGGTGGAAGCGGGTCGCATTGCCGAACCCGTTGTAGTGGTCCTTGAAGGGGCTGCTCGTGGCGGCGTCGAAGCAGGGGTGGCCAACGGCGTGACCGTCGTTCATGCGTCCGGGAGCGGTGATGACACCCTCCTTGAGGTTGCTGGCGATGCCGCCAGTCAGGTGACACTTGTGTCAGCAGATCGTGCGTTGTGCCAGCAAGCCATGGACCTGGGAGCAGATGTGGAACGGCCCGGATGGCTCATTCATCTACTCGACCAGTGAATCCACCCGATCAGGACTGGACGTCCCCCGCTGACGACATGCCCCTGATCAATCACAATGTCCCGTAGGGTCCACCGGTTTACTGCGTGCCGCGAACTGCCCGACGCCGAGGGTGCTTGCGGACCGCGAGCACTCCCGACGTGCCTGCACTGCGGCCACGATGGTGACGACCGTCTGATTGGCGCGTCATTCGGTGCCCGAGCGGGTCACAATCGTGGTGATGGCGTGGGGTGAGCAAAGGAGAAGCCCCGTGACCATTTGTCATGAGGTCGCCGTCGTCTCATCTCGCAAGGGGACCGACGCGGTGGGAGCCACGGCCGCTGCCCAGGATCCCGCGATCGCCCTCCGGCTCCGGCCACCGCGTCTTCTCTTGCTCAGCCCCGGTATCTTGGACACATGGCCGCAGTGCGTCCGATCATGACCGGTGATGAGTGGGCAGCCGCCGATGTCGGTCGCCCGCCTACGCCCGATGACGTGACCATCACCCTGGACGGCCGGCGGATCGACCCCAAGGAGAAGGCGATCGCCTGGCTGGCCGAGATCGAGGCCGACCGTGCAGCCGGCAAAACGGCCGCCGACACCCTTGCCTGAACATCCCCTTCCGGACGTCGCCCGCCTCACGGAGGTCCTCGACCGCCACGGTGTCGATTACCTGGTGATAGGTGGCGTAGCCACCCAGGCCTACGGGTCCGAACGGCCCACCGGCGATTTCGACTGCCTGGCACAAACAGGAGGTTCGGCCTTGTACACGATCAAGTGGACAGGGTTGGAACCCAACGATGACGGTTCAAGTCCCCCCTCCGACACCACTGTGATGTCTCAAGACATCGGAGACAGATGTCGCGAGACATCGTAGACACGCTGGTCATTCTTGGGGCTGGTAGGCCCGGTCCGGATCGAGCTTGAGCTCCCTGATGAGCTTGCCGTCGGCGTCGAGGATCCGAACATGGGCACCGGCGACACGTAGGCGTCCCTAGCGGTGCTGCGACAACCAGGTGGTGGACACCTTCAGGTGAGCGGTTGATCTGGGTGATAGGAGGCCGTACAATAGTACGTACAGGAGGCCATCATGACGGTGAAAGACCAGCGGCGAGAGGTTCGAATGTCAGCAGGCGACGACGATCTACTGGCGGAGGCTGCGGGACTGGCCGGCGTTTCGGTCTCCGAGTTCCTCCTTGATCGGGCTCTTTCGGACGCCGCCGCCATGGTGGAGGCGCACCGGACGATTCACCTCGCTGTCGGAGATCGCGAACGGTTCATCAAGGCCCTCGACGGTCCGGTTCGGCCGCCCAAAGAGCTCGTCGCCCAGGCCCGTCGGGCTCGCCGGCTGAAGCGAGTCGGCTGAAGCGAGTCGACTGAATGCGTGTCGAGCGCCTGGGAGAGCATCACGAAGTCGGCGGCTTCAGTTGTGGAGTGAAGGTTCTCGACGATTGGTTGCGTACTCACGCTCTCGACAATCAACGACGCAACCTTTCACGGACGTTCGTACTGCTTGACGACGCCAACCGTGTCGTCGGGTACTACGCGCTCACAATGGGGGGAGTTCGCGAGGAGGCCCTGCCGATTCACTACGGAAGAGGGCTTCCGGGATATGACATCGGGATGGTGCTTCTGGCCCGGTTCGCTATCGCCGACGGCCACCAGAGACAAGGGCTCGGCCGCGATCTACTAATTGAAGCGATCGAGAGAGCAGCGGACGCCGGAACGCAGGTTGCCGCCCGTTTCATTGCGGTCGATTCGATCGATGAGAATGCCCGGTCGTTCTATGCGAAGTTCGCCTTCACGCAAGTCGAGGGCGACGCCGGAGACCGGATGTATATCCGGATCGACGATGCGTTGGCTGCTCTTGGAGGCATGACCTGAGGGCGAGACTGGCCCAGGCCCTGCGTCCCCTGACCACCTCTGGCACCTGTCCATATCGTCGGCCTGGCTGTCGGAAATACTCGGCTTCAACGGTGGCTCATTTTAGCGAACGGCCTGGATTCTGCCCCGCGTCGTGTGCTGCGTCCGATCGTCAGGCGGCTGGAAGCCATAGTTCGGTGACTCCGACTTCGTGCACCGGATTGATCCGGAACGTCAACTTGGTTCGCTCCTCGCCGAACTGTTCAGCGGAGATATGACCCTCGTAGTGAAGGGGGAGCAGCTTCTTGCGCTGATCGTGGCAGCATCGATCTGATTTCGATCGGAGGGAGGGCGTAGGTTGGCGGCGTGAAAGCCCACTTTCATAATGGTTCACTGAGGAGGATCGACCATGCACCAGCTCCCACGTGACCATAGTGACGACTGCACCCACGGTGCAGCGGCAGCTCGGCGCCAGGTGGTGAGCGCCGAGACGGGAACGCAGCTCGATCACATCGCCGGCTTCTCGTTCGATCCCGGCATTCTGCACGGGAACATAGAGGGCTTCAGCGGCGTCGCCCAGGTGCCGCTTGGCTTCGCCGGTCCGCTCCTGGTCCACGGTGAGCACGCACGCGGGGAGTACTTCGTGCCGCTGGCAACCACCGAAGGCACCCTGGTTGCCAGCTACAACCGGGGGATGCGACTCACCCGAGAGGCGGGCGGCATCACGGCGACTGTCATCGACGACGCTATGCAGCGGGCACCGGTGTTCGTATTCCAAGACGCCCGAGATGCCCGCGACTTCGGCAACTCGGTAGAGGAGAACTTCGCCACAATCAAGGCCAAGGCTGAGGAGACGTCACGGTTCGGGAGGCTTCGGGACATCGAGCAGTACGCGCTGGGCCCGATGCGATGGCTCAGGTTCAACTTCACCACTGGCGATGCTGCCGGCCAGAACATGGTGACCAAGGCCGTCCACGAGGCGTGTCAGTGGATGATCGACCAGCACCCGCCGGGGCTCAAGGACTTCGCGCTTACCGGCAATCTGGACACCGACAAGAAACACTCCAGCATCAACAACCTCCACACCCGTGGCAAGCGGGTGGTGGCCGAGGTGACGCTGCCGGCCGGGCTGATCGAAGTGGTGATGCACACGAGCGCCGAGCAGCTCTACCGGCTGCGCCAGCTCTCGAACATGGGCAGCCTGCTCGGCGGCGCGGTCAGCAACGGCGCCCACTACGCGAATGGGATCGCCGCCATGTTCATCGCGTGCGGCCAGGACGTCGCCAACGTGGCCGAATCGTCAGCCGGTTTCAGCTTCGGCGAGCTGCGTGATGACGGCAGCTACTACTGTTCGGTCACCATCCCGTCTCTCGTAGTTGCCACCGTCGGCGGCGGGACCAGCCTGCCAACGCAGCGAGAATGTCTCGAGGTGCTCGGTTGCTACGGCCCAGAGCGCGTGCGCGCCTTCGCAGAGATCGTGGCGGCGACCGTGCTATCCGGCGAACTATCCCTCGGATCGGCTATCGCAGCCGACGAGTGGGTGTCGAGCCATGAGGCCCACGGCAGGAATCGGCCAGCCGACTCCCCGCAGCCGATCCCTTAGAGCTGCTGAAGGACTGCTCGGCACCTACTTGGCATGAGCAAACGTGTCATTCCCCAGCAGCTCGATCGGTACAACGCCCCGCGATCTGGACACTGCCGCCGAGAAGGCACGACGCGATGCTCCCACCATCGCGGTCCGTGACGTGTAGCCCAGACGGACTCAAGAGAGCCTTTCCCGACGATCTTGAGCGCGCCGAGAAGAACGTCTCATGGCGCCGGGTCAATGGCGCTTCGGCCTTATCAGACCGTCACGACCGGGACATGTCGTCAGTTTCAGGGACTGGCTGGGCTGCTCACCGCACTAAACGCTTTGGCCGAGGCAACTGCGGTCATGCTTGGGGCGCCACCCGGACACACGGCTGACAACTGAACGGCAACCGTTAATGGTGAGAGGTCTCCAGGAGGTGCAGACTCAACTTTTGTCGTGGTTATGCAACCGGCCGTCGTCCCACCAGGGGGCGTGAAGTCCACCCATCCGTATCCGAAATAGGCAGAGGTACCGGCCGACAGGGTCACAGAGTGCGACCCGGTGACCGGCGGCATGCCAGCGTTCGATGCCGCCCAGCACGTCTCTCATCTCCACCACCGGGTCCGCGAGCGAGCGCTGCGCCCACTAGCGATGTTCAGGCTACTCAGTCAGTTCGAAGGGAAACACACCAGATGACGGTCATCGACCGGGACTCTTTCCAACTGCCCAGAGGCCAGTTGCCCTGGGATCGGTACCCTTTGCCAGTGGTCACCAGTGACGTTCGATCGTGTAGATGGCGCCCATCCAAGACCTCGCTCTCGGCTTCGCCACACGTCCGGATTCGCATAGCCAGCCAGGGCGCACAGGATCGCGCCGTGGAAGAGGTGTCTGCCAGGTGCGGCAGCGCTGACCTTGCGCGGGTCTCGCTCAGGTTTTGGAATGCGGGGCATCGTCGACGAGCAGAGGGAGTGATCGCAGTCGCCGTCCCGTGGCATCGAAGATGGCGTTGGCAATCGCCGGGGCGACGGCGATCATGGGAGTCTCGCCTGCCCCGGCGGACGGCAGGTCCGGGCGGTCGACGAGAACAACCTCAATGTGTGGCACGTCGTGGATGCGGGGAACTCGGTAGGAAGAGAATGATCCGTTCGTGATCACTCCGTCGGTGAAGTGAATCGCCTCGAACAACGCCCCTCCGAGGGCCATGACGGTGGCGCCCTCGATCTGATTGATCACGGTTTCAGGGTTGACGAGGGCGCCGCACTCGTACGCGGTGACCAAACGGACGATCTGCAGATTCCCACCGGAACCTCGGACCTCTGCCGCGGTGGCCACCCGCCCGTCTTTCTCGACACCGCAGGCGATGCCCCGGCCGGCTTCGACGGTCGCCCATCCGAAGTGCTCGGCCGCCGTCCGTAGTACCGCAGCGAGCCGTTCGTCGGCCAAATTGTGGAGGCGGAATTCCAGCGGGTCGTGGCCTAGCTTCCGCGCCAGTCCATCAATGTGTGACTCGCGGGCGAAGTTGTTGGCGGTGGCTGCCAGGGCCCGGTAGGAGCCCTGGAGGAGTGGACTCCTCGCGGGTTGGTAATCGATCCGCTGGTTCAGCACCCGGTAGGGGGTGCTGATGGCGGCCGGGCCTGAATTGATGTTGGTGAAAGTCCAGGCGGTCAGCTCGCCACGTAGCGTGGCACCCACGGCGACGTCGATCACCGCGGCCGGTCGTAGGGTCCCAGCAGTGAACTCCTCGTGGCGGGTCCACGCGACCTTGACCGGCGCACCAGCTTCCCGGGCCAAAATGGCTGCCTCGGTGGCGACGCCGGCCCCGTGCTTGCCTCCGAACCCACCACCCGTCGGCGGCACGATGATCCGGACCTGTTCCTCGTCGAGATCGAGCGCGGCGGCGACCTGGGCCCGAACCATGAACGGGGTCTGGGTCCCGACCCAGACCGTCAATCGTCCGTCGGGGTCCCAGACGGCCAACGCGGCATGCGTTTCGAGAGCTGCGGTAGCGATGTAGGCCGTGGTGTAGGTGGCCTCCTCGATCACTTCAGCGGCCCGAAGGCCTTGGTCGCGGTTCCCTTCCTCGTAGTGCAAGGGTCGGTTCCAGCCGTTTGTCTCCGCTGAAGGGTGGGAGCGCAGAAAGGGCTCGAGGTTGCCTTCCGACGGTGGATCCGGCACGACCCACTGGGCTTGAAGGTCGGATACCGCCGATCGGGCCGTAGCCGGGTCATCGGCAACGACCCCGATCAGCGCGTGTGTGCGCACCAGAACGATGCCGACGCGGTGTTCGACAGCGCTTGTGTCGAATTGGCGAAGGGTCGCACCTACCACCGGAGGTCGGAGCACAGCACCATGCCTCAAGCCCGGAAGGGTCAAGTCCGAGACGTATCGTCGACGACCGGTCACGGCGTCGAGTGTTCCCCCTGGAACGTGAGGCGTTCCGGCGACGCGCCACTCGGTGGGCGACGAGAGAAGCGGCTCGCCCGTTACGATCTCGATTCGCTGCAACCCGACGGGCACGGGCAGGAGAGTGCGAGCATGTGCCGCCACCCGCCGCAGGGCACTGCCGGCATCCGGCATTGACCGGCTGCCGAACGTGCCCATGTCGTAGGGGCAGAGATCGGTGTCACCCATGACCAGGCGTACCTTCTCTAACGGGATTCTTAGCTCCTCTGCGACGAGCAGTCGCAGCGCCGTGCAGTTGTCCTGTCCTACGTCGACCTTTCCGGTGAACGCGGTCACCGTTCCTCTGTCGGCGACGTGGAGCCAGGCACCGCCACTGGTCGACCACGCACCAGGCACCAGCGGGGGAGGCGGCAGAACGACGACGAGCCCGTTTCCGAGCATCCCGAACCAGTCTCGATCCTGTGGCTCGGTGACGTCCCACGGCCGGGTGGGCCGTCGTCCGGGGGACCGTGGCTCGGGAGGTCCCCAGCGGCCGGCGTCCGTGGTGGATGCCATTTCAGTTCTGACTTCACCTAGCGCGATCAACTCGGCAGCTCTGTGCACTGCCCGTCGGATCCGTGGGTAGCACCCGCAACGACAGAGATTGCCGGCCAGCGCCATGTCTGACGCACTGTCATCCGGATTTGGTTCCCTTGTGAGGAGAGCAACCACACCGAGGACCATTGCGGGAGTGCAGTAGCCACACTGGGCTGCGCCGATGTCCACGAATGCCTGCTGGACTCGGTGCAATCTGCCGTCCGTGGACAATCCTTCGACGGTGGTGATGTTCCGACCGGCCACATCGGCGGCGGTGCACTGGCAGGACTGGATCGGCTCGCCGTCGGCGAGCACGGTGCAGGATCCGCACGCCCCCTCCCCACAGCCTGGTTTCGCGCCTGTCAAACCCAACTCGTCACGCAGCGCCGACAGCAGCGAGGCCGCCGACCGCACCGACTGGGCTTTCCCGTTGACGACCAGGTCCACGTGTTGAGCCTCAGCGGCTAGTGGAGGATTCGCGGCCCCGAAATCGTCGCTCGTGGTAATGACCCGATCCTAGGGTTCAGTTTCACTGATGCAGTCATCCGCGGGTGCGGCGAAGACGACAGTGGTGCTCGCGATCGTAAGCGGCCAGTCAGCACATCCCCGGATTTGCCCGGACTTGCCCGGATTTGCCGTCATGGATTGGCAGCGGGGGAGTGCCAGGACCGGAACTGACCAGGCGATCCGGATTTTTCACTACCGTCCGGCACCGTAGCCGTCGTAGTTCAAGTCCCCCCCGACACCATTCGCTGGGCTCAAGCTCAACAATCGGTGTCTCAAGCGAAATTTGACGGGCTGGGTTCCCCGTTTCTGCTTGAGCACCCCGTTCCCGGAGCTGGGAGGCCCGTGAGCGGTCACGCTCTGACAAGGAGCTTCCCACCTCGCGCCACCTAAGATCTGCCTCGTGAGTCCTATCCACTCGTATCAGCGGACATCTTGGGGGAGACGCATCGGCATCGCCATGGCGTGCCTGGGAGCACTCGCCCTGGCGGGATTTGTAGGATCGGTGGTCGGTCCTCACTTCAAGGCCGCATCGACCTCCCCCACAACTACCACTTCGACACGTCCACCATCGACCACCACGTCGACCGTCGCACATTCAAGCGTGAAGGTTCTTGTCGCGAACGGCACACAGGAGCCCAACACCGCTGGCCATTTCACCCAGCAGCTCCAGCAGCAAGGATGGAATGTCGTCGCTCCGCGAAATACCACCTCGCCGGCGTCGACGACAACGATCTACTACGCCCCGTCACAGCAGCAAGCCGCGGCACTGGTCGCTGCCGAGCTCGGGGTGCCAACGACGGCGGTCCAATCGCTGAGCGCGGCCGTACCGGTGGCGAACGCCACGGGACTTGACGTCGTCGTGGTCATCGGGTCTGACCTTGCCGGTAACGGCTTCCCGGCCACCACAATTCCGCCTACCTGAGCGCACCCAGCTTTTCACAACAATTTCCCCTGGTAGACGGGCCTGTGCTCGCTCGTCAAAGAGATAGCACGTGGGAGCCCGTAGTCCGCCACAGAATGACGATCGTGCCGTACCGCTCAATCCGCACAGATCGGCGCGTCCGCGGTTGGCGGCTTGGCGGACAGAGAACATGTTGTGGTCCACGGACCGCCGGTCGATCGTCAGTCGATCTGGAGGGTGGAGTCCTTCTCGGTGACCGTGCCGCGGGTCAATGGCAGCACCCTGGTCAACGCTTTGAAGCCCGTGCCGAGACCCGGGACCTTGGCGAAGACGCCTTGGGGGCCGCGAACCATCCGTCCCGTTCGCACGTCGTACTTGGCCTCATGCCACGGGCAGACCAAGCAACCATCAGAGTCGATGCTCCCGCCCGCGAGGTCGGCACCCAGATGGCGGCACCTCCGGGAAACAGCAAAGTAGCCGCCGTTGTTACCAACCGCGTACTTACCAGCTTGGGTCACCGTTCCTTGAGGAACGTCTGAAACGGGAAGGGAATGAGTCATGGCTGTCCTCCGTGGTGGCCGATCCGACGCTACTGCGTGAACCGAATCTTTCACCGCACCGAACGGCATCACAGAACGATAGCGTCGAAGCGCGGCCAGCCACGCCAGATCGGTACCTCTGGGCGCGCACGGCGCGCGGTGAGTCATTGAGCCAAGCCTCGGGAGTTCGGTGACGTTCTTGGCCGGTAAGCCTGCGCCCCGACCCGTTGTCATGCGGGTGACCAGAACCGCCCGCCATGCGAGAGAGCAGGGCGCAGGCCGAACATTCGGTGGCCGCCGCTTGTCGTTCACACCTTGAGATTCAGAGTCGATCTCGCAGTTCTTGGTGCGGCCGAACAAGGGAACGGTCGAAGGGGAGTTGGCGCGGAACTTCTGGCGGCCTGTCGGAATTCCGGTCTCTGCGCGGGCAGCATCGAGGAATTCGCCCCTTTGCAACATGATCCGATGACGTTCATACCTCTCGCGATGGCATCGGTCGCGACTCTCATCCGACCAACAAGTTGGTCGTGGCTCGCCTCCGGAAGTGCCGAGAACTACGCCCTCACCCCAACCGGATGGGAACAGATCTTGGCAGAGATCGTCCGGGTCAGATGGAGATCGAACGGGTGATGCGCCGACGATGCCGAATGCAAGTTCCCTCGTCTCAACCCCCGCTGGGACGACACCTCGGCCCGCCAGTGGCTCGATGACCTGGGTATCCCGATCCCAGTGGCTGGCGCCGGTTTGGTCGGATCAGCGGACTCCTGGGCGATCAGCCCTCAAGTTCGTCTGGTTCGGTGCCGATAATCCTTTAGTGAAATCTAGGCATCGGTTCGCCGCGTCCGCGCTCATGATTGCAACATTCACGGGACTGGCAGGAACTGGGTTGGGCGTCGCCCCGGCTGCATCGGCGGCCGTTCCGGTCAGCCTGCAGGGGGTTGACGGAAGCCCGACTCCGGCCAACTTCTGGCTGGCCTCGAGTACCGGGGGGGTGTGGAACATGGGGGGCACTGCCTCCTACGGCCAGTTGGCCTCCCCTCCGACCAAGCCCGTCGTCGGAATCAGCCCCACCCGCGACAAGGCCGGCTACTGGCTGGTGGCCAGTGATGGCGGGATCTTCTCGTTCGGCGACGCTACTTTCTATGGTTCCACCGGCAGCCTGGTGCTGAACCGGCCGGTGGTGGGCATGGCCCCGACTCCCGATGGGAAGGGCTACTGGTTGATCGCCAGTGATGGCGGCATCTTCTCGTTCGGCGACGCTACTTTCTATGGTTCCACCGGCTCTCTCAGGTTGGTGCAGCCGGTGGCGGGCATGGCCCCGACCGCTGACGGCGCCGGATACTGGTTGATCGCCGCCGACGGAGGCGTGTTCTCCTTCGGGGACGCCACCTTCTACGGTTCAATGGGATCCGCACCCACCCCCGACCCGGCGGAGAAGGTGGTCTCGTCGAGAAGCGGTCACGGCTATTGGATCGTCGACCAGAACGGCACCTCATGGGCGTTCGGAGACGCCGGTGCGGTGCCACCGACCCTGGGACTGATGATCAAGCCGGTGACCTCAGGCGACCGGGCCGTCCTCTTCGCCTTCGCCCAGTTGGGGAAGCCCTACATCTGGGGTGGGAACGGCCCGATCGGCTACGACTGCTCAGGATTGGCGTTGGCATCGTGGGAGTCTGCCGGCGTGGGTTTCGCCCGCGTGGCGAATGATCAGTACAACACCGCGGGAGTGCCGATGGCCATGGCAGATCTCCAGGCCGGCGACCTCGTGTTCTGGGGGTCGGATCCGACCAACTGGACCACAGTCGATCACACCGCCCTCTACGTCGGCGGAGGACAGATCGTGGAGGCGACCGGCGATCACGTCCAATTGAATTCGCTGGACCAGTGGGGCACCGACACTGTCATGCCCAACGGCCGCCACCCCTGAGGGACACCCAAGAACCTCGCTCCGGACCGGGCATCATGTGGTTCGGACCGAGGGCACTCCGACGTGCCGTCGATCTCAGGACGAGTCCGTCCGATCGTGGATGTTGTCCGTGGCCACCAGCGGGACTTCAAACTGGCCACGGACAGATGTCCTGGGCGCCGCGGTACCGCCCCTAGCGCAGCCTGGTGGCCTGGTACTGCCGGAGGGCTGCCGATAATGGAGCGACAGCGGGTCAAGAGCTGAGGCGCCTATCGACATCTGCGGGCAGATGGTCAAACACCAGAGCGCCTCTGGTTGGCCGTCGTCTTCGGGGCACAGTGATCCGCGAGCGGCACAGCGACAACAATGGGGCAAACTCAGTCGTGAAGCCCAAGCGGCACGCGGATCTCCCGTGGCGAGCCATCTTGTTGGCCCCGGGAGGTGAATAGTGACGCTTCAACCGGTGAGGAGCACAGGGGGCCACCGTACGCGAAAACGCCCGCCCCACGAACTGACGGGGGTCGGGCGTTTTACTTCATTTGTACTCCGAGAAGCGGTCTGCAGTCGGGGAGTGGCAATCAGCGGAGCTTCGGAGCCCCTTGCCTTTACAACGCTCCCACTGCGAGCTGCTTGCTTTTACTTATTACCTGAGCCGTCCGAGTAGCCGCCCCGGACTATCCCCTGCAATCCGTTCTCAAGATGAACCATCCTGATGAGGTTTCGATAAGCCGCCTCCTCCGGATCCCGAGGACCCTTCATTGTCATTCTATCGAATAGCGGTCGCTTTGAGAAGAGCCAAAGACCGAATTAATTTCGGGACAGCCGGCTTCGCCCTTACCTCCACTGGCGCCTTGGCTCAGGTGTAAGTCGGTCGGCTCGTGCCAAGTGGGTCCGGTCACCACATCAGCAACTTGTGGGAGGGTGGATCTGGCCCCAGGTGTCCCAGAAGGTGATCTCTTCCACTGGTGGTCGTCGTGCCGGTTTGAACTTGTCACCGACGGTATATGCCACCGGGAACAGGGCCACCTGGGTCACATCGTCGGGGATGCCAAGCAATTCGGCCACCTCACCCTCCCGGAGAAGATGGAGCGTCGTCCACGTCGAGCCGAGGCCCCGCGACCGCAGCGCCAGAAGAAAGCTCCAGGCGGCGGGCAGAATTGATCCATAAACAGCGGCCGCTACCGGGTTGCCGGAGTTGTCGAACCGCCGCTCGATACAGGGGATGACGAGCACCGGCACCCGCTCGAGAATCTGCGAAAGGTAAAATGCATTCTCGTACACCCGGCGTGTCTGCGAATCGGATTCGGACTGGGCTGCCCGTTCGAGATGGGCGCTTCCGACTTCGCGGTAGAGGTCGGCCAGCGCCGTCCGCTTCGCCAGGTCGGTCACCACCATCCAACGCCAGTTCCGCTCATTACTGGCCGTGGGTGCCTGGACCGCCAGCCGAAGGCAGTCGAGCACCACCTCGGGCTCGACGGGTCGGTCCAGATCGAGGCGACGACGAACAGCCCGGGTGGTGCTGAGCAACCGGTCGGTCTCACTGGTATCGAACATCAGGTGCCTTCCAGGAGGAGGGGAGCGGGTCGTGGGCAGGGTCCGGCTGGTGGGAATCACTATGACACGACGTGCTCTCTCGATGCCCACGTCGAGTGCGGGGCACCGCAGCGGTGAAATATCCGGCGCGCCGTTGCTGTTAATGGTTGTGTGCATCCGGGTAGGCGGCTCGGGCGCTTCCCGCAGCTAGTCAACGAAAGGCCGGCGCCCATGCCTGTCCCCCTCTCCCTCCTCGATCTGGCCATCATCGGAAAAGGTGAGACAGCGCGGGAAAGTTTGGAGGGCAGCACTGTTCTGGCCCGACGGGCGGAGGAATTGGGCTACCGACGCATCTGGTACGCGGAGCATCACAACAATTCAGCCATTGCGTCCTCGGCCACCAGCGTGCTGATCGCTCACATCGCGGCCAACACCAAGAACATCCGCCTGGGGGCCGGCGGCATCATGCTTCCCAACCATGCCCCGCTCACCATTGCTGAGCAGTTCGGCACCTTGGAAACGCTGCATCCGGGGCGCATCGATCTGGGCCTGGGGCGGGCTCCGGGGAGCGATCGCAACACCATGCGTGCGCTTCGTCGCGATGCGATGTCCGCCGACAGCTTCCCGCAGGATGTCCAGGAGCTTCAGGGATACTTGACCGGGCACACCCGGATCCCGGGCGTGGACGCGACCCCGGGCAAGGGGACCAATGTGCCGCTCTACATCCTCGGATCCTCACTCTTCGGGGCCAGGTTGGCCGCGGCACTTGGTCTGCCCTACAGCTTCGCCTCGCACTTCTCCCCAGAGTCGCTGCAGGAGGCCGTGGCCATCTACCGCCGCGAATTCCAACCATCCGAACAGCTGGACCAGCCGTATGTCATCGCCGGAGTCAATGCCATCGCGGCCGATACCGAGGCCCGAGCCCAAGAGCAGTTCCAGATGGCCAAGCGCCACCGGGTGACTTTGCTTGTCGGCCCCGGCCAAAAGTTCTCGGACCAGCAGGCCGACGCGATCATCGAGTCCCCCCAAGGCCGGCAACTCGTGCACATGATGAGGTACTCCGCAGTCGGCACTCCGGCGGACGTGAGGGAATATCTGGATAGTTTCGCCAAGCTCGCCGACGCCGATGAGCTGATCGTCGTCCATCTGGCGTCATCGGTCGAAGCCAGATTGCGCTCGGTCGACTTGCTGGCTGACGTCAACGGGACGGTTGCCGCCTAGCCGACATTTGGCCGGCGAACGGTCCAGCGGCATCGATTGTCAGTGCAGGCGAATCCGCGGGTCCAGCACCGCGTAGAACGCGTCGACGAGGATGTTGGCCACCACCACGGCCGCCGAGGCCACGATGACGATACCGATGATCACCGGCAGGTCCTGGTTCTCGATGGCCTGCACCGCGGTGAACCCGAGGCCGGGCATCCCGAAGACGGTCTCGGTGATGACCGCGCCGCCGACCAGCACACCCAGGTCGATGCCGAACTGGCTCACCACCGGGGTGAGGGCGGATCGAAGGGCATGGCGGTAGATGACCCGGTTCTCGGACAGCCCCTTGGATCGCGCCGTGCGGACGTAGTCCTCGTTCAACACGTCGAGCATCGAACCGCGGGTGAGCCGGGTGTAGGCCGCAGCGGACACCAGGGCCAGGGTGGTCCACGGCAGCACCAGGCCTTGGAACCATTTGAGGGGGTTGGCGGTCAGGTAGGTATAACCGGCACCGGGGAACAGGTGGATGCCCGCCAGAGTGAATTGGTAATAGAAGACGTAGAGAAGGAGCAGACCGAGGACGAACGAGGGCATCGAATAGAAGAACAGCGCCAGGACGGTGACGGTCCGGTCCCAGAACGACCGGTTGCGGACCGCCGACAACACGCCGGAGAGGACCCCGAGGACCAGCCAGATGACGGCGGCACCGAGGGCGAGGGACAGGGTCACCGGGAATGCCTGCTTGAGGATGCTGGTCACCGGCTGGCCGTGGTAGTACGAGTAGCCCAGGTTGCCGTGCAGCAAGCCGTCGAGAAAGTGCCAGTACTGGACGTAGATGGGTCGGTCGAGCAGCAACCGGTGGGCAATGAGGGCGACAGTCTTCGGCGTCGCCTCCCGCCCTGCCATTGTGCGGGCCACGTCGGCAGAACCGGGACCCACGAAGAAGATGACGAAGACCACAATGGTGACCACGAACATCACGAACACACCGAGCAACACTCGGCGTACGAGGAAGCGGACCACGACTCCTCCTACTTGTAGATCTGCTCGGCACGGGGATCGAGGGCGTCGCGCACCCCGTCACCGAAGATGTTGAACGCCACCGTGGTGATCAGCAGGGCGGCACTGGGGAAGAGGAGATACCACCAGGCTTGCTGGTAGACCTGCTGTGCCCCGGAGATCATCGTCCCCCAGTCAGCCGTCGGAGGTGGCACGCCGACACCGAGATAGGACAGCGAAGCCTCGATCACGATGGTCACCGGAATAAGGAGGGACGCATAGACGATGATCGGGGCCACAACGTTGGGCAAAATGTCGATGAACATGATCCGCCAGGGGCCGGCACCGAGCGCCCGGGCGGCCTCGATGTACTCCTTCTCCCGAAGCGAGAGCACCTGGCCACGCACGACACGGGCCACCGCGGCCCAGCCGAAGACACCGATGACGACGATGACGATGGTCAGGCTCGGGTGGCTGATCGACACCAAGGAGATGGCGAACAACAGAAACGGGATCGACAGCACGATGTCGATCATCCGGGCGATCACGGTGTCGACCAACTTGCCGAAGTAGCCGGCTGCCAGCCCGAGCACCGTGCCGATGATGACCTCGAGCAGGGTGGCCACCACCCCGACGATCAGCGAGATTCGGGCACCGTAGGCGATCCGCACCAGGATGTCCCTACCCTGGTCGTCGGTGCCCAAGAGGAAGTGGCTGCTGGGGGAGACGGGTAGTCCATCGGGGCTCAGGCCCGTGGTGCGGAACTGTTCATAGACGCCGTGTCCGGTGATCGCCGCCACCACCGGAGCGAAGATCGCCACCAAGATGATCAGGACGATGACGCCGAGTGAGATCATTGAGGCTCGGTCGCGGCGGAGGCGCTCATAGGCCAGTCGCCACGGGCTACGACCCTCGATGATGCCGGAGGCCGCTCCGTCGGGAGGCGGGCCCCCGACCGACGCCTTGACCGTCTCGGTGGCGATGATGTCGCCGCCGCTCAGAGACATGGGTTGCTCCTGTCGGTCACGTGGCTTGGGATCCGTTCGGCGGTACTGACACCCGGGCGGTGTTCGAGAGGTCGTCGCCCTTCTCGACGGGGAAGTGACAGGCGGTCACGTGTTCGGCGGAATCGCCCAGCACCGAGGCCAGGGCCGGCTCTTCGGTCGCACACCGCTCCTGGGCCTTGGGGCACCGGGGGTGGAAACGACAGCCTGCCGGTGGGTCGATCGGCGACGGCACGTCGCCGATCAGGATGATCTGGTGGCGGTCCGAGGACTTTTTGGGATCGGGCACGGGCACGGCTGACAGAAGGGCGTTGGAGTACGGATGGCGGGGCACCTGGTAGAGGTCCTCCGCCGGGGCCAGCTCAGCCACCTTGCCCAGGTACATCACCGCCACCCTGTCGCTCACGTGGCGCACCACTGACAGGTCGTGGGCGATGAATAGATAGGTCAGGTTGAACTCTCGCTGCAGGTCGACCAGCAGATTGATGATCTGGGCCTGGATCGACACATCGAGAGCGGAGACCGGCTCGTCGCAGATGATGAGCTTGGGGCGCAACGCCAGGGCGCGGGCCACCCCGATCCGCTGGCGCTGGCCGCCGGAGAATTCGGCAGGGAATCGGTTGAAATGCTCAGGTTTCAGCCCTACCAGCTCCATGACCTCCTGAACCTTTCGCTTCCGCTCGGCACCGTCGGCGATGCCGTGGAGGGCGAAAGGGTCCCCGATGATCGATCCGACCCGTCGGCGAGGGTTGAGGGAACCGTAGGGGTCCTGGAAGATGATCTGCATCTCCCGGCGCAGCGGCCGCATCTGACGGGGCGTGAGGCCGGTGATATCACGACCGTCGAAGATGACTCGCCCCGCGCTCACATCGCACAGGCGGGCGATGCAGCGGGCGAGGGTCGACTTTCCGCATCCCGTCTCTCCCACCAGGCCGAGGGTCTCACCGCGGCGCACCTCCAAGGTGACGCCATCCACCGCATGCACCTGATCGTGGTTGCGGCGAAACAGGGAAGTGGTCTGCACGGGAAAGTACTTTTGGAGGTTCTCGACCTTGACCAGCACGTCCTTGTCGGTGCCGGCAACCGGGTGGCTCGATGCGCCGGTTTCGGTCATGGCGGTGTCCTCATGGCACGGCCGGTGCTGCCAGCGGTTGGCCGACCACCTTGGTCCGCAGCGCAGCCCGCTCCACCTGGTCACGGCTCAGCCAGCAGGCCGACGTATGGGCGGGATTGCCGCCAACCTCGAACAGCGGAGGCATCTCGGCCCGGCAGCGGTCCATGACGTAGGGGCACCGAGGGTGGAATGGGCAGCCCCCGGGCAGATTGATCAGGCTCGGCGGCTGGCCCGGGATGGGACGCAGCCGCTCCCGCTCTCCCCCGTAGGCGGGGAGCGATTGCAGCAGCCCCTCGGTGTAGGGGTGATGGGGGGCGCCGAACGTCTCGTAGCGGTCGGCTTTTTCCATTGTCGAGCCCGCGTACATCACGACGACGTCGTCAGCGACCTCGGCCACCACTCCGAGGTCGTGGGTGATGAGGATAATGGCCGTCCCGAATTCCTCTTGGAGTCGGCGCATGACCTGAAGCACCTGAGCCTGCACGGTGACATCGAGGGCCGTGGTGGGTTCGTCGGCAATCAGCAGTTTCGGGTTGAGCGACATCGCCATGGCGATCATCGCCCGCTGCCGCATTCCCCCGGAGAACTGGTGGGGGAAGTCGTCGACCCGGCGGTCGGGCTGAGGAATTCCCACCAGGCGGAGAAGTTCGACCGCCCGTTCTCTGGCCTTTGCCTTGGAGATTTCATGGTGGTTGTTGCGGATCATCTCGATGATCTGCCAGCCCACCCGGTAGTAGGGGTGCAGGCTGGACAGGGGATCCTGGAAGATCATGCCGACCTGGGCGCCACGTACCGAGCGCAACTCCTTCGGGCTCATGGCCAAAAGGTCGATACCCTCGAAGAGGGCCTGACCGCTGACCCGGGCCCCCCGGGTCAGACCCATGATGGTCTGGGTCGCGACACTCTTGCCGGAGCCCGACTCGCCCACGATCCCTAGCGTCTTGCCCGTCTCTACCGCGAAGGACAGTCCACGGACAGCCCGTACGACACCGTCCGGGGTGGGGAAGGAGACGTGGAGATCGCTCACTTCCAATAAGGCCATCGCCCCTCCTTTCGGGTGTGCGGGTTCGCCCGATGGCGACCGCCACCTCGACCGACGCACCTCGAACTGAGTTCGGGGAGCATCGGTCGAGGCAACGACGGGAGGGCTGGTTAGTTGCTGAGCCAGACGTTGGTCGGGTCGATCTGCTCATAGGGAGCCATGTAGATGGCGTGATGGACCTGAGAGCCATGGATGATCGCCTGATTGGGGTCGGTGATCGGGAAGACCGCGGCGTCCTTCATCGTCTCCACGTCCGCCTTGTGCCATAGGGCGCCGGCCGCGGCCTCGGTCGGGGCTTTGAGGGCGGCGTCAATGATCGGGTTGAGGGTCGGGTCATTGAAGAGGCCGAAGTCGGATGACGTCGGGGGAAGCACCCGGCCGTCGAACAGCGGCGGGAAGAAGGACGCTGCCGCGTTGCCGTACCAGTCCGGCGACCACCCGGCCAGGGAGAGATCCCATACCC
The DNA here is from genome assembly GCA_003133325.1 of Acidimicrobiaceae bacterium. Taxonomy (GTDB): domain Bacteria; phylum Actinomycetota; class Acidimicrobiia; order Acidimicrobiales; family RAAP-2; genus DASZIT01. The sequence continues at coordinate 42,619 of PKXA01000126.1, read as the reverse complement.
CGGTCTTCGCGGTGGAAGGCACCTCGAGGTACTTGGTATAGAAATCGGCATTGGGAACGGGGACTCCGACAACCTTGATGTTCAGCTTTCCCAGGTCGGCCTGGATGGTCTGGAACATGCTGGAGCTCAGTTGCGATGCGGGCCGGTAGAGGAACTTGAGCGTCAGGCCACCTTTGTATCCGGCGGCGGACAGCATCTGCTTGGCCTTGGTCGTGTCGTAGGAGTAGGTGTTGTACGAAGGCGCCGACCCGGTGATGCCCGGAGGTAGGATCTGGGTCAGCGGCGGGGAGACCTTCGGGCCGCCACCGTCCTGAATCAGGTTGGTGCGGTTGAGGGCGTACTCGAGGGCCTGGCGGACCTGCAACTTGCCCAGCGCGCCGGAGTTGTTCGGTGACTGGGTGTTGAACAGCACATACGGGTTGGTCGAGTACTCCGTCTCCAGGCTCAACCTGGGGTCGTTGGATGCCAACAAACCGGGGATGTCGTTGGTGGGCACGAAGCTGTCCCATTCCATGTCCGCTTGCGGCGTGTTGGTAAGGATCTGCTGTTGGATCGATGCCTGGGTGCCCGTCTCGTTCACGTGGATCTGGTCCACATATGCTTTCCGGATCGGGTCCGTGCTCGCCTTCCACGCCGGGTTGCGCACGAAGTCGATGGAGTTCGCCGGGTTGTAGCTCTGCACCTCGTAGGGGCCGTCGGAGATGGTGTGCTGGGCCAGGTCATTGCTGGCCGGTACGTAGTTGAGATACTCCACCGGCGCGGGGTCGAACGCATCGAGGCCCAGGATGTTGGTGAAGTAGGACACCGGTTGGGTCAGGTTGTAGACGACAGTCTGCGGGTTGGACGGGTCGACCGAGACGCCGGAGATGTTGTTGGTATCGATGTACGCCTTCATCGCCGAAGCGTCGGTGGCGGACACCTTGGCGAAGCCCGAACAGAAGTCGGCGTAGCCCACGATCAGGGTGCTGAAGTCGGGCTGGCCACCGAACGGTTGGGCCGGGTTGCAGGTGCGCTTCAAACCGAGCACTGCGTCAGCCGCGGTGACCTGGCGGTTCGGGGTGGTGTTCCACATGGCGCCTTGCCGAATGGTGACCGAATAGGTCTTGCCACCGTTGGTGATCGTCGGATTGGCGGTGGCCAGGTCCGGCACCTCGTTGGTGGTCTGGCCCTGGACGGCGGGGTAGGTGTACAGGCTACGGCTCCACAGGCGCAGGCCCAGGTAGCCGATGGCGTAGTAGCTGACGTTGGGGTCCATGTAGTCAACGTCACCGGTACCCAGCATGGTCAGGGTGCCGCCCGTTGCCGGGGTGCCCGAGTCGTTGGCTGCATAGCGCTGGTTGGCGATCGCTCCACTCGCCGCAGTCGTTGACGTACTCGACGAACTCGACGAACTTCCATTTCCACAGGCGGCGGCGAGCATGCCTAAGCAGGTCGCCGTCACTATGAACATCATCCTCTGCTTCGAACGTCGCATGGTGCGATCCCTCCTGATCCGTGGCCGACACCAAGTGCCGACCGCCAATGTGCATGCAAATTGATGAATGCTTCCATCAGACCCTCCTGGCGGCCACGCCACTCAGGTTTGCTTCCCCCACTGGTTTCCGCACGATCGAGGCTTCGCTCGATCACCACCGAGAGCACAGCTGCTGAAGCCATCCCCACCGAACCACTCCATCGGTCCAGGACGATCTCCACATTGCAGAATGACCATGGCCACGAAGAACAGAGATACACCCGCGTACATGGTCATGACGAAACCGGCCAGCATGGCGAGAACGTCTTGTCTGGTTCAGGCATGGCTTCAGGCACTGAAAATGAACCTAGCAGCCATGACGTCTCTGATCGAGACATTTGCGTCACACCGATGTCAATCACCGGTGAACTGTCCACAGTCGACGTAATGATCGAACCGCGGCCTCCAGGCGTCGTCGCCCGGGTGACGGCCAGCGAGACGTTCGAGGCAGGTCTCCCAACCGACGGCGTTTCGGGTGGCGATGCGGTTCTCGGCATCAGCCACCAAAGCGGGAATGCCAACTCTCGGGCCCGGCTGCAATCCCGAAGAACGCCGAGAGCTAGAGAACCCTCGGCCCGGGTGCGTTACGGAAATTGAATGGCTCGCTCTCACGGCCGGGGACCACGTACCAACATTCCCCGGTCCTCCCTGCTTCGACGATCCGGAAGAACGCGTCGACGACTTCGTCGACTTCCAGGATGGGAAAATGGGTCTCTTCGAGAAAGGGGCGGATGCCCTCGATGATGTTGGTCTCCGCAAAAGACGGACACAGTGCATTCACCGTGATGTCCTGGGACGCATACTCAGCGGCCAGCGAACGGACCAGACCGACCACAGCATGCTTGTTGGCAACGTAGACGGGGTCGAAGGGTGGTGCCGCGATCCCCGCCATGCTGGCGGTGGCGACGATCTGGCCTCCACCCCGCCTCAACAACGCCGGTAGCGCCGCATGGACACCGAAGACGACACCATCAAGATTGATGGCCATCGCCCGACGGTAGAGCTCGACGTCGAAATCTTCGCCGAGCCCGCATCCGGTTGTCACGCCGGCGTTCAGGTGGACAAGATCGAGGCCGCCGTACGTGGATTCGGCCACCTCCACCGCCGCGGTCAAGTCTTGCGGCTCTCGCACGTCGCACCTGACGAAGGTGGCGCCGATCCGGATGGCGAGGTCGTCCCCGGTCGCCTCGTCGAGATCGGCGAGGACGACCTTGGTCCCACTTGTCGTCAGGCGCTCTGCGACGGCCGCCCCGATGCCGTTACTGCCGCCGGTGACCAGGGCGACGCGGTCCTTCAACTTCTCGATTCCCACGGGGTCAGATCGACGGGTCGATCAGTTGACCACGTGAACGACGTCCACGATCACCAAGGCCAAGACCATGCCGCCGACCGCAGCGTAGATGGCGGAGAACGCCCAGCGTTGGTGGTGATTCGCCAACCAGAACCGTCGCATGCCCAGGTAGTCGAAGACCAGGGCCAACATGCCGATCGGTATCCCTATGGCGGGGCCCACGCTGCTGGCAAGCCCGATGGCCGGAAGCACGATCGGGAGCACGATGTAGCTCAACAGGCAACGCATCGCCGACAAGAAGATTGACACGCTGAAGATCCGATGGGTTTCGGATTCGCGGATGGCCGGCTGTTCGTCCGGAATGCGGAGTAGGCACCGCATGGCGGCATCAGGCGCCGAACGGGAGGTGGCGGGAAGCCCCGGCGTGGCAACGGCGACCTGATCCATGGACAACATCGTATGCGCTCGACATCGTCGGCGACCCGTCGCCCCATCGGCGATGGTCTGAAAGCCGCTCAGCCACCACTGAGGCGGCGGCTGTAGGTGCCCGGACAGAGGGCCGCTGGCGCGCCGGGACCGGCTTGCGCGGTCGGAGCGATGCTGAAACGGTACAGAAGTATCGAGCCACCAAGCTCGCCGACCGGGCAGTAGGCACGCAGGAAACCCAATTCCTTGTAATTGTTGGAGGTCAAGGAGGTGGCTGACACCGCCACCCACCCGGTGAGCGATTGGGGATCGACCCGGAGCCGCGGCGCCGCCCCGGGAATCGATGTGAGCATCGACCGGGCGCCCGGGATATCGGCCACACCCAATCCTTGTCCGAAGTACGCCACCCACGGGTTTTTGCCCACCGACCATTGGCGGAGCAGCCAGAACCCCTGTCCCCAGTCGACATCGGAGTTGGAGACGGTTCGATAGGCGGGAGCCAACGGCGGATTCACCCAGGCGATGGAGTCGGGCACCGAGAACACCGCCATGGCTCCGCCCACCACCACGACAACTGCCAATACCACGCCAACAATGGCACGCCTCGCCGACAGCACCGCGACGGACGCCACCACCAACCACAACCCGATGACGGGAAGCAGGTACCGGAGGCCGATGTCCTTCGGAGAAACAAGGGTGAAGAGAGTGAGCACCACGGCGGGTAGCACGGCTGTCGCGAGCACTTCGTGCCGAGCGGAGCGAGGGGCGCCTCGAAGCGCGATGGGGCCGACGGCGAGTACCCCCACCGTGAGCCAGGGAACCTTGGTGACCAGGCTAAGTGGCCAGTACCACCACCGTCCCCCCACCCAGAATGTGCCGAACAGGTACGCCGGGGCACCAATGGAGTCGTGGCCGGCTATGTACCGGAGACCAACCAGGTACGGCTCCGGCAATACCGAGAGGTGGAGCACGGTTGACGGTGCGATCATCACGTAACACAGCCACACCAGCACCCAGGACACCGATGCCACCAGGGCCAGCCGCAGCAATGACCTCCATCCGAGCGACCGCCAACCGGCGACGACCACCACCATGCCGGCCGAGAACGCCACCAACACTCCGGTGTCCTTGGTCAGGACAGCCGCAGCACAGGCGACACCAAGGATCACCAACTGGCGCCGCCCCGGAGATCGCAGGACATTCAGCAAGGCCCACGACGTCAAGAGCGTCGCCAGGGTCAACGGGAGGTCGACTCCGTCGAGATGGCCGAGACCCAACGTGAACGGGTCGGCCAGCCACAGCGCCCCCGCCAAAAGGCCGGCGCCCCGGCCAAAGAGCCGTGAACTCAGGGCGTACAGGCTGAAGGCCACTGCCACCGCCTCGAGGAGCGGAACCAGGCGGGCCAGGAAGAGCTCCCCGTGGAGCTTCCCCGCGTGCTCTTGTACCTGGGTGAAGGAGACGGCATAGGCGGCCTCATTGACAGAGGTCCACGCCCTGCCCTTCGGGACGATGGGTTGATCAGCCAGCACAGGGATGGCGGCCAGAACCTTCCCCAACGGCGGATGTTCGGGATTGAGCCGGAGATCGTGTTCGACCAGGGCGGTCACCCCGACGGACAGATACACCGGCTCGTCGTAGGTGGGGGCGTCCGACCAGGCCTGGCGGACCCCGAGACCGATGAAACAGGCCGCCAGCACACCGAGGAGGAGGAGCGGTGTGGTCAGAATCCGTACTGCCCCGGGCCTGCCGTCTCGATGGTATGGCCGGAGCGGGTGGTTCTCATCTCCCGGGGTCGCCACCAACGGGAGGCTACCCGTGGGCTCTGCCATCAGGTCGGATGGGCGATGCTCCCACACCCAGGCACCTTTTCCTCGTAACTTTAACGGGAATGACATAGAGGCTCTCAGCTATTTCCCAGGTACGTCGGCCAAGATATCCGTAGTGACATCGTGTCGTCATGCGCACGGAGAAGGGCATCGCCTCGTATGAGTGTGATCACGCCGCAAGGGGACGAGGCTCGCGCCGACGACGCAGATGAAGACGGATGCGGCCCTCGGCCCGGCAATTTCGGCGAAGAGCAGGGATTGCCCGACGCACCACTCTCCCGAGGCAGACGCGCGGCCCGGTTCCTGACCCAACGCAAGGTCATCGCCTGGGGCATCTTCGGGTTGGCCCTGATCATCTACTCCATATTTCTCGGCATCCCCTACGCCACCGATGATCTGCTCATCTGGATCACCGCCGCATTGTTCTGCGCCTGCATGAGCGATCTGAGCCGTTGGCGCCAGGGCCTCATCCGGGACTGGCTGCCGCTGTATGCCGTGTTGGCCGTCTACTCCCTGTTGCGGGGATACGCCGGCCACCTGCTATTTTCTGCCCACTGGAGCCCGCAGCTGAGGTTTGACGAGTGGATCGCGCTCGGAATTGCCCCTACGGTCCGTCTGCAGCGGGCGTTCTTCAACCCGGCCAACCTCCACGTGTGGGACTACGCGGCCTGGTTCACCTACATGTCCCACTTCTTCACCAGCTTCATCATTGCCGCGGTGCTCTGGGTGAGAGACCACGATCGTTTTCGCCGCTTTGTGCCCCTCTTTGTGGGACTCACCTTCGCCGGCTACATCACCTATGTCTTCTATCCGGCCATGCCTCCGTGGATGGTCAGCGCCAATGCGTTTATGGAACCGTCGGCCCGCATCATCCCCATCATTTGGAATCACGTCGGGATCCACGGTGCTGCTGCCGTCTTCGAGGGCAACTCCACCTTCGACAACGATGTGGCCGCCGTCCCTTCGCTCCACACCGCGTATCCCTTGCTGATCTGCCTGTTCTTCTGGGGCAAGGCCAAGCCCTGGCTTCGGGTCGTGCTGGCCACCTACGTGGTGGCCATGGCGGCCACCCTGGTCTATACGGGTGAGCATTTCGTGTTCGACATCGTGCTGGGGTGGGGCTATGCCATCGTGACCTTCATCGTCGGCTCGAAGATCCTCGATTGGTGGTCAGCGCGTCACCACTCCAAGGTGTCGGGGCCGAAGCGGTCGCCGGCCCCGCTCACTCCACCTCTCGAATCGCCCGAGCCGGTGGGCTCGCCGTAGCCGGCGACACCTGTTCGGCTGATTCGGCCAGTATCCTCCCGCCAATGCGAGGATGCCGGTGAACGGAGTTGCCGGGAAGATCAGAAGCTCCCACCTCGCATCCATTGACCGCTCCGGGGACGCTACCCGGGTGACGGGAACCATGGCTCCCGGATGGCCATTGCTGCCCCTCCGCTTCTTCCTCGGAGTCACCTTTGTGTATGCCGGTCTCCAGAAACTGGCTAACCGATCGTTCCTCACCGGCTCGAGCCCGGTATCGATCCACGCACAACTCAGTGGGGCGGTGCGGACCAGCCCCATCCACGGGTTGGTCGGCGGGTTGGTCCATGTCTCCACCGCGGTGGGAATCGTGATCGCCATCGGGGAGGTCGCGGTCGGGGTCGGTACGCTGCTCGGCCTGTGGACGCGGATAGCGGCGACGGGGGGCATGGCGCTGTCGTTGGGATTGTTCCTCACCGTGAGCTTCCACTCATCCCCGTATTTCACCGGGTCTGACATAGTCTTCCTGTTCGCCTGGACACCCCTGCTCGTGGCTGGCGCCGGCGGTGCCCCAGCCCTCGATACCTGGTTCCTCGCCAGGGTCACCCCGGTGACCAGGGATGGCGCCGCGGTATCCCGCCGGGAGCTGGTGTCCAAGGGCGCAGCGACCGGGGCGGTGGCCGGCCTGGTGATCCTGGGTGGGGGAGTGACTGCCCTTCTCGGACGCCTGCTCGGCAATTCGGGAAGTTCATCCCAGGTGAAGACACCTGGTAGTGGGTCCACGGCGGGACCGCCATCGCCGTCCACCACCGGTGCTCCCACCAGTTCGGGGCCGGCCGGAACCAAGCTGGGATCGGCCTCCCAGGTCCCGGTTGGGGGGTCGGCCGGTTTCACCGATCCGCGCAGCGGCGACCCCGGCTTGGTGATCCAGAAGACCTCGGGTCATTTTGTGGCCTTCGATGCGGTCTGTCCTCACGCCGGCTGCACAGTCTCCTACCAGCAAGGGGCGGGCGTCATTGCCTGCCCATGTCACGGATCCGAGTTCAACGCCGAGACCGGAGCCGTCGAGATCGGCCCTGCCAGCTCGGGGTTGGGTGTCATCTCAGTGAGGGAAGGACCCGACGGGAACCTCTACGTCGATATCTGACGCCGGTGGGAAGCTCTGCCGGGTGAACCGTGACCCAAAAAGCATGGGTCTCGACTATTATCGGGCAACCGTCCTACCCGGATGTACCCCCACCACATGACCCTCCTCCAGACAGAGCCGACGACCGGACCGACTCTCGAACAGGCGGACAAGACCGTCCATAGGACCGACTGGGTTTCGTCTCTTCCATTCTTCGCGGTTCACGCCGCTCCCCTGGCCGCCTTCTTCGTGACCGTGACCTGGAAGGACTGGGTCCTCTGCGGCGTGCTGTACGTGGTGCGGATGTTTTGCATCACCGCCGGCTATCACCGGTACTTTTCGCACCGTAGCTACAAGATGACCCGGTTCTTTCAGTTCATGATGGCGTTCGGCGGTACCACCGCGGTCCAGAAGGGCCCATTGTGGTGGGCCAGCCATCACCGCACCCATCATCGATATACCGACCTCGATGACGATGTGCATTCACCTCGTGACGGAATCTGGTGGAGTCATGTGGGATGGATCCTTTCCACCAAGCACAAAGATACCGATGCATCGAATATCAAGGACTTTGCCGTGTTTCCCGAACTCCGTTTCCTCGAGCGGAGTTCGTGGATCGGTCCGTGGCTGCTGGCGGTGGCCTGCCTGCTCATCGGCGGGTGGGGTGGGCTGTTGATCGGGTTCTTCCTCTCGACGGTTCTCCTCTGGCACGGGACCTTCTTGGTCAATTCCATGGCCCACATCGTGGGTCGGCGTCGCTACGCCACTCCCGATACCAGCCGCAATTCGCTGATCGTGGCGTTGGTGACAGGGGGAGAAGGCTGGCACAACAATCATCACTATCTGCCAGCCTCGGTCCGCCAGGGATTCAGATGGTGGGAGATCGATCCAACCTGGTACGTGCTCCGCGGTCTGGCCTGCCTGCGCATCGTCCGGGACCTGAAGATCCCGCCGGCCCGTCTACTGGACCAGGCCAGGGTGCGTGATGGTGCATTTGACATCGGCATGTTCCGCTCATACTGGGAACGAGCCGCCAAACTCACCGGGGACCGGATTGCCGATCTCACTGTCCGACCGATTCCGTCGGGTCCCGGCCCGCTGACCCCCGCTACGGCTGTCGGTGCAGTGAATGAGTCCTCCGCCGAGCCGGCCGATGACAACCCCGACGGTGACAACGCCACCAGATTGGCCGGGCTCATCGTGCGGGCGTTGGAATCGGCAGATCAGTTGGCCAAATCCACCCGCCGGACCCGAACGAAGGACAAGTCCCTTTTGGAGGCCGGCGGCACCTCCGATCCTGCACGCGGATGACCTCGGTCGGGACCGCCCGATCTCTCTTGGCTTCGGTGATGGTCCCGGGAGCCGTGTGGATCATCGACCTGGACGGGGTGATCTGGCTATCCGGCGAACCCATCGGCGATGTCGCCGGAGCCGTCGTCCGGCTCAAACAGGCCGAGGTCAGGACGGTCTTCGCCACCAACAATTCGGCGCTCACCATCCAAGCCCTCCTTGATCGTCTGACCCGGATCGGCATCGATGCAGCACCCGAAGATCTGGCCACCTCTGCTGACGCCGCCGCGTCACTGTTGCAACCCGGTGACAGAGCGTTCGTGTTGGCGGAAGGGGGCGTGCTCGAATCGTTGGCGACACGAGGGGTGGACGTGGTCGGCGAAGGCCCGGTGGACGCCGCGGTGGTCGGATGGACCCGCTCATTCGATTTCGACCGGCTGGCAGCAGCAGCCACTGCCGCCCGCAACGGTGGCCGTCTGATCGGTACCAACGATGACCCCACCCACCCGACACGCGATGGACTGCTCCCGGGAGGCGGAGCATTGTTGGCCGCGGTGGCCACCGCATCGGGTATCACTCCGCAGGTCGCCGGAAAGCCTCACCGACCGATCGCCGACCTGATTCGGACGAGATTCGGTCTGACCCCCGGGGGGCCACCCGCCCTGGTTGTCGGCGACCAGCCCGGGACAGACGGTCGCTTGGCCCAGCAACTCGAAATCCCATTCGCACTGGTCGATTCGGGTGTGACGGCTGCGGGCACAAGCGTCGAGGACGTGACGGTCTCGGTGAGAGCCGCTGACTTCGCCGCCCTGGTCGATGCGGCCACGGAGCCGAGTTGACGGTGGGCCGATTCCAATCTTCTGGCGCCAACATGGCGTGCGAGCAGGAGCGCCCGCTACCAGCTGGCACTCTATGTAGAATGCCCTTATGACGAAAAGAAGAGACGGATACCAGCGGTACCTCGATGCGGGAGTCGCGTTCACCCATATGACCCGATCGCGAGCCGAGGAACTTGTGCAAGAGCTCGTCAAGAGCGGTGAAGTGCAGCGCAAGGAAGCTCGGACCAAGGTCGAGGAGCTGATCGAACGGAGTCGCAAGAGCAGCGAATCGTTGCTATCCGTGGTGCGGGACGAAGTCGGGAACCAACTCCACTCCATGGGTATCACCAATCTCGAAGATCTGGCCAAGCAGGTCGCGTCCTTGTTGGGTCGTTCGTCGCAAGCGGCATCTGGTGCAGTCAAGAAGGCACCGGCCAAGAAGGCACCGGCCAAGAAGGCACCAGCCAAGAAGGCACCAGCCAAGAAGGCACCAGCCAAGAAGGCCTCCGGACCCGGGTCTCGCGCCTGACGTCAGTGGGGCGAAAGCGCCTTGACCGGGCGCTGGTGGAGCGGGGCCTGGCCGAGAGCTGGGACCAAGCGGCCACAATGATCGACCAGAAGCTGGTGCTCGTCTCGGGTTCGGTGGCCGACAAGCCGGCGCGTCTGGTGGCATCCGGGGAACCGATCGAGCTCTGTGGACCGCCACCGCTCTACGTGAGTAGGGGCGGCGAAAAGCTTCAGGCTGCACTCCAACGTTTTGCCATCGACGTCAGGGGCGTTCGCGCCCTCGACGCCGGGGCTTCGACCGGAGGATTCACCGACTGCCTGTTGCAGTCGGGCGCAGCATCGGTGATCGCCCTGGATGTGGGGCGGGGTCAGCTGCACGACAAACTCCGCCAAGACAGCCGTGTCATCAGCCTGGAGCGGCACGATATCCGGCAGGTCACCCTCAGCAACGTCGGTGGACGTCCGGTCGACGTCGTCACCGCCGATCTCTCCTTCATGTCGTTGGCCCGGGCAATCCCCGCGCTGACCGGAGCGGTGGCCGCCGCCGGAGCCGCAGTGGTGGTCCTGGTGAAGCCCCAGTTCGAGGCGGGACGGGTCGAAGCTTCGCGGGGAAAGGGCATCATCAGAGACCCGGGCATCCACCGCCGAACCCTCGGAGAGGTGGCAAGCGCGCTCTCCGGCTCCGGAGCAGTCATCATGGGGGCCATGCCTTCGCCAATTACCGGACAGGCCGGCAACATCGAATTCCTTCTCCACGCCGTCGCCAACCCGCCGGCGGGAGCCCACACCGGGCGACCTGACCTGGATGTCGAGTCCATGTTGGACGCTGCCGTGGAGGCAGCTCACCAGCCCGGTCAATTGAGGAACCTCACGTGACCCTGGTGGCGTTCTATGCCCGACCGGACCGCGCCGAAGCAGCCGGCCTCGCCCTGCGAGCAACCGAGTGGCTGGCGCAGAGAGGACATGAGGCGATCTCCGCCCAACGACCCGATGGAACGGTGTGCATCGACGGGGCGGATCTGTTGGTGAGCCTGGGTGGTGACGGCACCCTGCTCCGGGCCGTCGAATCGGCATTGACCTCTGGGGTTCCGGTACTCGGGGTGAACATCGGCCGATTGGGCTTTCTCACCCAGGTCGAGCCGGCCGGCCTCGAAGTCGCTCTCGAGAGTTTTTTGGCCGGGACCCATCAGGTGGAGGAGCGCATGACCCTCCACGTCACGGTGCTTGGCCCCGATGGCGAGATCAGAGTGGAAAGAACAGCACTCAACGAGGCCACTGTCGAAAAGACGGTGCCGGGCCACACCGTGCGGATCGCCGCCGCCATCGATGGGCGACCGTTTGTGACCTATGCCGCCGATGGCCTGTTGGTGGCTACGCCCACCGGATCGACCGCCTATAACCTGTCTGCCCGGGGCCCTGTCCTTTCTCCCCACCTACGGGCCATCGTGGTGACGCCGGTATCGCCCCACACGCTTTTTGATCGTCCTCTGGTCCTCGATCCGACGGAACAACTGCAGTTGGGTATTCTCGAACCAAGGCCGGCGGTTCTGGTGGTGGACGGGGCCACGGTGACCTCACTCGAGCCCGGGTCATCGGTGCGCTGTCGAGAAGGCGACCAACCCGCCCGACTGGTGACTTTCGGCCACAACAACTTCCATGCCATCTTGCGGGCGAAGTTCCACCTGGCCGATCGATAGGGAGCCGAGGTTGCACCGGATGCTCGAGGAACTGCGTGTCCGTAACCTCGGTGTCATCGATGACGTCACCGTGACCTTCCATCCCGGGATGACCGCCCTCACCGGGGAGACCGGGGCCGGAAAGACGTTGCTGATCGAGGCGCTCAGCCTGCTGTTGGGGGGGCGGGCGGATCCGACCATGGTAAGAGCCGGATCCGCGGATGCGACGGTGGAGGGCCGATTCGTGGCTGGCGCGGGTCCGGACCATGCCGGAGGTGGCGATGACGGGGGGGATGCCGCGGGAGATGAGCCCGACGATTCCGAGATCACTCTGAGTCGGTCGGTGGTCCCCGGCGGCCGTTCAAGAGCCTGGGTCAACGGCCGGATGACCCCGATCACAGGCCTCACCGAGACCGGATCAGCCTTGGTGGAACTGCACGGCCAGCACCAACATCGCTCGCTCATCCACACCACTGCGCAACGCCAGGCCCTCGACGAGTACGGCCAGGTCGACCTGGCGGAACTTCAGCTGGCCCGGTCCCGGCTGCGGTCACTCACTGACGAGTCGGCCTCCCTGGGAGGCGAAGTGGCCCAGCGGGCCCGCGAGATGGATGTCCTGCGCTACCAGATCGATGAGATCGAGTCAGCCTGCATCGAAGACGATGCCGAAGACGGTCGACTCGAACTGGAAGAAGACCGGCTGGCCGCCGCCTCCGCCTATCGGGACGCCGCGGCCGAAGCCCTGGAGGCACTGGCCGAGGCATCGGTCGGAAGCGCATTGGATCGTATGGCAGAAGCGTCGGGAGCCCTGGCCGGGCGACCGCCGTTGGCGGCACTCGAGGCCCGGGTCCGCGCCTCGATGGCAGACCTGTCGGATCTCTCCACCGATCTGCGGGACGTCGTCGAAACCTGGGAAGACGATCCGGAACGCCTGGCGGAGATCAGGAGCCGCCGACAGCGTTTCCATGAGCTCGAACGGAAGTACGGATCCACCCTCGGACAGGTCGTGGCCTTTGCCGACGAGGCCAGGCGACAGTTGTCCATGGTAGAGGTCCGGGAGGCGCGCGCCCGGGAGCTCGACGCGGAACTGGCGGTGGCCCAACAGGATCTGGCGGCGGCCGAAGCCCTGGTGGCGGCGGCACGACGGGCCGCGGCTCCGTCCCTGGCCGCCGAGATCCAGACCACCCTGCGCACGCTGGCCATGCCTTCAGCTCGCTTCGATGTGTCGGTGGAAGGGGACGGGCCCGCAGACCGGGTCAGCTTTCTGCTGAGCGCCAATCCAGGCGAGCCTCTCCTCGCGTTGGCCAAAGTGGCCTCGGGGGGCGAGCTGGCGAGGACCATGCTGGCTGTCCGGCTGGCCCTCACCGGGGCGCCCGGGGTGCTGATCTTCGATGAGGTGGACGCCGGTGTCGGTGGAACCGCCGCCACCGCGGTCGGAGCCGCCCTGTCGGCATTGGGCCGGCGATCCCAGGTCCTGGTGGTCACCCACCTGGCCCAGGTGGCGGCACAGGCCGACCATCAGTTGGCCGTCCTCAAGTCAGAGCAGGCGGGTCGCACCGTCTCGGAGGTTTCAGTGTTGGGAGCCGAGGACCGGGTGGTGGAACTGAGTCGCATGCTGTCGGGGAGCCCCAACAGCGAATCGGCCCGGATCCACGCCCGCGAGCTTCTTTCCGGTGCGGCCAATGCGGGCGCCACCACCCGGCGCTGAGTGAGGCCAGCCGGGGGGTCCGCCTGATCACCACCGCTATTCCGCTAACCTCGGCGAGTGCCCGACCCGCAAGGCCCGACGGAATATTCCCGAGACGATGCCACGGACGCACTACCTCTCGAAACAGCTGAGGACGTAGATCGGTCGGACTTCTCGAGAAACGGTGAGTACCTGAGGCCCGGGGCGCACCGAGGTAACGGCACCAAGTTCATCTTCTTCACCGGCGGGGTGTCCTCGTCATTGGGCAAGGGGCTCACCGCCTCGTCGTTGGGGCGATTGCTCAAGTGCCGGGGGCTTCGGGTCACCATGTGCAAACTCGACCCGTACATCAACGTCGACCCGGGCACCATGAACCCGTTCGAGCATGGCGAGGTCTTCGTCACCGAAGACGGCGGTGAAACCGATCTGGACCTTGGCCACTACGAACGGTTCATCGACGAGAACCTCCACAAGGACTCGAACGCCACCACCGGACGCATCTACTCGTCGGTGATCGCCAAGGAGCGACGCGGCGACTACCTGGGCCGGACGGTTCAGGTCATCCCTCATGTCACCGACGAGATCAAGGAGAGGGTCAAGCGCCTCGGCACCGACGATGTCGACGTGGTGATCGTAGAAGTAGGCGGTACCGTCGGCGACATCGAGATCGTCCCGTTCCTCGAGGCCATCCGGCAATTCCGGCGGGACGTGGGACGCGAGAACGTCTGTTACGTCCACCTGACCCTGGTGCCGTACCTGGGTCCGTCGGGAGAGCAGAAGACCAAACCCACCCAGCACTCGGTCACCGAGCTGCGCAGCCGGGGCATCCAACCCGATGTGATCGTCTGTCGTTCCGACCGGATGATCTCCGACGATCTGAAACGAAAGATCTCGCTGCTCTGCGACGTGCCCATCGAAGCCGTGGTATCAGCCGTCGATGCCGACAACATCTATCAGATACCCCTGGTGTTGCACGAGGAGGGTCTCGACCGGTACATCCTCCGCCTACTGCGCTTCGATGAGCTCACCCATCCCATCGACCTGTCGGGTTGGGAGCGCCTGGTCGACCGGGTGGAGGCGGCGACCCGTCCGGTTCGTATCGGGATCATCGGCAAGTACATCGACCTCCCCGATGCCTATCTCTCCGTGGTGGAGTCATTGCGGCACGCCGGCTTCCACCACGGCGCCAAAGTCGAGATCAGCTGGATCCAGGCCGCCAATGTGCCTGATCTGTTGCACCACGATGGTCTTCGCGACTTTGACGGGCTGGTCATTCCCGGTGGGTTCGGAGAGCGGGGTGTGGAAGGGAAGATCGCCGCCGCCGGATACGCCCGGGAACACGAGATCCCGCTGCTGGGCTTGTGCCTCGGCCTGCAGGTGATGGTGATCGAGGCGGCACGGACCATGGCCAACCTCGAAGGTGCCAACTCACGCGAGTTCGACCCCACCACCCGTTACCCGGTCATCGACCTGATGGACGAGCAGAATGACATCGTGGACAAGGGCGGAACCATGCGACTCGGTTCCTACGGGGCCCGTCTCCTCCCAGGTTCGCAAGTGGCCCGGGCCTACGGCACCGAAGTGGTGTCCGAACGCCACCGCCACCGCTACGAGGTCAATCCCCGCTATCGGTCGCGGCTCGAAGCCGCCGGCTTGGTCTGTTCGGGCACATCGCCGGATGGACGCCTGGTCGAGTTCATCGAGCTCCCCGGTCATCCCTTCTGGGTGGGCACCCAGGCCCATCCCGAGTTCAAGAGCCGCCCCGATCAGCCACACCCGCTCTTCCGTGAACTGGTGGGCGCATCCCTGGGCCGAGCCGAAGGGCGCGACCCGCATCTGATCGACATCGGCTGACGCCGGTGGAGTCCAAGGGGACAGGCGAGGCAGGTGGATTCCGCCAGACCGGCGAGACCCTGATCCACCGGGGCTGGTTCATCACCGTGGCCAGAGCGGAGTTTGTCGACCCGGACGGAAGGCAGTTCGACCGGGACATCGTTCGCCATCCGGGGGCTGTGGCCATTGTCCCGATCACCGACGACGGGGCGGTTTTGCTGGTTCACCAATATCGGGCGGTGGTGGACCGGTGGCTCTTCGAAATCCCGGCCGGGACCTGTGATGTGGAGGGCGAGCCACCCGAGACCACCGCCCGAAGGGAATTGGCCGAGGAGATCGGTCAGGACGCAGCTGAGTTGAAGGAGCTCACCCGATGTCTCAACACCCCGGGGTTCTGTGACGAGGTCACCATCATCTACATGGCCACCGGCCTCACCGAGGTGGCTGACAACCGCCAAGGAGTCGAAGAACGTTTCATGACCGTAGAGAAGATCCCACTCCATCGGTTCGATGGCATGGTGGATGACGGGACCATTGTGGACGCTGCCACTATTTTGGGGGTGGGCCTGTCCCGCCGGCACCTCGCCGCCCTTCGGTGAGCACGCCCCTCTCGAACGGGGCCGAGGAGTACCTCTCGTGGCTGGCGGTGGAGCGGGGCCGGGCGCACAACACCCTGGTGTCCTACCGGCGCGACCTTCACGGATGGGAGGAGTGGGGGAGGACGGAGGGGGTCGACCCTCTGATGGCAGGACCGGGGGACCTCGAGCGCTACCTTTCGACCCTGCGGGCCAACGGACGTGGTCCTGCCTCGATGGCCCGGACCATTACCGCCCTCAGGGGCCTCTATCGCTTCCTGGTCGACGAAGGCTCACTGAGGATCGATCCCACCATCGACCTGGCATCGCCCCGGCTTCCTCAGCGTCTCCCGAAGGCTCTCGATGAGGATCAGACCCTCCGGCTGCTCGACTCGGTGGTGGGCAGCGGGCCACTCGACCTCCGCGACCGGGCCCTCCTTGAGCTCCTCTACGGCACCGGCGCCCGCATCTCTGAGGTCATCGGACTGTCTCTTCTCGATGTCCAGAACGACGACGGTCTGTTGCGGGTGTTCGGCAAAGGCTCGAAAGAGCGCATGGTGCCGCTGGGCCGGGTGGCCCGCAGTGCCCTCGACGATTGGCTTTCCCCTGGCGGGCGGCCCTTAGTCGTCCCCGTGCGATGGGCCAGCCGAAGCGATTCCGAGGCGGTATTCCTCAATACCCGGGGCGGCCGCCTCAGCCGGCAGGGAGCATGGGCCATCCTCAAACGGCGGGCCGCTCCGGTCGGACTGTCGGCTCGGGTGAGTCCTCACGTCCTCCGGCATTCGTGCGCCAGCCACATGTTGGCCCACGGTGCCGATATCCGGATTGTCCAGGAGTTGCTGGGGCACGTGTCGATCTCCACCACCCAGATGTACACAAAGCTCAGCTCCGAGCACCTCCGCGCTTCATATGAACGCGCTCATCCGCGAGCCGGAACGCACCAGGCCAGGTAGGATCTGTCCCGTGCCTGGTGAAGCCCCGACTGTCGACTACCGCCATCTTCTCGAGGAAGAACGGCAACAACTGCTCTCTCAGCTGGCCGAACTCGGGTTCGGGGATGGTGGGAAGGGTCTCTCCTACGACTCCAATTTCGCGGATTCGAGCCAGGTGACCGCCGAACGGAGTGAGGCCGAGGTGCTGGCCACCCAACTTCAGGAAACACTCGATGACGTGGCGCACGCCTTGGACAAACTGGCGAGCGGTAGCTACGGAATCTGCGAAGAGTGCAAAATGGCCATTGACCCGGCTCGCCTGGATGCGATGCCGGCCACTCGGTTCTGCATCAACGACGCCAACCGGCTCTGAGCAGAGGCGGATCAGGCATGGGGTTCGGCGGGGGCTACGGGGGAAGGTCGGGCCCGGTAGGGGGCAACCGTCGCCCGCCCCGTCGGTTTGCCGGCAACGAGCGCACCGCCATCATCGTGGTGGTGGCGATAGCCATTGTCATCATTTTGTTGCGAACGCACAAGCTCGACCAAGTCGAGGTCATCTACTTTCTGGTGTTGATCCCCTCGATCATTCTCCATGAGATCTCCCACGGGGTGGTCGCCCTGGCTTTCGGGGACGACACTGCCAAGCGGATGGGTCGGCTGAATCTCAACCCCCTTCGCCACGTCGACCCGGTCGGAACCCTATTGGTGCCGGCTGTGCTGTCCCTAACCGGCCTCGGAGCCTACGGATGGGCCAAGCCGGTCCCCGTCAGCACCAACCGGCTCCGGAGCCCGCGCAACCACACGGTGCTGGTCTCGCTGGCAGGTCCGCTGACCAACATCATCCTGACCGCGCTATTCGGGCTAGCCTTCGTGCTCACCCGGCCAGAGTCCACCCATCTTGACCTCCAGACCGGATTCTTAACTCTGACCCTGCTTGGTGAGATCCTCTTCTATGGAGGTATCGCCAACATCGTCCTGGCTGTTTTCAACCTCATCCCGTGCCCACCGCTCGATGGTGCTTCGGTGCTCGAGCGGTTCATTCCGGTGAGGCTGCTTCCTGAGTACTACCGGCTCCAACCGGCACTGATGTTTCTGCCTTTCATGCTCATCCTGTTGTTTCGCAACGAGTGGAGTCAGCTCATCGGCCACCTCATCAACTGGTGGTCGAGCCTGTTGGTCTGACGACCTGAGGGGGCATCGTTCGGATACCCCGAGGCTCAGTGGCGGCCGAGCAGCCCGATGGCGTCGGCGGCGCGTTGATAGGTCACCGAGGCGATGGCGCCGGCCTTCTCCGACCCGTGGGCCAGCAATGAGGTGACCTCCCCCGGATCGGACGCCAGCTCCGCCCGCCGCACCCGAAGGGGACGGAGCAGTTCGACGAGGGCCTCGCCAACGTCACGTTTCAAATCTCCATACCGTCGATATCCCTCCGCCACTTCGGTAGGGGTCCGATCGGTGGCCACGGCCAGGAGTTCCAACAGATTGGCGAGGCCGGGCTTGGCTTCCGGATCGAATCGGACCTCGCCGTCGGTGTCGGTGACCGCCTTCTTGATTTTGCGCTCTATCTCGGCCGGTGGGTCGAGGATCAGCACGGTTCCGAGGGGTGAGCTCACTGATTTGGACATCTTGCGGGTGGGGTGTTGGAGGTCCATCACCCGCGCCCCTACCGAAGGGAAGGCCGCTTCCGGCACCACGAAGGTATCGCCGTACCGGCCGTTGAACCGGATCGCTAGCTCACGGGTGAGCTCGACATGTTGGCGTTGATCGTTACCGACCGGCACCCGATCGGTGTCGTAGAGGAGAATGTCAGCTGCCTGCAGGATCGGATAGGTGAACAGTCCGGCCCTCACCGACTCCTTTCCTTCCGACTTGTCCTTGAACTGGGTCATCCTCCGCAGTTCGCCCATGGTGGCTGTGCATTCGAGGAGCCAGGTCAAGCGTGGATGCTCAGGAACCTGACTCTGGATGAACAGGGTGCACGCCTGCGGGTCGAGCCCGGCGGCCAGTAGATCGAGGGCTGTCTCGTAGGTACGGGAACGAAGCACGGACGGATCGATGTCCAAGGAGAGGGCATGCAGGTCGACGACGCAGTAGATGGCGTCGTGGACATGCTGGTCAGCCACCCAGTTACGGATGGCTCCCAAGTAGTTCCCCAGGTGGAGATCGCCGCTGGGCTGGATACCGGAGAAAACCTTCGACATAGGCGGTCATCGTAGGCGTCGGCGCACGGTGCACGGATTGCCCCGGTTGAACCGGTATCGTCGGGGGTCGTGAGTGCCACCGTCTCCACTCCCGTCTTCGACGGGCCCATTGATCTGTTGTTGCAGCTGGTCAAGGGCCATCAAGTTGACATCTACGACATCTCGCTGACCGGCCTGGTCAACGCCTTCATCGCCGAGGTGGCGTCCTGGCAATCGATCGACCTGGCCACACTGTCTGAGTTTCTGGTGATCGCCGCGGTGCTGATCGAGTTGAAGTCACGCCGTCTTCTTCCCGGTCCCGACGATGTCGAATCGGACGAAGAACTGGCCGGATGGGAGGAGCGCGACCTCCTGCTGGCCCGGCTCCTCGAGTGCCAGGCCTACGCGGCGGCGGCCGACAGCTTCACCCTTCTGATGGAACGAGCCGCCCGATCGGTGCCCCGCACCGCCGGCCTCGACGATGGTTTCGCCGTCAACGCTCCCGACCTCCTCGAAGGCGTCACGCCCGCCCAGGTGGCGGCCGCCTACCTGCGAGCCACTGCGGCACAACCGGTCCCCACGGTCGACCTCTATCACGTCACCGTCGACGCCGTCACCGTGTCCGAGGCCGTCAATGAGCTGGAAGTCCGGCTACCCCTCGAAGGGAGAGCCACCTTCCGCGCCCTGACTCGGCACCTCTCCACTCGGATCGAGATCATTGTGCGATTTCTCGCCCTCCTCGAACTGTGCAAACAGGGTCGGGTCTCGCTCGACCAGGGGCAAACATTCGGCGAGCTGCAAGTGGAGTGGGTCGCCACCACCTCGGAGCCCGTGCTGGTGGGGGCCGAGTATGACGAGTACGAGGGCTGATCGGTGACTCTCTCGGCTGAGTCGCGAGCCATTGAAGCCGTGTTGATCGTGGCGGTCGAACCGGTGGCTCCTGGTCTGCTGGCCGAGCTCCTCGAGATCCCCATCGAGCAGATCGGACCGCTCTGTGACGAGTTGGCCGAGTCGTGCCGGGCCGAGAACCGGGGATTCGAGGTCGCCCGCATCGCCGGGGGGTTCCGTATCCAGACCCACCCCGACTTGTCCGCCTACGTCGAGCGATTTGCCAACGTCGGCGTTTCCTCGCGGCTCTCGGCGGCGGCGTTGGAGACCCTGGCCATCGTGGCGTACAAACAACCGGTTTCGCGGGCCCAGATCGCCGCGCTTCGGGGGGTCAACGTCGACGGTGTGGTCCGTCTTCTCGAACACCGGGGTTACATCGAGTCGGTGGGACGAGCCGCCGGTCCCGGGCAAGCCGTTCTCTACGGAACCACTGATGCTTTTTTGGAGCGCCTGGGCCTCGACCGACTCGATCAGCTACCGGCGGTGGCGGATCTGTTGCCGGGACCAGAAGCCGTTGCCGAGTTCGAGGAGCAGATGCGCCCGGTCGCCGATGGTTGATCCACCCTCCCCACCCCCCTCGGCACAACTCTCTGAAGGTGAACGGCTGCAGAAGGTTCTGGCTCGCATCGGGCTCGGATCCCGCCGGGTATGTGAAGACCTGATCAGCGCGCGCAGAATTACTGTCAACGGCGAAGTCCCCGTGCTCGGACGCCGGATCAATCCCTCGGTGGACGAGGTGGAGCTCGACGGGGTGCCGCTCCCGGTACTTCCCGGGTTGGTGCACTATCTGGTGAACAAGCCGACCGGGGTAGTGAGCACGGCCGAAGACACCCATGGGCGCCCCACGGTGGTGTCCCTGGTGCCACCGGATCCCCGGGTGTTCCCGGTCGGCCGGCTCGACATGGATAGCGAAGGCCTGATCATCCTCACCAATGACGGCCGGCTCACCCATCGTCTCACCCATCCTTCGTTCGGAGTCCCTAAGGAGTACCTGGTCGAAGTGAAGGGAGAGCCGTCTGCCGGCGACGTCCGCCGCCTTCGTGACGGTATCGATCTCGACGACGGGCCCACCGCACCAGCCCGGGTGGCGGTGGTGGCACCGACGCTGCTGCGGATCGTCATCCACGAGGGCCGGAACCGCCAGGTGCGCAGAATGTGCGAAGCGGTCGGACATCCTGTCCTCCGGCTGGTCAGGACCCGAATCGGGCCACTGACCGATCCCACCCTGGCACCCGGGTCGTGGCGTCCCCTCACCATCGACGAGGTCCGGGCGTTGGCGGCAGCGGCGATCCCGGCCGACGACCCAGCGCCTGCCCCTGAGTAACATGCCTGGCTGATGTCTATTTCTGTACGAGCCATTCGGGGCGCGACCACCGTCGACGCCGACGACACCGAGGACATCACCACCAGGGTGGTGGCGCTGCTGCGCGAGATCATCGAACGAAATGGGCTGTCCGAAGACGACATCATCTCCATCCTCTTCACCGCCACCGAGGACATCATCTCGACCTTCCCGGCCACCGCCGCCCGGACCATCGGACTTGGGGCCGTCCCGCTCATCTGTGCGCGGGAACTGGCAGTGGTCGGCTCCGTGCCCCGTTGCATCCGGGTGATGCTGCACGTGGAGAGTGAACGCCCCCGCCGCGATATCCACCACGTCTACCTCGAAGGCGCAAGGGGACTCCGTGACGACCTCCCCGACTGAGGACGGCGGCGCCCCATCACCCCTGAACCCGGCACGGAGGGACGATCAGCCGGCCGATCCCGGCCGCGCCATGATCTTCGGAACCGGCCTCATTGGGGGCTCGGTCGGCATGGCCCTGCGTGAGCGTGGGTGGCACGTGAGCGGTGTCGACGCCGCGCCCGGTGTCGCCACCCGTGCCGTCGGCCGGGGGGCCCTTACTATCGAAGGCGTCGACCCGAACGCCGAGCTGGTGGTGGTGGCCACCCCCGTGCATGCCGCCGGCCAGATCATTACCGACTTCTTGGCCCGTCCCGATCGCAGACCCGACGTGATTGTCACCGACGTGGGCAGTGTCAAAGGCGCATTGGTGGCTGCCGTCGACCATCCGTCGTTCGTGGGCGGTCATCCGATGGCCGGCTCGGAACAGGTTGGGTTGGAAGGAGCATCCGCTGATCTCTTCGTGGGGGCCACCTGGGTGCTCACCCCCACCGCACTGACCGATCCGGTGGCCTACACCAGGGTCCGCAGCGTGCTGGCCGAGATGGGTGCCGTGGTGGTGGCTCTCGCCCCATCCCGCCACGACGCCCTGGTGGCGGTGGTCTCCCACGTCCCCCACCTGACCGCCGCCACCCTCATGGACCTGGCCGCCGGCCTGGGGGAGGAGCATGCGGCCCTGCTCCAACTGGCCGCGGGCGGATTTCGGGACATGACCCGAATCGCCGCCGGGCAACCCAACATCTGGCCCGACATCTGCGATGACAACGCCGACGCCATCGTCGCCACCCTCGACCTGCTCGTCGATGCCCTGGTGGCCATGCGACGCCGGGTGGCCGAGCACGACCGTGACTCCCTGCTCGACATTCTGGGTCGGGCGGCGGTGGCCCGCCGTGCCCTGGCCGAACGGACGCCCCGGGCCGAAGATCTGGTGGAAGTGCGGGTACCGGTGCTCGACCGCCCGAAGGTCCTGGCCGAGATCACCACCCTGGCCGCCGAGTTGGGGGTCAATATCTTCGACCTCGAGATCGCCCACTCCGTGGAAGGCGACCGCGGGGTTCTGGTGCTCACCATCGGCGAAAGTGATACGGAGAAGTTGCTGGGGGCATTGTCCGAACGCGGCTACCGGGCGACCAGTGGCCCGGTTGGGCCCAGCCTGTGACAACCGCGCCCGGTCCCGAGACGATCCGAGTCAACGGCGGCCGGGCGTTTCAGGGCTCGGTTGCACTCCCGGGCGACAAGTCCATCTCCCACCGCGCCCTCCTCTTGGCTGCTCTGGCCGAGGGCACTTCAACCATTGCCGGGCTCTCCGATGGTGACGATGTGCGCCGTACGTCGGAGGCGGTGCGCGCCCTGGGTGCCGAGGTGGAGGAAGGGGACGAGGCCACCGTCATCCAAGGCGGACGTTCGAGGCTTCACAGCCCCAGCGGTCCCATCGACCTGGGGAACTCGGGGACAGGAATGCGCCTGTTGCTGGGAGTAGTGGCCGGTCTGCCGGTGACCGCCAACCTCACCGGCGATGCCTCCCTGCGCGGTCGGCCGATGGACCGGGTGGCGGAACCCCTGGGGCGGATGGGGGCACACATCAGCGGGCAGGGTTCCCGGTGCCTTCCCCCGGTGGAGATCATCGGCGGGAAATTGCATGGCATCGAGTACACGCCCCCGATGGCCAGCGCCCAGGTGAAATCGGCGGTACTGCTGGCCGGGTTGTCGGCCGAAGGCGAGACCGTGGTGCACGAGCCGGTACCCACCCGTGGGCATACCGAGGAGATGTTGGCGCAGATGGGGGCGGACATCACTGTCTCCAACTCCGGTTCCGGGCGGACCATTCGGATCCGCCGCAGCGATCTCAGCCCCACCACGGTGTCGGTACCCGGTGATCCCTCGCAGGCGGCGTACTGGATAGTTGCCGGTGTCGTGGTGCCCGGGAGTGTGGTCACCGTGGTCGAGATACACCTGGGGGCTGAACGGACAGGTTTCCTCGACGTGCTGAAACGGATGGGAGGAGACGTGACGGTGGATCAACAGGTGACCGGTCTCGGATCGATCACCAGCCGGACCTCGTCACTGACCGGAACCGTGGTTCACGCCGATGAGATCCCCTCTCTCGACGAGGTGCCGATCCTGGCCGTGGCCGCGGCGATGGCAACCGGCCAGAGCCGGTTCATCGACGTGGGCGAGTTGCGGGTGAAGGAGTCCGACCGCCTGAGTGGAACGGTGGACCTGGTGAACGCATTCGGGGGTACCGCCTGGACGGAAGGCGACGACCTGGTGATTTCCGGAGGCCAAGGATTACAGCCCGGAATTGTCGACGCCCGGGGTGACCATCGGATGGCCATGGCTGCCGCCATCGCCGGGGCCGCTTGTCCGTCGCCGACCGATGTGACCACCATCATCGGATGGGAAACGGTGAAGACGAGCTACCCGCGGTTCCATCAGGATTTCGAGGCCCTGGTGGCAGCGAAGTGACCCGACCACCTGCCGGCCAGCCGGCCGGCAGCGTCGGAAGGGTGATCGCCATCGACGGGCCCGCCGGCGCCGGCAAGTCGACCCTGTCCCGGGCATTGGCCCGCCATCTGGGACTCCAGCGCCTGGATACCGGGGCCATGTACCGGGCAGTGGCGTGGGGTGCCATCGCCCGTGGGGTGGATCCCGCCGACCACCAGGCCATAGCCTCACTGGCCCGCATCATGTCGATCAACGTCGGTGACCGGGTGACGGCCGACGGGACGGATATCACCGAGGCCATTCGCGCCCCTGACGTCAACCGGGCGGTATCGGTGGTGGCCGCCAACCGTGATGTTCGGGCCACCATGGTGGCCCGGCAACGCCAGTGGGTCGTGGACCACCGCGGCGGTGTCGTCGAGGGACGTGACATCGGATCCGTGGTGTTTCCTGACGCCGACCTGAAGATCTACCTCACCGCCTCAGGTGAGGAGCGGGCTCGGCGCCGGAGCGAAGAGGGACCTGCCCGATTGGCCAGGCGCGACCACCTCGACAGCACCCGTGCGGCATCCCCTCTCGAGGTTGCCGAAGGGGCGAAGATCATCGACACGACCGGGCGTTCGAGCGAAGCAGTAGTGGAAGAGGTGCTGACGTGGCTGTGAGCGATACGACCGGTCCCCGGGACGCGGAGTCACCGTCGGTTGGCGACGCGGAGGTGGACACCAGCTTCACCCCGATCTACCGGTTTCTGCGGGCCCTGGTGCATGGGTTGAACCGTCTGTTGTTCCGCACCAAGGTGGAGGGCATGGAGAGGGTTCCTTCCGAGGGACCGGTGATCATCGCTCCCGTCCATCGTTCGGGGATCGACTTCTTTGTGGCCTCGGAGGTGACCCGCCGAAAGCTTCACTACATGGCCAAGGACAACCTGTGGAAGAGACCTCTGCTTGGGCGGTTCCTCCAGTCGGTAGGGGCCTTCCCCGTTCATCGCCAAGCTGCTGATCGGGAGGCTCTGCGCCTGGCTCAGCGGGTCCTGGACGCCGGCGAAGTGTTGGTCCTCTTCCCCGAGGGGGAACGGAGAGCGGGGCCGGTGGTGCAGGATCTCCACCAGGGCGTTGCCTTTCTATCCGCACGCACCGGGGCACCGGTGATCCCGGTGGGTATCGGCGGTTCGGCATCGGTCATGCCGAAGGGCACCAAGATCCCCCGACCCCGGCGCATCCATCTGGTGGTGGGCGAGCCTATTGCCGCACCGGTCCGTACCGCGAGCGGTCGGGTGCCGCGGAGCCACCTCCACACCATGACCGAAGAGCTCACCGAGACGATTCAGGAGCTCTACGACCGATCGGTGGCCTCGACCGGACGGTACTGAGCGGCCGAGCCACCGGCGAACGCCTCCAGCACGTCGGCGGCATCGATGGAGCGATCACCCGCGAGCAAGGTCGTCCCACCGTCGACCATCCCGCTACCGACCATCGGAGCCGCGGTCATCAGGGCTACCGCGGCCTCCAGGCTCCGCAGGATCTCGCGCAGTTCGGGCGGAGGTGGGAAGTACTCCTCTTCCACGGTGATCGGAGCCGACTGGACACCTTGAATGGGTGCAAGTCGGGACACCACCGCCTGCACCAGAGCTTCCGGGGCGGACGCACCGGCGGTCACCCCCACCGTGCCGCTGAGGTCGTCGGGCAGCTCGGATGCGTCATTGATCCGGATCACCCGGGGACAGCCGAATGCCAACGCCACCTTCTCCAACGCCACCGTGTTGGAGGAATTGGCCGATCCGATCACCACCACTGCGTCGGACTGTCCCACGACCGCTTTGAGCGCAGCCTGACGATTGGTGGTGGCAAAGCACAGATCGCTCCGGTTTGGCATCCACAGGTCGGGGAACCTCTCCCGGGCCCGATCGACGATGCCGGACCATTCATCGTGGCTCAGTGTGGTCTGGGCCAGCAGAGCCACCTGTGACGAGCCGCCTTCACCGGGTTCAGGCTCCGGCAACGCGTCGACGTCTTCCACCCGCTCGAGCAGGCGCACAGCTGTTGGTGCCACCGCCATGGTGCCTACCGCCTCCTCGTGACCCTGGTGGCCGACATAGAGCACCGTGTACCCCTTTCGGGCCCGGACTTTGAGCTCATGGTGCACCTTGGTGACCAGGGGGCATACGGCATCGACCACAACCCGGCCCTGGTCACGGGCTGCATCGACCACCTCGGGGGCAGAACCGTGGGCCGAGAGCATCAGCGGTGCCCCGGCCGGGACCTCGGTGACGTCATCCACAAAGATGACCCCTTGGGCCCGGAACTGGTCGACCACATACTGGTTGTGGACGATCTCGTGGTAACAGTAGACGGGCGGCTCGAAGACCCGGACCATCCAGGCCAACGCCTTGATGGCTTTCTCTACGCCGGCACAGAACCCTCTCGGCTCGGCCAGAAGAACTCGTTCAACGGGCACATTCCCAGGCTAGTGGTGAGCCGATGGCACCGGGACCGGGGCGCGCCGCCGTGGCCACACGGGGGACCGGGTAGCCTTGGCACATGTCGGTACCACGCGGTACGGCGGCGCCTACGGTCGTCGCCGTCACCGAATTGTCACCGGCGGATCTGTCCGGGCTCCGGCCCGGGGACGAACTTCTCTTCCTCAACGGACGGTCGCCGCGCGACGTCATCGAGTACAGCCTGTTGGTCGACGAGCCCGAATTGGACCTCGTGGTCCGCCGTCGCGGGGTGGCTGACCCATTTTCGGTGTCGGTCGCCAAGCAACCGGGGGAGCCCTTGGGTGTAGAAGTGTCGTCAGCTCTGTTCGATCGGGTTCGGACCTGCGACAACCACTGCGAGTTCTGCTTCATCAACCAACTTCCCAAGGGAATGCGCCGGAGCCTGTCCCTCAAGGACGATGACTACCGGCTCTCGTTTCTGTACGGCAATTTCACCACGCTCACCCGATTTACCGAGATGGACCTGGAACGGGTTCTCACTGAGCGTTTGAGCCCGTTGTTCGTCTCGATCCACGCCACCGATCCCGATGTGCGATCACGATTGCTGCGCAACCAACGCGGAGCCACCAGTTTGCGGTGGTTGAGCGCCCTTCTCGACGGGGGTATCGAGGTTCACGGCCAGATTGTGGTGTGCCCAGACCGCAACAACGGGGAGATCCTGCACGACACCCTGGCGGGCGTACTCGACCGGTACCCGACGATGGCCACGGTGGCGTGCGTGCCTCTGGGGGTGAGCCGATTCTCCAATGAATCGGGCATGCGACCTCACACCCAAGAAGAAGCGGCCGAAGTCTGTGATGCGATTGACCTATGGCAGGAGACCTTTCTCACTGCCCTCGGCCGACGGATGGTCTACGCCGCCGACGAGTACTACCTGATGGCCGATCGGCCCTTCCCGGCAATATCCACCTACGACGGCTTTCCTCAACACGAGAACGGCCTGGGAATGGCCCGGGCATTCGAAGCGGCATTCGGGGGAGACGAACGGGCGGCGTTGGGCGTGCGGCCGGGCTTCTTCGCCTGGGTGGACGGGGCACCGGCGTCGGGCTACCGGGCCCAACGCGCCGATCCGACCACGCCAAATTCGGGCGGAGATGCACCGATCGCCATCCTCACCGGTGAATACGGCGCACGGGTTCTGGCCCCGTTGGTGGAGTCCCTCGAACGCTCGGATATCCGGCTGGTGCCAGTGCGGAACGACTATTTTGGTGGCAACATCGGCGTATCGGGGCTGATGACCGGCATCGATCTGACCCGGGCCCTCGAGGCGGAGCCCCAAGGCCATCGCTATCTTCTTCCCGACTCATGCCTCTCCGAGGGTCGCTTCCTCGATAACCTGACAGTGACCGACCTACCTCGTCCGGTGGAGATCGTTGCCACCGACGGACTCTCGTTGCGCCGTGCACTTGACGGGAGCGGCCCTGTTTCGACCCTGTCCGCTAGCGGATGTGGTTCCACCGAAGTGTCCCGACCGGCGCGGGTACCCGTCACGATCGGAGTGTCACGATGACCACCCCTGCGCCGGAGGCCACGACAGAGAACACCCGCACGCGACCATTGGTGGTGATCGCCGGACGGCCCAACGTGGGAAAGTCGACATTGGTGAACCGGATCGTCGGTCGTCGGGCCGCGGTGGTCGAGGAACGATCGGGCGTCACCAGGGATCGCAAAGAACTCGATGCCGAGTGGTGCGGTCACGCCTTCACCGTGGTGGATACCGGGGGGTGGCTGTCGACCGACGATCCTCTCGATGCCCAGGTCAGTGCCCAAGCTGAACGGGCGGTGGCCGAGGCAGACGTCGTGCTGCTGGTGGTCGATGTGACTGTCGGCCTCATTGACGAAGACATGGCGGTCGCCCGGTTCCTCAAACGATCCGGCCGTCCGGTGCGGGTGGTCGTCAACAAAGTCGATTCGTCCCAGCGCGAACCCGATGCATGGGAGGCGGTCTCGTTGGGCTTGGGTGACCCGTGGCCGGTGAGCGCGCTGCATGGACGGGGAACCGGAGACCTGCTCGACGACGTGGTGCGGCTCCTGCCGGACCCTGACGCCGTGGCGGCAAAGTCGGGAGATGAAGATGAACCCGGCGGGGACCGGCGGGGGAGTGGCACCTCGATTCCGCGGGTCGCTCTGGTCGGTCGGCCAAATGTCGGGAAGTCGACACTCTTCAACCGGTTGGTCGGTGATGAACGGTCGATCACCCACGATGCGCCCGGCACTACCCGTGACGCGGTGGACACGGTGGTGGAGACCCCCGAGGGGACAGTCTGTTTCATCGATACTGCCGGTATGCGCCGGAAGTCACGGACCGAGCGGGGCACCGAATACTTCTCGGTACTGCGTGCCCTCGAAGCGTTGGACCGGGCGGACATCGCCCTCCTGATCATCGATGCCACGCTGGGCGTCACCCACCAAGATCAGCGATTGGCCGAACGGGTGGCCGCCGCCGGGTGCCCGACAGTGATAGTGCTGAACAAGTGGGAGCTGATCCCCACCGAGGATCGGCCGGACATCCTCATCGACATCGGTGATCGGCTGGCCTTCCTCGGTGATGCACCGGTATTGAAGATCAGTGCTCTGTCCGGACTGGGCGTGCACCATATTCTGCCGGCGGTGGCCACTGCCGAAGAGGCGTACCACTCGCGCATCCCGACCGGAGAGCTCAACCGGGCCATGAAGTCGATTCAGATGGCGCACCCCCCGGTGGGAGCCAAGATCCAGTACGCGGTGCAAGGGGCGAACGACCCGCCGACCTTCACCCTGTTCACGAACGGTCGGCTCCAACCGACCTATCTGCGCTACGTCGAGCGGGGGCTGCGCGAGCGCTTTGAACTGGGCCCCACGCCGATCAAGCTACGGGTTCGGGCCAAGGGACCCAACGGAGGTGGAGGACGTCGGAGGTGAGCGGTGGCCTGGTGTGAACAGTGCGATCAGCACCTCGAGGATGACCAGCTGGCCGAGGATGGTACGTGCCCGACCTGTGGCTCGGAAACTCTCGAACACCGCAGTACTCCCTGGTACTTCAAGTTCATGTTGGTGGCCTCGGTCATCTATCTGGGGTGGCGGGCGTTCCAAGGCGTGAGTTGGGTCGTCCATCACGTCTGACAAGGGTTGAATGCCGGGTCGATGGCAGACGATCACCCCGACGCTCCAACACGATGAGCTCGAGAAGCTGCTGTCAATGTCGCGACATCACCCGGACACGGATCAGCGCCTCTACCTTCAACCTGTCGGCCATCGGCACCTACCAGGTGTCGTTCGACGTCTCCATCAACGAGGCGGGGCAGCTCATCTTGACGCTCAACGGGGCAGATCTCGCTTACACGGTGGTGGGGCGAGCCACAGGCACCTCGGAGATCACGGAGGACGCGTTGATCAGCACGTCGACCATAAACTCCGTGCTCACGGTCAGGAACCCGGCCGGGAACTCAACGGCGCTGACCATCACCCCCTTGGCCGGGGGAACGAGGCCGAACAGTGCGTCGTTGGTGATCGAGCAGCTTGGATGATCGTGACCGCGCCGGAGGCTTGTCCGGCGCATTGAGACGGACGGCATCCCGCAGCAGCACCTGGCTCTGAGGTGCAAGCGGTGGTTCAGAGGTGGTCGAGCGTTTGAGGTAAGAAAGGTCACCCGGGCTTCATTCACGTGGTCCTCCTCGTCAAACCCGGCAAATGCCCGAAAGCTGCGTGATCGGTGTGGCAAAGACGGCGGGCTCCTTCGAAGTGGGAGCCGGTCTGGCTTCGGCTACCATGACCACTCCACTCCAAATCCGAATCAGAGTTGCTACCCCGATGGCTACTCGATAGATACGGGTAAGGGCCGGGAGCTAGAAACAGAGCCTCTGACCTGGGACTGGAGAGACGGGCTGTGGCGCAGCTTGGTTAGCGCGCTTGACTGGGGGTTCTTCGCCGATGGTACGTGTGTTTACGTCCGTTCCCGTATATTCCCTGGTCAAGTGGTGTTATGTAGGAAGCGGGAGCACTGACCAGGAGCTTAGAAATCGGGGCAATAACTTACTGCTCCAACTTACTGAGAAGGGTTCAGAGGCTCCACGCGTTGGAGTGGGGACCGAGGGTTGATGATCTCTTGAGGGCACTGGCAAAGACAGCGCTGTGCTCCGCTCGCGAAAGTAGGGGTCTGACGAGGATCGGTACGAGATTTAGCGGTAGGGCTCATCGGCGTGGGCTTGATCGTCGTGTTCAGGCAGCCGGGTGGATCTGATGACTACCGTGATCCTGTGCCGGTGGAGTTCCTCTCCGACGAGCAGGCTGCTGCGTATGGTCGCTTCCTGGGGGAGCCGACCAGAGAGCAGCTGGAACGTTTCTTCTGGCTGAACGACGCAGATCGCGCCCGGATAGCGCGTCGCCGTCGGGAGGCCACCGTGTTGGGCTACGCCGTGCAGTTGGGGACCGTCCGCTTCTTGGGCACCTTTCTGACCGACCCGGTGGAGGTGCCTGGCAGGTGGTTGTCGCCGTGGTACGCGGACACCGCCTCGCAGTCGGCCAGCAGGGCCGCCGCCCCTCCGGCCGGCTCGACGACCTCTTTGACCAGGCGCCCGGCTTCGGCGTCGGACGGAGCCTCCTCCAGGACAGTAAGCATGTCGGCGAGAACACCGACCAGGGCCTCGGTCTTCTCTCGGTGACTATCGCGGATGTCCGCCAGTTCCTCCTTGGCCCGCTTGTTGATGGTGGCCATGCACTGGGTGAACATCTCGGCCAGGTCATCTCGGGCCTGGACCTGGGCGCGGGCCACCAGGCAGGGCAGGAGGGTGCGGCGTTTGGGCGGACTGACATCTCCCAGCTCGGCGGCGTCGAGCGCCTTGGCCTCGGCGGCGAAGTGGACAACCTTCGCGATCGGGACACCGACGAGCAGCGGGGCCATGTCGCCGACGTCGTCGAGCCAGACGAGATGGTCGAGGAGGGCTCCCAGGTGGCCGACGGTAGGCCGCTTCGGGAGGGCCTTGAGGTCGTTGTAGGCGCTGCGCCGCTGGCCCGGGACGACCACCAGCAGGGAGTCGAGGGACTTGAGCACATCGGGGGACAAGCGAGTGTCGACCGTGGCGAACAGGCGGCGGTTCACCACGGTCCGGGTCCGCCCGGCCATGCGATCCAGGGTGGAGAAGGCAGGCAGTTCGTGGCGCTGGCGGACCAGCTCCTCCATGGCCACGTTGATCAGGTCAGCAGGATTGTTCAGCACCTCAGCGGCTTCCGCTGCGGCCACCAGGGCTGCGTGTCGGCCGGCGTGGCCCCAAGCCTCGACGCCCAGATAGGCCCGTACCGCCTGGTGGTGGCGGTAGAGGGTCCGGGGGGTGACGTCGGGCTGAACGTCCGGGTCGACACGCAGGAACGAGCGGAGGTGGTCGACCACGACCGGGGGAACGCCTGCCACCGGCGGGAAGTAACCCAGGCGCTGGAAGGCCTTCAGCAACATCGTCAGACACAGCAACGACGACGGGCCCCGAGCGCCGGCATGCACGAACTCGGCCTCGGGCAAGGTCGGCGTGTAGACGTCACGCAACTCCGTGGCGGTCGGGTTTGCTTTGAAGCGGGGATAAGCGGTGCGCTCGATCGACGCCATCAGGTTCTGTTCACCCCTTCAACAAAGCCAGCTTGTCTTTGACCTGCTCACGGCTGACCTGGGTGTAGCGGGCGGTGGTAGCGATCGCGGGCAGTCCCCGGCGGGTGATGTGGCCCAGGTAGTAGGCCACCTCCTCCAGGCTCCAGCCCGCCTCCCGAGCCCGGTGCCCGAAGTCGTGGCGAAGATCGTGGAAGGTCACATCACCCACCAGTTCCCACTCGTCCTTGGTGGCCGTCACCCGGAGCCGACGCCACCAATGGGCGTTGCCGGCCTCGGTGAGTCTGGCGTTGCGCTGCGAGGTGAACACGAACGGGCTGTTGGGGTCGCGTCCGCCGTGGTGCAGGTAGGCGTGGAGGGGACGACGGGCGGCGTTGACCAGGTCGAGGTCGCGTTCTTTGTTTCCCTTGTGGCCGACGTGGACCCAGCCCACCTTCGGTCCGATGTGGGCGTGTGCGGCCTTCAGCCACGACACGTCACTCACCCGGCATCCGGCCCAGTAGCCGAGGCCATCTTCGCCAGCGAGCGAAGCAGGTAGCGCTGATCGGCACTGAGTTGGCGGGGAGCCAGCAGCGCCTGGGGAGGAAGGACCAGGCCCCGGCCGGGGTTGCGGCGCAGCAGGCCCTTGTCCTCGACCAGCCAGCGGGCGAAGCCACTCGCTACCGCCTTGGCCCTCGCCCGGGAGCTGAGGCTGTAGCCGGACATCTCCATCTCGCCCAGGTAGGTCTCCAACGCGGTGCGGGTCAGCTGGTCGGCCCGGAACCGGGTTGAGCCGAGTTCCTCATCAAAGTCGGCGGGCGGCCGGGCATCCCTATCGAGGTCGTCCTCACACGCGCGGAGCTCGCGGTCAACGACACCAACAAGCAATGGAGGCAGCACTGATGATCAGACCCCGCAACCGTATCTCCCAGACGACCATGGCAGAAGAGCTCTACGCGCTCATCGCTGTCGGCACGGTGATCGTCTTGGCCACGCTTCTCTGGTGTGCGATCCACCTCGGCGCGGCGCTCGACCACCTCTGTGCGCCGGCAAACAACCCCGCGGTGCTCATCATTGATCTGGTCACCAACAAGACCCGGTGGACGAAAGGCGCTCCCGAGGAGGCGATTGGCGAAACGGTGATCCTCGCCGTCGGCATAGCTGTCATCGCGGTGATCGTCTCGCACTACCGCAGCCTCTGCGAACTGGTCGACCGCCTGGCGAAACGCCTGCCCCGCAACGAGGGTGCGCTCGCCCGCTACACCGATCCCCGGCGTGCCCCGATAGCCGGTCCCGGACCCGGCATCGCGCTCGGTCGAGATGTGATGAGCGGCAAGGTGGTGCGCCAGTCCTGGGAGGACGTGGCCGCGATGATCGCGGGTGCACGGACCGGCAAGACCACCACCCAGGTCGCGCCCGCGATTCTCAGCGCACCAGGTGCTGCCTACACGTGTTCGAACAAGCGCGACGTGGTGGACCTCACCGCGACCGCTCGCCGAGCAGTCAAAGACCGAAACGGCAAGGACGCGGCGGTGTGGATCTTCGATCCCCAGGGCATCGCGAACGCGAGTCCCACCTGGTGGTGGAACCCGCTCGACATGGCTGGTGACCTCGCGGGTGCACGCACGCTCGCAGGCCTCTTTGCCTCCGCATCCCGACCACCGGGATCGCAGCGGGATGCGTACTTCGACCCCGAGGGCGAGGAGCTGCTGACGGTCCTCCTGCTCGCTGCTCGACTCGCGGACCAGCCACTCACCGCTGTCTACCAGTGGGTCTCCAAGGGCAAGAACGAGGGGATCGTCGAGGTCCTCGCCGGAGCGGGTCATCACCTGGCCGCGAACGCACTCGTCGACTTCATCAAACAACCCGAGAAGCAGCGGGCCGGGGTGTTCGCCACCGCGAGGAAGAACGTGTCGTTCCTCGCGGATCCGAATCTCGGACCCTGGATCACCGCCGGAGATGCCCGCCGTCGATTCTCCACCGACGCCTTTGCGGGATCGTCGGACACGCTGTACGCGCTGTCCAAGGAGGGCCCAGGCTCGGCAGGGCCGCTCACGGCCGCGCTGACCGCCGCAGTGGTCCAGGCTGCAGAACGGCTCGCCTCCCGCTCCGCGGGTGGCCGACTGGCAACGCCGATGGTCTGTCCTCTCGACGAGGTAGCGAACGTCTGTCGGTGGCGCGAGCTGCCTGATCTCTACTCCCACTACGGGAGTCGAGGTATCATCTTGATGTCCTTTCTCCAGTCCTGGTCCCAAGGGGTCGACGTCTGGGGCGAGCAGGGCATGCGAAAGCTCTGGGGAGCGGCCAACATCCGCCTCTACGGCGGCGGATCCAACGAAGGCCGATTCCTCTCCTCTCCTCTCAAGGTGCTGATCTGGGACGATGATGGTCAGACCAAGGCCAGCTTCACCAGCCCCGCTGTCCTGGCCGCACGCCATCATCTCCCCGACGAGTTGGCATCCCGGCTGGCCGGAATCGGCCCTCTCATTGACGCGCTCATCGACTGACGATCGTTGCTGGAGGCGCGGTCCTGCGCCACTTCCTTCGAGTCGTCGCGGTGCCTTGCGGTGCTTCGACAACGGGCACCGACCCGAGGCGGACTCGGAGGGTGGAGTTGGCCTCCCGGAGAGAGCGTGGTGGGAGCACGTTTGGCCGCGAATGCGGCGTCGTCGAAAAGCTGTCGGTTGGGGCCAGCAACCGAGCGCTGGGCGAGTAGGGAAAGTGGCAAGAGACAAACGGGGTCGGCCCATATATGATCCCAGGCGGTCGGCGGCAGATACCACGACAGGCACACGACAGTGGTAGGGGAGGACGTTGATGGCACGGTCTTTTGGGCGTCACAGCAGCCGGCTCGGCCGGTTGATCGCCGCAGCTGCACTGGTGGTGGGGAGCGGGACGTTGATCTCCCTCGTCGCTATCTCTCCGGCAGGGGCGGCGGCGGCAACACTGAGGGTGGCGACAAACGGGCACGACGTTGGCACTTGCCAGGAAACCAACTGTCTCACGCTCGGCTACGCCCTCTCCCAGGCCTCCGCCGCCAGCACCATCATCTTGGAGCCCGGAACCTACCCGTCCGCCCAGAACCCGACAGGCACCTCCGACACGGTTGGGCCCCTGCTGAGCGGGGTCACCATTACCTCGGACCCGGCAATGCAAGGGTCGGCGTCGAACACCATCATCGACGCTACCGGTGCGCCCAACGGCCTGGTCATCAACGCCAATGAGGTCACCATCGACGGCCTGTCGGTCCTCAACGCCGACAACGAGGGCATCTGCATTACCCCGTCCACACCCAACACCAATGGTTGCCTTTTCACCCCACCGGCAACGGCTCCGACGCCCACCAGCGTGACCGGCGCCCTCATCGAGAACAACATCGTCAACAACAACGACGCCTGCATAAACCACCCCACCGCCGCCGACTGCCCGCAGCCCCCCAACCCCTTCGATGACTACGGCGAGACGATCCACCTGATGAGCGTGGTCAACTCGACAGTGTCCAACAACACCGTCGAGAACAACGCCGGCGGCATCCTGCTGACCGACGAGACGGGGCCGACCGATGGCAATACCATCAGCGGCAACACCGTGAATGGAAACGCCACCGACTGCGGGATCACCCTGGCCGGCCACAGCCAGGCCGCGGTCTCGACAAGTGGGCCGACCATCGGCCAACCCCAGCCGTCCCAGGCCGGGGTCTACAACAACATGGTCGTGAACAACACAGCCAACAACAACGGGGCCGCCGGGTTACTGGCCGCGGCCGACGGTTCGGGCTCGGCCGTCTACAAGAACACGTTCACCGGGAACACGGCCGTCGGAGACGGGCTGGCCGGCATGACCATCCACAGCCACGCCCCGCTCCAGGACATCAACGGCAACGTGGTCACCAACAACACCTTCAGTAACGACGCCATCCCCGTCGGCCCCAGCGGCACCTCCGGTGACACCGAAGGTCCACCGGCCAGCGCCAACCTCACCCAGACTGCTGGGGTCGAGGTGCTGAGCGTCTTCGCACCACTGACGGGCACCGTGATCCAGGGCAACACTATTTCCAACGTCTTCTACGGCATCTGGCAGTCGGCCTTGGCCTCCTCGAGCGCCATCTCGGGCAACAACATCTCCGTCAACACCGGAGGCACACCGGTGTTCACCGTGCCCGCCGCCGGGAGCGGCTACTGGATGGCCGCGGGTGACGGCGGGGTCTTCAGCTTCGGCGCCAGCGGCTTCTATGGCTCATCGCCCGGATCGTCGCTCGGTGCCCCCACGGTGGGCATCGCCCACACTCCTGACAGCGGCGGCTACTGGCTGGTGGCGAGCAATGGCAACGTCGCGGCATTTGGTGACGCTACCGCCTACGGGTCGCTCCAGGGCAAGCCCCTCAATGCGCCCATCGTGGGTATCGCGGCGACCCAGGCCGGTTACGGCTATTGGCTGGTCGCCTCGGACGGCGGGGTGTTCGGGTTCGGCGACGCGTCCTTCATGGGCTCGATGGGTGGTCAGCACCTCAATGCCCCCATCGTCGGGATCGCCGCCACTCCTGACAGCGGCGGCTACTGGCTGGTGGGCAGTGATGGAGGCATCTTCTCCTTCGGTGACGCCAAGTTCTTCGGGTCGATGGGAGGCCAGCGCCTCAACAAGCCCATCGTGGGCATCGCCTCCACCGCCGGATCGGTGAACCCTCAGGACGGGTCAGTCGTTGGGGACGGCTACTGGCTGGTGGCCTCGGACGGCGGGGTGTTCAACTTCGGCAATGCCGGTTTCATGGGCTCGATGGGTGGACAGCCACTCAACAAGCCGATCGTGAGCATCGCCCCCGGCCCCTACGCGTTGAACTTCTCCAACTTCTCGCTCCAGGCCACCGGGTACTGGTTGGTGGCCTCCGATGGTGGAGTCTTCAGCTTCGGGCAGGCCAACTTCTTCGGTTCATTGGGGGCCCTCAAGCTGGCGTCACCGGTGTCCGCGGCGTCCTCGACGTAGCCCCCTCGAGATCACCCCGGCCGCCTCCGCAGCTGGTCGTCCATCGCCTGCGCCTCAATGTCCATCCGGCGCAGGAGGCCTGGCACGATGCGTCGTTCCGCCATGCGACCGATGCCCGGCACCCCCACCACCAGCTCGCCATCGATGCGCCGAAGGGTGCCTCCCCCGGTTTCGGTGAGGACGAAGTCGGCGGCACCGTACAGGCGCCTCGGGTCCTTCTCGGCTTCGAAGCTGAGCGCGCCGGTGCCTGCCGACTTGTCGACCTGCACCTCCTGGACCCATGCCAGCCGGCTGGAGCCGAGCAAACGTTGGGCGATCGGATCGAGGCTCCCCACGAACTCGTAGCGGAGGCGCAACATGGCGCAGCCTGCCCCGGACTCCTCGTCGACCAGCTCCGGCAGGCTCAAGTCCGGGAGGGCGAGGTGGAGATAGAAGGCGGAATCGACCAGAAGAGCGGCCACGGCTTCTTCGGACCCGCCGATTCGGTGCTCAGCATGGAAGCGCACCCTTACTCCCCGAGGAGGCGTGCCTTCTGGGTCTCGAACTCCGCATCCGTGAGCACCCCATGGGTGGGTTTCTTGGCCTTGTGCTTCTCGAGCATGATCGTGTCCTTCAAGCCGGAGGCAGGGTGGTGCGAGCCTGAGTCTGACACACATCCTCCATCCTCAGTCGGGACTCCGGCCACGCGGGCCTGGCCCCCGTTCGTTATCTCGGCTTGCCGGCAATAACGATCTCTGTGTCTCCCGGCCAATCCCAGAAGAGCCCCGAAGGGAGCTCTCGGCCAGGGCCTGGCCGGCCTCAGCCACGAAGAGGTCGAGCCGGTCGCCGAACAGGTGCGGGGCGGCAAACGACATCGACAGGTAGTTGGCGAGGACGCCGTCGACGTCTTGGACTATGTCGGGCCGACCTGGAGCGAACATCTGGTGGCAGCGCCCGAAGCGAGTCCGGCCGAGGGCATCCTCCCATCGGTCCGTGGCGGGGGCGGCGAACCCGCGTCCAGCTCGAGGCTTCGGACCCAGATACTTGTCCACCAGCGACCGGATGGCTTCGTGGGGGATCTTGGGGAGGCCAGGCCCCGCCGGCTCCGGCCGGTCTTCCACCGTGTGGGCCACAAGAGCGATGTTTCCGCCTGGTTCGAGCACGTCGAACACCGCCTCGGCTACCCGTTCCCTGTCGGTCCGGTGGAACGACTGGCCGAAGGTCACCAGCCGGAACGTGCCAAGGTCGAGTTCCGGGATCTGCTCCGCCAGGGCCTCGACCCACTGGACATTGGCTACCCGAGCCTGTCTGGCGTGGCGAGCCGCCTCGGCAAGCATGTCGACATCGGGGTTCAGGCCAACGACCTCGCCGACAAGCGGGGCGAGTTCGACGCCAAGCACACCGGGACCGCAGCCAACGTCGAGCAGTCGTCCGGTGCCGGCGAGGCCGCACTTCGCGGCGATCGTCTCGCGCAGAGCTAGGGAGTAAGGCGGCCGGCCCCGAAGGTAATAGAGAGCGTTCGGACCGGGATCTGGAGCCGACAATGGGAGCATGCCCAAGCGAATCGTCATCCCCGGTGGGGTACCGGGGGCACCCTGAGCGCTAACCGCCTGCGGCGGCTCTACCCAGCCGCGGATGTCGAGATCGTCGTCGTGGATCAGAACGACGACCATGTGTACCAGCCGGGGCTGCTCTTCATCCCCTTCGGGCTGGCACACACCGAAGAGATCGTTCGCCCCCGGCATCAGCAATTACACGAGGACATCACCGAAGATGCCATTGAAACCTAAGTCCAAATAAATAGTGTAGCCCGGCACCGAATTGCCGGCGTCAACGTCCGGCAGCTGCCCCCTTCGCCTCGATTAGCGAACTCCGACTCCGAGTAGGCGTAGTCCTCGACGAGCAGGGCCCGCGGGGTCGTGCCCTGGTCGGCATAGGCCTCGGCCTGCGCACCCGCCGTCAGCGGTTGGCCGGCGTACTGGTTGAGGTAGACGATCTGCTGCTGAGCCAACTGGCTGTGGACGTTCGAACTGGCGAAGCTGTAGCCCCACATCGACAATGAACCGGCCACCAGGAGCACAATCACAAGGACCGCCCCTCCCGCACTGGCGAGGACATCAAATACGTTACGTCGCATGATTTTTCTCCTCTGTCGACAAGCCTTCAAGGTTCATTGTCGCCATTGACCTCGACGACCCACTAGGGTCATTTGACCCTTTTGCCAATCCCGCTATGCGATCTCAGCCTGAACCACGGGTTAGGTGATCGCGAATGAAGGTGAGGAGGAGGATGTGCTTCGCCGTGTCGAGCTCCATGACCTC
Organism: Acidimicrobiaceae bacterium; assembly: GCA_003133325.1. GTDB lineage: Bacteria > Actinomycetota > Acidimicrobiia > Acidimicrobiales > RAAP-2 > DASZIT01. Next base: position 3,355 of record PKXA01000126.1, on the reverse strand, counting down.
GACCAGCAGCGACCACATCGTCGTGTCGCGGAACGGCCGCAACTCCTTACGAAGGGTACGCAGCTGTTTCCGGTCGGCTCGTTCAGCAGCGAGGAACCTCTTGGTTACCTCCTCGAGGTTGGGGAGGGGCTTGCCCTGAGGCATGTTGCGTACGGTGTCGGCGTCATTTCTCCAGGCGATACCTTCGCCGATGGCGGTGGCGATCTCGCCGATGATGCGGTGGTGGCGTTGCTCGTCCTCGACCTCCCTCTCCACCACCTCGGCCAGGTCGTCCCCGGACACCTCGGCGAGGAGCTGGCCGGTTCCGACATCGCTCGCCACCCGGTCGAGCACGGCCGCGTACGCCCGGGCTGTGTTGACGTTGGCCAGTCGGGGCGAGGACAAGAAATCGTCGACAGCCGACCGGACGGTCGTCTCCGAGCGCTGCGTGGCTCCCGCCATCGCCTCCTCCCTCACCGATGTACCGGATAACGTGGCCGAGTCGTGTAGCCGGTCCGCTGCGGCACGCTGCGGTCGGCTGGCTTCGAGGTCGCTGCGACGTTCGCCAACCCGGGCCACTACTCGATAGTGCTCCCTGATGCGACGCCCGAGCGGTTCGAGTTGCTGCGAACGTGTTTCTCGTCGCCGGTCGAGAATCCTGGCTTCGAGCCAGACCGTTGAGCGGTACAATTCCAATGTGACAAGTCCAGCCGTGGAACTATGGGTCGATGACCACCAGGAGTACGAGCCTGGTGGCGTACACGGTCATCTCCGCCACGCTCGTGTCGCGATCGATCCCCACCCTGGTGATTTCCTTGTGGTGGGAGACGACGAGGACCCACCGGTTCTCGCCGAGGTCTTGAGCCGAGAGCCGAGTGGGGAACTTTTGCTCCGTCTCCTACCCGGGCGGCCTGAGAGTAATAGTCAGTTCATGAACCGACGGATTTCCACCGGAGTCTGATCCGGCTCGGTTGTTGTCGAGGTTCGGCGGCAGCCCGGTGAAGATACGGGAGTCGGCAAGGCTGTGGCGGACTGTATGCCAGACATCTAGCTCCAAGCCGAGATACTCAGCGGCCTCTTCTGGAGTGAGCGGAGAAGAGAAGGCACACAATCGTTGGGCTTCCACCTTCAGCACGGTGTCCAGGCTTCGCCCTCCCTGGACCTCGGCCATCCACCTGGCCACGACGGTTGCCTCCGCCCCGGCCTGTGACATTGCCAGCCTGGTTGGTGAGCCCTCGCGTGGAGGCCAGCTGGTCGGTGACGCAGTAGTCCGCCGCGTTTGTCGACTCGCTGACCTGCTCGACCACCTGGCCGTTCGGCCCGTAGATGTAGTCGTTACATGAGTATCGAGAATATGGGCTATACTCAGTAGTCGAGAGGAGGCCATAATGGCAGCATTGGCAGTGGAAGCAGAACAGACCCGCCAGTTGCTCGAGCGCATCGAGACACTGGAGCAGGTGGCCGCCTCACTGCCTGCAAAGGACCCGAGGCGGGAGCAGCTTCTCGCCGTGGTGCGGGCCGAACTGGCCGGCTCCGCCCCGGTGCGCCCTGTCGTCGCGGCCGACATCCTGCAGTTGACGGAGAAGACGGTGCGTGACTGGGCGGCCGAGGGCGTGCTGACCGTGCACCAGCACCGGCCCCGATTGCTCCTCGATGCCGACCGGCTCCACCTCGTTAGTCACCTTGTTGCCGACCTGCGTCGTGCCGGCAGAACGAGGGGTCTGCTCGACGAGGTTTACCGCCGGCTGGCCGACGATGCCCTCGCCGGCCGCGACGACCTCGCTGAGAGCCTGGCGGAGATGCGCCGCGGCGAGGGCCGGGTCGTGCGGTCCGCGACCACCACGCCGTAGCGGTGGCTGTCGAGGTTCTGGAGACCCCGCTGGCCGAGGCGCAAGCCGCCCGGCTGCGGGGCCCGGCGGCACGCGCCTACCAAGTGTTCCTCGACGACCTCGCCCGGCGCGGCTGCGCAGCGCTCGGCTACCGGGTCACCGGGCCGGATCCCCTGGAGCGGCTGTGCGTTAGGCACCTGCGGGGCGAGGACCGAGTGGTCGTCGCGTTCCAGGGCGAGACGCGGGCATGGGTCTTGCTCATCGGGGCCCATCGCGCCGATGACCCTGGCGCCGACTTCTACGAAGAGCTCTACCGCCTCGCCGGGGTTCGACCGCCCTCGGACCAACGCCGCCGCAAGCCGCCGTGTTGTGGTGACGGGGACGAACCGCCGGCCCTCGACGAACAGGCCATTGGCGATCTGGTGGTTCGAGCCCGAGCGCTCCTCCGGGGCGACCGCCGCAAGGCGCGAACGCGGCGGGAGCGACGAGCGTCCTGAGGCGGGGGAGGGCCGCCTGCTCGGTGNNGACCTCAGCCCGCCACGGGAGAGGCCACAGGTTCCAGGAGGTGCGGCCGTTCTGACCTCATCACTCGGAGGACCGTTACCTCGACGTTCGTCGGTCTACGCTGTGGGCACAGCATGAACAAGAGGTTCGACCTTGTACACGATCAGGTGGACAGGGTTGGAGCCCAAGGAAGACGGTTGGAGTCCCCCACCGTCCCGGCGTACGGGGGTCACCCCTGGACACCGCGGTCAATGCACATATGGGGGCAGTCTGCGACCAGTCCGCAGTCAAGGAACCTGTGGGTCCTGAGTTCCAGGATTCACCCAGTCTCGGTAGACACGTCGATGAGCTGGGCAACCCGTTGGTGGGAAATGCCTAGAAGGTATCCGGCGTCTCGGAGCGGGACACCAATTTCGACCAGCTCGGTGGCCGCTTTCGTGGTAGCGCTGACTGACGCCGCCTGTGCAGCAGCAAGTCGGCCACGTTCCTCAATGGCCCGCTGGAGATCTTGAGCGACGGTTCCCGGGAGACCAATGATGTTCGATCGATACACCTCAAACGAGGTTGGGTCCCTCTCAAGGTGCAGTGCGATGATCGACTTCGCCATGCGGTCGGTCTCACGCAAGTTCCGAGCTTGCGTCGTGAGACCCAAACTGGGGATCCGGACGACCCAGCTGCGTCCCTCTTGGTGGATCTCGTACTCATAGACGTCGGTCATTTCTGCAGCCATCCCTTTCCAAACTCTGGGGCCATTGCATCCTGAATGCTGCGGCAAACCCCAGCGGTCACGGTCTTGTGCTTCGGCACGTAGCACTGGCAGTCGCCCAGCTTCCACACTTCGTGATCGCCGTCCTGCCGGATCATCGTCGCACCCCTTTGAGAAAGCATCCTGACCACGACCCGTTTGGCTATTGGCTTCACGTGGCACTGTCTAGGGTACTAGACTAACTACGTCAATGGAACTAGACAGAATTAGACTTCAACTATTCCAGTTCAAAAGGTTGGTTGGCCACGAACTCGGCTCCCTTTCTGTCAGCATGACC
>PKXA01000033.1 GCA_003133325.1 Acidimicrobiaceae bacterium | reverse complement strand
GGGAAGAATGATCGAGGCTAACGGGCCAGGAACGGAAGCAACTCGGCCAGGAAAGAGTCCGGGCGACTGGTATGTACGTTGTGCCCGGCGTGGATCGTGACGAGGGTTGCACCGGAAATACGGTCAGCGAGGGAAGCGATCTGGTCTTGTGGAAGGTGGCTGTCGGTTCCACCGGCGATGACCAGCGTGCGTGCGGAAATGAGGCTCAAGTCCTCCCACCACACAGGGTTCATTGTGGCGGAGATCTTTGACTTCCCGGCATACCAGCGCGGCGACCGCACGGTCGTCCGTCTCGCCGACGGTGAGTCGGGGTTGTCGGACGGCCGGAGTGGAAGTGCGGGGTTCCGGTCAGTTGGGCGGGACAGGGTCGTCAATCGACTCTCGCGCCAGGCGGGTGAGCAACTCGGCCAGCTCGACGTGGCGCTCGGGGGCCCAGTCGGCCACCAATTCGGAAAGGGTGTCACGTCGGGCCGCGGCGAGACGCTCGATGTCGAGTTGTCCTTGGTCGGTGAGGCTGAACCGGGGGATGTCCGGCGTGGCGTGTTCGACGTTCCCGTTCGATGCGACGAGGCCCCGCTCGACCAGGGCGTCGATGAGGGGCTCGAGGGAGGATGGTGGGACGCGGAGGTGCCGAGCGAGATCTCCCAGGTCGTCGGCAGGGCGATCGTGGAGGCGGAGCAGCATCCAGCAGCTGCGGGGGTCGAGGTTGAGCCCGGCCCGGGCGGCGAGGCGCTCGTAGGAGCGTACCCGCCCTTCCCTGCTCATCAGGACGCTGAGGGCCCGAGCGATCTCGTCGAGGGAGGAGCGCACCGCGGGCATGGCAGTGGGGGCCAGGGTGTCGGCAGGGTTGGGTGCCTGGGTCGTCTTGCGGAGCGGAACTTCTTTGAGCAGCCAGGTCAATAGGAAGGCGACCGCGGCGATGGGGACGGCGATGAGGAACACGGTGTGCAGGGATGCCGAGAAGGCGTGGATGTAGCCAGAGTGCACGGAGGGGGGCAGTTTGGCGAGCGTGGCCGGGCTGGCCCCCGCAGTGGGGTGGAAACCGGCGGGGACCGGGGTGCCGGCGAGGTAGTGGGTCAGATTGCCGGCGAGCTGGTTGGCGAAGATGGCGCCGAACACCGCGGTTCCGAACGACCCTCCGATCGAGCGGAAGAAGGTGGCGCCCGCGGTGGCGACACCGAGGTCTTCGTAGGGGACGGCATTCTGCACGGCGATGACCAGGACCTGCATGACACCGCCTATGCCCACGCCGAGCACGAACATGAAGAGGGAGCTGTCGAGGGTGCCGGTGCCGACATTGAGGAGCGAGAGCAGGTACATCCCTATGGTCATGAGGGCCGTGCCGAGGATGGGGAAGATCTTGTAGCGGCCCCAGCGGGTGATCAACAACCCTGAGGTGATCGAGGTGAGAAGCAGGCCGGCCATGAGGGGTAGCAGCTCGAGACCAGAGCCGGTGGGGCTCGCTCCCCGGACGATCTGCATGAATTGGGGCAGGTAGGTGATGGCTCCGAACATGGCGAAGCCGACGACGAAACCGACGACGCTGGTGACCGAGAACATCCGGTTGGCGAACAATTTGAGTGGGAGGACCGGCTCGGCCGCCCGGTGCTCCACCATGACGAAGATGGCCAGGAGCACGATGCTGGCGACTCCGAGGATGGCGATCGGCGCCGAAACCCAGGCGTAGGTGGTGCCCCCGAGGGTGGCGAGCAGCACCAGACCGGTGGCCGCGCCAGCGAGCAGAATGGTGCCGAGGTAGTCGATGACGTGGTGGACCCGGGTGAGGGCATTCGGCAGCACAATGGTGGTCACCACCAGGGCGACGGCTCCGATCGGCAGGTTGATGTAGAAGATCCACCGCCAGGACAGGTTGGTGACGATGAAACCACCGACCAGGGGGCCGATTACGCTGGTCACCCCGAACACGGCGCCGAAGAAACCCATGTAGCGGCCCCGCTCGCGAGGCGAGACAACATCGCCGACGATCGCCTGGGCTCCGATCATGAGCCCGCCTCCCCCGATGCCCTGGAGGGCCCGGAATGCGATCAACTCGAGCATCGAGGTGCTCAGCCCGGCGAGGACGGAGCCAACGAGGAAGATGACGATGGAGGCTTGGAAGAAGCTCTTGCGCCCGTAGAGGTCCCCGAGCTTGCCCCACAGCGGGGTGGAGGCGGTGGAGGCGAGCAGGTAAGCGGTCACCACCCAGGACAGGTGCGAAAGCCCGTGCAGGTCGCCGGCAATGGTCGGCAGCGCGGTGGCCACGATGGTCTGGTCCAGCGAGGCCAACACCATTCCCAGCAGCAGGCCGCCGATGATCACCAACACCCGGCGTTGACTGATGGCCGGATGGTCGTCTACGAGAGGAATGCTGGACACGGGGCTCCCATCGCTTTCGGCTCGCAATAGGGTTCCACGCGTCGCTTCGGTTGAGGGCGATGCCCGCCCCGGGCAGCACCAACTTCAGCCCGAATACCGCGGTGGCAGCTCCGGCGGTGTGCCGGATCAGGGCACCGGGGCCGGGGGAGACCAGCCCGAAGAAGGTCGGGATGGGCCGCCAACACAAGGGCAGCGAGCTCGGCTCCTGCTGAGCCAAGGTTCACCGCCCGGTCCCGGACTGTCGGCCTGGTCGTTTCCATGTCGCTCCAGACACCAGAAGATCTCAATGTGTGGCCCGTCGGGTCAATGCACTCGCTCAGGCGTCAGAACGGGTGAAGCGGGTCAAGGCCACGTAGACGAACACGGCAGTGAACAGAGCGAACGTGGCCAGACCGGCCCAGTGGTCGAGGTATCCCTTGGTGGGCAGCTCCACGGCCGCTTGGGCAGCTTGAAAGGGGAGGTGCTTGGAGACTGCTTTGGGCAGCAGGCTGGCCATCGTCTGCTCGATGACCAGGGGCCAGACGAGTACAAGTGTGACGGCGAGTGCAGTGCTTCGTATCAGTGCCCCGACAGCAGCACCGAGAGCCGAGCCGAGGGCGCACACGGCGACATAGCCAAAGAGCGCTTGTCGAACCTGGTGATCGGAGAACGGAGCAGTGGGGAGGCCACGCTGATGCAGGATCGCCATGGTCACCGGAAACGAGATCGCCAGGTACACGACGCACGTGACCACCCCGACCAGGCCGAGGATGACGAGCTTGCTCCAGAACACATCGATCCTTCTGGGCGATGCGGTGAGCGTCACCCGCATGGTGCCGAATCGGTACTCCTGGGTGAATGACTGGACGCCGAGGATCAGCAGGAAGTACAGCAGGAACGGATTGGTCGCCGACTGGAGCGCAGTTGCAGACGTGGCAGTTGGACCCAGTTTGACCAGCGCGGCGGTGAGCGCAGCCAGTCCAAGCGTCACCACAATTCCGGCAATGACGACGATGATGTTGGTCCGTACCGTGGAGAACTTGATCCACTCCGAACGCAGCACTCGTTTCATGGCGTGCCCTCGGGCGAGGACGTGGGATCGTTGCCTGTCTTCGAGCGGTATTCGGTCGAATCGGCGGTGGCCTCCAAGAACGCCTCTTCGAGAGAGGCCGCCACTGATGCCAGTTCGTGGAGTTCTATCCCGCTTTGGAAGGCGAGCTGTCCAATGGCCTCGGCATCGGCGCCCCTCACTTCGAGCGCCCCGTCTTCATCGACGCTGACGGTCGCTCCCAAACCGACGAGCAAGTGCTTCAGTACATCGATCTGTGGCGACTTCACCTTCACCCTGTTGTGCTGGCTCTCGGCCACGAAGTCGGCCACGCTGCCCGCGGCGATGAGATGGCCCTGACCGATCACCACTACCTCGTCGGCCACCTGTGCCAGTTCGGAGAGCAGATGGCTCGAGACGAACACGCTGCGGCCATCATCGGCCAACGAGCGCAGCAGGTCACGCATCCAGGCGATTCCTTCTGGGTCAAGTCCATTTGTCGGCTCGTCGAGAATGAGAATCCCCGGATCTCCGAGGAGGGCCAGTGCCAGGCCAAATCGTTGGGCCATGCCAAGGGAGTACCCGGCGGGGGAACGGTCAGCCTCACTGGCCAGTCCCACCATCTCAAGTACTTCATCGATCCGCGCTCGGCTGATGTCGCCAGCGGCAGCCAGCATTCGCAGGTGGTTGCGTGCTGTGCGGGTGGCGTGAAAGGCCTTGGCCTCGATGAGCACGCCGACCTCCCGCATGGGATCTTTGAGATCGGGATAGGGGAGACCTGAGATCGTGGCCGTGCCGGCATCAGGATGGTCCAACCCGAGCAGCATGCGCATCGTGGTCGACTTGCCGGCGCCGTTTGGACCGATGAATCCGGTGAACGTGCCCGGGTTGACCTCAAAGGAGAGATCGTCGACTACGACCTTCTCGCCGTAGGACTTGGTAAGTCCCATCGCCCTGATCATCTCAACGCAACACCCGAGCGCAGGTCCTCACTCTGCTGGCGGCCACGGGGTGAACGTAGCATGGATCTGTCCAAAGGACGGGCTGCGTTGGGCAGCGATCAACGTGCAGAGAGGCAACTCGACGCCGCCACACTCCGCGGCGTCGACAAGGTTCCGAGATTATGGGGTAACGATCACACGTGCACCAGTTTCACCCTGCGGAAGAAATTCCTCGATGCCGGATCAGGGATGGGGGGCAGCCGATGTTCGAGGCGTCGACTTGACACGGATTAGATGTGTGGCCGCGGGTCTACGACCGCTCCAGACCACGAAGCCCAGAACAAGATTGAGGTTCGCAGTCCGTTCTGGACCAGATCGTGGGCGAAACCCGGTGACTGATCAGTCTGCCCATGAGAGCCGAAAGGCCGGGACGGGCCGCCAACTGGTCAGCCCTTTCGGGTCTGTTCCTTGTCTTTCTTGGCCTGACGCTTCTCTTTGAGCGTCTTGCCGGTCTTTTTGGAGGCAGCCTTGCGGGGAGACTTATCGGACATGTCAACACCCCTTTCCCTGCTTGAAGTGTACTCCCGCCGGCAGCAACGAACCTGCCCCGAAACAACAATGATGTTCTTGTCGCCGGTTGGGCGTGGTGGTTCACACGGGCCGGCTCGCGGCCGCCGGAGTCGACGGATACCCGAGGCAATTCGCGTTGGATCCGCTGGCCAACCGAGCCCGTCACGATCCCCTTTCACCCCGCTCAGTCCCGAGGATCCCCTGTTCCGGGCCCTGATGTCACAGTGGCGATGCGTCGGCACGCCGGGCACGGCTTCCCGGCGGGTCAGGCGGGGACTGTCGTCGCCTTGCTGGCGGATTCCCGGACGAGCGGAAAATGGCACGCCACCTGATGCCCGGGTGAGATCTCGCGGAGAGGCGGCTCCTCGCTGGCGCAACGTTCCTGGGCATAGGGACACCGTGTCCTGAACCGGCACCCCGAGGGGGGGTTGAGAGGCGAGGGCAGCTCGCCGACGAGTGCCTTGTGGTCGGAGGAATGATCGGGATCGGGCTCCGGGATCGATGCCATCAGTGCTTCGGTGTAGGGATGGGCGGGCGACCGGTAGAGCTCGTCGGATCCGGTGAGCTCTACCAACTTGCCGAGGTACATGACGGCCACCCGATCACTGACATTCTTCACCACCGCCAAGTCGTGGGCAATGAAGACCATGGTGAGCCCGAACGCGGCTTTCAGGTCGGCGAGCAGATTGAGGATCTGTGCCTGGATGGAGACATCCAAGGCCGAGACCGGTTCGTCGCAGATGAGTAGCGACGGTTTGGCCATCAGAGCACGTGCGATGCTGATGCGCTGGCACTGCCCCCCGGAGAACTCCTGGGGGCGGCGGTCACCAGCGGTGTCCGGGTCGATGCCGACCGACTCGAGCATGGTGCGAACCTGTTCTTCTCGCTCCGCCTTGGATCCGATGCCCCAGATGACCAGGGGCTCGGCGACGATGTCGCGAATGCGCCTCCGGGGATTCAGTGACGAGATCGGATCCTGGAAGATCATCTGCATCTTCGATCGCAATGCTCGCAGTTCTCTTCCCGAGAGCTTGCCAAGGTCCTGTCCATTGAAGCGGACGGTGCCCGATGTTGCCTTTTGCACCTGCACCAGTGCCCGACCGGTGGTTGTCTTGCCGCAGCCTGATTCTCCGACCAATCCGAGCGTCTCACCCTTCTTGACCTCGAAGCTGACGTCAGTGACGGCCTGGACCCGTCCCCTGCCGCTACGGAACTCGACCACCAGGTTCTCCACCTGAAGCACGGTGTTCGGCGTCGATGGGTCGACTGATCCGGCGGCCAGATGGTTTGTCAGTGGGTCTGTCATGATGACGGCGCCTCCCTATCGACCTCCGAAGCTGAACTTGTGGCGGAACCATCGGCCGATACCCTGTCCACCAACGGGAACCAGCAGGCAAAGACGTGGTCGGACGATGCGGCTGTCCGCAGTGGGGGATCGGACTCGCGGCACTTGTCCTGGGCGTAGGCACACCGGGGCGCGAATCGACAACCCTTGGGAGGATGGATCAGGTCAGGGGGTCTTCCTCCAATGGCCTGGAGTCGGGTCCCGCTCGGGTTGGCCAACCGGGGAATGGAGTCCATCAGCGCCCGTGTGTACGGCATGTGGGTGTGGGCAAACAGGGTGCGGGTCGGGGCTCGTTCGACGATGCGCCCCGCATACATTACGGCGATCTCATCGGCGCGTTTTGCCACCACCCCGAGGTCGTGCGTAACCAGAACGACCGCCATATGGCGTTCGTTCTGCATTGCTTCGAGCAGGTCGAGGATCTGTGCCTGCACTGACACATCGAGCCCGGTGGTGGGTTCGTCAGCCAAGACCAGGCGGGGTGCGCAAGCCAGGGCGATGGCGATCATGACTCGTTGGCGCATGCCTCCCGAGAGTTGGAACGGGTACCAACGCACCCGTTCTTCGGGGGAGGGAATACCCACTGAACGAAGGAGCTCGACCGCGGTGGCATTGGCCTCTCTGCGATCCATGTGCAGGTGAAGGCGGAGTGAATCGGTGATCTGCCTACCGATTCTGACCACCGGGTTGAGGGCGGTCATGGGGTCCTGGAAGATCATGCTCATCTGGGCCCCCCACACCTGGCGGAGCTGGGCCGGGGCCATGGTGGTCATCTCATGACCGGCGAACTGCACGGTGCCGCTGCGGATGACATCTCGGGTCGGGAGGAGTCCCATGATCGACCGGGCCAGAACCGTCTTTCCTGAACCGGACTCACCAACTATGCCAAGCGTCTTTCCCCGGCTGACGGTGAGTGACACTCCATCGACCGCGTGCACCGTGCCGCGGCCGCTGCGAAACGACGTGTGCAGATCGTTCACCACCAACAAAGGATCAGCCAAGTCGGTAACGTCGAGGAATTCGAGGGTCCTGCCGGCAGATCTCCCCGAACGGCGAGCGCTCATAGCAGGCCCTCCCGAACATCGAACCGCTGACGCAGACGGTCCCCGATGAGGTTGATCGACAGCAACAAGAAGAACATGGCGAGAGCCGGCCACATCAGGATGTACGGGTTGATGCTCAGGTTTCCATTGGCGGTTCCTTCAGCGATCAGATTCCCCCACGAAGGAGTGGGAAGGGCAACGGAAAGACCGAGGAAGGCCAACGACCCTTCGAGCACGATGACACCGGCCACGGTGATCAGCCCGAAGGAGACTGCAGCCGGTATGACGTTGGGGAGGATCTCCCGGAAGACGATTCTGGTGCTGGTGGCACCCAAAGTACGCGCGGCTATGACGAAGTCACGATTGGCAAATGCGAGCGACGAGGCGCGTACCACCCGGAACATGATCGGGATGGTGCCAACGCCGATGATGATGGTGATTTTGGCCAGGGTCTGGCCCCAGAAGGCCACGATGGCGATGACGGCCACGATGGCCGGGAAGGCCAGGATCACGAATGAACCGGCATTGAGCGCGACGTCGAGCCTGCCGCCCTTGAATCCCGAGATGAGCCCGAGGGTGCCGCCGATGAGCATGCCGATGGCGACGGAGGCAAAACCCACCACCAAGGACACCCGGGCACCGAAGATGATCCGACTGAGGAGGTCGCGTCCGAGGTCGTCAGTGCCCAGGATGTGGTGAATCCCAGGGGAAGCGTTGATAGCCGCGTAGTTCTGGTAGTTCGGGTTGGGAAGAGGTAGCCAGTTGGCGATGATGGCAAAAATTGCCACCAGAGCCACCCAGACAAGGGCGAACCAGAACAGTGCGCCCAGAGGTCGTTTGGCCAGGATGCCATCGTCTACCGGTGACTCGGCCAGAGCGGCCGCCATCACGACCGGCGGTGTCTGGCCTGGGAATATGCCGAGCGAACTGCTTACGCCCGGAGAGTGAAGCTTCCGCTCGTCAGCCATGGTTCACTCCCGTGTCACTCGTGGATCGACCACCGTGAACAGGAAGTCGATGATGAACTGCAGCACGACATAGGCGATCGCCACCACCAGCGCGATGCCTTGGACAATCAGATAGTCCCTTTGCTGTACGGCTTGGACGATGGAGTATCCCAAGCCGGGCATGGCAAAGAGGTATTCGACGATAAAGGTGCCGGCCAGTAGGGAGCCGATGTTGACACCGGCCACCGCCAGCAGCGAGAAGGTGGAGGGGCGGAAGGCTTGACGCATCATGATCCGCCGGTTGGAGAGGCCCTTGGACCTGGCCATGGTGATGAAATCCTCCTGCAGGGTCATGATCAGATCAGAGCGGAGTAATCGGTAATAGACAGCTATCGAGCCGGCGGTCAGGGCCAGTCCAGGGAGGATCATGTCGTGGAGGTTGGTGGCCGGGTTCTGGCCGAAGGGTATGTACCCGGTGGCGGGAAACCAGTGGAGGCCGACGGCAAAGATGGCCACCAGTATCGGCGCAATCAAAAACGGGGGAAGGGCAAGCAACCCGAAGGTCCCGGTGGTGGCGATGTTGTCCAATGGCCGGTTGGGTCGACGAGAGGTGATGAGCGCCAGCGGGATGGCCACCGTAAACGCCACCACCTGGGAAATGATGATGAGCTCGACATCGATCGGAAACCCCGTGGCGATGACGTGCCCCACTGTCTCGTGGGTGAGGTACGACTGCCCGAGATTTCCGTGGAGGGCGTGGATCAGCCAGATCCAGTACTGGTGGTAGAGCGGTGTGTTGAGACCCAGTTGGTGCAGGAGGATTTGCCGGTTGGCGGCAGTGTCGTTGCCACCGAGGATGATGCTGGTCGGGTCACCGGGCAAGAGGTGGATCAACAAGAACACCAGAACCGAAATAATGAAGGAGACGACAACCAACTGTGCGAGTCGTTTGAGGACGTAGCTGAGCATCGATCTGTCCGAGGCCGCCGGTCGCCCGGCCGGTTACCCGGCCATCCAGATCTGGGTGGGAAAGAAGATGCCGTTGTTGAACGGCTGACCCGGGGATCCGTCGGGAAGTACCGGATTGGCGAAGTTCTGGATCCGATTGTCGCCAACCTCCGACCAGACGGTCTGACCCAACCAGATATAGGGGAGGTCCTGGGCCAGCCGCTCATTCACGGTTTGATAGGCCTTGATCCGGGTGGCCGGGTCTGGACTCCTACGCCCGGACAGTAGGGCGGTCTCGATCTGAGGATCCGAGTTGCGGGAGAAATTCAGTGAGATCTGTCCCGGAGGGGCCACTGTGGTGGGACTCCACCACACGTAGTTGAGGTCGGGATCGGGGGCGGCGTACTGCTCGAGGGTGTATGCCTGAAAGCTCCCCGTGACGATGTTGGAGATGAGTTCGGCCTGTTCGATGGTCTTGACGCTGATGTTGAAACCGACCGCTTCCCACATCTGCTGGAGTACCTGAGTCACCTTGATGTCGCGTGAGTCGGGGACGGTGACCAGTTCGATGGTCGGCGGGCCGTGTTCTTGTTTGTAGGCGGAGACCAATGTCTTGGCTGCCGTGGGGTCGAAGGTTGGATAGTCGGTATTGCTGTAGTACTTGGACCCCTTGGGGAAGAGCCCATTGGACGGTTGGGAGAGCCCGCCTCCGAAGAGTTTTACGACCTCGGCCTGGTCGGTGGCCTTGGCCAGTGCCTGGCGAACCCGGAGGTCGTTGGTCGGCGGGCTGGCACAATTCAAAATAATGAAGTCAATATCGGGTTCGCCGGTGGTGTCGGACAGACTGTCGACGACCTGGTAGGAGGACTGACCGGTGAAGTGATTCACGGTGACCGGGTCGGCCGAAAGGATCAGATCGACGCCTCCGGTCTTGAGGGTCGCCTCCCGTTGGGTGGTGTCGGGGATGGGCCGGTAGGTAATCGAATCGAGGTAGGGATACCCGCTTCGCCAGTAGTGAGGGTTCCGGGTCGCGGTGAAGTGGTCGTTGGGCTGCCAGGTGTCGTAGATGAAGGGGCCGGTACCCACCGGATGGGGAGGCGTCATCGGCGATTTGGATGCCGCGTCGAGCATGGCTTGGCCCACCACATAGCCAACCTGAGTGGCGAGGGACGCGGGAAGCGCCACGAAGGGATCGGCGAGGTTGTAGACGACCGTCAGCGGATCGGTGATGGTGACCGAAGTGAAAGGCTTCAAGGCGATACCCGTCAACGCCGACGCCTTCAGGGCGTCGAAGTTGGCCTTGACCACCGCCGCGGTCAGCGCCGATCCGTCGTGGAAGGTGATGCCGGAACGGAGTTTCAACGTCCAGGTGGTGTACGTCGAATTGGGGGTGACGGATTCGGCCAGATACGGCTTGATCGAACCATCGGCCGCCACCGCTGTCAGCGGGTCGTAGATGGTATTGGCATAGAGAAAACCGTTGTTGTCCCAGTGGTTGGTCGGGGGGAAAAAGCCGTCGATATCGGCAGTGGTCCCGATGACTGCCGTGCCACCCGGTTTGGGTGTTCCGGTAGAGACCCCGGCCTTGCCACCCTTGGTGGCACCGGTGGACCTGCTTGATCCCGAAGAACCCGACGAACAGCCTGCCAACCCGGCCGATGCGCCGGCCCCGACCAGAATGACCCCCCCGGTTGCTGCGCCCCGAGACAAGAACATTCGACGACTTATTGGATTAGGCGTTGTCACTGCTTGCCCCCTTCAGGTTGCTGCCCCCCGTGCCCACGTGTGTCACTGCCGAACACTGCCACACGCGGGACCAACTGGTGGGCAGGCTACTTCTCGGCGCCTGTGGTGTGGTGGTCATCATGGCTGACAATGTGGCGAAAGGTCACGAATCCACCTGGGGGTCGGTCCTGGGTACCATGCGGGCCATGGATATGGTTTCGAACGGGACCGCGTCGGCGTGCCCGCCCGAAACGGATCTGCCTACCGATGGCCCAGGGCTTGACGGGTCGACTCAGGTCGGAGCGGACATCCCTGTCACGGATACCGGGATCGCCGACGGGGGGCAGCAACCAGAAAGGTCATTCGGGCGGGGCGTCACCATCTGGCTCGGCGTGGCGACGATGGTCATCCTCGTGGCGGCTCTGGTTCTTCGGTTTTGGACCCGTTCCGATTTGTGGCTCGACGAGGCACTGACCGTCAACATCGCCAGGCAGCCGCTGCACGCACTCCCGTCGTATCTGAAGAGGGACGGCGCGCCGCCACTGTTCTACGTGCTTCTGCACGTATGGATGGGGTTCTTCGGCACTTCGGACCTGGCAGTCAGGTCCTTGTCGGGGGTGATCGGGGTGGTCACGGTCCCGCTGGTGTGGCTGGCCGGACGCCGCATGGGGGGTCGCACAGTCGGCTGGGCGGCCATGCTGTTGGTCGCCACGTCGCCGTTTGCTGTTCGCTTCGATACCGAGACCCGCATGTACGCCTTGTTGGCACTGTTGACGGCACTCGGGTTGCTGGCGCTCCAACGGGTGTTGGACCGGCCCCGACCGGGCAACCTGGTGGCGGTGGCCGGGATCACGGGGCTTCTCCTCTACAGCCACTATTGGTCGTTCTACCTTCTCGGCACCACCTTTATCTGGTTGGGGTGGCAGGCGTGGCGTGGACGTCCACAGTGGCGACGGCCCTCGCGCCTGGGCCTGGTGGCCATGACCATCGGCGGTCTGAGTTTCGCCCCGTGGGTTCCGATTTTCCTCTACCAGTCGGCACACACCGGCACTCCGTGGGCGACCCCCGCCAACTTTGCCGCCATGGTGAACGCGGTGGCGTCCTTTGCCGGCGGCGGCTCCAATCAAGGCCGCGCCTTGGCGCTCATCTACTTCGCCCTCATCGGGCTCGGCCTGTTCGGGCTCGCCACCGATCGACGCCATATCGAGCTGGACATCAGAACCCGTCCCCTCGGGCGACCGCTGGCGGTGATCGTGGTGGGCACGTTGGCGGCTGCCATCGTCGGTGGCTTCCTGTCCAACAGTGCCTTTGACGCCCGTTACGCGTCAGTGGTGTTTGTGCCGTTGGTCCTGCTGGTTGCCCTTGGGCTGAACACGTTCCTCGACCGACGGGTGAGGACGACCATTCTGGCCATCGCCATATTGTCGGGCCTGGTCGCCTCGTTTGCGAATATCACCACAAATCGGACACAGGCCGGGGAAATCGCTGCGGCCATGAGTACCCGGGCGCATTCCGGCGATATTGTCGCCTACTGCCCCGACCAACTCGGTCCGGCCGTCGACAGGCTCTTACCAGGTGGCCGGTACCGGCAGATCACCTTTCCTCGGGGCACGGGCCCGACCTTCGTCAACTGGGTCGACTACGCCAATGCCGCCCATTCCGGATCGCCAGCCTCATTCGCGGCTCGGGTCGAAGCCATGGCCGGTTCGAGTCGTCAGATCTTTGTGGTGTGGGGGCCCGGCTACCAGTCGTTTGGGACCAAATGCGAACAGATCGTCGACACGCTGCAGAACGATCCCCGGTACCAGGTCCACGGTCTGGTGGTGGGGAACGATGCCCAGTTCTACCAGCCTATGTATCTGTATCAGTTCGTCCCGACGAAGTCCTGACCGTTAGGTGAGCCGAGAGACACGCTTTCCCCACGGATCTCTGGCCGACCCTTCGAAGCCAGCGGACCTGCCCTATCTTCGTCGATTCGCCCGGGCTGTGGTTCTGGTGCTTCCGGCGTGGGTGACGGCCCGGCTGATAGTGGTGGCGGCATTGATCGTCGCCCATCACGTAGTGGGCCGGGTGCGCCCCGGGAACTCAGGTGCAGCGCTACGGGTCCACCAAGGGTTGCTGGGATGGGACGCCGGCTGGTACCAGTCGATCGCCGCCCACGGGTACGCGGCGTCAGGGGAACAGTCACTCCGGTTCTTTCCGGTCTTTCCCCTGGCCGGGCGCCTGATCGGGTGGATCACGGGCATGAGCCCGGGTACCGGATTGGTCATCTTGTCGAGCCTCTGTGCCCTGGCGGCGATGACGGTCCTGTGGATTCTGGTCGAACGCGAGTTCGGCGACAGCGATCTGGCTCGGCGCTGCGTATGGCTGCTGGCCCTCGCCCCACCGGCCTTCACCCTGGTGATGGGGTATGCCGAGGGAG
Organism: Acidimicrobiaceae bacterium; assembly: GCA_003133325.1. GTDB lineage: Bacteria > Actinomycetota > Acidimicrobiia > Acidimicrobiales > RAAP-2 > DASZIT01. Next base: position 37,462 of record PKXA01000033.1, on the reverse strand, counting down.
CCCTGTTGCTCTGCACGACGGTTACGTTTCTGGCCATCCGAAGCGGTCGGTGGTGGTGGGCGACAGCAGCCGGAGTGGTTGCCGGCGCGGTGCGGCCGATCGGACTGCTCCTCATCATTCCCGTGGTGATCGAAGTGTTCCGCGCCAGCAGATCGGAGGGATCGGCCGGCGTTTCGGCCCCCGGCGTCCCTGTCTTGGTCTCTCGGCTTGCTGCGGTGGTGGCCCCGGTGGTTGGCATGGCCGCCTATCTGGCGTGGGTCAAGGCCTCGTTCGGGGATCCGCTGCTGCCGTTCCGGGTACAGGACCAGGCCGGGCATCGGGGGGTGATCACCTCGCCGTTGGCGTCGATGGGCAGCAATCTGGTGGCGGTGTTCCACGGCCACCACCTGGGGAGTGCCCTCCACATCCCGTGGGTGGTTCTCTGTGTGGTGCTGCTGGTGGTCGCGTTCCGTCGGCTCCCGTTGTCCTACGGCATGTTTGCCGCGGGCATCCTGGTGGTGTCGGTCGCCTCCTCCAATCTCGATTCGTTCGAACGGTACGCACTGAGCGGGTTCCCTCTGGTGATTGCGGCCTCGACCCTGACTTCCCGACGGGGCGTGGAACGCATCGTCCTGGCATTGGCGGCCCTGGGCATGGTCGGGTACTCACTGCTCGCCTTCCTGGGCGTTTCGGTCCCCTGACCGAGCGGTTGCAACCCTGCTCTTCCGGTGAGGAGGAGAAGGTACTGTTTCGGGGGGAACTGCGTCGGGTAAGCCTGGGTCGCTGCACACCCGGTTGCCACACTGACGCGAACGGGCGCTCAGCAGAAGGAACGGATTACACGTAGTGAGACCATCGAAGAACAGCGCAACCGGGACCGACACCGCCGTGCCACCCGCTTCTCTCCCCGATCCGGTCGTCGTCATCGGGGCGGGTCCTGCCGGTCTGACCGCGGCCTGTGAACTGGTGAAGGCCGGCGATCCGGTCATCGTGATGGAGGCTGATTCGGTGGTGGGAGGTATCAGTCGAACAGTTGAACGGGATGGGTGGAGGTTCGATATCGGTGGTCACCGGTTCTTCACCAAGGTGATACCGGTACAGGAGTTCTGGCACCAGGTTCTCCCGCCCGAGGACTTTCTCCTGCGCCCCCGGATGAGCCGGATCTTCTACGGCGGAAAGTATTACGACTACCCGATCAAATTGACGAACGCGCTTTCGAACCTAGGGCTCGTCGAGGCATTTCGGTGTGGTCTTTCGTTTCTGTGGGTCCGGATCCGACCGCCGAAGGATCTATCGACCCTTGAGGGATACATCGTCTCCAACTACGGATGGCGCCTGTATCGACACTTCTTCAAGACCTATAACGAAAAGGTCTGGGGGGTTTCCGCCTCGGAGATCTCGGCAGACTGGGGTGCACAGCGCATCAAGGGAATGTCGATGTGGAACGCGGTGTGGGAGCCGATTCGGGCATCGGTGGCCGGCAAGCGCCGGGACAAGTCGAAACAGATGACCAGCCTCATCGAGGAGTTCGAATATCCGAAGTTCGGTCCCGGCATGATGTGGGAGCGGTGTACCGAACAGGTCATTGCCCAGGGTGGGGAAGTTCGGATGGAGACCAAGGTCGCCGCCGTCCATGTGGAGGCCGGCAAGGCGGTGGCGGTGACCGTCACGTCGGACGGGTCCACCACCCGAGTGCCGGCATCGCACGTGATCTCGTCGATGCCCTTTACGGAACTGGCCCGGATCGTCGACCCACCCGTGCCCGACGAGGTGCTTGCCTCCGCCACCGCCCTTCATTACCGGGATTTCCTGACGGTGGCACTGGTGATCCCCGAAGACCGGGGATTTCCCGACAACTGGATCTACATCCACGCTCCTGACGTGAGAGTCGGGCGCATCCAGAACTTCGGATCGTGGTCCCCCTATCTGGTCAAGGACGGCCGCACCTGTTTGGGAATGGAGTACTTCGTGTTCGAGGGAGATGACCTCTGGACGAGCAGCGACGACGAGCTGGTGGCGTTGGGCACCAAAGAGTTGGCCGCCATCGGACTGGTCGATGCATCCGACATCGAAGCCGGGTACGTGGTGCGAATGCCCAAGGCGTATCCCGTGTATGACGACGGGTACCGAGAGAATGTCGATGTGCTTCGTCGCTGGTTCGAGGCCAACGCGCCCAACGTTCACCCGGTGGGCCGGAACGGCATGCACAAATACAACAACCAGGACCACTCGATGTACACAGCCATGTTGACCGTAGAAAACATTCACGGGGCGCATCACGACATCTGGTCGGTCAATGTTGAAGAGGAATACCACGAGGTGAAAGACGTGCGGAACCGAATGGGGTCGGACATCGATTCCCGAGGAACCGGGCGGGATGCGCCGGTCCTGCCGCGTCGGCCGACGCATGCTGGGAAAGCCCCCACCCTGTGATGGCTCCCCATTGATCTGGGGTGCGACGGAAACTTCGGAGTGACGGCGAACAGGCCCGCCGGTGGTGGTGTCGGGCCCACTGACGGGGGCGCGCACGCCGAGCGGGCCGGGCACTCCTCGGTCGCCCTGGATGCGATCCTCGGAGAGATCGACCTAGCCGTCGAACCGGTATCCGAATCGGTATTGCTGGCCCCGGCTGTCGGCATCGCGGTGAGCGGGGGATCGATCATTTCGCTCCCCCATGACGCTCCGGGCCCGGCCGGTGGTCCTAGCGCCGAATCGTTCCGGGCCGGGGTCGCCCAAGCCAGTCCGGTGGCGATCGCCGGGTTGGTGGTCAATGCCGGCAGTGCCCTGGTTGTGGTGACGGTGGCTCATCTGGTGACCGCACGGTCCTATGGTGCCATCGCCCAGTTGTTGGGCCTCTTTTTCATCCTCTCCATGCCGGGATCGGCAGTGCTGGTGGGTGTGGTCCGCAGAGTGACGGCTCTACGGAAGATCGGACACGGTGATCGGGTGCATCGGTGGGTGGCCAGCGTGCATCGCATTGTGCTGGCCGCCCTCGCTCTCGAGATAATTGTCGTCTGGCTTCTTCAGGGGTGGATCGCCCGTGAATTGTCATTGCCCGACGACCAGGGGGTCCTGACGATTCTGGCGGCTTCGGGGGTCTGGATCCTCCTGAGTGTCGACCGCGGACTGCTTCAGGCTCACCGCGACTACCGAGCGTTGTCCGTCAATCTCTTGATGGAGGGTTCGGTGAAGGCAGTCTGCGTGATCGGATTCGTGGCGATGGGAATGGGGGTGTCGGGGTATGCGCTCGGCATTCTTGTCAGCGAGCTGGTGGCCACCGTCCATGTCCGGTGGTTGGCCTCCCGGGCCTGGCCGGCCTCCACCTCCACAGGTGCTTCGGATGCCACGTCTGCCCGCATGGCAGCCGGCACCTCCGCTGCCGAGGCAGATGTAGATCAGTCTTCGGCTCGGGACCGGTCCCCGGGTTCGAGCGAGGCACTTCGCCGAGTGTTGATTGCTGACGTCTCCGCTGCGTTCATCGGACTGGCGCTCCTCGGGCTCCTTCAGAATGTCGACGTGATTCTGCTGGGCCGACTGGACCACCAGAATGCCGGTGCCTATGCGGCCATCTCTGTTGCCTCAAAAGCACTGGTGTTCGGCGCATTGGCTCTCGGCGCCTATCTCTTGCCCGAGGCCACTATCCGGTGGAATGAAGGTGGACATGCCGTGCGCCAACTGGTCGTGACCTTGACCTTCTTGGCCGTTCCAGCTCTGGTGCTCCTCGGTATCGCTCTCTTCATTCCCTCCTGGTTCCTATCGCTGATCTTCACGGCCAAATTGAGCTCGGCCGCCCCGGCGTTCGCCTATCTGGTCGTGGCGATGATCTTCCTCTGCATCTCGGTGCTCCTCACGAACTACCTGTTCGGCGTCGGCCGACGTTGGATCGTGCTGCTCCTACTCATCGGTTCCATCGCAGGGGTCGTATCCGTGGCAGGCGCCCACGGGCAACCGGTCGCAACCGCCCGGGCAGATCTGATCGTCCAAGCCGGGCTGGCGGCAGCCATGGTGGCAGCATTCGTGATCATCCATCATCGGGAACACGGGAATCGGTGGTTCCGGAGCCGGGCCCCACAGGAGACCCTGACCGCGCCTGAAGCGGGGTGACCCGCCTCATCTCGGCAGCCGTGACAAAGTGCCATTACAATCACCCTTTCCGGGATGGTGCAGGCTGACGGGGATACAGGGGATCGGGGAACGTGTGATCGATGAAGCGTGAAATGAGGGACGGCGGCCCGACGATCGGTGATACCGGTGGCTTCGAGTTCGGTGAAGGCCCCCTGGTCGAGCCGGTGGCCGGACGGCTCACCGAATATCCTCTGTTCGACGAACCTGGGCTCCGACGCTTCGCAGACATGTCACTCACGGAGATCGCCAAGGCTGGGGGTCTCCGGAGGGTGGATGTCGTCGCATGGCGCGATTTCGATGACCCCGAGGCCGGAGGCTCGGAACTCCACGCCCACCGGATTCTGACGGCCTGGGCCGACGCCGGATTGGATATCACGCTGACCACCTCGTCGATACCGGATGCCCGATCCGTGGTACGACGGGAGGGGTATCGGGTGGTCCGTCGGGCCGGTCGTTACGCGGTGTTCCCGAGGACCATGCTCTCGGGCGCTCTCGGGCGTCTGGGAACCGGCGATGGCTTGGTCGAGGTCTGGAACGGGATGCCGTTCTTCTCTTCCCTCTGGGCCCGGTGCCCGCGGGTGACGTTTCTCCACCATGTCCACGCAGACATGTGGAAGATGGTGCTCCCCAAGGGATTGGCCGAGTTGGGGTACGGGATCGAACACCATGTGGCCCCACCGATCTACCGCCGAAGCCGGATTGTCACTCTTTCGTCCTCATCCAAGGCGGAGATCGTCGATCGGCTCGGGATCCCGGCGGAACGGGTCACGGTGTGCCCTCCCGGAGTCGAATCACGGTTCATTCCCGGCGGGGAGAGATCAGAACCACCGTTGGTGGTCGCGGTGGGGCGCCTGGTCCCGGTCAAACGCTTCGAGCTGATGATCGAGGCGCTGGTGAGGGTGAGACGCCGCCAACCAGATCTTGTCGCGGTGATTGCCGGCGAGGGTTACGAACGTCCGCTGCTCGAGGACCTCATCCGCCGCCGAGGGGCCGAATCGTGGATCTCCTTGCCCGGGTACGTCGAAGAGGATGACTTGCTCGATCTCTATCGCTCTGCATGGGTGGTGGCGTCGAGCTCCCTCCGGGAAGGTTGGGGCATGACGGTGACCGAGGCGGGGGCGTGCGGCACACCCACCGTGGCGTCACGCATCAGCGGCCACCAGGACGCGGTGATCGACGACCGGTCGGGGTTGTTGTTTGACGACCTGGACGGCATGGTCGGTGCCCTCGATGCCACCCTCTCCGATGAGATCCTGAGAAAGCGGTTGGGGATCGGGGCGTTCGAACACGCCTCGCAGTTCACCTGGGATGCGACTGCCCGCGGCACGCTGGCCGTCTTGGCATCAGAGGCCGTGGCCCGGCGCTAATCGAGAGAGCCGGTGGGATTGCGACGGCGGGTGGCATGCCACCGGCGCACCACCTCCACCGTGGCGTCAGCTCCCAAGAACACCACGCCCGCCCAGGCCAGGGAATTGGCAAGCTCAAATTGAGATGGCCACGATCCGCCGGCAGGGATGTGGGCGGATCCTTGCCGGGCAACCACGTAGATTCCGGCGGCCAGGACGCAGGCCGCCGCGGCCATGCCCAGCAACATCCGGGCTCTCGGAATCATGAGGGTTGCAATGGTGGCCGCACCCACAATTGCCCCGGTGGCCGGGAGGGTGATGATGCCGGCCACGGCCCCGGTCGCCACGGCAATTCCCATGGAGGCAAGCAAGGAGGTCCGAGCGCCTTCGTTGCCGAACGGCACGACCAGTTGGGGAGCATCGTCATCGGCGGAGACCATCACCTGGGCATGTTCCTCCCTGATGTCCGCCTTCCCGGTCGAGGTCCCCAACCGCACAATACGTTGAAGTCGTTTCCAGTGACCGTCGGAGGTGTCACGGGGGGGACGACGGACGAGCCGGCGCCGACGGCGGGGGAGAAATGCCAGGAAGAGACACGCCAGGATCGACAAGGCGGAGATCACCAGACCGATGAGGACCCGGCGTTGAGGGACCCATTGGAGCATCACCGTGATGGTTCCGCTGTGGAGAGCAGACTGCAGGGTGGCGGGGTCCACTCTCCATCCGTTGGCGTATCCGTCGATCAACACAGGTGGTCCCAGGGAACGGCCGTTGATGGTGGCCACCCACCCCGCATTGATGCTCTGGCCCAACACCAGTTCGAACGGGGGCGCTTTGGTCGTCACCCCCGAGATGCTGAGCCGCATGGCGGTGGCCGTCTGGCTGGTGACGGACATCGATGGCCCGGTAGCGGTAGTTGAAGTTGTGGCAGCGGTGGCGGAGGAAGCGGTAATGGGGGCGCCAGGCGCCGCCCCCGAGGAACTGTTGGCCGTGCCGCCCCCGGCGGCCGAACTGAGAACCAGTTGGTCTATGTCGAACCCGGCGATCTGCCCGGGCACGGAGGTGACGGTGTGGTCTCCCTGACCGAGTGCCAGTCCGCCCGCATCAGGGCCACACAACGACAGACTCAGTGCATCGCGGGCCAGTGCAGACGCCGACGATCCGGCCACTGATATCCAGATGGGGGCCCCATCGACCGCCAGCAGGTCGTTCCGGCAGGTGGAAGGGATGGCAGAGGGCACGGGTTGGGCAACCAGACCGGGGATACCCACCTCGGCTATCCCGATCGGCATGGCCAGAGGAGATTGTGAGTTGTAATTCTCGGTATTCTCGATCCGGACCGTATCGAAGGTGATCCGAATGCTCTGGCCGGTCAACGGCGTCTGGAGGGAGACCCGGACGTTCACCACAGAGCCAGGGATCCGGCCGTCGGCGATGGGCGGAAGGGTGATGTTGTCCGACCCGCTGTCGGCGGTCACCGTGATCGAGGTCGGGACCGAATGCTCGGTGTCGGCGACGATCTTCAGGTCCAAGTGGTCGAAGGTGATGGGTGCGGGCACGCTGTACTGCAACCACTCGCCCGCCTGATGGGCAACCCCGAAGCCAGGTTCCCATACTGTGCCCGGGTCATCGTCGAGGGTCGAGATGGCTCGGGCGGAAAGGTCTCCAGGAAGGCGACCTTCCGAGTAGGCGACGATACCGGTGTGATCCGCTCCGGGGCTTCCCACCAACCGGTCGATCTCATCGTCGGCCACCAGGGGAGAGATTCGGGCCGAGCCGGATAGGGTGAACGCCCGTGCGGTCGGGAGCCAGAATGTGCGGGCCAGAGTTGTCTCGGTATCAGACCGGGGAGGGGAACCTGAACTCCGCAACCGGGTCATGAGCAAGGTCAGTGAGTCGGACAACGATGCACCTCCGGCCGATCTCAGGAGGTCCTGGGGCATGGCGACCATCTCCTTGATGGAGACGCCGGGAATCTGCACCTCGGCGAGGCCCACTGAGCTGTCGGCTTGGGAAGCAGTGTGATCGGGCGCCTGCCCGAAGCCGTCGACGGTGATGCGGAGGGTGGAAAAGGTGCGGGGCGCAAAGGAAATCGTCTGCCCAGCGGCCGAACGTGACCCCTGACCCAGGGCAACGGTGATCGATTGGTGCCCGTCGAAGGCCAGCGTGACCTTGGTGATCCAACGGTCGGGATCGCCGGTCTGGGGTTGCACCAGCGTGATCGTGTGCGCCGTCGTGGGCTTGGACAAAACCACCTGCCACCACTGACCGGTGGGGGAGGCAAAAGAATCGTCGAGCCATGCCGTCTGGGTATCCCCATCGAGGGCGGCGGCTGGGCGCACCTCGGGAAGGTAGGTGAACGATGAGCCGTAGGAGGAGGCGGTGACCGACGAGGCACCGATGAACACCGTGGTTGTCTGGGCATCGGGTGGTGCCTTGGGAAAGAGGTTGAGAGGCGCGTCCCTGGGATCGGCCGTGTTGGTACCCTGGCCGGCCGTCTCGGTATATCCGGTGTTGGCGGTCAACGATGTCCACTCGAAGGCCTGCTTGCGGTTGGTATCGGTCACCACCAGATTGGCCGGTTCGGCGAGGACGTTCCGCTGGAGTCTCGGGTCGGTATCGAGGGTTCCACCGTAGAGAATGGTCGGATTGCCCGACAGGAGACCCACCGAGGCGGCATCGACCAACCCGGTGGAGTTGCCGTCGACAACCAGCGGGTGGGAGAGAGACTCGGTCCGGACGATCGGTCGCGGGTCTTTCACCGTGTACGACACCAGCGGGGACGTCCATGCCTGATTCGCGGGTCGAGCCAACGCTGCCTCGCCCAGATTGGCAATGGGTGACACATTGGGTACGGGCGTCCCGTACGACACCGGATCGGAGAGACCCGGCGGGGTGACGGCCAAGCCCAGGGCCAGCTGCTGTGGATTCGGGGTGTCATATCGCTCGTAGGCCTGGTCATACTGGACGAGGACGTCACCGGCACTCGTCAGTGCAGCCATCGGGGCCAGCGCGTTCCAATTCTGGGTCCCATCCTGAAGCGGGGAGTCGATCGCGGCCAGGAGGTCGGCAGTGGGAAGTGATCCCATGATCTGCTGCTCGTGGGTGACGAAGGGGCGGGTCATCAACCCCGGATAGACGGTGTCGATGGTGTCGCCCCACCGATACGCAGCGAAATCATTGCCGGGCAATGCGTAGACCCGTGTTCCGGGATGGGTGGAGTCGAGGGTGGCGGCAGCTTGACGGACGTACGTCGGCGGGGTTGCCGGTTGGGTGAACCCCTGGGCAATGATCGCCCCTGTCCACAGTGGAGTGGAAGCCCCGGCGATGGCGGCGATGGCGAAGGCCCCGATGATCAGCCCCGTTCGACGGACCCGCCGGGCGACGGCGGTCACCCCGGCACCCAGAAGTATCGCCATGCTCAAGATGAGCAGTGGGGACGCCCGGTCGGTGGATCGCATGGCCAAACCGGCGGTGGTGTCGACCATCACCGCTTTCAACAACGAGCCGATCCCAGAAGGGTGGGTAAATGGGTAGGCGCCCACTGAAAGCACCATGCCGACCACGATCATCAGGACGAAATAGGCGCGTTGGCGCCATTTCACCAATGCCGCGGCCAGAAATGCCAGTGTCGGAACCGCAAAGCTGAGACTCACCAGCCACAGGTTCTGGGTGTATGCCACCGACGCCTGGGTCCAGCTGCCGACCCGGTCCGACCCGTAGAAGTACCAGTAACCGAGGCCGCGGATCACCTCTGAGGCCAGCGAAGTCGAACTGGTGACGGGGACTGTCTCGGTGTATTTGAGGACATTGATGCCATAGGCGGCCTCTAGTTGGAGGCCGATGGCCCACCACAGAGAAACCAGGGCACCGAGGAGGCCGATACGCCATGCCACGCCCCAGGCTCTTCGCCAGCTGGCATCCCGGGCGATGAGCACCGAATAGGGAAGCCACAGTGCCGGAGCGATGCCCACGTAGAGGACGGAACTGGCGTTGATCCCGCTCACCAGGGCAACTACCAAAGCGAACAGGGCCGGGTATCTCCACCCTCCACGTCGGAGCGCCAGGATCACAAACGCCACCATCCATGGGAGCCCGGCCCACGGCATCAGAATGGCCGAGATCCTCCCGGCGTACTGCAGCACGTAGGGAGTGAACATGAATCCGATCGACGCCACATAGCGTCCCGGACCGGTGAGCCCGACGGCCCGGCACAGATAGAGGGTTCCGGCTCCGGCTGCGAACAGCATCACCCCCATCCACAGGCGCTGGGCCACCCACAGTTGAACGTGGAGCTCGGCCATGGTCCAGTAGAACGGGCCCATCGGGAGCAGGTAGCCGATGTTCTCGTGGGTGACGGTTCCGAGCGCCACGGAGGGGTCCCACAGGGATATCGCCTGGCGGACGTAGCGGCCCGGGTCGAGGTAGAGGTACGTCTTGGTGTCGTCGGTCACCACTCCCGGCCGGGATGCCAACATCGGGATGAACGCCAGTAGGGCCAAGGCCAGGTAGTCGACGGTGGCCCTCAACCGGCTCGTCGACCGCAGCTGCCGGTAGACGCCACCCACCCGGCCTCGGTGGGCGCCTGTCGGCGCGAAAGGAGAAGGTTGGAGATCCGACACGAGTGATCGGTAGTGTAAACAACCTCCACCCCGGTTGCGTCGAGGTTGATCAGTGGGTTGTCAAGGGACTGACCAGGGAAATCGCCACCCGAGATGAGGGACTACCGAATGAACGACGGAAACCGGGCCTTGGGCACGAGAGGATCAGAAGAGGTGGTTGGCACTCCGGGCAAACGCCTGACCGGTGAGCGCCCCATGGAAGGCGTGACACCTGATTCGCTGCTGGCCCTGCATGCTGCGGGCTACCGCACGGTGATCGAACGGATGGGTTCCGGAACGGTGCTCGATGTCGGCTGTGGGCAAGGTTTCGAATCCGCGCGTTTCTTGTCCGACGATCGATCGGTCGTGGGCATTGACTACAGTGCCGATGCAGTTGCTTTCGCCCGATCCCATTGGGCGGGTGCCGGCCTTTCGGTGGGTCAGATGAACGCCCTTTCCCTCGGCCTGGCGGAAGGGAGCTTCCAGTGGGCATGTTCGTCGCATCTCATCGAGCATTTTCGCGATCCGGAGAGCCACGTCCGCGAGTTGGCCCGTGTGCTGACCGATGACGGAACTGCCTTCTTCCTTACTCCGAATGCACCCGCCGACTTCGAAAACCCGTTTCACATCCACCTGTTCGAGCCCCCCGAACTGCGTTCCCTCCTCGGGCGTTACTTCCACGATGTAGCCGTCCTGGGTCTCGATGCCGTTCCCCATGTGAAGGCTGACTTCACCGCCCGCCGGGTGAAGGCCAACAAGGTGCTCCGGCTCGACATCCTGAAGCTGAGGCACCGCATACCCCGGTCGTGGTACATCGCCGCCTATACCAGGATGCTTCCGGTGGCCTACAAATTGATCGCCCGGGGGGATTCGGGTGGGATGACCGGAATCACTGCCGACGATTTTTCGGTCACCGACCAGTTGGACAGCACCACCATGGTCCTCTTCGCCACGGCGTCGCGTCCCCGTCGTGCCGGCTGAACGGCCACCCAGAATGCTGACTGTAGGGCTGACCGGGGGCATCGGGGCGGGAAAATCGACTGTGGGTGGCCTGTTGGTAGCCAAAGGGGCAATTCTGGTCGACGCCGATCGGATCGCGCGGGATGTGGTCGCCCCCGGTGGCCCCGCCTATCAGCCCATGATCGATCGTTTCGGAACCGGCATCCTCGACGGCCACGGAAACATCGATCGTCCGGCCGTGGCCGCAATTGTCTTTGGTGACCCGGAGGCGCTCGCCGACCTCAACGCCATCACCCACCCGGCCATCGGGGTGGCCATGATGCAGCGAAAGGACGAGTTCGCCGCCACCGACGACATCGTCATCCTGGATATTCCTCTGCTGAAGGAGGTCCATCGCCAAATGCTGTCGCTGGCCGCCGTGGTGGTTGTGGATGCCCCGACGGAGGCGGCCCTCGATCGACTGATCACAAGACGGGGCATGTCCAAAGAGGATGCCGAGGCCCGCATCGCTTCACAGATTGATCGCCAGACCCGGCTGCTGGGCGCCGACCTGGTGGTGGACAACTCCGGTGATGAGCAACATCTGGCCGCAGAGGTCGCCCGCACATGGGACGCTCTGGTAGTGCTGCGGAATGGAGCCAACCCCTGAAGGCCTGGACGCAGTCGGAGTAGCCTCCCGGTACCATCGACGCCGTGCCTGACTTCGAGGTTGTCTCCCCGTTTCGTCCCTCGGGCGACCAACCTCAGGCCATCAGTGGCCTGGTGGCCGGGATCGAGCGCGGGGACCGGTACCAGACTCTCTTGGGGATCACCGGCTCGGGGAAGACCGCCACCATTGCCTGGACGATCGAGGCCTTGCAGCGTCCCACCTTGATTATCGAGCCCAACAAATCACTGGCTGCCCAGCTGGCGGCAGAGCTCAAGGGATTCTTCCCCGACAACCGGGTCGAATACTTCGTCTCGTACTACGACTNNACTACTACCAGCCCGAGGCGTATGTCCCCTCGTCGGATACCTATATCGAGAAGGACTCGTCCATCAACGACGAGATAGACCGGCTGCGCCACGCCAGTACGTCGTCGCTGTTACTACGGCGGGACACCATCGTGGTGGCGTCGGTGTCGTGCATCTACGGGCTGGGGTCCCCAGAGGAGTACCGCAACCGGATCGTGGTGCTGCATCCCGGGGAGGTTCACGATCAACGCTCGCTCCTCAGGCGCCTGGTCGAGCTCCAGTACACCCGCAATGATGTGACGCTGACCCGGGGCCAGTTTCGGGCCAGGGGCGACACGATCGAGATTCACGCCGCCTACGAGGAGCAGGCGGTTCGCATCGAATTCTTCGGCGATACCGTTGAACGGATCCGCCCCTTCGATGTGATGACCGGTGAGATCGGTGAGGACCTCGAAGAGTTGGTGGTCTTCGCCAAGACCCATTACGGCACCGGTGACGAAAAGATGCGCAAAGGCATCATCGGTATCGAATCGGAGCTTCGGGACCGTCTGGGCGAACTCGAGGAGGCCGGCAAACTTCTCGAGGCTCAGCGACTGCGGATGCGAACCGAGTACGACCTCGAGATGCTGGCGGAGACCGGGGTATGCAGTGGGGTGGAGAACTACAGCCGCCATCTCGACGGACGGAAACCGGGCGAGGCACCGTTTACCCTCCTCGACTTCTTCCCGAAGGACTTCCTGGTGGTTCTCGACGAGAGCCACGTGGCTGTCCCCCAACTCCGGGGCCAGTACGCCGGAGATCGATCGCGCAAGGAAACCCTTGTCGACCATGGCTTCCGTCTGCCGTCCGCCATGGACAACCGCCCTCTCCGCTTCGAGGAGTTCATCGAGCGCACCGGACAGACCATCATGTTGTCGGCGACCCCGGGGCCCTGGGAGTTCGAGCACAGCACCCAGGTGGTGGAGCAGGTGATCCGACCCACCGGCCTCCTCGACCCCGAAGTGGACATCAGACCCACCACCGGACAGATCGATGATCTCCGGGAACGGATCGACGCCACGGTGGCCGCCGGATCGAGGGTGCTGGTGACCACGCTGACGAAGAAGATGGCGGAAGACCTGACTGCCTATCTGGCCGAACACGGGGTGCGGGTCGAGTATCTCCATTCCGATGTGGACACCATGGCCCGCATCGAGCTGCTCCGCGAGCTCCGCCTGGGTGTGTTCGATGTTCTGGTCGGCATCAACCTGCTGCGGGAGGGCCTCGACCTGCCCGAAGTGGCTCTGGTGGCAATCCTGGATGCCGACAAGGAGGGCTTCTTGCGCTCGGCGTCGTCCCTCATCCAGACCATGGGGCGAGCCGCCCGCAACGTTCATGGCCGGGTGATCATGTACGCCGATACCGTCACCGACTCGATGACCCGAGCGATCGGGGAGACCCAACGTCGGCGGGCCCGCCAGATCGCCTACAACGAAGAGCACGGAATCGATCCGCAGACCATCACCAAAGCGGTGTCCGACATCCTCAGTCGGGTCAGAAGCGACGGCAGTGGTTCGTCGGGTCCCGGCTCGGGCCATGCTCGTCGTTCCGGTTCCGGTCGGCGCCCCCAACAACGTCCCGGTGGTGTCGATCCTCGAGCGATTGCGGCCGAGTTGGCGGGTGCCCTCGGGCCCGATGCCGATGAGCTCTCGAGCCTCATCCATCAACTGGATCTCGAGATGCAGCGGGCCGCCGAGGAACTGCGTTTCGAGGAGGCGGCGCTCCTCCGTGACGAGGTGACCGAGCTCCGCGCCCTTCTGGTCCGAGACCCGGTGGATGGTTCGGCTGTACCTTCGGGGCAGACGGCCGATGTCGACGTGCCCGCCGACGGGTGAGCGCCCGGACCGGGGCACCGCACCGGTATCCTCACCGCCATGGCTGATCGATTGGTGGTGCGGGGCGCTCGTGAGCACAACCTCCAAGATGTGTCCCTCGACCTGCCCCGGGACCGTTTGATCGTCTTCACGGGGTTGTCCGGGTCGGGAAAGTCGTCGCTGGCCTTCGACACCATCTATGCCGAGGGACAGCGCCGGTATGTGGAGTCGCTGTCGGCCTATGCCCGCCAGTTCCTCGGCCAGATGGACAAGCCTGATGTCGACTTCATCGAAGGCCTGTCGCCAGCCATTGCCATCGACCAGAAATCCGCTTCCCGGAACCCTCGATCGACTGTCGGGACCGTCACCGAGGTCTACGACTATCTGCGGCTTCTCTATGCCCGGATCGGGAAACCCCATTGTCCGATCTGTGGAAGGCCGGTGGCCAGGCAGAGCCCCCAGCAGATCGTCGACCGGATATTGGCCATGGAAGAGGGCACCCGGTTTCTGGTGCTGGCTCCGGTGGTCCGGGGCCGGAAAGGGGAGTACAACAGTCTCCTCGACGACCTGGCCAAACAGGGGTTCGCCCGGGTCCGGGTGGACGGGGACACGGTGGAACTGGCCGACCGGTCCGAAGTGGACCTGGCTCGGTACGAACAGCACACCATCGAAGTGGTGGTCGACCGGCTCGTCCGCCGCAACGACATACGCCGGCGGTTGACCGAATCCCTCGAGACGGCCCTGGCCCTGGCCGAAGGGGTGGCGGAAATCGTGGTCGTCGATGCTGATGGCACCGAAGAGGAGGCCATCACCTTCAGCCAGCATCTGGCCTGTACCCACTGCGGAACCAGCTTCGAGGATCCATCGCCCCGGAACTTCTCGTTCAACTCGCCTTATGGCGCCTGTTCCGCCTGTGTCGGACTCGGGACCAAGTTCGAGGTCGACCCGGAGTTGGTGGTGCCCGACCCGACCAAATCGCTGTCGGACGGCGCCCTGGCTCCATGGTCGGGTGCCCGCAGTGAGTACTTCACCCGGGTGGTCGAGGCGGCGGCGGAGTTGGGCGACTTTTCGATCGACGAGCCGTGGGAGCAACTCACCAAGGCCGACAAGAAGCTGATCCTGTATGGAGCCGGTGCCAAGCAGGTGCATCTCAAGTACCGGAATCGATACGGCCGCCAGCGCTCGTTCCACACCAAGTACGAGGGAATCGTCCCCTGGTTGCAACGGCGTCATGCCGAGGCGGAGTCAGATTTCCTCCGGGACAACCTCGAGGGGTACCTCCGCGAGGTTCCGTGTCCTCAGTGCGGCGGTGCCCGCCTGAAGCCCGAGTCGCTGGCGGTGACCGTGGGTGGCCTCTCCATCTTCGAACTGTGTTCGCTGCCTATCGGGCGTGCCGTCGACATGGTGGTGTCGCTCGACCTCTCCGAGCGCGACCACATGATTGCCGACCGCGTCTTCCGCGAAGTGCGCGAGCGGATGCAGTTCCTCCTCGATGTGGGACTCGACTATCTGACCCTGGCACGATCGGCGACCACGCTTTCGGGGGGCGAGGCCCAGCGGATCAGACTGGCCAGCCAGATCGGATCTGGACTGGTGGGTGTGCTCTACGTCCTCGACGAGCCGTCTATCGGCTTGCACCAACGGGACAACCAGCGTTTGATCGCTACACTCGTCCGGCTGCGCGACCTGGGCAACACGGTCATCGTCGTCGAACACGACGAGGAGACCATTCGAGTGGCAGACCATGTCGTCGACGTGGGTCCCGGTGCCGGGGAACACGGCGGCCGGGTGGTCCACTCGGGCCCGGTGACCGGGCCCGGCGGCCTTGAGTCGAATGCCGAATCGATCACCGGCCGATATCTTTCGGGCGCCTTGACCATTCCGGTCCCGGAGATGCGTCGGCCGGGAAGCGGTGAGATGCTGGTGGTCGAAGGAGCGCGCGAGCACAACCTGCATGATGTCAACGCGGAGTTCCCGTTGGGTTGTCTGGTGGCAGTGACCGGGGTGTCAGGGTCGGGTAAGTCGACCCTGGTGAACGACATTCTGCTGCGATCGCTGGCTCATCAGGTTCACCGAGCCAAGGCAGTACCCGGACTCCACCGTACGATCCGCGGGGTAGAGCACATCGACAAGGTGGTCGAGGTCGACCAGGCACCGATCGGACGGACCCCGAGGTCCAACCCCGCCACCTACACCGGTGTCTTCGACCATATCCGCAAACTCTTCAGCCTTACCCAGGAGGCGAAGGTCAGGGGTTATCTCCCCGGGCGCTTCTCGTTCAATGTCAAAGGTGGGCGGTGTGAGGCGTGTTCGGGAGATGGAACCATCCGGATCGAGATGCACTTTCTTCCTGATGTGTACGTGCCGTGCGAGGTGTGCCATGGGGCCCGATACAACCGCGACACCCTGGAGGTCACCTTCCGGGGCAAGACCATCGCCGACGTGCTCGACCTTTCGTGCGAAGACGCGTTGGCCTTCTTCACCCATCAGCCACCCATCGCCCGCCACATGCAGACGTTGGTGGACGTCGGGCTCGGCTACATCCGTTTGGGGCAGCCGGCACCCACGCTTTCGGGTGGCGAAGCCCAGCGCGTAAAGCTGTCGTCGGAACTCAGTCGCCGGTCCACCGGGCACACCCTCTACGTCCTCGATGAACCCACCACCGGACTCCATTTTGACGATGTCCGTAAACTGCTCAATGTGGTGAGTCGATTGGTGGACCAGGGGAATACGGTCATCGTCATCGAGCACAACCTCGACGTCATCAAGAGTGCCGATTGGATCATCGACCTCGGGCCCGAAGGAGGTGACCGGGGCGGGTCGATCGTGGCCGTGGGGACACCCGAGGATGTGGCGGCGGCACCAGGTACTTACACAGGTGAGGTGCTGGCCCCAATGGTCGGAGTCACGCGGGCCGGAGTCACGCGGGCCGGAGTCACGCGGGCCGGATCGAAGGGGAAGTCGAAGTTGGCCGGTAGGGCAACCGGCGCCGTTCGACCATCCAAGCCGAGCAAGCCAAAGGTGACGACTGGGCGCTGACCGGCAGCGCCCGCATCAGTTCAGACAGTGCCCAGCATCCGCTCGAGAGCCACCCGGGCCCACTTGGCAGTGTCCTCGTCCACGGTGATGCGGTTGCGGACTTCTCCGGCCACCAGACCCTCCAGGACCCAGGCCAGGTGAGGGGCGTCGATCCGGAACATCGTCGAGCACGGACACACCAAAGGATCGAGGGAGACCACCGTCTTGTCGGGAGTCTCATCGTCGAGCCGTTTGACAAGGTGGATTTCCGTGCCGACCCCGATCACCGACCCGGTGGGCGCGTCGGCCACTGCCCGGATGATGAAGTCGGTCGATCCAACGTGGTCGGCCACCTCCACCACGTCGTGTGAACACTCGGGGTGGACCACGACCAGACCACCGGGATATTCGGCCCGGAAGGCGTCGATGTGGGCCGGACGGAACCGCTGGTGGACTGAGCAGTGGCCCTGCCACAACAGCAACGAGGCAGACTTGAGGGTGGTGTCGTCGAGACCGCCCCTGTCGAGCCGAGGATTCCACACCGCCATGTCCCTGTGGCCATAGCCGAGCGCGAACCCTGTGTTCCGCCCCAAGTGCTGGTCAGGGAAGAAAAGGACCTGGTCACCCTGTCCGGACCCGCCATCGGTCCCGCCACCGAGAGCCCACATCAACACCGCACTGGCGTTGGACGAAGTGCACACCACTCCACCGTGACGACCCACGAACGCCTTCAACGCCGCAGAAGAATTCATGTAGGTGACCGGCACCACCCGTTCGATGTCGGTGGCCGAGGACAGCACGTCCCATGCCTCTTCAACCGCGTCGATATCGGCCATATCGGCCATCGAACACCCGGCGTTGAGATCAGGAAGGATCACCTGCTGGTGGTCTCCGGTCAAGATGTCGGCCGATTCGGCCATGAAATGCACGCCGCAGAAGACCACGAACTCGGCCTCTGACTGGTCGGCCGCGATTCGGGAGAGGCCGAACGAGTCGCCGCGGGCATCGGCCCACTCCATGACCTCGTCTCGTTGATAGTGATGACCCAAAATGAGCAGCCGGGAACCCAGCGTGGCTTTGGCCTCGCCGATCCATTCAGACAACTCATCGGGGCGTGCCGTCGTATAGCGCTCGGGGAGCGCCGTCTGGAGCCGAACCATGTCGTGTACTACCCCCTTGTGGAGGCGCTCCGGTAGTGGCCGGCGGGGACAGCCTGGTCGCCCATCCGCGGGGATGTCGGCCCCGGAGCGGTATATGTCACCGGAAACCAGGCCGGTGTCCCGCCAGTGTAGGCGGAACCGCAGGGTTCGCAACGATTCTTCGGGTGACCTGCTCGGGCCGCCGGACACGGCACACTGGGGGAGTGGTGACCAGACCAGCTTCCGGCACGATTCCCGATGCTCCGGGCTCCTATCAATTCGTCGATGCCGACGGGCGGGTCCTCTACGTCGGCAAAGCCAAATCACTCCGACAGCGGCTGAATTCGTACTTCCAGGACCCCCTGGGCCTGGCATCGAGAACGGCACAGATGGTCGAACAAGCCGCCCACGTCGAGTGGATGGTGGTGAACACCGAGGCCGAGGCGCTCTTGCTCGAGCACAACCTGATCAAAGAGTTCCAGCCCCGGTTCAATGTGCGCCTCAAGGACGACAAGAGCTATCCATGGCTGGCGGTGACCGTGAATAGCGAGTGGCCCCGACCGGCGGTGGTGCGGGGGCGCAAGCGGAAGGGTGTCCGATACTTCGGACCGTATCCGAACGTGGGTGCGATCAGGGAGACCCTCGACCTTCTATTGCGGACTTACCCGGTTCGCACCTGTTCCGACAGCAAATTCGGGCGGCACCAGCGGCTGGGTCGGCCGTGCCTGCTCTTCCATATCGAACGGTGCTCGGGTCCGTGCGTGGGAGCCGTGGACCACGCCGAGTACGACCAGATGGTTGACGATTTGATGTCGTTCCTCGGTGGGGACACCGGGCCCCTCGAGCGTGGCCTCGAGTCAGCCATGAAGGAAGCCTCAATGTCCCTCGAATTCGAGCGGGCGTCTGTGTTGAGGGACAAGCTGGAGGCGGTCCGCGCTGCCGATGCCGTCCGACAGATGGAGCTTGAGCGGCCCGAGGACTTCGACGTCATCGACCTGGCTGAAGACGAATTGGAAGCCGCCGTCCAGGTATTTCAGGTCCGGTCGGGCAAGGTGATCGGTCGCCTGGCGCTCTTCGTGGACAAGGTGGAAGACCTCACTCCGTCCCAACTCATAGGTCGAATTCTGGTCGACGTCTACGCCGAATCCGTCTCCGGCGTTCCCAAACAGGTGTTGGTGCCGACCTTGCCCGATGACAGGGAGGCAATCGACACATTTCTGGCTGAGCGCCGGGGTGGTCCTGTGGCTCTGCGGGTCCCGGTGCGGGGCCCGAAACGGGCGTTACAGCAGACGGTCAAACACAATGCCGAAGAGGCCTTTCTGCGGCACCGGCTTCAGCGAACCTCGGATCACAACAGCCGGGCCAGGGCCCTCGAGTCTCTTCAGCGCGAGCTCTCATTGCCTTCCGCGCCCCTGCGTATCGAGTGTTACGACATGAGTCACCTGCAAGGTACCGACTACGTCGGTTCGATGGTCGTCTTCGAAGACGGCCTGGCCAAGAAGAGCGACTATCGCCACTACAAAGTGGCCACGGTCCCAGGCAACGACGACTACGCAGCCATGGAAGAAGTGTTGACCCGGAGGTTGACCGCTCTTCTGGTCGAGGACACCCCGTCGCCATCCAGTCAGAACGGAGAAGATGGCGAGGATGCGCAAGCCGGCATCGCGGCGCAGGCCAAACGTCGTTTCGCGTATCCGCCACAACTCCTGCTCCTCGATGGGGGATTGGGACAGCTCCACGTCGGGGTCCGGGTGCTCGAGCGCCTGGGACTTACCGACCGGGTCCCCATAGCGTCGCTGGCCAAGAGCTTCGAAGAGGTCTACCTCCCCGGCAGCTCCGACCCGATCCGACTTCCCCGGCAATCAGAAGGCCTGTATCTCTTGCAGCGACTCCGCGATGAAGCACACCGCTTCGCCGTGTCGTACCACCGCTCGCTTCGGGGAAAGCGGATGGTTGCCGGGGTACTCGACGGCATCGAAGGGCTCGGTCCGAAACGTCGGACCCGTCTCCTCGACCAATTCGGAGGTCTCACCTCACTTCGCAAAGCATCGAGAGAGGAATTGCTGGCGGTCTCGTGGCTTCCGGCCACTGTCGGAGCGGCCGTGTTCGAGCGCATACATGCGCCCATGTCTCCAAGCGGACCCACTCCCCTTCGTGCAAAGGTAGATGGATGAGCGAATATCTCGTTGTGGCCGGTATGTCCGGCGCCGGCCGCTCCACTGCGGCGGCCACCCTCGAGGATCTGGGTTGGTTCGTAATCGACAACATGCCCTCGGCGTTGATCTCCAAGGTCTCGGAATTGGTAGATGGCAGCGGTTCGGAGATGAAGCGGGTGGCCTTCGTGGTTGGACGCGGCGGGGGAGACCTCGACGACGTACTGCCCGCGGTCGATTCGCTGAAAGCCGGGCGAAACCGGGTTCGGATCCTCTTTCTGGATGCCGCCGACGATGTGCTCATCCGCCGCTTCGAGGGCACCAGGCGTCGCCACCCCCAAGAGGCGCGCGGTGTCGAGGAGTCGATCACCGAGGAGAGGAAACTCCTGAGCGATATTCGTGCCCGGGCCGATCTGGTCGTGGATTCCGGCGAGCTGAACGTCAACCAACTCCGGACTCGACTGATGGAGGCGTTCAGCGGGGACGACGAGAGCGGCACCATGCGATCCTCCATTCTCTCGTTCGGATTCAAGTACGGGGTGCCGACCGACGTAGATCTCATGTTCGACTGCCGGTTCCTCCCCAACCCCTATTGGGACGAGACTCTTCGGACCCATAGTGGCCTCGAGGCGCCAGTGCGCGACTACGTGCTGTCGCGCCCGGAGACCACCGAGTTCCTCGACCACCTGGATGGTCTCTTGGCCATGCTCATTCCTGCCTACATACGTGAGGGGAAGTCCTATCTCACGGTAGCCATGGGGTGTACGGGAGGCCGCCACCGGTCGGTGGTGCTGTCCGAGGAACTGGCCGCTCGGCTCGATGCCCACGGGATGCCCACCACGGTGTTCCACCGGGACATCGAACGGTGAGCGGAACCAGCGACAACCGAGCGGTACGGCCTCAGCCCAACGTGGTGGCAATCGGCGGGGGGAACGGGCTTGCCGCTACCTTGAGGTCGGTCCGGACCTTTACGGACGACGTCACCGCGGTGGTCTCGGTGGCCGATGACGGGGGGTCTTCGGGGCGGCTCCGTGAACTG
The DNA here is from genome assembly GCA_003133325.1 of Acidimicrobiaceae bacterium. Classification (GTDB taxonomy): domain Bacteria; phylum Actinomycetota; class Acidimicrobiia; order Acidimicrobiales; family RAAP-2; genus DASZIT01. The sequence continues at coordinate 16,295 of PKXA01000033.1, read as the reverse complement.
ATGCACATACTGCCCCCCGGCGACCTCCGGAAGTGCCTGGTGGCGTTGGCTGAGCCGGGCTCCATGTTGGCCGCTGCCTTTGCCCATCGATTCACCGAAGGGGAACTCGCCGGTCATTCGCTGGGCAATCTGATACTCGTCCGCCTGATGGAGGTGGCCAACGACCCGATCCGTGGGCTCGATGAGGCAGCCCGGCTCCTCGGAGCGCGCGGTCGAGTGCTCCCTGCCACCGTCGAGCCGGTGGTGCTGAAGGCAGAGACAGATGGTGGCGCGGTCACCGGCCAGGTGGCGGTGATGGGAAACACCCACATTCGGAGGGTATCCCTCGTCCCGGATGATGCTGTCGCCCCTCCGCCGGTGCTCGCCGCGCTCCGGTCGGCCGATTTGATCGTTCTGGGTCCCGGGTCGCTGTTCACCAGTGTGCTGGCCGCGGTGGCGGTTCCCGGGATAGCCGATGCCATCAAAGCCTCATCCGCTCGAACCGTCTATGTGTGCAATTTGCGTCCGCAGATCCCCGAAACGGCGGGATTCGACGTCGGAATGCACCTAGCATCCCTGGTGGCACACGGTGTTACCGTCGATGTGGCCATCTACGACCCGAGCGGGATCTCACTTGGAAGTCCGTGCATCCCGGTGGTCGGAGCCTCTCTTTCCCGCCCCAACGGCATGGCTCATGACCCCGACAAACTGGCGGATGCACTCTTAGGTCTGCTCGGATGAAGCGGCGGCGTATCCTGTTGGCCTAGCTTTATGAGCCGGACGTCACCCGCCGATCTCGGCGTGCAATCGGAATCGTCAACAAGTGAGGGACTACATCAATGACCGTACGGGTCGGCATCAACGGGTTCGGACGCATCGGCCGGAATTACCTTCGCGCCGCCCGGGCCATCGGGGCCGATATCGAGGTCATCGCCATCAATGACCTGACGTCGGCGGAGACACTGGCCCACCTCCTCAGGTACGACTCCACTCATGGGAGGTTCGGTTCCGAGGTGAAGGTCGACAGTACCCAGATCGTGCTCGACTCAGGACCCATCACCGTCCTGGCCGAACGCGATCCGCTCGCCCTGCCCTGGGGGCAACTGGGTGTCGATGTGGTGATCGAATCCACCGGGCTGTTCACTACTCGTGAAACAGCCGCCGCCCACCTGGTGGGTGGAGCCTCACGAGTGATTGTCTCGGCCCCCGCCTCCGGTGTCGACGCCACCTTTGTGATGGGCGTGAATGATCACGAATTCGACCCCGCCACCCATGTGGTGGTGTCCAACGCCTCATGCACCACCAACTGCTTCGCTCCCTTGGTGAAGGTGCTCGATGATGCCTTCGGTATCGAAAGCGGTCTGATGACCACCGTTCACGCCTTCACCAACGATCAGAACCTGCTGGACCTCCCTCACAAGGATCTGCGGCGGGCCCGTTCCGCCCCGGTCAATATCGTGCCTTCGTCCACCGGGGCGGCCCGTGCCACCGGTCTCGTGCTTCCCTCCATGAAGGGTCGACTGGACGGCTCGGCCTTCCGGGTGCCGGTCGCCGATGGTTCGATTACCGACTTCACCGCAGTGATTCCCGGGGTGGTCAACATCGAGCAGGTCAATGAGGCATTTGCCACTGCGGCCATGTCGGGTCCGTTGTCCAAGTATCTGGTGTACACCGAAGACCCGATCGTTTCATCCGACATCGTCGGAAGCCCAGCTTCATGCACCTTTGATGCCGGGCTGACCATGGTGATGCCGTCGGCCTCGGGGATCACGTTGGTAAAGGTCCAAGGGTGGTACGACAACGAATGGGGTTACGCCAATCGCCTCGTCGATCTGTCACTTGTGGTCGCCGGCGCCAGCGCCGCCGCCTAAAGACGTCGACCGGATTCTGGGGGAACGAACACAATGACACCGAGCGTCGGCAACCCCTTATTGCAGGGACTCCCACTACTCGGCGATCTTCCCCCACTCGACGGAGCCAGCGTTTTGGTCAGGGTGGACTTCAACGTGCCTCTCGACAGCAGTGAAAGCGGAACCCCCACGGTCAGCGACGATTTCCGGATCCGGGCCGCCCTCCCGACACTGCGCTATCTCCTCGAGCGGGGCGCGCGCGTCACCGCCTGCACCCACTTGGGACGCCCCGACGGAGTACCCGATGCCAGATGGGACATGACGCCGGTGAGGGAACGGTTGGCCGAGTTGGCCCCTCAGGTGCAACTCCTCGACAACCTCAGATTTGACGCGGGCGAGTGCGCCAACGACCCCGCTTTCGTCGACAAGCTGGTAAATAGCCACGACGCCTATGTCAACGACGCCTTCGGGGTGTCCCATCGGGCCCACGCATCGGTGGTCGGGCCGCCGAAGTATCTCCCCAGCGCCGCCGGTCTGCTCCTCCAACGGGAAGTGGATGTGCTCGGAGGACTGCTCGGGGAGCCTCAACGTCCCTTCGTGGCCGTGGTGGGGGGAGCCAAGGTCACCGACAAGCTTGGGGTGCTCGCCAAACTGCTCGACCGAGTGGACGCACTGTTGGTCGGGGGCGGTATGGCATTCACGTTTCTGGCCGCGGCGGGACACGACGTCGGATCCTCCATGGTGGACCACGATCGAATTGGGGAGTGTGCGGCGTTGCTGGCAGGAGGAGCCCGGATTCTCCTCCCATCCGACATCGTCGCCCTCGAGCCCGGAGCCACCTTCGGGTGCGGATGCGATCAGGGCGAAGTCCTCATCACCGGGGACGACATACCCAAAGGGTGGGTGGGACTCGATATCGGGCCCGCCACCATTCAGGCCTACGCCGAGGTGATCGCCGGTGCCGGCACGGTGTTGTGGAATGGTCCCATGGGTGTCTTCGAGGATGACCGTTTCTGCGCGGGCACGACCGGGGTGGCACATGCGGTGGCCGACTGCGCCGGATTTACAGTGGTTGGCGGTGGGGACAGTGCCGCCGCCGTCGACTCCTTGGGAATCGAAGACCAGATCGACTTTATCTCTACGGGAGGGGGGGCCTCCCTCGAGTTGTTGGAGCACGGAGATCTCCCCGGTTTGGCTGCACTTCGGGGAGCCGTGAACGCCCCGGGCGAGAGCACCAGACCAGTGCATGGTCGTCACGCCTCGTGACCGCCCCTGTCCGGCGCCGCCCGTTGATCAGCGGCAACTGGAAGATGAACTTCGACCATTTCGAAGCCATCCATGCCTCGCGGGACCTGGGCTTGCGCTTGACCTCCGCCGACGTGGTTCCGGTCGACGTGACGGTGCATCCGCCTTTCACCGACATCCGGTCCGTACAGACGGTGATCGAAGCTGAGGGCGTGCCGGTCGCCCTGGGAGCCCAGAATTGCGCCACCGAGGACTCTGGTGCGTATACGGGTGAAGTGAGCCCGATGATGCTGGCAAAACTGCACGTCGAGTACGTGATCATCGGGCACTCGGAGCGACGACGGTATTTTGCTGAAACAGACGATCTGGTGGCGGCCAAACTTCATGCCGTCATACGCAACGGCATGATACCCATCTGTTGCGTGGGGGAGACGGGAGACGAACGGGATGTGGGCCTGACCAAGGACCGGCTCGCCGATCAGGTTGAAGGCGCTATCGGCGGCTTGGCCCCCGAGGCCGTGGCGAGGATGGTGGTGGCCTACGAACCGATCTGGGCCATCGGAACGGGCCAGGCCGCCACCCCCGAGGATGCCCAGGATGCCGGCAGTTGGATCCGCGAGGTGGTGGGACGCGTGGCGGGAGCGGAGGCGGCGGCCGCTGTGCGGATTCAATATGGTGGATCGGTAAACGCCGAAAACACCGCCGAGCTCCTCACATGCCCCGATATCGATGGTTTGTTGGTCGGTGGAGCGAGCCTCGACGCCGTGGCGTTCGTGGCCATAATTCGGGCCGCGGCCGATGCGACCCGTTGAGTTTGCTATCGTCTCCGGCGTCGCGGGAAGAAGAAAGGAGACACCATGCTGACAACAGCCATCGTTGTGGTACAGATTCTGGCGTCTCTGGCGCTGCTCTTCCTCATTCTCATGCATAGCGGCAAGGGTGGAGGCCTCTCCGACATGTTCGGAGGTTCGGTCGGCTCGGCCGCCGCCGGCTCTACCGTGGTGGAGAAGAACCTCGACCGCATCACGGTCACGGTGGCGGTTCTCTTCGCCTTCACCAATCTGGTCCTCATTCTCCGCCTGCAGTGAGTCCCGACGGCCCCGGGACCCGCAGGCGCCGAGGTCGCATAGAAACCTTCTGGGCGGAACGCCGAGCCCGTTGGACGCTGCCGCTGGTGATCATCGTGATCATCGTGATCGTCGCCACCGTCGACCATCTCGGCGCTCACCGGATCCGCGAGGTGGACCAGCAGAGCATTTCCGATCTGGTGTCCACGAAGGGTGCTTCGGCAACCGTGAATCTGGACCGACCGTGGAACGGATTCAATCCGGGGACGCCGGGTGGAGCTGACTCGTCCACCCCCACGTTGCTCTCAGCGGTACTGCCAAGCGCCTACGGGGTCACGCCCAGCCTCGGAACGGTGCTCAACAGTAACTTGTTGAGTGGCACCAAAGTCACGTCGGTGAACCCACTGACCATTCAATACGTGTTGAATCCTCTGGCGGTTTGGTCCGACGGGGTGCCGGTGAGCGCGGACGACTTCATCTATGCGTGGAAATCCCAGCAAGGAACGAACACTGATGTCGACAAGCAACCCGACATGGCGGCTTCGACGATCGGTTACCGGGATGTGGCATCCGTCACCGGTAGTCCGGACGGCAAAATTGTCACCGTGGCGTTCTCCCGACCATTTACTGACTGGAGGATGTTGTTCAGCGGCATGGTCCCGGCTCATATTGCCGAAAAGGTCGGTTGGAACCAGGGTTTCGATGTCTTCAATCCGGCCGTAGATCTGTCCGCAGGCCCCTACATCCTCCAGTCGGTCTCCGCCACGGGAACTGCGGTGTTGGTGCACAATCCCCGATGGTGGGGCACGCCGGGAATCCTCGATCGGGTGACGGTGTCGGACGCGGCGGACCCGAGAACATGGTTTTCCGCTCTGAGCACTAACAACCGCGCAGTGGTGCAGCCGTCCATGTTCAACCTCGGCACACTGAATACCGCCTCGTCCTTGGCGAATACCCAGAGCACCGTGAAGCCGTCACTGTCTCTTCTGCAACTCGAGTTCAACGTGGCGTCGCCCACGACCTCCCAGTTGGCGGTGCGTCAGGCCATCGCCCACGACGTCGACCGAACCATGCTGTTGGCTCAGACCTTCAAGTCCATCGACCCGGACATCGACGTCAACGAGGATCATCTCGCGGTCGCATCCCAGGATGCGTACGTGGCATCTTCGGCCGCATCCGGATATGACAAGGCCGACCCGGTGGCTGCCGACCGATTGCTGACCACCGTGGGGTTCCATCGGGCCCTCGACTCCCGATATGTCGATATTGACGGGAATCCTTTGACAGTGCGCATGGCGGTGGAGTCCGGGAATCCCTGGATCACTCAGGTAGGTGAGGACGTGGCCTCTCAACTGCGACTGGCCGGCATCTCGGTAATAGCGATTCCCGTGGATGGCGAGGCAGGCTTGGCGGCGGCATCGAAGGCGAACACCTATGACATGGCCCTGGTAACCAGGACCGCCGGCCCGTTTCTCACTTCGACCGACGGATGGTATTCGGGGGATCTGGGGCCCACCGGGGCGGCCGGATCGAAGGACTGGAGTCACTTCGACGACCCGACGGTGGACCAGCAGATCTCGGAGGCGTCGGAAGAGTTGAATCCGGTAACCGGCGCTTCGGTGTATGCCCAAATCGATGCCGTACTCTGGAACCAAATGGTGGCATTGCCCCTATTCCAACAGCCGGCGTTGCTGGCCAACGGCGTGCAGTTGGCGGGGATCCAGTACAACGGGTCAGCGAACGGACTCCTGTGGAATCTCCCCACCTGGACAACTTTGATACCGAAGCCAACCGGATCGTCCTGACTCCCTGTCGCCGGTGGCGGGCACGGAGTGGATCGATACGAGGATGCGCTCACGGCGCGCTACCATGCCTATCGCCCCGATTGCGCAATCGGAGTCATTCGTCGGAGTGGCGGAATAGGCAGACGCGCCAGCTTGAGGGGCTGGTGCCCGCAAGGGCGTGGGGGTTCAAGTCCCCCCTCCGACACCACTCAGTGGGTTCCGACCCATAAATCGGTGTCTCAAGTGAAATTTGACGGGACAGGTTCCCCGCCCCCACTTGAACACCCCCACGGCGAGGTGGCCAAGCCAGCGGCCCGGACGGCGCTGTCGCTCCTGTGCGAGCGGGACGGCGGGCGCCACGTGCCCCAATGGCGGCACTGGGTCGTCGGCGTGGAGCCGACCGGACGCATCACGCTGCCGTCCGGGGCCCGCCAGGTGCTCGGCTCGGAGTCGTCTGCTCAGGCCGTCAGCCGAGGCGGCATGCTGGTGCTGCACCGCGGTGGTGTGGGTGCCAGCCTTCCCATTGATGGCCGGGGTCGCCTCATCCTGCCCGCCTGGCTCCGAGGGGCGGCCCGGTCATCGGGCTCGGTTCTGGTCGCCGCTCGTGCGGCTTCCACTCCGGCCGTCGTGCTCGCCACGACCGACCTCCTCGAGGACCTGGTGTCCCACGTCGTCACTGAGGTCATCTGATGGATCGCCTCGTGCGCGCCCGTGTGCTCTTGGCCGAAGCCGCCGCTCTCGGGGTGACCATCGAGGATCTGATCGCCGAGTCCTCAGGTGCCTCAAGCTGCCCCAGCACTGCACCGACCGTCGCGGAGTATGTGGACACCGTGAGCGCGAGTTTCTCCAAGGGCACGGCGGGCACCTACAAGTCGTACTGGCGTCTGGCCATCGACCGGCTCGGCGAGCGCACCATCGACTCCATCGGCGTCGATGACTGCGAATCGGTTCTGGCCGACGCCGTGGAGCGGGCTCGATGCAATAGACCGGGAACCGACGGTCGATCAGCCCGCGAGAACTGTATCGGTGCGCTGCGCGCTCTCTTCGCGCGGGCCGAGCGGGCGGGTCTCGTGGCCCGGAGCCCGGCCGCAGGGCTGGAAAAGCCGCGCCGCCTCCCGAATCGCCGTCGTGCCCTCGACGATGGTGAGCTGCGCGAGGTCATCGAGGCTGTCCGGACCACCAGTCAGGATCCCGACCTCGACCTGTTGCTCATCCGGTTCCATCTCGAATCGGGAGCTCGTCGAGAGGGTGCGCTCAACCTGAGGCTCCGTGACCTCGACAATCGACGCTCCACCGTCTGGCTGCGCGAAAAGTTCGGGGCCGAGCGCGAACAACCGGTTTCGCCGTCGCTGTTGCGGGCGCTCGAGACACACACCGCGGCCCGAGGGGCCATCGCGGCCGACGACCCGATCTTGCGAGGTCGAAGCGGCCGGCCGATCACCCGACGGCGCTACAACACTGTCTTCGATCGTGCCCGGCCATGCATCCCGTGGTCCGAGCGCACGCCGGTCTCAGCGCACATCTTGCGGCACACAGCCATCACCGCAGTCGAACGCCATGCCGGTTTCGCGGTGGCGCAGGCGTTCGCCGGCCACAGCGCGTCTTCGGTGACCGGCACCTACACACGCGCCCGGATCGGTGAGGTAGCGGCTGCGGTTTCCGCACTGACCGGTGAAGTGCATCCGCTCGCCGAACCATGACACGACGTCTCGGCGGTCCGTCGCCGCGGCCGACGGCGTCAGTGGGTTAGTGAGGTGCAAACCCGACCGTGTAGCACTGAATCCTGGGCAACCTCGGCACCGAGGGGATGCCGGCGGAGGATGGCCCAGGGCCTGCAGCCGTGCCGTACCGCTGGGATCAATGCATCCTCCCCCACGGCGCCGGCGCTGGCCCCACCGAAGAAGGAGTTAGCTATTGGCTAACCCGCCCACTCCGGCACATCGGGGCGTGAGGAGAACCGTCCTTCGACCCCCAGACGGGGATACTTCAGGCGACCGTCACGGACGCATCGTAACTCAGAACAGAACCATCGGTAGGCCTTCGTGAATCGCCAATTCGCACTATAAGGGACACGACTGCGACCACAATCCCGGCCACGATGAACAGGAAGCCGATGCACTCTTGGATGATGACAGTTAAAAATCAGCCACCCCACCCCTGCTTCCCGTGCACGGCTACGGCTCTAGGCCCTACGATACGCCAAACAGATTGCGGCTCCGACAGGACGCCACCGAACTGATTAGAACTGATGCCAAGTAATTCGACGCCTTCAGACCCGTGGGAAAGTCTTCAGGCAGATGCGCGCGGCTTTATTACCTTGGCCGCGTCCTTGCTTGCCGTCAGCGCCACATTTGGAACTCACTTGCTGAGCGATGACGTTCTGGGAAGGCGAACAGTACTGGGGGCGTGGTTATTTCTCGGCCTTGCAATCGGTGCAAGTGCCTATGCACTCGGAGCAAGTTTCCAAGGCATACAGAACCGTACGGCGACCTATTCAAAGGCAGTCACGTTTCTCAACCTGGCAGTTGGATTAATTGGCATAGGAGTCTTGCTTTTGGCATTCAGTGCTTGGAGAGCAACATTCACCGAACCTGGAAATGATGCTATCGCCAATGCAATCAGCGCCACATCCAGCATGTCCCATATACCAAATGAAGATCTTGTTGTAAGCAACATGCGATGTACAGAGTCCAACAGCTGTACTGTAACAGTACAACGAGAACCAGCGACAAACTCGTATTACTGCATTATTGTCGACCCATCGTCCAATCAGGTGATAGATGCTATAAGCCATGAAATTGGGCGAGGTCAGAGTGGGAGGCCCTGTTAGATGGAAGAGCGACGAACCCTGCTGGATCCCCCTATTGAAACGCTACTGAGCTATACGGAGTCGAAATTCGCGCTTGTACAGCTGGCGGCGCGACGAGCGCGACAGATCGCCGGCTACTACAACGGGCTTGGCCCAGAGTTCTCATCCGTCGCACCACCACAGGTCGTGACGAGCAGCGCCCAACCCTTGACCATTGCAATGCACGAGATTGGTGCGGGAAAGGTCCGAGTTCAACAACGTACGCCTCCCGGTGTATTTGGGCTCGCGCAAAGCGTAATAGAAGGATCGCAAGTTGAGGTGTTCTTCGGCTCGCCAGAAGAAAATACGCTAGATGAGTTTCTTGAAGTCCTGAACGGCATCGCAGGGCTAACGGAGCGACGTCTCGAGGTTGATTGGATTCGCCGTGGATCTATCCTTGCGCATCTAATGCCGTATGGTGACGGTAAACCACTCGGTGAGGCTGAGAAGATCTCTTTGGAGCAAGTCAAAGAGATTGAGCCTATGAGAGCTCACGAGACCTCATTGGCAGTGAGCTATTCTCAAGCCACAAGCCAACTACTTATATATCTCAATACAGTGGATCCTCCAATCGTTGTCCTCGCTGAAGAATATCTTTGGGCCAAGGTCACCGAGGATGGTGGGGCGGTAACAATTTGTCGTCAACTGACGATCACTGAATTCACTTCGCATGAGGATGGCACCCTGCGAATCGACCTCGGGGATATCGAATCTGTGGCCCAGCTCATAAGGACTGCGCCCTACTGGACGCTTCCGGCGAAGGAGGCATAACGGCCGGGGTCCGAACAGGCCGCCTTCTCGTAAGCCCGCACCGGTGAGCTGATCGGACGGGTGTGTACCCACCTTCGCCGATAGGTCACCACCACCCATCGGCAATTCTTCCCCACAGGCTGAACCAAAGTCGGATGGCCGGGACCCACAACACCGGCCTGGGGTCGGGCTGTGGCGGTCTTACCGCCGAACTTGCTGCCTTTCGCGAGGGCTCTTTCCCTTGCCTCGAACGGACTGCGTGTGTCTCGCGAGCCGAACGATGACGGAACGCGCCCCGCAGCCGGTCAAGCTCTCAAGACCAGGGCGCCCGCCGGGCTCACCACCGACGAGCGGGCACGCCTACCCCAGCCACACAACGAGGCTGCCACCAGCATGATGATGGTTGGTACCAACAGAAGCTGATCCCATGGGTTCATGCCACAGAACGGTCGTACGGAAGGAAGAAGTCGCGATAATTCTATGCCCATCAGCACAGTCCAGATGCGATCTCAGACTCCCTATGTCCCGCTGCCGTGTGGGAAGTGATGAGCAATTGTGGCATTCTCGTCTTATCAACAGGATTAGCGCCCGAACCGGCCTCCGCGATGCGCCATCATCGAAGGTGGAACGCGCCATGCTGGCGTCGGAGAGGACGTGATGTTTCGCCGGAGGAGGAACCGCCAGGTCGAGGAGTTAGCCAGGGAGCCAGCCCGGCAACTGAACCCAAACGCCGCAGTACCGCACATACGAGTCCTCGGTTGTTCCGAGCCGGCCCTAAGTGAGGCAGTGGCAGAGGCTGCCCTCGGCGGACACGAACCACCCCCAGAGGACCTGCGGCCGCCTCCGTTCCACATCCGGGCCGTGCCGATCGACGAGTCGCTGGGTGGGGTGTAGAGAGCAGTTCCCCGGTCGACCTTCCGTGCCGCTCAACGTCGGGAGCGCCCAGAACGATGCCCGCAGGATGAGCTACAGGGCGGCGCTCGGGAATACCTCCAAACCGAAGGTCGCAGGCGCCCCGTCAATGAGCGCTTGCGGGATTGGGTCCAACGAAGTCGATTGGATGCCCGCTTGTTGGGACCGCCCTCCGCAGCAGATTGGGTGGCACGCCTGGGTCGTCCGCGCTTTCGCATCGATCGAAAAAGAGCCGGGCGTGGGCAAGTCGCAGCTCGTCAGGAGAGGCTTTGGTATATGTCCCCGTGACTCCGAAGTTGCCGTCGGCATGGCCGGCATAGGCCGCCGCCACTCTCACGCCGGCGATGCGTTCGATGTCGGTGATCGTTGTGTGGCGGATCCAATGGGCGCTGACGCCAAGCTCGGCGGCCCACGCCAGGTGTTGGATGCGCCGAGCGAAGCCCTCAAACCATTTGTCGTTGAGATGGCCGCCGTCCTGTCGATGCAGGACCAGCGGGCAGCCGTTGTGGCGTAGGGAAGCGTGGGAAACAAGGCGGCCGACGAGGTGAGCGGAGACCGGGATCCAGCGTTGTTTGCCGTACTTCTCAATCAGGCGAACTGCCCTCGTCGCCGGTGCCAGGTCGTCCTGGCTGAGTCGGATGGCTCCGTGGCGTCGGCACCCCGTCTCTCGGAGGAACCCGAAGACGAGGTCGTCGAGTTCGGGATCCCTCGAGTGGGTGAGAAGGGCGAGGTGGGCCTGTTCGAGTTGGTCCGCGCTGAGTGCGGTGCGACGCGACGGTGGACGGTCCGGGAGGGCAACCCCGGTGGCAGGATTGTGACGAACTAAGCCAGCGTCGATTGCACGTGCGTAGGCGGCTCGAGTGGCCAGGACCATGGCTTCCTGGGCGCCGACACCGTGCCGGGCCTTGGGGTCGGCTCTGGCCTCGGCGCCGGAGCGGTGCGCCCAGCCTGCGACGTCGGCGGCGCTCACCGTCGCGGCGTCATCCTCACCGGCCCAGGAGATCAGCCGGTCGAGTGATTTGGAGTATCGATGGTGACGGGGGAGTATCGCCAGCTGAGTTTCAGCGACTTCGCGGACACTGACGGTCCGATGACCACGCTGGAGTGCGCCGGCCAGACCTCGGAGGTCGTCTGGAGACATGTCGAGTGCTTCGATTACCGCCCGTTGCTGATCGGTGAAGGTCACGAGCGGCCCAGGAACGCGGACACGACTCGAGACACCGGCAGGGCGGCGGCAAGACCCTCGATCGGAGCGGCGAGGACCATGAGTCGAATCCCGAACTCCAGGCCACTGTGGACTCGGATGCCGTACGGAAGCAGAAGGCGCCACCGACTGTCCAAGACGACCGTGATCCCCGAGCGGGGCTGGGCTGGCTGTAGCGGAGAGGAGAGGAGCAAAACACCGTCGCGAACGACCAGTGCCAGGTCTTGGCCGGGCGACCAGCCCATCGCCAGGGCGGGTCCGCGCAGAGGAAGGCGCCCATGGGCGTCCATCGTTGAAACATGGAGGTCCGCTTCGTTGCCGTCGGTCCAGTGACGGATCTCGGCGTTCGCCCTGACCGACAACTCTGGAGCGATAGCCGAAGCACCCATCAGAGGTTCCACTCGGGTCCGGGACCTTCTCGACCCCGACAAGAGGGTGGTTCTTCCACCCTCTTGTCGGGGTTGGGGTATGTCAGTTCTGGACCAGGGTCCGCTCAGTCGGGCTGTCCGGGTGTCGGCGGGCGAGCCTGACGGGTCGGCTCCGCTCGTACCCGGCCGGTTTGGCTCAAGTTCTCTCAGACCCACGTCAGGCCACCAGCCGGTCGATGGCGATCCGGCGCCGGCGCCGGAGATGGCCAGTAGGCACTCCGGCAATGTCGGCCACCTCGGCCAGGGACATGCCGAGCACCCTCGTCGCGTAGAGGACGGAGGCATCGGCGATTGTCAGGCCGTGCCCGGTCGCATCGACGATGGCAGCGGCCAATAGTTCCTCGCCGGTGCGACCGATAGATGCCGGGAGGGTGTCCAACGGGTCAGGGGTGCTGGTCTGGCGACAGCGATGTCGACGTTCTGTCGCCTGGAGTGTTCGCAGGCGGGTGCGGACCGCGGACAACANNGGCGGTGGGTGCCCGACCACCTGGTCGTGAGCTCCCAGAGCGCGGAGATGGCGTCGCCATAGAAGGCGTCGAAGTCGCACCATGGCCCGTCGGCCAGGTCGAGGCTCCGGGGGAGGGCGAGGATTCCGGGGATGAGGGCTTCGATGATGGCCCGGGGGACGAGGGCGTCGACGTCTGCACTTCTCAGCATGGCCGTGATCACCTCGGCGGACTCGTTGCGGGACAGCCGGCCCGAGGAGAGCGACAGGGCAGCGACCAGCTCGGCCAGGTTGCCCACCTCGAGGCGGTCGACCACCGGTTCGCACTGAGCCAGGCGATGACAGGCGGCACTCGATGGCGGAGCAGTCCCAAGGGCCTGCCATTCGCTTCGGAGACGTTTGATCGTGGGGGAGTTCATGTCGACCACGATGAAGGGGAGGGTTCATGAAAACCCTCATGAAACCCCTCATGACACAAAGAAACTCAAGAAATCTTTGCCGTCGGGCAAAACACCAGGTCAGAGCCTTGGTGAATCTGAGGATGGATAAAACACCTGCTCAGGGGGTTCATGAATCCGGTCATGAACCCTTCATGATCATCGAGCAGGTTTGTGGGGTTGGTCCATGCGGCTGTACTGATCGCACGATAAGGACGGACAAAACACCAGCTCAGGGGGTTCATGATTCCGATCATGAACCCCTCATGACCGCACCAAGGCTCATCGATGTCGGAGAGCGGTGTTACTTGACCCAAGGCCGTTAGCTGCGCGTCACACCGCCGCCGGCACGCTTGGGTTGATGGGGACCAGCGCGGCAACACGGTTTTTGGACCCCTCTTGACTCCTTCATCGGTGGGTGTCACACCGTCTCCAGCCCTCAAATGGTCATTCCGGAATACGGCTCGNNTTGGCCGCCCTTTGACCGCTGGCTCCGGCGTGGGAGGTCGGCTCCCAGTGTTTGATGGCGGACCAGGCGGGGCAAGAGGCGCCCCACCCGCCATCGACCAGGTCACCGCTGAGGTCAAGGCGTCCGGCGCCACGTTGTCGTCGACAAGGATGCCGGCGAGGTGGCCTCAGTTCGACCGGTTCCGACCGTCTGGAACCACATGATCCCTCCGTGCGCCGCTGGCTTTATCGCGGAAGTTCTACCGGTTTCCCGTCAAAGTGGCGCCGCACCGACCCAGTTCTTTTCATGAGCCAACGAACGAAATCCCACCCGGGCGCCTCGCGTTCCGGAGACAGCACCAGCCATCCGACCGAAGGGCCCAGGAAGAGCAGAGCGGTGAACGCCCAGCCCAGAGGCTTCATCACTCCAACGATGAGACCGATGATGAGCCCGGGCCGGGACTTACAGATTCGGTCGACCCGTTCGATCGCTAGGGCACCTGAATCGACATCGTCCCAGCCCAGAGGGTTCATCATTTCTGTGCCGGGGGTTCACGACTGCCGAATCAGTCCGTCGACGCCGTGCCGCTCCTCTCCTTCGGTGCGAACGAACTCGCGCTGCTCCGACTTGTGGCCGACACGAGTCGGCACGGTCGACCGAGTGGCGAAAGGTTCCGCCCTCGTCTTCGCCGTGGTCGATTGCGACATACGAGCAGGTCACGGCGCGAGCGAGTCGCAGACATCGCCGGCACCGGCTTCCGGTCGTGGCTCGACCGTCGCGTCCTCGCGTCGTCACCGAGCCGAACGACAAGGAAGAACGACGAGCCCGGAGGACTCGCGCCTCAACGCCCCGTCGCTCGGACTGCACTCGCTCACGGGACTGTGGAAGAGCGGGAGCAAGATGGTCAAACAGGTGCCCTGTTCGAAACGGCGTTGCCGTTGGCCCCAGTCGGGTCTGGTCCCCGAGGTTCCCTCTGGTGCGCTGCGCTGGGCGTCATGAAGCGTCCGGTGGCCGACCGGACGGCAAAGACTCCGGCGTCGAGACGCACGACGAGGATGGCGACGGTGACCGGTGGCCGGCACAACATCGTGAAGGTGCGGCTGTCCGACCGTGAGCTCGGACAGCTCAAGGAGAGAGCGGAGCGGGCGTGCGTGTCGCTCCAGCGGTTTCTTTTCGAAGCGGCCATGTCGGGATCTGCGGCCCAGTCGGCCCAGCGGCGCCAAGCCGCCGGTGATGCGCAGCGGGCCCGGATCGTACTGACCGGAGTGGCGAACAACGTGAACCAGTTGGCCAAGTGGGCGAATACCAACCATGTCCTCCCCAGCGGGTTCAACGACGCCCTCGACGAGGTGCGCCGGGCCACGACGGTGCTGGCCGAGACGACCGAGCGGCTCCAAGCCGGATTCGTGGCTCCCCGATGATCGGGAAGATCACGACGGGATCGTCGGGTCGGAGGCTCATCCGGTACCTGTTCGGGCCAGGCAAGGCGAACGAGCACACCGACCAACGCGTCATCACCTCGGGACTCGTGCTGGGCGGTGAGGCATTGGCCGGCGGCAACCTGTCCAAGCAGCAGATCGCAGACCTCGGTGCCGGTCTCGATGAGGCTCATGAGATCTACGGCACGGACCCCAAGGGTGGACACATCCTCCACCTGTCGCTGTCTCTTCCCCCCGATGACCCCAACCTGAGCGACGAACAGTGGGGAGAGATCGCCAACAAGGCAATGACGGCACTCGGCTTCGAGTCCGACGGCGTGGAACCTGCCGCCTGGGTGGCGGTCGGGCACGGGAGAAGTGCCAACGGCAACCAGCACGTCCACATCGCCGCGTCGCTGGTCCGGATCGACGGCGGCCGGGTCAACACCTGGCAGTCCAAGAAGGTGCTTTCCCGGGTCTGTACCGAGATCGAGACCACCTACGACTTGACCGTCGTCGGGGGCCGTGCGGGACGGGGGATGCCCGGGATGTCCAGAGTCGAGTTGGAGCGAACCACACGAGAGCAACGAGCAGAACCACCGCGGGTCACCTTGGCCCGGATCGTGCGGAAGGCATCGATCGAGTCGAAGGACGAAGCCGAGTTCGTCCGGCGGCTGCGGGGGAATGGGGTGCTCATCCGGCCGCGGTTCGAGGCCGGGGGACAGGACACGGTGGCCGGTTACTCGGTGGCACTCAAGACGAAGGACGGCGAGTCGCCCGTCTGGTTCGGCGGCGGGAAGCTGGCCCGGGACCTGACGTTGCCCAGCGTCCGACGGCACTGGGACCAGTCCCCAGAGAACGTGGGATCAGCGATCGCGGAATGGAGAGCCACCAAGGCGGTGGCCCCGGGCAGGGAAGCCGTGTTGGGCGATCCGGACGAATGGCACAACGCGGTGGCCGGGGCCGAGAAGTCGGCGGACCGGCTGATGGCGATCCCGGCGTCCGACCTCGCCACGTGGCGAGGGGCGGCGAGGGAGACGGCGGGCGTGTTCGCCGCATGGTCGAGACGGTTCGAGGGCGACAGTCCCGGTCCGTTGGCGGCCGCGTCGAATGCTCTCGCTCGATCGGCCCAGCACCGTCCGGATGAACCCCCTCCCAACAGAGACGCCGTTCGGGAACTCCGGGGAGTGGCAATGAGGGTGGCACAGTCGGAGCTGAACAACGATTCGCCGGTCGTGTGGGCCATGTTGATCGACCAACTGGGCAGGACCCTCCGAGCGATCGGTGACGCCCACGAGGCCCGAGGAGAGGTGGAGATGGCGAAGGCGCTCGGCGGCCGGCTGTCCGACGAACTGAGGGAGCTTCACGAACGATTCGAGACGAGCACGTCCCGTCACCTCGTACCGGGCGAAAAGCTCTTCGAGGATCGCAGGGCCGACGCGGTCCGGGAGATGCTCGCTCGTCAGCCTGTACACCACCA
>PKXA01000059.1 GCA_003133325.1 Acidimicrobiaceae bacterium | reverse complement strand
GATCAAGCCGGACCGGACCGGACCGGACCGGATCAGCCCGGACCGGACCGGACCAGACCGGACCGGATCAGCCACTGCCTTGCCCGACGGGCGACCAACCACGCCAAGACTGCCGACATGCCGGCCGGCCTTGACGCGCCCCCGGAACCAGCCAATGGAGCTCCTAGTTGAGCCGGGTGAGGGCCTTGCGCATATTCCGAATTGCCTGGCCGGTCCGCTGCTCGTTCTCGATCAGAGCGAACCGCACGTGGCCATCCCCACCGGGGCCGAATCCCACCCCTGGTGAGGTAGCTACATCTGCCTCATTCAGGAGGAACTTGGCGAATTCGAGAGAGCCCATTTCCTTGTACGGCTCGGGGATGGGCGCCCACACGAACATCGTCCCCCGAGGTGGAGTGATCTCCCACCCGATGCGATTCATTCCGTCACAGAGCGAATCCCGTCTGGATTGATAACACTCGTTGATGTACTTCGGATAGTCCGGCGCTTCGTTCATGGCCACAATGGCGGCAATTTGGATGGGCTGAAACGTCCCGTAGTCGAGGTAGCTCTTCAGCTTGGTCAGCGCCTGCACGATCTCGGCGTTGCCCACCATGAAGCCGACCCGCCACCCGGCCATCGAGAACGACTTGGTCATGGTGTACAGCTCGACAGCGACTTCCTTGGCGCCGGGAACTTCGAGAATCGATGGTGGCCGGTAGCCGTCGAAGGCGATATCGGCGTAGGCGAAGTCGTGGACCAACACGATGTCGTGTTCCCGGGCGAACTCCACGATGCGGGTCATCCATGCCAGGTCGACACATTCCGTCGTCGGGTTATGCGGAAAGGACAGCACGATCACCCGGGGCTTGGGCCAGGCCGACTCCCACGCCTCCATCAGATTTGCGAAGAAGGCTTCTCCGGGTGGGTCATTGGTGGCGTCCCCAGGCCCATCCAGGCGGACGTGGCGAACGTCGGCACCGGCAAACAGGGGCGCGTAGATATGAATGGGATAGGACGGCGACGGCACCAGGGCGGTATCACCCGGGCCGACCAGAACCCACATCAGGTGGGACAGTCCCTCTTTCGCACCAATGGTCGTGACCACTTCGGTTTCGGGATCGATGGCCACATCGAACTTGCGGAGGTAGAGGTCGGCAATCGCCTGGCGGATCTTCGGGATGCCCCGGCTCGCCGAATACCGATGGTTGCGGGGGTTGTGAACGGCTTCCGCCAACTTCTCCACCGCCACGTCCGGCGATGGCAGGTCCGGATTGCCGAATCCCAGGTCGATGATGTCTTTGCCGTCGCGACGGGCTGCGGCCTTCAGGTCGTTCATGGTGGCGAAAACGTAAGGGGGCAGTCCGAGTATGCGGCGAAACTCCATCCTGAGAGGCTACCCGCGGGCGTAGACCTCTCCGCCACGCTCAGCGCATCGCGTTGGCGGCCTCGGCAATCACTTCGAGCGAGTCGGGCCAGGCGCACACAGCCCATGTGGCCCCGGCTTCGGCCAACTCGCGTAGACGCTCCTCGATCTGGACGGCGTTCCCGGCCACCGGGCCACCCCAAGTCACTTCGTACCCGGCCGCCGTCATCTCGGCCACCTGCGTGGCCTCCGCTTCCCACAGGTTCACCGCTCCCCCGACGGTCCGAGCCAACTCGGTGGTGGATGGAAGTCCTCCCCCCACCCACACCGGTATCCCTCGGGCCTCGACGGCAACGGCCACCGCTCCCATTCGGACCCGTCTCACCTCGGCCAGTTCGAAGGGGATCCCGAATGCTTGGTTCTCCGCCCGGCTCAAGTGGTCTCCAGTGCCCAGGCCGGCGATCAGTCGCCCATTCGAGATCGCGTGCAAGCTGGCCAACTCGTCCACCAAGACATCGTCAGGGAGCAATCCGATGCGCGCCACCAACGTGCCAATGTGAATGACAGAAGTCGACGCCGCCAATGCCCCGAGAAGTGGCCCGGAGGAGAGGGCGGGGCGCCCGGGTTGACCCATTGGCCACAGGTGATCGAAACAGAACACACCATCGAGACCGACCTGCTCCGCCCGGAGGGCAGCGGCAAGAGCACTGTCCGCCTCGTCGCGGAACTGCGGAAGTGTGGTGCCGACCTTCATGCCGCCCGTGAAGTAAGTCCGGCTCCTGTCCCGATCACGCTAACGACTCAACCCGGACTTTCAGATCCCGGAGGGCGATGGACATGATGCGGCTCTGAGCCCGCATCTTGATGAAGCCCGGAAGTGGCACCTTCATCTCGACTTCGAGGTGATAGGTCACCTCTGTCCCCCCGTCGGCTGTCGGCTCAAAGACGTAGCTCCCATCCAATTTCGAAGTGATGTCACCGCGTGTCTGCACCCACGACAATACGTTCGGCGCCGCGCTGTAGTCGTAGGACAGGGTGTAGCTGGTGCTCCGGCCGAAGGCGGCGGCGCGAAACGTGACCAGCTGGGGACGACCTTGATCGTCACGGTCGTGGACGGTGACCTCTTTGATATCCGCGGCCCACTGCGGATAGGCGTCGATGTCACTACTGACAGCGAAACACCGTTCTGCGGGCGCCGTCACGAACATGCGCTCGGTGGCTACTTCCGCCACGTTCAGTCCTCCTGCTTGGGTTGATAGGTCTGATGCGACACCGGGGGTTCAGCCTTCCACGTCTGCAAGTGCCGCGGCCAGCCTAGGGGCGAGGTGGTCATAGTCGAAGGATGCCTCCGCCCTACGCCGGGACTCATCCCCCATGCGATGCCGCAGTTGATCATTGTCCAGCAGTTTCCCAATTGCCCGCACCACCGTAGCGACATCGGTGGGCCGCTTGACCACCGACCCGGTCAGCCCGTCCAGAACCGCTTCTCCGGCTCCCCCTGAATCCCCGGCCACCTGGGGAACTCCGGCGGCGGCGGCCTCGACGAACACAATGCCGAAACCCTCTCTTTCGAGGCCGAGCCACCGGTTACGACAAAGCATGGCAAAGACGTCGGCTGCTCCGACCAACCTGGGCAGATCGTCATCGGATACACCGCCGAGCAGCCGGACCGGAGCCTGCCGCTCGACAATCTCGCCGGCCAAGCGTTCGTGGTCCCGGCCACGTCCGGCAATTGCCACTACCAGGTCGGGAAACGCGGCGTGCAACTCGGCGGCCGCGTCGATCAAGATGTCCATGCCCTTACGGGGCACCAAGCGGCTCACGCTCACCACCAGGGGTCCGTCTGTCGGCAGCCCAAGGTCGATACGGGCGTCGCGTTTCTCGGACTCCGACAGGGGGCGGAATCGCTCCAGATCAACCCCGGGAGGGATCTCGATCACCGGCGGCATGCCTCGGCCCCGCACCGCCCGAGCGGCTTCGGCCGCCGGATAGCCGCCGGCCGACACGGCCAGGACACTGTGTCGCAGCGTGGAGGCCAGCAACTCACGACTGGCCGGGAGCCGTCCCGGAATGGCCACCTCGGCACCGTGGAGGACCACTGCGTAGGGGATGCCGAGCCGGGGCCCGATGACCCCGAGTGGAAATGCCGGGTCGATCACCACCAGTGAGGCGCCAACCCGTCGGGCGGTGGCCCGGATGCGGCGAACCAGCCCCGGGGTCGGAGCCAGAATCCGGCCCGGAACCCGCTCGATGCGGATACCTCGGGCCGCCTGCTCGCGGTCGAACTGCTCGCTACCCGGGTCGGACGAGGCGGTAATGACCACGAACGTCTCGGGATCCATCCGCCGCCATAGTTCCCATAGGTAGGCCTGGATCCCTCCCACCTTGGGCGGGAAGTCATTGGTGACGAGAAGGTGGGTCACGCCAGTCGGCCAACCAGATCATCCCGTCCCAGCTTCTGTGCCGCCCACGCCGCGTGCTCGGTGATCATCGGATCGGGGTCATCGAGAGCACCTCGTAGTACTCGCTCGGTGACCGGGTCGTTCCCATCTCCGGTGTTACCCAAAGCCACCAGGGCATTCCTCCGCAGGTATCTGGGGTCGCGGCGGGCAATGTACCAACGGCCATGCCGTTCGAGCAGTTCGGCATCGCTCGACTCGAGCAGGCCGAGTAGGTCGACATCGGCTTCACTCTCCGACTCGGAGGGCGCGGGTGGGTATTTGCGTTCAGCCAGCCGGTTGATCGGGCATACCTGCTGACAATCGTCGCACCCATAGATGCGGTCGCCGAGTGCGTCCCGGTACTGCACGGGGAACGAGCCCGGTGCCTGTACCAACCAAGCCAGGCACCGACGGGCGTCGAGAACCCCGGGAGAAACCAGCGCCCCGGTGGGGCAGGCCGTGATGCAGCGAGAGCAACTACCGCAGCCACTGCCATGGGCATCCGGTGTGCGGCCCTGGTCCCGGGCAGAGCCGGCGCGGTGGGTAGAGCCCAACGGGGCATCGGTGACCACGCTACCGAGTACGAACCACGATCCAAGACCCGGAAGCAACAGCAAGGAATTTTTGCCGAACCAGCCCAGCCCGGCCCGGTGTGCAGCCGCCCGATCGACCAATGCATTGTCATCACTGATGATGGTGGCCTGCCAGCCATCTGCCTTCAGCCGTTCCGCCACCGGGGACAGCGCCTGGCGCAACGCGGCGTAGTTGTCCTGGTGGGCATATCGGGCCACCCTGGCCAGGGGGCGTGAGCGAGATCCCCGTTCCACGTCGGGGACTGCATCCTTCCGGCGGTATCCCCATGCGCCCACTACCAGTGACCGAGCACCAGGAAGGATCCGCTTCGGATCGGTGGACCGCTCCGGGTTTCGATAGGTGAACTGCATCTGCCCGTTGAGGCCCTTGCGCCGGCGATCGAGGAGGTCGTCGAGAGTATCGGTGAATATATCGGCGTCGGCTACGCCGACCGCTGCCAATCCATGGCTGCGGCCGATAGCCACCAACTCATCGACCAGGCCATCGCCGATAACGGCCCTGGTCTCTTCGGGTGGGGCCGGTTGGGGCATGCACCATGCTTACACGGCACCCGATAGGGCGTGATCGGAGTCCGGACCCGACCGTCTCGGGTGAGATCAACCCACCCGGCGGGAGTGACGGACACCTGGAACCAGGCCGGCCTGCTCGAGCATGCGCACGGCTCGGGCTTCGTCGGCATCCACCACTACCGCGTCCTCGGGATGCCGATCCACGATGAAGCTCACAACGCAGTCGTCGCACACCGAGGTGGACTGATGTTCGCAGTCAGCGCAATCGATGGTGAATGCTGACGGCGGAGAAGGCCGGAATGTCCGGACCGCCGGGTGGGCGACCCAAGATGCTCGGGGGTTAGGGGCGACGGGCACGATGCGGCCTCCTGTGGTTGACGATGCTGGGGCGTGTTCCATGTCCGGGCCATCGTGGCCCGAGGGTGTGACACTTCCCCGGAAATCTCCGCGTATCCAGCATTTTCCCTGGTCAACAGCTTAGTTGCCTACTGCAGGGATCTCGTCAGTACCCCTCCACCGGGTCAACCAGGCCAATGAGCTCCCGGCCGGCCGCATACCGCTCCACGTTGGCCCGGATGCGCTCCGCCAACAGTGGGCGGATCATCTCGATGGTGTCGGCGGTATGCGGAGTGATGATGCAGTTGGGCAGCTCCCAGAGGGGATGGCCGTCGGGCAATGGTTCGGGTTCGGTGACGTCGAGGGCGGCACCGGCGATCGATCCCGATGCGAGAGCAGCCACCAGCGCGTCGGTGTCCACGTGGCGCCCACGGGCCACGTTCACCAGCCACGCCCCCTCGTCCATGATCTCGAGTTCTGGCGCGCCGATGATCCCGGTCGTACTCGGGCTCAACGCCAGGGCCAGAAACACCACCAGGGCGCCAGGAAGGACCTCATGCAGCTCCGACATGGTGACTGTGCGAGCCGCGCCCGGCATTGGCTCGACCCGCCGCCTGACCACTGTCGCCTCCACCCCGAACGGAGCCAATTGCTCCAAGAGGAAGTGGGTGATTCCACCTGCACCGAGGATTGTCACTTTTTGGTCATACAGACTGGCGCCGGCCGGAGTCCCCCATGATCGCGCCTCAACCCGGGTCCGGAGAACCCGCAAACCGGCCAGGGCGAGTGCCAGCGCGTGCTCGGCCACCGGTTTGCCGTAGGCACCCTTGGCGCTGGTCCATTGACGTTGGTCGCTGAGCAACCCGGCTTCGGCCACCCGCTCGACGCCGGCGAACGGGAGCTGTACCCACTTCGCTTCGGGAGCTGCCTCCAAAGCAGCAGCCAAGCCGGCAACGTCAGCCGCATCGAGCCAGATCAACCCGTCGGGCTCATCCCCGATGTCGACGACCGTTCCTCCACCGCTTTCGACTGCGCTCACGGCGAATGATCCGGCGCGGGGACCAACGGCTATGCGGGGAATAGGCATGCCAGCACGTTACCGAATCCCGTTCGTTCCGCCGCCCATGACAGCAGAGCCGGCCCGATAGGGCGCATGGCCCCGACATTTGGTTCAATGGAGCCAAATCGGCGAGACGAATCGGCGAGACGAACCAGCAGGGTGGGTGAAGCCAATGACGATGAAGGCCAATGAGGCGGTGAAGCGGTGATCGTTCAGTTCAACGTACGGGACTTCCTCGATCGCGCCGAGTCGGCGTACCCCGAACATCAGGCAGTCATCGATGAGCCCGACCAACCGGCATCCTCGTGGGGAACGTTGACCTTTGCCGAGATGGCCGGTCGGGCTCGGGCCCAGGCCGCCGGACTCGACGCGTTGGGCGTGGAGCCGGGCGAGCGGGTGGCCATTGTGTCCCACAACTCGGCCAGGCTGCTGACGGCGTTCTCCGGAGTATGCGGGTGGGGGCGCACGCTTGTTCCCATCAACTTCCGCCTGGCGCCGGCGGAGGTGTCCTACATCGTGGAGCACTCAGGAGCATCGGTGTTATTGGTCGATCCCGAACTCGAAGACGCCTTGGCCGACATCTCCGTCCCCCACCGGTTCGTCATCGGCGCCGACAGCGACCCGGTGCTTTACCCGTCGGGAGTGGATCCTCGGCCCTGGGGCGGCGACGAAGGGGCCACCGCCACCATCAACTACACCTCCGGTACGACGGCCAGGCCCAAAGGGGTGCAGCTCACCCACCGAAACTGCTGGGTCAACGCCAGCATATTCGGGTGGCATGCCCAGGTCTCCGACCGCGATGTCTATCTGCACACGCTGCCAATGTTCCACGCGAATGGATGGGGTATGCCGTGGGCGACAACCGGTATGGCCTGTCCCCAGGTGGTGCTCCGCAAAGTGGACGGTACAGAAATCCTCCACCGGGTCGAGCGACACGGGGTAACGCTGCTCTGTGCGGCGCCGGCAGTGGTCAACGCCGTACTCGATGCACTGCCCACCTGGGAGGGACCGGTGCCTGGTCGGGACAAGACCCGAATCATCGTGGCCGGCGCCCCGCCCCCCAGCCGTACCATCGAACGGGTCGAAGCCGAACTCGGATGGGAGTTCATCCAGATCTACGGGCTGACCGAAACGGCGCCGCTTCTGACCATCAATCGGCAACGAGCCGAGTGGGACGACCTCTCATCGGGCGAACGGGCGCGGAAACTGACGAGGGCCGGTGCGCCAGCCCTCGGGACCGAGCTCTCGATTAGTGCCGATGGCGAGATACTGGCCCGCAGCAACACGATCATGGAGGGGTACTGGCAACAGCCGGAAGCTACCGAAACCGCCTTGGCCGATGGGTGGTTCCATACCGGGGACGGCGGGTTCTTGGATGACGAAGGCCACCTCCAGATTCTCGACCGCAAGAAGGACGTCATCATCACCGGAGGAGAGAACGTCTCCTCCATCGAAGTCGAAGATGCCATCTTCTCGCTGGTCGGCGTGGCCGAGGTGGCGGTCATCGGCGTCCCTCATGACAAGTGGGGCGAAATGGTCACTGCCCTGGTGGTGACAATCAACGGCGTCACCATTACCGAAGAGAATGTCCTGACCCACTGTCGGACGCTTCTGGCCGGTTACAAGTGTCCGAAACAAGTGGAATTCCGCGACGAACTCCCGCGTACCGCCACCGGAAAGCTCCAGAAGTTTCGACTGCGAGCCCCGTATTGGGAGGGATACGAACGCAAGGTCAACTGACAGGTCAACTCATCGCGACGGCAACGATGACCCATGGTGACATTCGGCAACAACGCCATTGTCGCCGGGCAAGAGACGAGGCAGTAGATTCCGGCGCATGGAGGGTCCTTTCGCAGCGCCGGCTGGACACTCGTGGACCCGGGTGTCACCGCGTCTCGCCCGGATGCGCCGCACCATGTTGGCGCTCATCGGCATCCCGGTCATGGTCGGCATCTCGGTTGGACTTTCGTTCGTCAACACCCCGGTCGGCATGGGTGCTGGGATCATCATGGTGGCCCTCGTGGTGGCGGTGTGGTTTTCGATCGGCCGCAATTTGAGGTCGTGGGGATACATCGAACGAGATGAAGACCTGTTGGTCACCCACGGCGCGATGTTCAAGAAGCTCACCGTCGTGCCGTACGGACGCATGCAGTTGGTTGAAGTCGTAGCCGGACCGATCGAACGGTCCTTCGGGCTGGTCAGCGTGAAACTCCACACGGCGGCGGCGACCACTGATGCCAAGGTCTGTGGACTGACCCCCGACCACGCTGGAGCCCTTCGTGATCAGTTGACCGCCCTGGGCGAGGCTCATGCCGCCGGACTTTGACGAGCGCCCGATCAATTCACCTCCGACCACGCCTCCGACCACGCCGTTCGGATCACCACCCGACGAAACATTCCGGTTGCATCCGTTGACACCTATCGCGCTCGGTGGACGCATATTGGGGATTGTCGCGGTTCTTACTCTGTTCACACTGTCCGAACGGAGTACAGGCCTGGGGGGAGGGTTGCATTGGGGCACGTTCGCCGTGTACGCCGCCATTGGGATCCTTGTCATTGTCCGCGGATTGATCACTGTGGCGGTCACCCGCTATCACCTGATGGGCGGAGAACTCCGTATCGACAATGGCCTGTTACAGAAGCGTTCGAAGCGCATTCGACTGAACCGTGTCCAGAGTGTCGACGTGCTCGAGCCGCTGGCCGCCCGTATCTTCGGCCTGGCTGAAGTCAAAGTGACCACGGCCGGAAGTGAGCGTTCCGCGGTTCGACTGCGCTACCTCGCGCTTTCAGTGGCCCAGGCTCTCCGCGCTGACCTCTTGGGTCGATCAACCGGGGTCGGTAATGGAGCCGTCGAAGCTCCGGAGCGGCCGCTCATCGTGGTACCCCATGGCCAACTGATCGGTGCGGTACTTCTGGAACTCGTTTCGTGGCGATTGCTGTTTTTGGCCATCGGTCCGGTCCTCACCGCCGTCGGTCAGCAGAATGGTCACGTCGCAACCATCGGGGTTGGCATCGCCGTCTTCGCCGGGTTCGCCATTGTGCTGGGGCACGCCGCCTGGCAACGGGTCAACTCACTGTGGGAGTTCACGGTCTCCGAGTCTCCCGATGGCCTCCGCATCCGCCATGGGCTCCTTTCCACCAGCCGCCTGACGGTGCCACCGGGCCGAATTCAGGCCATCCTCATCCACCAACCTCTGTCCTGGCGTCCGCTGGGTTGGGTTCAGGTCCGCATGAACGTGGCTGGATATGGAGGAGCCACCTCCACCAAGAGCACGATGTTGGTTCCGGTCACCGATCGTGCATTTGCCGAGTCACTGGTTGGCTGGGTGCTCGGAGGCATCGCACTCAACGCCATTCCGCTGACACCGCCGCCTGGTCGAGCGGCGCTTCGGGCTCCATGTTGGTGGCGAGCAGAACTGGCTGGATCCGACGGGCGGGTCTTCGTCGTCCACCATGGATTGCTGTCTCGCACCGTTGACGTGGTTCCCCACGCCCGCACCCAAAGTGTGCGGCTGACCGCAGGCCCATTTGAGCGTGCCCTCGGACTCGCCACCATGCACCTCGATTCCACTCAGGGTCCGGTAAGAACCCGGGCCGCCCACCGCGACGGTGCCGAGGCCCGCGCCATGCTCGACATGCAGGTTCTCCGGGCACAGGAGGCTCGTCACCATGGTTCGACTCCGGCGGCCTTCGGTCTGCTTCTGCCCCGCTGAAGACATCCCGCCGTCGGCAGTCACACCCTCCGGGTCGCTTCTGCCGATATCCGTGCCGCGTCAGCTCCCTCGAGGCCGAGCCAACGCGTGATCCGGTCGAGGGTCCATTCCGGGACCTCCATCATGGGGATATGGCCCGCACCCTCGGCAATATCGAACGTCCACTCAGGCTTTGCTCTGCTCAACTGCCTGGACGCTGCCAGAGGCACCAATCGATCGGCATCGCCATGGAGCAACAGGGTGGGTTGGCTGACGCCTCGGAGTTTTTGAGCAAAGGATCTCGGGCGAAGAAAGATCTGAGACAGAGAACGTGCCGAAGCAAGATAGGCATTGTCCAGCGCCACTCGATCCGCGCTCATCAAAAATTGGACTTGGGCGGCAACAAGGTCGGGAGGAACCCGGGACGAGTCGGCACAGCAGGCGGCCAAAACCCGATGCACGCTCTGCTCCGCTGACAGGTATTTCCTTCGTTGAGACAGGAAAGACTCCCCCAGGCGCGGCGTGACACCGAGCAGAAATCCGGCGATGGCCCTCGGGTGGGCCTTACCCCATTGGGAGGTGGGTAACGCGGGATCGATGAGCATCAGCCCAGAGACAGTGTCCGGTTGCTCCGCCGCTTGCAGCGTTGCCACCAATCCCCCCATCGAGTTACCCACGAGGATGACCGGTCCGCCGGCAACCTCACTCAGAAAACCGTTCAGGAGTCGGCGGTGGCCCTCGATGTCGGCGATTCGGCTTCCTGTCGGGGTCCTTCCGTGGCCAACGAGATCGAGTGCCAGCACCCGGGCATTGAGGGCCAGCGATGGCGCGATGGCCATCCAATTGAGATGGGACCCACCCAGACCGTGCACACACACAATGGTCGGGGAGTCCTTCGGCCCCTCAAATTCGGTGTAGTTGACCGGGCCGTCGATGTCAGTGGTGAGCAACGCGGGAAACGCGAGTGGGAGCGAGGTCACAGACGTGACGATATCGGGTGTCTGCTCTCCGTGGGTCTGCCTGATGCCCCATGCTCGGCCATGCACCAACGCCGGCAGCACCATCATCGGTCCGAGGCAGGGGTCGGTGGCTCCAGAAGTGAGGATACCGCCCATCTGCTGCACCACCACCCAAGAGAACAGCGAGAACCCGATACCGGGCCCCAACACCATCCTTGGTGTGCCGGGTCGAGTCGAAGAGCCAACTCAACCTGATGGTGAGTTCGAGAACCACCAATCCCATCAGGGTCGCCAACGTGGGGTGGGAGGTGAGTCCGGCAGACCAACGGGGTGCTTCGGATTTCAACGGGGTGTGATGGTCGCGAGCAGGTCCCAGTTGGGTTTGCCGGCATAGAGCAATGACCGGATGCGGTAGTTCCGGAAGCTGGTGAAACCGAATGCAGCACGCTTCACACGTTTGATCAAATTGTTGA
>PKXA01000065.1 GCA_003133325.1 Acidimicrobiaceae bacterium | reverse complement strand
GGGCCCCGACTACGCCGACGGAGCAGCTGTTGGATGAGTACGCGAGCTACCTCGGGCGCGAGCGAGCGTTGGCGCCCTCGACGGTTTGCACCTACGTGGCTGACGCTGCCCTCTTCTTGGACGAGCTCTCCGGACCCGCGAGCCTCGATCTCGAACACCTTTCGTCGTGCACCGTGTCGGGCTTCGTGCTCCAAGCCAGCCGGCGACGTGAAGTGGCGCCACCCGGGACGGCGAAGACGCTCAGCACTCTGGCGACGTCGCTTCGGTCGCTGTTGCGGTTCCTCCACGCAGAGGGGCGCACGCCTCTCGACCTGACCTCGGCGGTCCCGTCGGTCGCGGCCTGGCGTCTCAGATCGTTGCCGCGTGCACTCAACCCCGGACAGGTGGCCCTCCTGTTGGGGAGCTGCGATCAGGCGACGCCCATCGGGAGACGAGATTTCTCGATCCTGACGCTGCTCGCTCGCCTTGGGCTCAGAAGTGGGGAGGTGGCGCTGCTCGGCCTCGACGACATGGACTGGAGGGCAGGAGAGATCGTCGTCCACGGCAAGGGAAGTCGCCGTGACCGCCTCCCCATTCCCCGCGATGTCGGGCAGGCCATCACCTCCTACCTCAAGATGGGCCGTCCTCGTTCTGAGTGCCGACGATTGTTCCTGCGGGCGAGAGCACCTGTTGAAGGCTTGAGCAGCGATGCGAT
The DNA here is from genome assembly GCA_003133325.1 of Acidimicrobiaceae bacterium. Lineage (GTDB taxonomy): Bacteria > Actinomycetota > Acidimicrobiia > Acidimicrobiales > RAAP-2 > DASZIT01. Next base: position 32,705 of record PKXA01000065.1, on the reverse strand, counting down.
CGGGATGGTGGTGCGCGCCGCGTGTGACCGGGCCGGGCTGCCTCAGGTCGGAGCGCACCTGATCCGTCATTCGATGGCCACCAACATGCTCGCTCATGGTGCGCCGCTCTCCGAGATCGGTCAGGTACTTCGGCACGTGCACCCGGCGACGACTCGATCTACGCGAAAGTTGATAGAGATCGCCTCCAAGAGCTTGCCCGGCCGTGGCCAGGACTCCGGCCATGAACGAACTCGATCAGGCAGTTGCCGACTACCTCTCCATCCGTCGCGCGTTCGGCTTCAAGCTCGAGAAGCACGCCAAGTTGCTTCCCCGCTTTGTCGCCTTTCTCGCTGACCAAGGGGTGACCTCGGTCACCAACGAGCTCTCACTGGCGTGGGCCACACAGTCGGCGGATGCCGATCCGATCGTGTGGAAGAACCGCCTCACGATCGTGCGTGGGTTCGCCAAGTATCTGGCGACCCTCGATCCACAGACCGAGGTGCCGCCCAAGGGGCTCGTCGTGGCCCGCCCGCACAGCAACTACCGGGCCGAGCCGTATTTGTACTCCGACCAGGACGTCGAAGCGCTGATGGCGGCAGCCCGGCGGGGGCTCCGTCCGTTGAAGGCTGTCACCTACGAGACCTTGATCGGTCTCTTGGTGGTGACGGGCTGCCGGATCGGCGAACTGCTCAGATGCCGCAGAGACGACGTCGATCCCGAGCACCGCGTGCTTGTCATCTCGGACTCGAAGTTCGGAAAGTCCCGAGAAGTCCCACTGCACCAGAGCACGCTGGAGGCGCTCGTCGCTTATCTCCGGCGCCGAGATCAGCTCTTCCCCACAGCGACGACGAACCTGTTCATCTCTACGGCAGGGGGGAGGCTCACCTACAAGTCGGTTCAGCCGGTGTTCGCCCGGCTGGCCAAGCAGGCTGGCCTCGAGCCTCGGTCGGACCGGTGTCGGCCCCGTTTGCATGACTTCCGCCACGGCTTCGCGGTGCACCAGTTGCTCGAGTGGAATCGCTCGGGAGCTGACGTCGCTGCGCTCCTTCCGTTGCTGTCGACCGTGCTCGGCCACGTCGACCCGGGCTCCACCTACTGGTACTTGGAAGCCGTGCCCGAGCTGCTGGCCTTCGCCGCGAGTCAGGCCGAGAAGACATTGGAGATTCTACGATGACCCAGTTCGCCCCACTGCTCGAGGCCTACTTCACCGACCGTCTGACCCGCCAAAGAGATGCGAGCCCGCACACCATCGCCTCCTACCGAGACGCCTTCTGCCTCCTCCTCCGATTCGTCAACGAAAAGACAGGCAAGGCTCCCTCGAAGCTCGAACTCGGCGACCTCGATGCATCGGTGATCGGGGCCTTCCTCGATCACCTCGAGCGGAACCGGGGCAGCAGCGTCGCGACGCGAAACATCCGGCTCGCGGCGTTGCGGTCCTTCTTCTCCTACGCGGCGTTGTCGTGCCCCGAGCACGCCAACCTGATCAGCCGTGTCCTCGCCATTCCGCCAAAGCGCTCGGAACGCACGATCGTTTCCTATCTCGACGAGGCAGAAGTCGACGCGCTCGTTCGCGCCCCGGATCTCTCCACGTGGATCGGCCGGCGCGACCATTGTCTGCTCGTGGTGGGCTTCGGGACTGGCTTTCGGGTCTCGGAGTTGCGACGGCTCAGGTGCGAGGATGTGAAGCTCGGTTCTGGCGCCCACCTGTGGTGCCACGGAAAGGGTCGCAAGCAGCGCTGCGTCCCCATCGGCAAGTCGACGGCTGCGGTGCTCACCGCCTGGATGAAGGAATGTCATGGTGAGCCCGGCGATCCCGTCTTTCCGAGCCGCGCCGGCGGAGCACTCAGTCGTGACGCGATTGGATACCTCGTTACCAAGCACACTTCTGCCGCATCCGAGAACTGCCCGTCACTACGAGCGAAGACCGTGACCCCTCATACCCTCCGGCACACACGGGCGATGACCCTCCTGCTGTCCGGGACCGACATCGCGACGATCGCGCTCTGGCTGGGACACGAGAGCCTCGACTCGACCGGCATCTACCTCCACGCCGACATGACGCTCAAAGAGCGAGCACTCGCTCGCACGGCACCCCTCAACTCCAAGCCCGGGCGTTTCCGCGCCTCCGACAAACTCCTCACCTTCTTGGACAGCCTCTAATTATGCCGAATGGCTACGCGAGCTCTTCCGCCTGACAGCACCACATTTCGCCTTGATGCGGCATTATCCGCTGTGCGGCATTAAAGGAGTAATGCCGAATTCGGCATTACTCCTTTACTGACTCTTCGGATTTCAACGGGGTCTGATGGTGGCGAGCAGGTCCCAGTTGGGCTTGCCGGCGTAGAGCAGTGACCGGATCCGATAGTTCCGGAACGACGTGAACCCGAATGCGGCGCGTTTTACACGTTTGATCAAATTATTGACCGTTATCTGGAGTGGTTCGTCGGAATTGATCATCTACCTGCGCTGACGAGCGGGCGACATGTAGTTGACGGGATCATGTGCGTGCGCTCCGTCGATCACCGAACACTTTCGCGACTTCGGCCCGCAGTTGTTTGTTCTCGTGCGTGAGGCGAGCGATTTCGTCGAGCAGGGCCTCTCGCTGACGCCGTATGGAGTCGGCTGAAGCCCGCTGGGTGGCGGGGATTGGCTGGCTCCGCCGCACGGTCCGAAGCCGTTCGATGGAGGCGCGGATGTTGGCGTCCCGATAGAGCCATGACCGGGACACCGTAGCTGCGGAGGCCACCGAGGCGAAGTTGATCGGCATCCCTCGCTCGTCCAGTTGGCGGATCGCCCCCTCGGCCCTTCTGCGGACTTCCCGACAACGTTCCTGAGTGGCCAGGTCGAGCGGGGTGGGATCTTGATCGGTCATGGTGTGGGATCCTCCAGTGATTCGAGTGAAGCGATGACATGGACGAGGTTGTCGAGTACCTTGCGATGGTTGTCGGCCATCCGGAATCGCCCGTCTGCGTGGGCGGTGGCAATGAGCTTGTGGGTGTCGTCACGTTGACGACGATGGACGTCGAGGAACTCCGGTGTCGTCTGGAAGTCTGGACATGTCAGGCAGGCATTCGGATGGGGACAGTCCTGTTGAGGAGGTCGTCCGCAATAGCCATTGGGCAGGCTCGCCTGAACGCGAGCGAGATTGTGCTTGGTCCACTCGGCGTCGGCAGTTGGGCCGGCAGGATCGAAGGCGATGCGCTCGCCCAGAATGGAGACCCGGTCGTTCCAGTACGCATCGAAGGCGCGTCGGACGGTGGTGTCGTGAAGGGTGGCATAGCGGGCAGTCATCTGCGGGCTGGCGTGTCCAAGAATTCGTTGGACCACATGCTGGGGAACGCCTTGGTTAATCAGGCGGGTCCCCAGGGTGTGGCGGAAGCGATGGGCGCTGAACCGGAACGGACGTCCGGTCTCGTCACGCAGGTCGATGTCGCTTTGCCAGCGGGTGAGCCGCATTCGGAGGGTTCCATATGCGAAAGGGCGGAGCCCGTCGGGGTTGGATTGCGGTGCGGGGAACAGGAACGCTGGGCCGTCCGGCCATCGAAGGCGGAGGTGGTCCTGCTGGTCCCGCACCGCGACGGCAGCTTTGGCACTCAACGGCACCAACTGCTCGGCGCCCATCTTTGCGTTCAAGAAGCGGAGACATGGACCACCACCACTGTCCGGAACGAGCGCATCGAAGGCAAGTTGGCATGCATCGTTTGCTCTCAGGCCGGTTTCGATGAGCACCACCACCAGGGCCCGGGTCGTATGGTCGGGGAGTTGGTCGAGGTGTTCCGGAGATTCAAGCTGAGCCATGACGGCCTCGGGGATGTAGCGAGGCAACGGCCGGGGTCGGCTGGGGAGGTCATCGCTGTAGATGGCCACGTCGGCACCGAGGCCCGTGAGCATCACGTGACGTCTGCAGGCTTCGAGGAAGGTGCGCAGACAGACGATGTAGGTGCTCTTGGTGTGGGGGGCCAGCTCCGAGGCGACGAGCCAGGAGAGGTAGTCCTCGAGGTGTCGGCGCTCGATCATTCGCTCATCGGCCGACCCAGGCAGTCGCTCATTGAGGAACCTGCTGAACCAGATCATCGATCGCAGGTCGACACACACGCTTCCGAACGTGATGCCCGATCCGAGCCGGTGCCGAAGCCACCGCTTGACGGCGGTGCGCAACCAGGGCTGACCAATTTGGTCGAAGCTGATCCGATAGGGCTGGCGTTTCTGAACGATCCCGAGACGAGTCGCCACCCAGGTGTCGGATGCGTACTCGGCTTCGATGTCGATCCCATGGATGTCGGCGAGCTCCCGGTAGGCAAAGCGGAAGGTGGCGATGGTGCGGTCGGCGCCCCACCCAGCCTTCCTGACGTCATCGACCCAGTCATCGAGCGGCCGGTCGAACAATGAGTGCACACCACTGGCAACCACCAAGGCCACAACGTGGCGGATGACCGAGTGAAGCACGATCACGCCACGTTCGTCGTGGCGACGTTGCAGCAAGTAGGCGACCTCGAATCGGAGCAGAGGCGCCAGACCCGACAGGTCGAAGGCGTCGATCATCGATGATCCGGGACGGTCGTTGGCCGGGCCGGTTGTGGCCCGAAACTGGTCAAGGTCTCCCTTCCCGCCCTTTTGCCAGCGCTGGTAGTGGGCGACGCACAGCCGGCGAGTCCATCCGCTCCGCTCGCAACCGGCCACCTCGCAGCGTCCACGACCGAAGACCGGGCTGTCAGGGTCCATGCGCACGATCTCGCCGCGGAACTCTGGTCGAAGGGCATGAAACAGCGCCTCGAGATAGCCGTTGTCTTCGTTGGACTGGACAAGTGCGCTCATTGGGGCATCTCCCAAGCGCCTGCTCGCACGAGTTCGGCTCTCAGATCCTCAGCGCCGAGGTGGACATAGGCGGAACTGGTCGTCGTGACCGACCGGTGGGTGAGCATCTTCGAGACCACTTCGATCGGCGTTCCTGACCGGACGAGCTCGGTTGCCCTGGAGTGGCGGAAGGTATGGGGGCTGAATGCGATGCCGGTGCGGGCCCGCAACCGTGCCACCAGTTTGGCCACGGCGTCGTAACGAAGCGGCCTCCCGATCGGTGCCGACCAAAGATTCACGAACACGTAGTCCGAATCGATCGAGCCGTATTCGGTGTGCAGGTACTCGCTGTAGAGCCTGACCAAGGAAGCGGTGATCGGAAGTTCGACAAGCTCAGAACACTTGGCCCGGGCACCATTTGCGTTGTCATCTCTCGGGACGATCACGACTCTGCACTCCCGGCTGACGAAGTCCTCGTGGCGCAGCCCGAGCGCCTGGCCGACGCGCATGCCAGTCTCGGCCAACAACGCGAAGAGGAAGCGGTCCCGCAAATGGTCGCAGGCGGCCAAGATGGCGGTGATCTCGGCACGATCGAGTGTCCTCGGAAAGCGGCGGGTGACCCGGAGCTTGATGGGACGGGTCCTCACCGGTCGCCCAGCGGTCACGTGGTGGAGGAAGGGCTTGAAAGAACCCCGGGACACCCGTCGCCAAGAGACGAGGTCTGCCGCCACTTGCAGACCGGATCGCATATGAAAGTCGTAGAGTCCGAACACCGCAGCCAGGTGCCGATTGACCGTCGCCTCGCTCCGTAATCCAGACCGGTCGTTCAAGAGGATCACGTTGTCCGCCGGCGCCCGCAGCCAGCCAACGAACCGGGAGAGGTCCTCGGCGCCAACTCCTTCCCAATTACGTGCCTTCGCTTCCAAGAACTCGAACCACAACCGAAGGCCGTGGGCGTAAGCCTTCACGGTGTTGGGAGACCGCTCGATGGCCGCCAAGTGAGCAAGATATCGCTCCGCCGGTTCGACGACGCAGGCCTTGTCGTCGACCACCGTCCAAGACTCGGCGCCGCTGACCGGCATGATGACGCGCTGCACTCGCACTGGTCTGCCTTTCGCACGACCGGCGAACTGCGGGCCCGTGAGGAACGCCTGTCTAATTCACGCAGGCGCCAAGACTGTGGATGTCAGCGACGCGCTCCAGAGAATGTGTCGTCGACGGGAGAAACTGGCCCTGTCGGCGACGTCAAAGACACTCGATCTGACCCTCCAGAGAATGACCGCCTCGGTAGGTCCATTGCTGACGTGGGCCTCGTGCCAGGCGGCGATCTGGTGCTTCCAGCGGATCAGCGTGCGACTGAGCGATCGAGCCTCGATCGGGTAGTCCGTGTCGTTGAGATCGGCGGCGAGGCGCTCGACCCATTCGAGTGCAAGCTCGGAGTCCTCATGGGAATACAGCGCACGAACCGCTTCCTTCGCGTGCCACATGGTCGTCACGTCGCCCTTGGGGTCTCCGGCCCGCAGTAGTCCGAGCAGCTTCTCCCGGCCGTGGTCGTCGAGACGTTCGTCGGCCTTGGTGAGGAGCCTCCGGCACCGGTAGAGCGGATCGGCCTTGTGGCCTCGGTGGCCCATGGTCTCGTTCTGTACCCGGCGTCGGCATTCGTCGAGCTTGGTGTTGGCCAATTTGACCACGTGGAATGGGTCGGCCACCTGAGTGGCATCGGGGACCATGGCATCGAAGACGGCCCGGTAGGGGCCCGAGAGGTCCAAGGTGGCGTAGCGGACCTGGTCCCGCCATGGCTTCCCTTGTTCGGCCAGCCAAGCCATGGGACCTGCGCTGCTGCGACCAGGGACGACGTCGAGGAGTTGACCACGACCGACGTCGACGATCTGGGTGGAGAACTCCTGTCTGCGCCAGGGTCCGATGCGACAGAACAGCACCTCATCGAGTCCGAGGGCCTCAACGACACCGAACCGGTCCGGGTCGTCATCGACCAATGCGGTGCCATAGGCGATCAACGTGTCGTTGATGGTGTGCCAGTCGGTGCCGAGTTCGACCGCCACCTCGTTCACGCTTCGGGCATAGCGGCCGACCTGCTCGGTGATCCACCGGCCGGAGCGGTCGGTCATTCCCATGCGAGGCGCTGCGATCCCCAGCTCGTCCTCCGTCCACGACCCACGCGCACATGACGGTTCCGGACACCACAGGCGGCGCTTGTGCCACAACACATGGGTCGGGCGCCCGAAACACGGCAAGTCGACCAGGTCGACGACCGGTCGGTCCTTGACCCACGCGAACACGCCGCAGGCCTCACACCCTGTTCGCGAACCTCGCAGCTCGACGTGAACTTGCAACGGCTGACCGACCACGTCGTCGATTCCCAGCACATTCACATCAGGCAAACCAACAAGAAGCTCGCACATGCGCGTAGGGTCTGATTCCACGGGGGTTCTCCAGTCTGAAGGTATCGAGAACCGTCAGATTGGCAGAGCCCCCGCTACGCGTCAGGGACCCCTACACCCCGCTCAAATCCGAAGTGCCCCTTTACGCCGAAGATGTAGTGCCCGCAGCGTCCGATGACGACCTCCGCGGCCTTTCTCTGGGTGTGCATCGCGTCTGCAATGACGACCCTGCCCGAAAGGGCAACGGGTGCGAGCAGCGGAGCGAAAGCAAGAATCTCATTCGTCTTCTCGTTCTCGACGTTGCGTTGACCGATCACCATTCCGGTGTCGTGACGAAACGCTGCCAGCAGCTGGACCTGGGTACCATCTGTTCGCTTCGCACCTCTCACCGTCTTGCCATCGACCGCTATGCCAACGAGGTCTGCCCCGACACCACCACCACCGTCGGTGTCGGTGGTGTCGCAGTCGTCCTCGACATCAGGCGCTGTCGTGCTCGCGTGTACCGGTGTCCGCCCCCTGCGATCTGCTTGTTCAACAGCCGTGAACACCCTCGGGTCTGGAGGTGGCCACAGCCTGAGCGAGGCGGCGGCGAGATGCCCCAAACGACGGACCTATTGGCGCGCGCTCTAAGGCTTGTAATTAAGCCCAAATAAGTTGTCCCAGCGAGTCAAATCAAATGAATTGTAGTCTCCGCCCGATTGGGACCACTGCCATGTGAGGTCATAAGCTGAATTTGTGGAGTAAAAGAATTGCGCGACGGTGCCGCCTGGACCGCCTGAGAAGGGACCGGAGGGACCGGGACAAGGCGTAACCGGCCCAAAATCCTGTTGATAGGTCCATTCGATCTGAGCAACAGGCTGTCCACCCATGATGTTGGACCAATCATTCACGTCTGAGTAGACCCCGACATTGGTGCCGGCGGATTGTAAATATTGGTAGAAGCCGTCCCAAAGCTGTTGATTGTTGTAAACGCCCGACGAGCCCGATTGCCATCCGTATGAGCTGGCCGGTGCCTCGACATCGGCCATAATATAACCAAAGGTGAATTCGTTGCCATTTGTGGCGGCGGCAGCGTTGTAGTCGTTGGTTGCAGCTATCGCCTCTTCTTGTCCCCACCCATAAGCCGAATAAGGAACCTGCAAATAATTAGGACCTCCCATGAAATAATATGCGCCCGCGCCCGCTCCGTGGCCGTTTACGTGATTGGAATAGGCTGCACTGGTATAGTCTGAACGGTCAAAACCGGTCGTAGCTGGCGCGTGATAGAGGAACCCAGCAAATCCACTTGAGCGGTCAACCCCAACCTGGCCAAAATAGCCGTCGTAGTTGAGGCTCGGGCAGTTCGGTACCGTGTACGTTCCGCCGCCAGCAGGTCCCACACCAGTGCCGTCCCCCCCACCGGTTGTGAGATCGACGGCTTGTGCACTTCCATTGCCCGCTACTGCCGCAGAAACCCCTGAAGCAAAGACGAATACTCCGCAATACTTCAAATAGCGATTCACAGCTTAACTACTCCCTTCAAACAGAGGTGGTCTCGTTAGCATTAGATGCTACGCATATTGGCCTATTGCGTTCCCTTGCTCGAAGGGCGAAACTTTGGTGGTCGCACATGCAATCCAAGAGTTGACAACCTTGCTATTGAGTGCGACGGGGACAGTGGGCGCCTCAGTTGAGAGACCAAAGGCAAGGCCAGCGGCATTGTTACAAGTACCGTGTGTAAAGAATTCGATGAGAAAGGACACCGCGTTGCCGGGGCCAGCAGCAACGGCAGAGGGCGGATTCGCTGATCCGACTGTCCCGCCATCTTGAATTGAGCTGGTGGCGCCATCGAAGTGTAGGGTCGGGTAGCCACTTAGCTGACAGGCAACGCTCGAACTGACCGTAATGATGTATTGAACGGTTCCCATCCCTTGGTACGGTCCGTTTGATGTCAGGGAAGCCGATAAATCGCTGTCATTACATAGCGCATTTGGGATTGCCACCTGCGGAGCAGCTGAGTGTGTGAGAGGGTTCAGGGGCGGATTCACCAATGGGGCCGCAGGCCCAGCTTGTGCTGCAGGTTCCTGCGATTGAGGTATTGGTTGCGGAGTGGTCGGCGTCGGAACGCCGTAGCTAGAATTCGAAGGCACGGCGATTGGTGTGGTTGAAGGCGGATTCGCAAGGCTCAAACCCCCCGGACTTTGACCAGTAGCGTGACCGGGCTGAACAAGTGCAACTATTGCGACGGCGATTCCAATCGCCAGCACAACGGCTCCAACTATCCCGGATCGCCAGCTTCGTGTTCGCATCGCCCCCCCTCCATGAGTCGCTTTCAACGGCGACTCGCTATGATTTGGATTGATCAACCCAAGTTGGAAATCGCGACGGCCTGCGCCATAGTGTCTTAAACACTTAAGGAAGTCAAGCAAGATCTACTGACAGAAGGTAATCGCCTCTCACGGGCGCTCACCTTTCAGGACCACGTCAAAGTCAGCACTCTGACAGCCTGACCAGGTAGTTCGCCCCTCGATTGACGCGTCGAACACCCGGCGTGGTAGCTCTGCAGCGTGCCGATGCGCTTCGAGAGATCTCAGAACCTCGTCGTCCGGCCGGTTGTCGCCTCCGAGATCGGCCGCTTCGATGCGCTGCTCGACGAGCATCACTGGTTGGTCAGCGGCCTGGTCGGCGAGACGTTGCGCCACGTGGCGGTGATCGACGACGAATGGGTCGGTCTCGTCGGCTACGGATCGCCCGCGCTCACCTGTTCCGCACGGGACCGTTGGATCGGCTGGGCGCCCTCCGTCCGTTACCGGCGGCTGCGCTTCGTCGCGAACAACCAACGGTTCTGCATCCTGCCCGCCGGCCGCTACGACAATGTCGCCTCCGCGGTGCTGTCCGCCTCGCTCCGCCGTCTCGCCTCGGACTGGGAGATGGCCTGGGGCCACCCGGTGGTGCTCGTCGAGACGTTCACCGATCCGGCCCTCCACGCCGGCACCTGCTACCGGGCCACGAACTTCGAGATGGTCGGCGAGACCTCTGGCTGGAGGCGCAGTCGCGGAAGCTTCGTCCACCACGGGCAGATCAAGCGAGTCTGGGTGCGCCCGCTGCGCAGAGGTGCGCCACGGGTCCTTTCCGGTGTCTTCGACCATCCGATCATCGCTATCAACCCGAGGAGGACTTCCGTCATCGACTGCAACACGCTGGACTTCGACTCGAAGAGCGGGCTGCTCGCCCGCCTCGAGGCCATCCCCGAGCACCGGATGGCGAGGGGCATCCGCCATTCGACCGCGTCGGTCATCGCAATAGCGGTCGTAGCGGTGCTGTCGGGTGCGCGGAGCTTCGTCTCGATCGGCGAGGTCGCAGCGGAGTTGCCCCAAGAAGTGCTGGCACGGCTCGGGGCGAAGTTCCATCCTGTCCATGAGCGCTACGTCACCCCGTCGGAGCCGACGATCCGTCGCCACCTCCAGGCGATCAGCGCACGCGTGCTCGACCAGGTGGTCGGTTCCTGGCTCTACGACCAGTCGACGACGAGGACCGCCTCTCTCGTCGGCATCGCCGTCGACGGCAAGGCACTGCGTGATGCCCGACAGCCAGACGACAAGCGCACGTTCCTCTTCGCCGGCATGCTCCATCAGAACGGCGCGGTCATCGCCCAGACCGAGGTCGACTCGAAGACCAACGAGATCAAGGCGATGCGGCCGCCGTTCGAAGGCAGGGAGTCGTTGGCCGGCACGGTGGTGACCGCGGACGCGATGCACGCGCAACGCGACCACGCGGCCTTCATCGTCGACGAGATGGACGGCGGAGCGAGGCGGGCGGCACCGTCTGAGGCGTTGGTGAAGCTCGTCAACGATGATCTGGAGAAAGCGTCGTCCGATGTCTACGCCGCTCCGCTGCTGACGAACAATCCGGATCTTGTCGCCTGGCTTGCCAGCCATCCGCTGCAAGGGTGACGATGAGTGCTCCGTCCGCCCAGGCCGGCGGTGGCCGAAGCCGGTTTTCCTGAGAACGCCAGACACTGGCTACGGTTAGCCGGCCGCCACCGACGACATCGTTTGGGTTATCAGATCTCGATCGACGCCCAAGACCGCCAGCCCGTCGATGGTTTGGTCTACATCGTCCTCAATGCGTGGTTGCTCGAAGCAGCCATTTCGGGGCTCGACCTGGGCGCAATGGAGGATGGGGAGGTGGTTGGCCATGTCCTCGGTGTTCACCGGCCAGGTTCGGGCGAGCGCAGGCGGCGCCGATACCACCCGATGGTGGGTGTACGACCGTCAGAGAGCATCTCCGCCAGTTCCCTGGCCGACACCTCGTAATCGATGTAGCGGGCCTGGTCCCTGTCGTCACGAAGCGCAGCGAGGTGTCGCAGTGTGGCCGCCGGAAGAGTGTCGATATCGACATAGGTCGCCATGGGCCCGGCCTCAGTCTTCCAACCCCGGGAAGGTGAGCTGACCCCCCGAGAGCTTCGGCCGCAGGGAGATCAACGAAGCAGACTCCCTGCCATCGATGTGGCTATTGGCATTACCACCACGGGCGGTGTCCAACAAGATCGTGGTGGCCTCGTCATAGTCCACCCGTCGCTCGCTCCCTTCGAGCAAGACGGTGACTGCCCAACCGAGCCGGCCGCTGTGGCCACGGAGTGGCATGAGAGCGGTCTTGGCCGCCCGGAGGTCGACATCGCTGGGTGACATCCCCAAGATCTCCGCGAAGAGGTAGTCAGCCATCGGCCGGCACGCCGCCGTCACCGAGTTGATCGGCGTGACCTTCGCCCTACGGACAACAGGATGGCTTCGCGGGGGGCTCATATAGAGAACTGGGTCGGACGGGAACCCTTTCGGGGAAAGTTTTGGAACTTTCTCGGAATTCTTTTTGCAAGGTGCTGTTTTGCGACCCAGTTCTTGTTGTGAGGAAATCTCCAGAGGGAACCACGTGTCGACGAGCACGCTGACCGCCATCGCCACGGCAGTGTTGGCCCTCGTCTTCGGGATCGTGGGACTGGTGGTGGTCGTGGCCGGATCCGCGTCCAGCACCGCAAGCTCCCCGGTGCTGGCCACGTCGGCGGTCCCGATTGCCGGCCTGGTCTCGGTGCTGGACCAGGCGGGCTCTCTGTGCCCGGGGATCTCTGCACCCCTGCTGGCCGCCCAGATCGACGCCGAGTCGGGGTGGAACCCGTCGGCGGTGTCTTCTGCTGGTGCGGAGGGAATCGCCCAGTTCATGCCGGCGACGTTTGCGGCCTACGCACAAGATGACGCCGGCACGGGAAGTATGTCGCCCTTCAACTCTGTCGATGCAGTGATGGCCATGGGTCGCTATGACTGCGCGCTCCTCGCCGATGTCTCGGGTATCGGCGGCCAACCGGTGTCGCTCATGCTCGCCGGCTACAACGCCGGCGCCGGTGCCGTCCTGCGGTACAACGGGGTGCCGCCGTATCCGGAGACTGAGGCCTACGTGGCCAAGGTGGAGGCCCTGGTGTCCACCTACTCCGTCGCGTTGGCACAGAGCGCAGGTGCAACCTCGTTCGGCCAGGCGGTGGTGACAGCGGTCACCGCGCAGCTAGGCGTCCCCTACTCCTGGGGTGGGGGGACCCCCTCAGGCGCAACGTTCGGTTTTGCATCTGGTGCGGGCACGATCGGGTTCGACTGCTCGGGCCTTGTGCTCTACGCAGTTGCGCAAGCCTCTCTCGGGCAGATCGGCCTGCCGCACTCGTCGGAGCTCCAGGCAGCCATGGGTACGCCGGTGGCGATAGCTGACATCCAACCCGGCAACGTGATCGCCTTTGCCCTTGGCCCAGACCCGACGGACTTCGATCACATCGGCATTTACATCGGTAACGACGAAATGATCGACGCGCCGTACACCGGGGTCGACGTCCGGGTCGACACCCTCAACTCCTACTGGCAGAGCGTGCCGTTGGCCATCCGGAGCTTCGGTTGAGACGCCTGGCCGTGATCGCGCTCTGTGGCCTCGCCGTCGTTGAGTCCGGGTGTGGGCTCAAAGCTCAGGGTTCGGTTCATCGAGCGGAAACGCACCAAACCAACAGCACCCCCCATCAGGGAGTACACACCAGGTCAGCCGCCACACCGTCACCAGCATCGACGCCAATCCCTTCTCCTGCTCCTGGAGTCGATCTCCACTCGGCCACCGCGGTTGCCGACGCTGAGGTGACCGCGACCTGGACCGTCGACACCACTGTCGACACCAGTTGGTACGCGGCCGAGCTGAGAGCAACGGCCTATATGACAAAGAGCTACGCCACCTCGATCCGTCAGAACCCCCCGGCGAGTGGTCCCGGTGCGACGTGGTTGACGTGGGCGACACACCAAGCGGCGGCGGTGGTGACGACCACGACCGAAGACGACCCTGGCGGGCCGATCGACACCACATCCTCCGCCTACCGCAAGGTCCTGGCCACAGTGACCCCCCATGGCACCGGCGGGTGGACAGAGCCGCCGGAGGTATGGGCGACCTTTGTCGTCCTCACCCGCAGTGCACAGGGCGCACCCTGGCAGGTTTCCACGACGGAGACCACCCGATGAAAGCCAGGGCGGCCGAGGGCACCTCTGCACAGGCTTCGTTCTTTTCGGCCCACTCGGAGTCTGCGCTGTCGACCGGGCTCGGGTCGTTTCGAACTTCGATGCCGATGGTCGGCCAGCACCCGCCCCGGTGGGCCTGGCGAGGTGCACACCCCGGGGCGGGAGTCACCACGCTGGCCCGAGAGCTCGGTGGCGCCGATGTGGGGATAGCCGCCACCGGGGCCGCCACCATGGCCCTCCCGGTCCTCGTCGTCTGTCGATCCTCGGAAACTGGCCTGATCGCCGCTCAACGGCTGGCGGCCAACGAGCTAGCCGGCACCCCGATGTGGACCTGTCTTGGACTGGTGGTCGTCGCCGCTAGCCCCTCCCAAGTGACAAAGCCAGTGGCGGAGCTGACCGCCCTCATCACCGGCGGTTACCCGGCCTGGTGGCCCATCCCCTGGATGGAGTCCTGGCGGACAGTGTCGTCACCCGCCGCCGGGCTGTGGTCGAGCCCTGGTGTTCTCAACCTGTTCCATCCACCCACTCACCAAAGGAGCACCCATGAATAGCCTTGCTCTACTCGCCGGAAAGTTCACCTTCGCCGCCGTGGTCAACCCGGGCACCGGAGTCCAGCCCCCTGGGACCCAGGGCCTCGTCACCGCGTTGGGTTATGTGGCCTGGACTGTGTGCTTTCTCTGTGTCGCCGGTGTCTTCCTCGTAGCCGGTCGGATGGCGGTCCATCACCGCCAGGGCATCGGTGGCGAGCACATGTCCGGCCTCGCCTGGGTTCTTGGTGCCTGCGTCCTGGTCGCCGCCAGCTCTGGAGTAGTTGGGGCACTGGTTTGAGACTCACTTCGCCGTCTCTCGGACAGGGCTTCGGGGAGCGGCCAGAAAGTCGCCCCCGGCGACTCCTGCCTGTATGCGGTAGTGGGTTCCTGCTCATGCTGGTGGCCTACGTGGTGATAAGCCCGACTGGGGCCGGACACAGCGTTGTCCCGCCCCATGTTGGCCACACGACTCGCACAGGGTCCACCGCCGCCCCCACACCGCGAAGCGTCAACGTCTCCACCCTGGACCAGAGCGTGCCCGATTCCCCACCGCCCGGGGTCACCTGGCAGATCGTCGACACACTGGCGATCCCCTTCTCCACTACAGCTGGTCCGGCGAGCGTGGTGGGAGGAATCCCGTCGGGTTTCGCTCACACTCCGACAGGAGCACTGATCGCCATGGCCCAGATCGTGAGCCGGATCGGTGTCCAGCCGAATTTCATGGCCGTCACCGAGACTGACGTTGCCAACACTGCCGGCAAGGCCACGTTCGCCCAACTGGTTGCCGCAGGGGGTGTCGGGAACCCGCCAGACCCATCACCGGGCACCTATGCCCAGTTGGCTGGGTTCCAGTTCGTGAGCTACACGCCGACCACGGCAGTGATCCAACTGCTGTCTGGCCTCCCCGACAGTTCGTATGAGGTGAGCACCCTGACGGTCGCCTGGGACGGCACCGATTGGCAACTCGTGTTCGGTCCCGCCGGCACGGTGTCGCCGAACCAACAGGTTGTCTCGTCGCCGGTCGGCTTCGTTATCTGGGGAGGCGTCTGATGCCCATAGGTTCCGTGGCCGGGTGCATTGCCACTGCTCCGTCCTGTCTGGCCGGCAAGGCGGCGTCAGCCGCGGCTGGTGCGGCGGGCGGGAGCATCTTGGGCACGATCTCCAGTGCGTTTTCCAAGGCCGAGGGCGAGACACTGAAGTTCCTCATGTCGGCATGGGTGAACATCCCGACGCCACAGCTTTCTTCCTCCACGGGGACAGTCGGCTTCTTACAATCCAGCCTCAGTTGGTATGTGGCTGCTGCCGCCGTCCTCGGGTTGCTGGTGGCCGCCGGCCGCCTCGCCATTGAACGGAAGCCCGACGCGGCCAAAGAGGCAGCGACGGGGATGTTGACCACGCTGCTGACGATCGGTGCCGGGGTTGCCACCATCTCCTTGCTGTCGTCCGCCGGCGATGCCTTCTCGTCATGGATCATCGGCCAAGCGGCCAATGGCGGGACGGCGGCCAGTGCTCTGAGCCAACTCGGCAGCTTCGCCGGGCTCGCTGCCGCCGGGCCCGGTTTGATCATCGTGCTGGCAATCATCGCCATTGTCGGGATGCTGGTGCAGTTGGCGATGATCTTGATCCGCTCCGCGCTGCTCGTCGTCCTGGTCGGCATATGGCCTCTCGCCGCTTCTGCCTCCATGACCGAGATGGGCCGCCAGTGGTTCAAGAAGATCACCGCGTGGATCATCGCCTTCTTGTTGTTCAAGCCGGCCGCGGCCATCGTCTACGCCGCGGCGATCAAGATGACCGTGAGCTCGACGGGCGCACTGGGGAGCATTGAAGGGGTGATCCTCATCATCCTCGCCTCGTTGACCCTGCCCGCGCTGATGAAGTTCATCGTGCCCGCAGTCTCCGCTGTCGGCTCGATGGGAGCCGGCGAGGTCGTCGGCGCGGGCATAGCGGCTGCCACCGGGGCGGCCATGGTCATCGGCACGGCTGGTATCGGCGCCGCGGCGGCAGGCGGAGCCGCCATGGCAGGCGGAGCCGCTGGTGGAGCTGCTGGTGGAGCCGCAGGTGGAGCTGGTGGTGGCACAGGAGGTGCGGCGCCATCGAGCGGAGGTTCTGGCAGCGCCTCGCCAGACAGCGGTTCCGGGGCTGGTGGAGATCCTCCCGAGGGACCGTCGACCGGGGCCGGCCCTCCCTCGGGAGGATCCTCGCCGGGAGGCGGGCCATCCGGATCTCAACTCTCTCGTGGTGTGGCCACCTCGCAACTGGTCGGTTCACTGCGAAGTGGTGGCGGGGCAAGTCACGTGGTCGAGGAAGACACCACTTCGGGGTCGGGTGCGCCTTGAGTACCTCTGTAGCGACCACCACCCCTGCGCTCAGGACCTACGGGAACTGGCGACAGCCCACGTCCCCGGGCATCGGGAGCCTCGGTCTGCTGGCCACATTGGTTCTGCTCGGCGGCACGGTCACAGCCGTGATTACCTCGATGGTGTTCTGGCCATTGGCGATCGTGGTGGTGTTCTTCACCATCGCGCTACTGGTACCCCTCTCGGTCCATGATCGCCACCGGCGAAACGGGTTCCAGGTGATCCTCTCCCGCTTGGCCAACAGACGTGCAGTCCGTCTCGGCAGTGATCTCTACCGGTCGGGCCCGCTCAGCCGGGTAGCCCAAGGGAAGTGCCGACTGCCCGGGATCGCGGCCGGCATCGAGGCACTCGACGCGCTCGACGGGTGGGGGCGGCCCTTTGCCCTCTTATCCCACCCTCACCTCGGACAGGTCACCGCAGTGATCGCGGCCGCATCCGATGGCGCCGCCCTGGTCGACAACGACGAGGTCGATAACCGGGTGGCCCATTGGGGGGCGTGGCTGGCCGACCTCGGCCACGAGCCGGGCCTCATCGCGGCTTCGGTGACCATCGAATCGGCTCCCGACATGGGCACCCGCCTCAAGTGCGAGGTGGAGCACAATATCGACGAGGACTCCCCCGCCCTGGCTCAAGACGTGCTGTCGGCGATCGTGGAGTCGTATCCGGCCGGCTCTGCCGCCATGGCCTGTTACATCACGCTCACCTGGTCGACGGCCCCTAGAACCGCCACAGGCAAGCGGCGCAGCCTCGAAGAGATGGCCGTCCACATCGGTCACCGCCTCCCTGGGTTCACCCGCTCACTCGGAGCAACCGGAGCGGGTGCAGCCCGCCCGATGGCAACCGCCGAGCTGGCCTCGTGCTGTCGGGTCGCCTACGACCCCGCCTCGAATGCGGCTATCGAGACGACGTCGCCGGCGCAATCGGGCATCGGGTGGGAAGACGCCGGGCCGGCCGGGGCCCACGAGGCATGGGACCACTACCGCCACGACTCGGGAGTGTCATCGAGCTGGTTCATGGGAGCCGCCCCCGCCGGCCACGTGTTCTCGAACACGTTGACCCAGCTGCTCAGTCCTCACCCCGACATCGCCCGCAAACGGGTCACCTTGGTCTACCGGCCGCACGACCCGGGGTCTGCGGCAAAGACGGTGGAGCGCGACCGGCTCGACGCCCAGTTCGCCGCATCCGGCAAGAAGTTTGGCCGGGCTCGAGACGCCATCTCCAAGTCTTCGGCCGACAAGTCGGCAGAAGAAGAGGCCCAGGGGGCCGGGTTGGTTCGTTTCGGTCTGATCGCCACCGCCACGGTGCTGGCAACCTCAGACCTCGAGTTGGCAGGAGTGGCCATGGAGAACATGGCCTCCGCATCGAGGATCACTCTTCGTCCGGCCTATGGGTGCCAAGCCTCTGCATTCGCGGCCACGCTCCCCCTCGGCCTCGTCCTACCCAGCCACCTTCGGGTGCCCCAAGCCATCCGGGAGATGTTGTGAGAAGAATCTTCGTCCTCGTGGTCCTGGCACCCCTGGTCTTCGGGGCACCGGCGGTGTGGGCTTTCGCCCACAATGCCGCCCGGTGGATTGACCACCCGACCAGCGGCCCGGCCCCGGCCCTGCACGTGCCGGTTCACCTCCCCGCATTTCCAATCCCGGGGCCCGATGTTCGCCAAGCCCCGGCACAGATTGTCACCAACCGGGTGGCTGCCTACGGTCACTACGTCGGGCCGACGTCGTGAAGCTGAGCGCTGGCACACAGGCGTCGCCTCCGGCCGCCAACGAAAAGACAACCGTTGCCCGGGTCCCCGCCCGGGGCCTCCCCGGCAGAGGAGGAGGCAGGGCGTCCTATGTCGAGGCCGCCCCGGAGTGGCGGGCCACCACCCGCCAAGTCTGTGGGCTGTGGCCGTTCATTGCCGGATCCGGCACTCCGATGGTCGGGGTGCCCATTGGGCGAGACCTGCGCTCTGCCGCCACGGTCTGTTGTGACCCCATCAGTTGGTTCGCCCGGGCGGGGTTGATCGCCAACCCGTCCATGTTCGTGCTGGGCAAGCCGGGTTTGGGGAAATCGAGCCTGATCAGGAGAATGGCCATCGGGCTGTGTGGATATGGGGTCCAACCGCTCATTTTCGGCGACCTGAAACCCGACTACGTCGACCTCATCGGTGCCCTGGGAGGCAACGTGGTGTGCCTCGGTCGTGGCCAGGGTTCGCTCAATGTGCTCGACCCTGGGGCCGCCACGGCCGCAGCCCTCCGTCTTGTCGGAGACGCCCGACGCAAACTCTCCGAGGACGCCCTCGGCCGCCGGCTCACCATGGTGGCAGCCCTGGTCGGCCTGAACCGCAGGGGACGGGTGACCGACATCGAAGAGGCGATCATCGCAGCCGCCCTCGGTGTGCTCGACGAGCACCACCAACCCGGTGAGGCAACTCTGGTGGAGCTGGCCGCCGTCCTCGAGGAGGGACCCGAGACACTGCGGCGGGTGACCCTCGCCCGCGACAATGACGAGCGATACCGGGCGGCCACTGATGGTCTGCAAGCCTCCATCGTGGCCCTCATCGACGGGGCACTCGGCTCGACCTTCGCCAGACGCACCTCGACGCCGGTCTCCCTCGCCGCTCCACTCTGTATCGACATCTCGGGGATCGCCGAGACCGACGAGAAGCTACAGGCCGCGGTGCTGCTGGCGTGTTGGGGAGAGGGGTTCGGGGCCATTGCCGCCGCCCAGGCCCTGGCCGATGCCGGGCTTGAGCCACAACGGAACTTCTTCATCGTGCTCGACGAGCTGTGGCGGGTGTTACGGGCCGGTGACGGCCTGGTGGACCGGGTGGACGCCCTCACCCGGCTCAACCGGCAAAAGGGAGTGGGAATGGCACTCATCACTCACACCATGGCCGACCTGCTGGCGTTGCCGAACGAGGCAGACCGCATGAAGGCCCAAGGGTTTGCCGAGCGAGCAGGTTTCATCGCGATGGCGGGCCTGGCTGCAGACCAGCTGCCGGCGGTCGAAAAGGTGGTCGCCCTCTCCCAGCCCGAGCGCGACCTCATTTGCTCGTGGTCCTCTCCCCCGAGCTGGGATGTGGTCGAAGAGCGGGAGGCACCGCCACCGGGTCGGGGCAAGTTCCTGATCAAAGTCGGCGGCCGCCCGGGGATCCCCGTCGAGGTGGTGTTGACCGGCGCGGAGCGAGCCGTCCACGACACCAACAAACAATGGAGGCAGCGATGAACAGGGCCCGCAATCGCATCGCCCAGAACACGATGGGCGAGCAGGTAGCTGCGACAATTGCCATCGGGGCGGTGGCGGTCCTTGCCACCCTGGCCTGGCTGGCCGTGCACCTTGGTGCGGCCATCGACCACATCGCGGTGGCCAAGAATCCCGTCGTCGCCGCGGTCGACCTGGTGCGAAGAAGGACTCCATGGCCACCGGCAGCCACCTACGTACTGGCCGAGGAGCTCGCCACGCTCGTCATCCTGGCCACCGCCATAGCGGTGATCGTGGCGCACTATCGCACCAAGTCCGAGCTGGTCGACCGGCTGGCCAAACGCCTCCCTCGCAACACCAAGGCCCTGGCCCGCTACGTCGACCCATCCCATGCGCCCATCCCCGGCCCCGGGATGGGCCTCGCTCTCGGCCGCGACGTGGTAAGCGGGAAGGTCCTGCGCCAGTCCTGGGAGGACGTGGCCGCCATGATCGCCGGTGCCCGGACCGGCAAGACCACCACCCAAGTGGCCCCAGCGATACTCGCCGCCCCCGGGGCGGTCTACACCTGTTCGAACAAGCGCGACGTGGTGGACCTCACGGCCGAGGCCCGCCGAGCGGTGCGCGACGACAAGGGGAATGCCGCCACGGTGTGGATCTTCGATCCCCAGGGTATTGCCGGCGGGGAACCGGAGTGGTGGTGGAACCCACTCGACATGGCCGGCGACCTGGCCGGCGCCCGCACCCTGGCCGGGCTCTTCGCCGCTGCCTCGCGCCCACCCGGCGCCCAACGGGATGCCTACTTCGACCCCGAGGGGGAGGAACTGCTGGCGATCCTGTCGCTGGCCGCTCGGCTGTCCGACCAGCCCCTCACCACCGTCTACCAATGGCTGTCGACGGGTCGGAACGACCGGGTGGTCTCCCGGCTGGCCGCCGGTGGCCACGAACTGGCCGCCCAGGCGCTGCTCGACGTCATGAACCAACCGGACAAGCAGCGAGCCGGGGTGTTCGGCACTGCCCGGAAGAACGTCTCGTTCCTGGCCGACCCCAATCTCGGTGACTGGATCACCGACCGTCATGACGGTCGGCCCCGGTTCGACACCGATGCTTTCGCCGCGTCGTCCGGCACGCTGTACTCCCTGTCCAAGGAAGGGCCCGGTTCGGCCGGGCCGCTCACGGCTGCCCTCACCGCCGCGGTGGTGCTCTCCGCCGAGCGGTTGGCCGCCCGCTCCGCCGGCGGTCGGCTGGCGGTCCCCATGGTCTGTCCCCTCGACGAGGTGGCGAACGTGTGCCGCTGGCGCGAGCTCCCCGACCTCTATTCCCACTACGGGTCTCGGGGGATCATCCTGATGTCGTTCCTCCAGTCATGGTCCCAAGGGGTCGATGTGTGGGGCGAGCAGGGCATGCGGAAGCTCTGGGGTGCAGCCAACATCCGCCTCTACGGCGGCGGGTCGAACGAGCAGGGGTTCTTGGACGACATCTCCTCGGTCTGCGGAGAGATGGATACCCGCCAGCTCACCACGTCCTACAACGGCGGCCGCCAGGGCCACAGCCGGTCGTATGCAACGCGACGGGAGCCGATCTTCGACGTAGCCACGCTGGCCGCCCTCCCCCGGGGCCGGGCTGTCCTCATGGCTTCGGGCATCGACCCGGTGCTGATCCGCACCGAAAGCGTGCTCGACGGCCCCTACGCCAAAGAGGTCCGGGCCTCGCTGGCCGCAGCGGGGCCGAACCAAATCGGACCGAAGACAAGGGAGACTGAACGTGAGCATCACTGAAGAAGGCCAAGAAGGCGAGTTGGGTCCGCGACGGAAGCCCGGCTTCCCCGACAGCGCGACGTGGGTGGCCCAGTGGCTGTGCCCGAACCTCGAGCGCGAGATCAAACGCACGTTTGAGTGGTGCCCGTCATGGTGGGACCACCCAGAGGCCGTCCAGCGAATCGAGGCGCTGTGGCGCGCCTGGGAGTCCCTCCGTCTCGACGGAGGGACGGGGATGAACACGTGGTGGGTGGACCATGCCGATCCCCAGCTGGCCCAACTGTGCAACCCCGACATTGGCCCGTTCGGCCACTGCCACACGACGCACGGTCGTGACATCACACCTCTCCTCGCACTCGACCCGCCGGACGACTGGCCGCTCAGGCCGGGACCAACGGCGAACCCGTCCCCAGCAGCGGTCGCGACGAACCGTGAGGAGAAGGCATGAGCGAAGAGGAGAACATCGCCCAGGAGCTTCACGGGCATCTGACCCAGATGCTCCGCACCTCGATGTCGGGTGGGCTCCAGATGACCGAGCAACGCGCCCGCCGTCGCCAGCACGAGGCCGAGACCGAACGGCGATTGGCTACCGAGGCTGCCCGACAGCTCGACGAACGAAAGCGGGCCGAGCGCGAAGCCAGTGCGCTGGTAGCCCAGCAAGCCATCACCCGCCAGGAACAAGAGCGCGCAGCCGACGCCCGTCGAGACGCCGATGCCGGTGCTCGGGACGCTGATAGGGCCACTGTCGAGAACGGTGGCGAACACGCGTCGACGGCATTCCCGACGTCGATTGACGAGGCCTTGGCCGGCATCCAGGGACGTCAGGCAGACAGCACGGCCAAGACCTGCCATGAGCGGGATCGGGGCACGTCGAGACAACCAGCCGAACTCGGACGGTAGGCCACACCTTCCATGCCCGACAACTTCCAACCACATGGGGACACCCTCGTCCTCGGCCATCCAGGTGGCCGCCTGCGGCGGTGGCCAAGAAGGCCGTGCCCAACTCCCGACAATCTCCCCCGCTCCCCAGCACCCGCTCGACCTGTCGCATCCACCAATTACGGTGACAGGAGGTCGGCGTGAGGCGCCGGGGAGTCCGACGAGACAGCGGAACAGAGCAACTCGGAGATACGGCCCAACTCGATTTCGACCAACTATTGAAAGGTGGCAACGGTGAACCACTACGACCTGAAGGCGAAGCAGCACCTGCTCCAACACTTCCCAGACCAGTACGGCGCGATCGAGGATCCGGAGGCGTACTTCACCGAGATCGGGGAGGAGGCCGAACGCCAAGTCTCCTCGACTTACTTGCGGCTCTCGAAACCGGAACTCGGGGAGAAGGACTTGGCAGCCAGGATGATGGCCGAGGAGTTGGTCCAAGAGCTGATCTACCCGACATCACCGGAGCAGCCAGAGGAGCCAATGGACCCGGACTCGGTGACGGCCTTCAGTATCCAGGTGCAACAGGACCTGTGGGCGGCGATGGATTCAGACCAGCCGGACAGCGCGACCTTGCTCCGCCAGGAGCGGTAGCCAAAACCGCAGCGAACCTGGCGGCCCTCCGGGTCCTCCACCAACTGCAATCAGATGGGCGATCGGCAACCCAGTCGGAACAGGCCACCCTGGCCCGGTGGGCGAGCTGGGGAGCGGTCCCCGAAGTGTTCGACGAGTCCAATCCACGCTTTGCCGCAACCCGGGCCGAGCTGCACACGCTCCTGTCTGACACGGAGTGGGCGGCGGCACGGCGGACAACGATCAACGCGCACTACACCTCAGCCGAGGTGGTCCAGGCCGTCTGGTCCACCGTCGCCGACCTCGGCTTCGCCGGCGGCAAGGTCCTGGAGCCCGGCTGTGGGTCGGGCAACTTCATCGGCTTCGCACCACCGGGGTGTTCGATCACCGGGGTGGAGCTCGACCCGGCCACGGCCGGCATCGCCGCCGCGCTCTACCCGTCGGCCGCCATCCGAGCAGAGAGCTTCGCGGATACTGCCCTGCCGGATGGCGACCTGGACCTGGTCATCGGGAACGTCCCGTTCGGCAAGATCACGCTGCACGATCCCAATCACAATGCCGGTCGCCATTCGATCCACAACCACTTCATCATCAAGAGCCTCAATCTGACACGGCCCGGCGGGCTTCTGGCCGTCGTCACCAGCCGATTCACCCTTGACGCCCAGGCCGACGCGGCCCGCCAGGAGATGGCCGAGCGGGCCGACCTGCTTGGGGCAATCCGGCTCCCAGCCGGGACCTTCCGGGCCACGTCGGGTACCGATGTCGTCACCGACATCGTGCTCCTCCGAAAGCGCATGCCCGACGCCGCGCCTTCCGGCGAGCGTTGGCTCTCCCTCAGTCCGGTGACCACTGTCGACGGCGAGGTCGCCGTCAACGAATACTTCGCCGCCCATCCCGAGATGATCCTCGGGGAACTCCGCCGGGTGAACGGCCAGTACGGGGCGGACGACCTGGACGTGATCGCTGACCCGGAAAAGACCATTGCACCGGCAATGGCCGCCATCGTTACCCGGGCACGAGACACCGGCCTCACCTACCAGCCACGGTCCGAGCCCACATGGATCCCAAGTCCAGCCACCGGCATGTCGGACCTCACGCTCGAAGCGTTCCCGGTGCACAAGGAGGGCTCCATCGTCGCCACCGGCATAGCGACCTTCGCCCGGGTGCGGAACGGTGAGTTGGAGCCGTTCCAGGCCACACCGAAGGGCCAGAGGAAGGAATTGCGCGCGCTGTGCGGGCTGCGTGACACCCTGGCCGAGGTGCTCACCCTCCAAGCCGGGAGTACCGATGATGACGTGTTCTGGAACGCACAGGAACAGTTGAACGAGCGCTACGACGACTACGTCACCCGCTACGAGCCCATCAGTCGCTTCACCAGCTACGAGACGGGAAGAATCGACGCAGAGTCCGGTGAGGCGATCTTCGGCCGGCGGAACCCGAAGCTCGGTGGGTTCCGCACCGACCCGGACTTCCCGTCCCTCCTCGCCCTCGAAGTGTTCGACTCCGAGACCAAGTCGGCAAGCAAAGCAGCGATCTTCTCCGAACGGGTAGTCGGTCCGCGGGAGGTGAGGGGACGAGCCGACAGCCCCGAAGAGGCGGTCACCATCTGCCTCGACGAAACGGGATCGGTCACCTTGGATCGGGTGGCTGCCCTGCTCGGCATTGAAGCTGTCGATGCCCGGAGGCGTCTCGGGACCCTGGTCTTCGACGACCCATTGATCGAGCAACTCGTCCCTGGCGCCCGGTACCTCTCGGGCAACGTGCGAGTGAAGCTCCGCGAGGCAGAGGCAGCCCTCGCCGATGACACCCGGTTCGTGCCCAACGTGGCCGCACTCCAAGCAGTCCTCCCCGACGACCTGCTGCCCGAAGAGATCGACGCCCGGCCCGGAGCCACCTGGGTCGAGCCCACCGACGTGGCCGCGTTCGTCCGCGAGGCCCTTGGTGCCAGCCAGGTAGCCGTCGAGCACATCGAAGTCACGGCGACTTGGACCATCGCCGTGCCGACCTGGCAGAAGCAGAGCGTGACCATGACGTCCGCCTGGGGTACCGACCGGCTCGATGCCGTGAACCTGCTCACCAAATCGCTCAATCAGACCTCGGCCGTCGTCTACGACCCCGACGGGGACGGCGGACGGGTGTTCAATCCGGAGGCGACGCTCCTGGCCAGGGAGAAGCAACAGGTCCTCTCCGACCGCTTCGCTGCATGGATCTGGGAGGACGAACACCGGGCCGAACGGTTGGCCGGCCGGTACAACGAGCTGTTCAACTCGGTTGTCCTCCCCACCTGGGACGGTAGCCATCAGTCGCTGCCCGGTTTGTCGTCCGCGTTCCGGCCGCACCAACACCAGCTGGATGCGGCGTGGCGATCGGTGCAGGAGCCGGCCGTGCTGCTGGGACATGCGGTCGGTGCAGGCAAGACCGCCACCATGGCGATCGCCGGAATGGAGATGAAGCGCCTCGGGCTCGTCTCCAAGCCCGCCTATGTCGTCCCGAACCACATGCTCGAACAGTTCAGCGCCGAGTTCATCCAGGCCTACCCGTTGGCAAACGTCCTGGTGGCGACGAGGGACGCCACCGCCGCCGATGCCCGAAAAGAGTTCGTGGCCAGATGTGCCACCGGAGACTGGGACGCCGTCGTCATCACCCACGACGCCTTCGTGCGGATCCCTGTCTCCAAGGAGGCCGAAACGGACTATCTCGACTCCCAGGTCGCCGCCTACCGGACTGCCCAGGCCCAGTCGACTGCGGAACACGGACTCAGCGTGAAGAAGCTGGAAGCCGCCATCATCCGGATGGAGGAGCGGATCAAGGAGTCCCGAGAGGACGGACGGCGACTCGACGGGGTGACATTCGAGGAGACCGGGGTCGACTACATCTTCTTGGACGAGGCCCATGTGGCGAAGAACCTGGCCTTCCCCACCCGCATCCAGGGCGTGGGCGGCTCAGGATCGAAGCGTGCCATGGACATCGAACTCAAGCTGCGGGTTCTACGGGAGCGTCACGGTGACCGGGTTGCCACATTCGCCACGGCCACGTTCGTAGCCAACTCCATCTCCGAGCTCTATGTCA
Source organism: Acidimicrobiaceae bacterium (assembly GCA_003133325.1). Taxonomy (GTDB): domain Bacteria; phylum Actinomycetota; class Acidimicrobiia; order Acidimicrobiales; family RAAP-2; genus DASZIT01. The sequence goes on along the minus strand of PKXA01000065.1, from coordinate 6,609 downwards.
TGCAGCGCTACCTGCAGCCCGATGCCCTGGCAGCAGCCGGTATTGCCACCTTCGATGCCTGGGCTGCGAACTTCGGGAGGACGGTGACCAATCTGGAGCTTGCCCCTGACGGTGGCAGCTACCGGATGAAGGACCGCTTCGCCCGGTTCGCCAACGTCCCCGAACTGGTCTCGATGTTCTCCGAGGTGGCCGACATCAGGACTGCCGAGCAGCTCGCCCTTCCGACGCCGAATCTCCTTGGCGGCCGTGCCGAGGTGGTGGTGGTTCCACCCTCCGATCGCCTCATCACCTATGTGGAGAGCCTGGTCGCTCGGTCGGAAGCCGTCTCCCGCGGTGCCGTACGGCCGGAAGAGGACAACATGTTGAAAGTGACCGGCGACGGTCGAAAGGCCGCCCTCGACCTCCGCCTCGTCGGGCTACACCCTGACCCCAACGGCGGGAAGATCGGCGCGGCGGCGGAACGGATCAGTCGCATCTGGGTCGACAACAAAGACCGTCAGTACCCAGAGCAGGGTACGCGCCGCGGGGCACTCCAGTTGGTGTTCTGCGACATCGGCACCCCCCGACGGGAGTGGAACGTCTACGACGAGCTGAAGTCCCAACTCATCGACCGCGGCGTGTCGGCCGAGGCCGTCCGATTCATGCACGACGCGAAGAACGACCGGGAGAAGGCCGAACTGTTCGCGCAATGTCGATCGGGATTGGTTGGGGTATTGATCGGATCGACAGAGAAGATGGGTGTGGGAACCAACGTGCAGGCCCGTGCAGTCGCCCTCCACCATGTGGACTGCCCCTGGAGGCCGGCCGACATCGAGCAACGGGAAGGTCGCATCCTCCGCCAGGGGAACCTCAACCGAGACGTAGAAGTCCTCCGCTACGTCACCGAGTCCAGCTTCGACGTCTTCATGTGGGGCACCGTCGAGCGCAAGGCCGGCTTCATCGCCCAGGTCACCCGGGGAGACGCAACCCTTGCCCGCCAGCTGGACGACGTCGGCGAGCAGTCACTTAGCTACGGCGAGGTAAAGGCGCTTGCCACCGGCAATCCGCTCATTATGGAGAAGGCAGGTGTGGATTCCGAGGTGGCGAAGCTCGAACGCATGGCATCGGCCCACGCAGGCGAACAGCGCCGCCTGTCCAAGACCATCGCCAGTTCCGGTCCCACCATCAACCGCCTCGAACGCGATATGGCCAAGATCGAACGAGCACTGGCGCTCCGAACGGACATCTCCGGCGACGCCTTCCGAGCCACCATCACGGGTGTTACTTGTGAGAAGCGCACCGATGCCGGCGACCGCATCAAAGCCGCACTCGTCGATGCCCGATATCGGCACGGGGAGACCATCGGCATCGGGAACCTAGCCGGGCTCGACCTCGCGATCACCGTTCGGGGCGAAATCGGGGAGGACGAACTGCATCTCTGCTTCCCCGATGCCCCGCTCCACCCGACTGTGATCGCCGCTGCGGATATCGAGCGCGAACATCCCGTGGGTCTCGTGAGCAGGCTCACCAACCGGCTCGGGGATCTTGAAGAGCGGTTGACCGGCGACGCACGGGAACTTGGCTCCGCCATAGCAAACGCCGAGCAGGCCAGCGCGATGATCGGCCGGCCGTTCGACCAGATGCCCCGACTCGCTGCCCTGCGGAACCGGCAAGCCGAGATCACCGAAGCCTTGACACCCAAGCCGGCTCCGGAGACGGACGCAGGGTCGACGAAGGTTTCAGATTCCGAGGAAGAAAGCCGAGCCGAAGGACCCGACTGTAGTGACCATGAGGTAGCTAACTCGATGGTCACTGCGTTTCCGACTTCAATCGGGGATGCCCTTGTCACGGCGCGGGCTACCGACGTCTCGTTGACACGGCACCACGGGCGAGCGGCGTCCCTGTCTCCGTCCGATCTCGGCCGGTAGCCCGGATCCATACCGTTGGTCGAACAGCAAATGAAGCGCTGGTCCGCATGAGCCGGAGCCAACGGGCTACATGCCACGCGCATGCATCTCGCGTCGTCCCGGCTATTGGTGACGATCGAGAGATAGCTGATCCGCAGTTCGCTCGCACGGAACATTACGATTGATGCGGTGGCCACGCGGGGGACCCTCATGTCGGGCTCGCTCTGGTGCACCGCTGTGGTGGGCGCGACTCTGCCAGCCCCTCGCTTGTTCGCCACCCAGACCGGCATCCCACCAGACGTTCCTCTCGGTTAGAGGTCGACGAAAAGTCAGCCAGGGCTCGGCCCTTGCCCGCGTGACCGTCGATATGGACCAGATGAACGAATCGGTGGCAGCGCAAGCGATCTCGCAGAACGATGCTCCTACGTTTGTCAAGAGGCAAATTTGGCCTCGTTGAGATTCGAGATGAGGCGATTGACATCGGCTCGGAGATCGTCGATCCCGTAGACATCAGGTTGCTCGAAGACGAGCATGGTGAAGCCATGGCCGACGACGATTTCCAGACGTTCGAGGGCGTATTCGAGGACTTCGGTGATCTCCATGGCGTCGATGGTGTTGATGGCGACACGAGCCAGCAGATGGATAGTCATGGTGTCCTTTGGTGGTGATTGCCGCCGGCGGCTGGGACAAGGCAGGACAGGGATGAGCCACTTGGGAGGGCAAGCTCTTACAAGGCCACAGACCTGGCCGCAGAGCGACGATGGAGATGGGGTGGGACAGAGGTCGGCAGATCGTTCTGAAGACAGCTCATGGCGTCAGCCGGTTCTCGGGCCAGGCCTCTGTCCCACATGAGCTAGAGCGGCAGGTGGCGATAGACCTCACGGGCGACGTAGCGCTTGAGGACGCGGATGATCTCGCCCTTCGATCGGCCTTCTTTCAAACGTCGCTCGACGTAGGCCTGGGTGCGTGGGTCGTTGCCCACCCGGGTGATCACCACTGTCCAAAGAGCCGAGTTGGCCTGGCGGTCGCCCCCTCGGTTCAACCGGACCCGGTTCACTTTGCCCGACGAGGCAGGGATGGGAGCCACCCCGCAGAGATGGGCAAAGGCTGCCTCCGAACGGATCCGGCCCGCGTTGTCCCCGACGGTGGTGAGCAGTGTGGCCGCCACGTCGATGCCGACGCCGAACACCTCGAGGAGCGATGGTGCAGTCGCCTTGACCAGGTCAGCGAGCAGACGATCGAGGCGCTCTTTCTCCTCGTCCAAGTCGAGCACCCGTCGACCGAGCATCGAGAGGGCGGTCTTGGTGGCAAAGAGGACCGGATCGGATCCCACCCGGGGCCGGAGCCCGGCAGCGGTTGTCGCCAGGTGCTGGCGTGAAACGCCTTTCAGACGCTCTCTGAGCTCCTCTGGAGCGGTGAAGCCCAGATGGCGGATCTGGTTGAGGGTCATGATCTTGGTGGAGCGGGCGGAGCGCTTGGCGACCATCAGCGCCCTGATCGCCTCGACGTTGCCGTCTTTGGTCTTGCCTGCCCCTTGGGCCCGGCCCGACAGAGCGGCACGAGCTGCCTCGATCGCATCGACGGGGTCGGACTTGCCCGTTCTGCGGCGTGCCTGACGATTGGGTCGGTCGACCTCGACCACCTCGATACCCGAGGTGCGCAAGAACCGGGCGAGACCTGTGCCATAGGAACTCGTGCCCTCCACCCCGACACGGGTCACCGGGCCGAACCCATTGAGGAAGCCGAGCAGCTCGGCGTGGCCGGCCCGGGTGGTTCCGAACTCCGCCACACCGAGCAGGCCACCGATCGGATCGAGTGCTGCTGCCACGTTCGAATCGAGGTGGGTATCCACACCGCCCGTGATGGGGCGCGCGAGATCTACAGTGGTCATGGTCATCCCTTCCTTCGCTTTGGTCAAGGGGTGGCACGCGGCGCACCAGGTGTGCGACGCCGGTGCGATCTCCCTGTTGGTGCAGGGCGATCCGCCGCACCCGAAGTTCGGCTTGTGCCACTGAAGCCTGGTAGCGGCCGACAGATCGTTATGAGGACAGGCTGACCGTCAGCCGATTCGTGAGTCAGGCCGGAAACCAGGTGACATCGACCGTACTTTCCCCCACCGATGAACTGGTGGATCTCTGTGCGATCATCGTCATCTCCATACTCCCTGCCGGTTCGGAGTGCGTGGAGAGCCAGCTCGTGGGCCGTGGATGGAGTCATTATGCGTCTCTGCGAGTGAGTAAGCAGTCGGGAACGTTTGGTGCGCGCGTTATGTGCGCCGGGGACGCTGTCGGCGCGGGTCCAGAGACGGAGCGAGCGTTGCGGGAACCGTCGATTTGTACTCGATAGCCACTGTCAAACTCGCCGGTGCCGGCGCGCCAGGTGGAATGATCTGTGCGGGCGAGAGCGGCGCCCGGTGTCTGGGCGTGACTCCCGATGAATGCCAGCTCATGTAAACACGACTGCTACGTGGATTCGAAGGGCAGCCCTTCAGAAGCGGGCCACGTCTCAGCATGACCCTGCCCCGTATGACGCCCCGCTGCGAAAATCGTCTGCGGGCGGGTCTTACGGGAACGGCAGTCACGCTCACCGGGCTGGCGTGGGCTCGAGCTGGAATGTTGGTCGGAGGGGGTTCGTCTTGCGGGACGCGTTCAGCGCGCGGCGATGTTCAGAGAGGTGGATTGCCCGATAGATACGGCGCAGTCTCCAAAAGGGCATTATGTACGCATGGCCGACAATGTCCTTGAGGGAGTACCAAGTCCTCGAGTGTTCGTTAGCTACACCCATGAGAGTGAGCACCACCGTGACCGAGTTCTCGAGCTCGCAGAGACCCTACGCAGCTTCGGAGTTGACGCAAGGATTGACCGCTATTCCGAGGTTCCGCCCCCGACTTCATGGCCAGCGTGGATGCACGATGAGATTGATGCTGCCGACTTCGTCCTTGTCGTTTGCAGCGAGGCGTACGAACGTCGCCTCCTCGGGCGAGAATCGCCTGGAAGCGGATTAGGGGTCCGATGGGAGGGCGCAATTATCACCCAGCAATCCTACGAGGAAGACACTAGAAGATTTGTTCCGGTTGTGTTGGATCCGAAGGACCAGAGTCACATCCCATACTTCCTTCGGTCAACGACCCATTACAGCATCGACGTTGAGAGCCGAAGAGGGCTGGAGCCCCTTCTGCGCCACATCCTCGATGAACCAGAGGTCTCACCGGCGCCATTGGGAGTGCGGCCGGCGTTCCCATTGGCGCCGGCTCTCAAAGCGAACTTTGAGGGCATTCGCGAGATGCGACAGCTTGGTGTGAGCAACGCGATCAAGAGCGCAGATTTTGGATCGAAACTTTCATTTGCGGCCGATGCTGCGATTCGCGCAAGTGAGGCTGTGCAGGCAGGTTCGCCGCTAGACGAGGCCCTGCTACATCTGAGGGAGTCCCTTCAGGCGTTCGCTTCCGGACTGTCTCTTCGAGTGGGGGCCCGTTGCCGAGTAACGATCTATGGCCTCGAGGCGTCCAATGGAAGCGCTGATATCGTGCCTGTGGAGGAAGCGTGCCTAACTGTGAGGCCCATAGCCACGAGTGCCCCTAACGATCCTCGGGCCCCGAAGAGCGAAAGACTCTTTCGCGTAAGAGACCTCAACGAAGTGTTTCTACGCCGGCTCACCGTGTACGTGAACAACAACCTAAAGGAGGGAACCTATTCCAACCCATATTTCGCCCCGATGGAGCCCGCCTACGCGGCTGCAATGGTGTGGCCGATCGTACGGCGCTCTCATCGCGATCCGGAAATCATGAACATGCTTGGGTTTCTAGCGGTTGACAGCGTCCATCCAGACATCTTTGATGTCGACCGAGACGAACCGTTAGGGGCACTATATGCAGGACTCTTATCCTTTGTGCTTCAAGACCTCTCTCGCGAGCATCCGCTCTAGCTGAACTGCACCATCCATGCCAAAGGAACACCGCGACCTCGCGGGCGAAACGTCAGGGTGTTTCCGAATGTATCGGCAAGTGATCGCCTGTGTCCAAAGGCCCGCACCAATTGTCCGAGTCTCAAGCCGATCGTCTATCGGGACGCGCCGAAGGCACTTCGCAAGCGACAGGAGGATCGTCAAAGGGGGGTTCGAGATGCTGCCATCATCATCAACCGGTCCCGGGGACACGGAGCGAGGCGAGTGTCGAGCCGAGGGGAGCGATCAGCTACGGGTAGCCCTCTGCCAGCTCCTCAGGTTGGCTCGGCCGTACTGGAGTCGATGGTTTCGGGTTCGCCTGATACCCGGGTATGGTTCCCATTCCATCACACGTGCACCGAAAGGAAACTGATGAATCGTCGAGAACTGATTCGCGCCGTCGCCGCCCAGGCCGCTCAGGACGTGAAAGACGTCGAGTCGGTTCTCGCCGGCCTGACCGACGTCGTCACCGCTGTCGTCTCCAAGGGCGAGCCCGTCATCATCCAGGGATTCGCCAAGTTCACCAAGATCAACCGGGCCGCTCGCATCGGTCGCAATCCCCAAACGGGCGAGCCCGTCAAGATCAAGGCCAAGACGGTGGCGAAGGCCACGGCGATGAAGGCGTTCCGTGACACCGTGATGACACCATCGACGGCTCCCCGCCTCGCTCGAGGCGTCTGGCCTACCTCGTCGGACCTCTTGGCCAAGCAAGCCGAGGAACGCAAGGAGCCGGTGGCCACCAACGACCGCCGGCCCACCGCAAAGAAGGCCCCGGCCCGCA
>PKXA01000129.1 GCA_003133325.1 Acidimicrobiaceae bacterium | reverse complement strand
TGAGCGGGCCGAATGCCAACTGACCGCGGTCATTCCCGGTCAGTTGGTACTGGGGTCTCTCGATGGTGACTCAGGAGGCAGCCCTCGCTGGGACTTGATCCAGATGGGATTCCCGTCAGCGTTATTGGCAAGTCGCTGGTACGGGGTGAGTCCACCAATGGCCGTATGGGGTCTGTCGGCATTGTAAAGGAGTCCGCCGGCGTCCTGATGGGATTGTCCACCGCTCGCAACGGCCGGCGCTCCCGTGCCCGCCGGATCGCCCGCCAGCAAGGACTGGTGGCCGGGCGGCGGCAGCGGAACCAGCGGTAGCGCAACCAGTGCCGGCGACCCTTGCGGTGTTGCCCGAGCTTGGATGAGGCGCTGGTGAACCGGTTGACCGTGTGCCGCGGTTGGAGGTGGTGTCGGCCTTCAAGGTGGAATCGACAAAGGGCGGCGACGCTGGACAAGGATGGTCCGCGGTTGCCGAGGGTGGCGGGATGCCATTCGCGGGCGTTCAGCGAAATTGTGGGTTACTGTCGCGCCGCGGCGTTTCTCCGGTACCGATGAGCAAGGAGCCACACTCATGACGATCCACGATCGAACCCACTACCGGCGGACTTGGAGTGCCTCGGTGAGGAGATTGTCCGCCGCGGCCGTGGCCATCGTGTTGGTCGCCAGCGCGCTGACACTGGTGGAAGGAGTTCCGCAGAGTGCGGCCGCCGGCGTTACCAACTTGTACGTGGCCAACGAATACAACAATTCGATCACCGAGTACGCCTATGGGGCCAATGGCAACGTCACTCCGGTCGCCACCATCTCGGGTGCCAGCACTGGGCTCAATCTACCCTTGTCCCTGGCTCTCGACACTTCGGACGATCTTTGGGTGTCCAACTTCGGCGGCTCAATCACCGAGTATGCCCCGGGGGCCAGCGGCAACGCCTCCCCGATTCTCACCATCTCGGGGGGTAATACCCATCTCTCCAATCCCGTCGGCGTGGCGCTCGACCGCTCGGGAGACGTGTTTGTGTCGAACGAGAGCAACAACACCATCACCGAGTATGCCCCGGGGGCCAACGGCAACGTAGCGCCGATCGCCACCATCTTGCCGGGACTCTCCGGGCTCGCTGGCCCCTTTGGCCTGGCCATCGACGCCTCCGGAAAGCTGTTTGCCGCGAACTACGGCAACAACACCATCACCGAGTACGCCCCGGGGGCCAACGGCAACGTCGCCCCGATCGCCACCATCACCGGAGGAGGTACCGGGCTCTCCGCCCCGGTGGCCATAACCATCGACGCCTCCGGGAACCTGTTTGCCCTAAATTACAACAGCAGCACCATCACCGAGTACGGCCCGGGGGCCAACGGAAACGTGGCACCGATCGCCACCATCACCGGAGGAGCCGCCGGGCTCAATGGCCCGCTTGGTATAGCTGTCGACCCCACTGGGAACCTGTTCGTGGGCAACCGGGGCGCCAATACGGTGCCTGAATTCGCACCGGGGGCCAACGGCAACGTCGCCCCGATCGCCACCATCCAGGGTGCCAGCACTGGGCTCAGTGGCCCGACTGGCGTAGCCGTCGAGGGCTCAGTGCCCCCCGTTGCGCCGCCCTCGGTCTCTTCGGTCAGCCCCAACTCCGGACCCAGCACCGGGGGGACGGTGGTGACCATCACCGGGTCCGGCTTCGCCGGGGCCACCGGGGTCGACTTCGGGGACCCGCCGGCCACCAACGTGAGCTGCACCTCGAACTCGTGTACGGCCACCTCGCCGCCGGGGACCGGCACAGTGGCGGTGACGGTGAAGGGCCCGGGGGGCACCAGCGTGCTCTCCCCTCGAGACCAGTTCACCTACACCGCAAGCCCGACACCGCCGACACCGCCGACTCCACCTGTGAGCGGCAACGGCTACTGGCTGGTCGCCTCCGACGGGGGGATCTTCGCCTTCGGCGGTTCCCAGTTCTTCGGCTCCACCGGGGGCCAGCACCTGAACAAACCCGTCGTGGGGATGGCGTCCACCCCCGACGGCCAGGGCTACTGGCTGGTCGCCTCCGACGGGGGCATCTTCAGCTTCGGGGACGCCTCCTTCTTCGGCTCCACCGGGGCGATGACCCTGAACAAGCCGGTGGTGGGCATGGACTTCAGCTCCGGGGGCCAGGGCTATTGGCTGGTCGCCTCTGACGGGGGCATCTTCAGCTTCGGGAATGCCCAATTCTTCGGCTCCACCGGCGCCCAGCACCTCAACTCGCCGATCGTGGGCATGGTGTCCACCCCCGACGGTGGGGGCTACTGGCTGGTGGCCGCCGACGGTGGCATCTTCGCCTTCGGGGACGCTTCCTTCTTCGGTTCCACCGGCGCCCAGCACCTGAACAAGCCGATCGTGGGCATGGCCTCGACCCCCGACGGTGGGGGCTACTGGCTGGTCGCCTCCGACGGTGGCATCTTCGCCTTCGGGGACGCCTCCTTCTTCGGCTCCACCGGGGCCCAGCACCTCAACAAGCCGGTCGTCAGCATGGCGTCGACCCCCGACGGCGGGGGCTACTGGCTGGCGGCCTCCGACGGCGGAATATTCAGCTTCGGTGACGCCCCGTTCATGGGTTCGACCGGAGCCCAAACCCTTAACCAGCCGATCGTAGGCATGACGACCCGTTTCTGATGGAGTAGGCGCCGCATCAGCCGCGGGCTGTCCCCGGCTGATGCGGTACCGGTGTTTTGAACATCGGGTCGTGCGGCTGTATGTGCGAGTTAAGCGTCGCTCATCGGTCTCCATTATTGATGGTGTGATTCCAACCGCGCGGCTCCGACCGATTCGACGCGAATCAGTATTTCGGTCCGAGCCATCTGGCCACAGCTCAGGCCGCCCAGGCGTGTGCGAGGGGATACAAGGTCCGCTTGTACCGGGCACACAGTGGCCGCCGGGTCATCGTCTTGGTCGCCGACCTCAACCATCCGGGTGCTGAGCGAGGAGGGCGAGCTGCTCCGCCACCTCACGCTCGACCCGCAGAGGGACTATCAGCCCCTCACCGCGGGCCGGTGATCACGTGTCCTGCGTAGGTTCGTCCGTCCACGATGTCTCGCGACATCACACCAGCGGAGGGAGTGGGATTCGAACCCACGGAGACTCGCGTCTCACGGCTTTTCAAGTGCGACCCTGACCGTCTACCCAGTACGCCTGAATGCGTCTGACCTGGGATTATTCCCCGAGGGCATCCACCCAGTATGGTCCCGTAGGACCACATTCTGCTGAATTTATGGCCCAAATTATGGCCCAAGAGATGCCGAAGAACGACTGACGACTGGGGCGCCCGAAGGGTGACCGAGGCTCTCGTATTCATCACGCCTTTTGGGACTCGGGTCGACCCCACAATACTGCAGCCAGGCTCTTGATGCCGGGTGGCGACCTTCGATGGGGCCGGTGGCTCTCCTGGGTTGCGGCAGCCTTGAGTCACTGCCGCAACCCAGGGTCCGGTCACACGTACTGCCAGGTGCAGCCCTTGCCGTTGTGTTGACCCCAGTGGTCACACGGAGCGAAGTGGGTGCCCTTCTTCACGTTGTCACGCACCCCGTTGAACTGGGTGCACTCCACGGTCCCGTCCCTCGGGACTTCATCTCCAGGGCTGTAGGTGGTGGGCATCGGCTGGCCCTCCTTTCGTTGCGCTTCCGATGGCACCTGACTATCAGGGGGCTGTAACACCGATCTGGCTGTGATGACCTGCGCCTTGGCAGGCACGGTCCACTCCTTGCCGACTTGCCATCTTCCTCTGCCGACCTGCTCGAAGCACTCGTACTCCCGGAATACCTTTCTGACGGTCTTCTCTTGACCAGTGATGTGGAATGGGAGTTTCTCCTGCATCTCGACTGCCGAGACGCTGCCGCCAGGGTCTCTGGCCAGCTCGTGAAGGCAATGACGGGCGAGAACGTCCTCCCCGTGGTGTGAGGTACGCAGATCCTCCCATCCGGGGACACTCGGGAACATGACCGAGAAGACCACTTCGCACTCACTCATGTAGGCGGCAAGCTGCCCTCCAACATCGAAGACGTATTCGACGAAGCTCCACGCACCAGATTGAGCCCGCTGCACTCGCTCCGACTTTGACTTCCAAAGGAAGTATCCGCCGACGCCCGTGGCAACCACCACCCCTCCGAGAAGCCAGGGGCTGGTCTCGTAGAGGCGCTTGCCAGCGTGGTACACCCCCTGTCCCAAGATGGCGGGGAAGATGAAGGCCGTGTTGACGACGCCGCCGAGGTGAGCGCTGTCGCTTCCGGATCGAATCGCAAGCAACCAGCCGTGGTGCCGCTTGGTGTCGACATCTGGGCCGTACACAGCACGGAGTGCGGGTCCGTCCTCGGAGAGGTAGAAGGCGCCGAGCAGGCGTGCTAAGGCGGCCGACGGTACGTCATCAGGATCGGCCCGTTCCAGGGTCTCCAGCCACTGCCATTCAAGTGCGGTGAGCAGCTCGTATGGGACCTCTACGCAACGCAGTAGTGGTAGGTACTCTCTGCGCCACCGATCAAGAAACCCATCCAGCTCCACCCCACCTTCCTTGGCCCAGCGGGGAGCGTGGCGTTCCACCTCCTGGGGGACGTGGGAGGCGCAGAACAGGCGGAGAACCCCGGCATTGGTGCCGGTGACGAGTGAGGTTCTCTGGTCATGCTTGCAGGCGTAGAGAATGTCATTGCGAAGCACGTTGGCATCGGCGACGAGCGGTGGGATCGGAAACCAGTTCATCGGCCACTGGGCTGACGGAAAGGCGCCGTGTTCGTCCGGCAGGCGAATTGTGGAGCTGACCGCGCTCGAATAGAGGCTGTCCAAAATGACACGGACGACATCGACCTGCGGTGCCTCGACAGTCGCTCCCTCGCTACCAACCTCGGGCTGATCCTTCGCCTGTTCATCCACGTTGACCAGGATATTGGGGAGCTGTATCGCGCCGGGAAGGTCAATGCTTCCCCGTGGTCAGTCGGATGTCTGGGGTACCGTCTTGGGCATGGCGGAGTTCGATGTGCTTCTCGAACAGGCACGACTCCAGGTCAGCCAGCAAGAGGCCAGTCTCGACACACTTCGAACCCGGTCCACGGCCATCCTGTCGATCGGTGGAGTAGTCGCCGCCCTCTTCGCCCCTCACTATCTCCACAAGGGTGACATCTGGGGTTACTTGGCCATCGTGGCCTTCGCTGTAACCGTCATCACGGGGACCATCATCTTCTGGCCCAGGGAATGGGCGGTTGGCGTGCCGCTCGGTGATTATCAGGACTGGATCGACGAGCGCCGAGAATGGCGGAAGCAGTACGACCCCGATGGTGCCGACCTCACCGAGCCACTGACCGAAGAGATCGCAGGAACCCTCGTTCTTGCCTACGTCAACAACAGGGTCCGATACGGTCACCTGGCCGTTGTCTACGCGCTCCAGTGCTCACTGCTTGGGATCGAGGTTGTGCTGTGGGTGCTCGCCGTTTTGATCAGGTGAGGACGTTCACCTTGACGGTCTTGGCGATGGCGATGGTCGCGGCGGTGGTTCGGGACGGCGGCCACCGTGCTTTTCGGTGTCTGGCTGGCGGGGCGGGGGAGGCGGTGGGAGTGGGTTAGGCATCGCTTTGTCCTCCAAGGCGTTTGGTCACATCCGGCTTCGCCTCTTTCGCAGCCGTATCCGGCTGTCGGGGCGGGGGAGGCGGCGGGGGTGGACTCGATGCCGGTTCATGTTCCTTCGACCCAGCCATGGCGTCCTCACCTCCACTCCGTACGCTATCGAGCCACACGGACGAGCGTCGAGGCTCAGTCCGCTGATTTCGTGCCTCGGCACCACGTCGAGTCGCGGCGTGCCTGCTCGAAGATGATCTCGACCCCCTCCGGAGCGAGCACTGGGGGTCGAGAGGCCAGCCACTTGGCGATCCGCTTGCGGCCGACCACGTGCACGTCGGGCGGCATGGCCTTGATGGTCAGCTCGGCCGCCATGACCACGATGATCGGCTCCACCGTGATGCCGAAGCCACATGCCTTGGACAGCAATTTCGAAGCCCGTTCAGCCTCGAAGCGGGAGTTCCGTAGGTAGGGCTGGTTCTGGCCGTTGACCATGAAGGTTCGCTCGGCGACCCAAACCTTGTTCCCGCTGTGGTTTTTGGTGTTGAGGGTGAAGACTCCGGGCGGCCCGATCACCACGTGGTCGATGTCGCTGCCCTTGTCACCCACGGGCACGGCGTGGATGGTGTGCCACCCTGCGCCCAGTTTCTGTAGACGCCTCGCGACCTCCACCTCTCCGTCGGCACCCACCCGCCAGGCGCGCTCGTCAGTGTGGACGCCGAGGACACGGGCCAGTGCGGTCTTGACGGGAGCTGCCTGCTTGGCAGCGAGGGCCTGCTCCCGGGCTGCTTGGCCTGGCTTGTTGGCCGCAAGGTCATGTTCGGGCTCAGGGACGGTAGGGATGTACGCCAGGGGAGGGGCGGGAAGGTGCTTGTGGGGTGTCACCTGCTTTGGCTGAGCGGGAGGAGTGGCCGGAGCCACATGGCCGGTCCACTGAATCCCGTCCCAATACCGAAGCTGGCCCGGCACCCAAGGATCAGTTTGCCAGCTTGCCGGATACTGCGGTCGCCCCGTGGCCACGGGAAAGAGGCTATTCGCCACCCGGATCCTCGTCCGGTGCTCTGAGATAGCGGACCGATCCACTACGTGTCGCCTGAGACAATTGCGGGGGTGCCGTCGAAGCTCGTTCTCCCGCCGGAGAGGCTCCGTCTCCTGTCCCAGGTGTTGCGGCGATTCTGCGGTGTGACGGACCCCGATTGCATGTGGTGGAGCCGCCCGCCCTGACGCTCTCGGAACGGCACCGCGGTTGGATTGGGTTCTGGAATCGGTAGTCACGAGAGCCACAAGGTTGCATGGAGTCCCAGGTCAGCGACCCGTTTCAGGTGCCGTGCAGGTCGGGCTGGCAACAGGCTCATTGAAGTCCCCCGATTTCGAGATCTGAACCGGCCTGGATTTCCTGGAGGCTCTGTATTGGACCATCGGCTTGGATTCGGCATTTAGCTCGAGGAGAGGAAAACCTGCATGATCCTTAGCGGCAACCACGACGTCCGCAAGGGCGGCCAGTGCTTCGTCCGAGGTGCCATCTAGGACCGAGAAATCCAAATCGGCGGAGTAACGATATTCACCAACGTGCACAAGGCGTAGGGCTGTTCCGCCTTTGAAGACAAGCCGGCCGCCGCCAGTGAGGGCTGCTCGATGTAGCTGCGCCACGATGTGAGCTAGGACGTAATCGCGCTCGACGACGGCAGCATCGACGCCATCATCGTTGGCTCGCTGCGTGATTCGATGACGAGTGATCAATGGCTAGTTGCCGATCACAGAGCGCAACTCCTCGGCGGAGACATTCCAATTCACTTTGAAGGTCGAGTCAGTCCAAACGTCTCGTTCGTCACGCGGATCGAGGCGAATGACCGGCTGCCGCTTGTCCATATGTGGATTGGGTGTCAACGGAAGATCGAGCACACGTGCAAGCGAAGCCAGTCGACGTTCCGCAGCCGATCCACGCGCGCCGAAGTCGTTTGCGAGCTTGGCAATACGATCGAAATCGGCCTCGCGTGCGCCCCTTGCGAGAGCTTCGGCCAATCGCTCGACTCCGCCTGCAAGGTCAACACGCATTGCACATTCGAGCAAGGCTCGCTCCAAAGTCGAGCGCCAAGAATGGCCGATGACATCAGCTTCGACGTGGATCGTCGTCGGTCGTTCGATGACGACTCGCAAAGGGCGACCGCTCGCTTTGGAGAACCCCACTTGCTGCTCGCAAGCGACGAACACGGTACGCACGGGGTGAGCCAAGAGTCCGAGTTCGCTCAATGCGCTTCGGTATGCGATGCGATGGAGTCGTCCTTCAAAAGCCGCACCCACCGCGAGGGCGAGGTCCTCACTGACGGCCGAGGTACCGAGAGAGCCGAGTGGCCGGACCGCGTAGTGTCCCCGAACGATCCGGTCGACAAGGCCCTTCTGTGTCAGGCGATGCAGCGCATTGGCCGTGGCAGTGGGCGAGGTCCCAGTGACCCCCAGGGCATCCTGGAAGCTGAATTCGGAGCGACCTTCAGCCACGAGCGTGTTCACGAGTTCGAGCTGACGGGTCATGGCACCTCCAAAGGTCAGTATAGGAGTTATTCACTGAAAACGTGAATAACTCCAATGTTACCCCGTCAGATCGGATTCTGGTTGGTGGTCAGGTTGCGTCGCTGACATGAGTTGACGAAAGTCGCAATGTCGTTTGGCTCTGCGCAGTTCAACGTCGGGAAGAGGGTTCCGACGACGATGCTTTTGTATGGTTTGCAGAGCTGCATGGGAGCGATCAGCTACTGCCGATAGACGACGACAGGCTCAAGGTCGACGCCGAGGCGGCTCCGGTTCCAGAATCCCCTAGTGTCGCCGCCCGGGGTGGAGCGATCTGCCCGCCTGGCTTTCGATGCAGGCAGTCCCGACGAGGTGGATTCCCGCCTGAGCGCGCTCGCCGAGCTGCTCAAGGGTTTGCAAGTGCCCGGTCTGCCCGGCGTCGGAGGTCACGCGCTGCAACGCCTCGGCCCCTTCCTGGAGAGCCAACTCCCGATCGAGGCGCAGTGTCCGTGGCCACGAGAAAGG
>PKXA01000041.1 GCA_003133325.1 Acidimicrobiaceae bacterium | reverse complement strand
CAAAGGCCTTGACAGGTTCCGCAACTGGTCCACATGATTTGTCTCCCTGATTGTGGACTCACTTTAAGAGGCAGGCGGCGCTGATTCGGTTAGCGCGAAGTTTCTCATAGGCAATCGGGGAAAGCATGTCCAGGCTGCTGTGGCGCCGAGTCTTGTTGCAGAAGGCCTCGATCCAGTTGAACATCGCCGTCGACAGTTCAACTCTTGTCTTCCACTTTCTGGTGTTGAGTAGCTCCGTTTGCATCCGCCCCAAAAGCTCTCCACCCAGCGCGTTGTCATAGGCGTCGCCGACGGTGCCGAGAGAGGCGATGAGGTTAAATGAGTGCACCCGCTTACTGAAGGTCCATGACGTGTATTGAGAACGATGGTCGCTGTGGATCACAGTTCCAATAGGAGGTTGGCGGGCATCGGCCGCCATGCCGAGCGCTGCGTTCACCAACGCTGCGGTCGGTCATCGGTCGATCGACCAACCAACGACCGTCGAGACCAACCGCATCCTCCCCGCGGTGTTCGTTTCGACCGACACCCAGAAACGGCGCCCCACCCGCAGGGCGCCTGCGACCTTGAGTGCAACCGCTGACCGATGCCACCAGGCCTGCAGCCTAATGCCGGTCACAAGGCGCCACCATCGATAGCTCCACACGACGATCAACCAACGGTGGGCGACGCGATGGGCCAGGTGGAAGATAGCCCGTCCAGGGATGTTTCCGCGGCGAAGGGGGCGCCGGCCAGATGCCGGCACCGGGGCGGTCATTTCACGATGAACAGAGAGCCAGGATTCTTCAGCTCCTCGCGGTACCACGCGATGGTCTTCTCCAATCCCGAGGCCAAGGTGTGTTGGGGTTTCCATCCGAGCCGCTCGCTGGCCCGGGTGCTGTCCGAGCGCATGGTCCAGATCTCCGTCGGGCGCTCGGCGAGGGCGCCGAACTGGGCCTCGATGGGATTGCCCAACAGATCGAGGATGAGCGTGGTGATATCACGGATCGACACGTCCTCACCACAGCCGAGGTTGAACAGCTCCCCTTCGATCCCCGGGGCACTCGCGGCCCGCACGACCCCATCGACCAGGTCTTCGACATAGTTGAACTCCCGGGTCTGACGACCTTGGGTCATCTTGAGCTCTTCGCCACGCAGCGCTCGCACTATGACCTCGGGGATAATGCGGTCAGCGGTCTGCCAGGGGCCGAACGCGTTGAACGGGCGCAGCATCACGATGGGCCAGCCGCGCCCTTGGAAGAAGACCCGGCAGAAGCACTCCGCCGCGTACTTGCTCGCCGCGTAGGGCGAAACTGGGTGCACCAGCTTCTCCTCTTGAAACGGCGACTCGATGTCGCCATAGATCTCGCTCGTCCCCATGTTGACGAATCGCTGATAACCGCTCCCGTCAAGAGCCTGGAGCAAGTTGAGTGTCCCCTGAATGTTCGCTTGCACGCATTCATCAACCCGCTGCCAGGACTTGCCCACATGGGTGTAGGCGCCGAGGTGAAACACGTGAGTCGGGCCCACCGTGTTTACGAGAGCATCCATTGCGCTGCGGTCGGCCAGGTTCCCTTCGTGCAGTGTGATCTGGTCGCGAAGGTCGACCAGGCGTACTCCATAGACGCTGGAGACAGCGCTTGTGAGAGCATGGACCTCGACCCCGTCTGCCAGCAATCGACGAACCAAGTGTGAGCCGATGAAACCGGTGGCCCCGGTGACGAGTGCTCGGGCCGACTTGGGCAACCTCGATTCGTCTGGCACTGGTGCTCCTCTCTCGCTGGTTGCGGCTTGCCCACTCTGCCCGCTCGCGTCGGATTTCGCCAGTGTACCTGCCACCAGGCGGCTGGCACTTCAGCGCCCATGCCCTCTACGCGGAGGTTTTGACATGAGGCAACGGGTCGGCAGCAACGGTCCACGGAGGCACTCCGTCGGCACACAGAACAGTGAGATCGAGCGCGTCCTTGTATGTGTCCATCGATTTCCAGAACCCATGATGCCGGTAGGCGTAAAGCTCACCTGCCGCGCCCAGGGCGGGAAGGACGTCCCGCTCGAAATCCTCACCGACAAACCACTTGGTGGCCCGCTGTTCGACCACGAAGTACCCGGCATTGATCCAGTGATCGGGAAGGCGGGGCTTCTCCTGGAATCGCTCGACCTTCCCGCCCCCGCCGGTCTCAATCGTCCCGTACTGGGAGGGCAGAGGAACGGTGGTAAGCGTCGTCGCCTTCCCGTGACCTCGGTGAAAGTCCAAGAGGTTTTGGAGATCGACGTTGCCCAGACCGTCGGAGTACGTCACAAAGTACGTCTCGCCCATCACCGGGGCACATTGGGCGACCCGCCCGCCGGTGTTGGTCTCCACTCCCGTGTCAAGCACGTCCACGGTCCACTCGGTGGGAAGGGTGGCGGCAAACTCCTCGACGAGTTTCGCCATGAACCCGGCCGCCAATACGAAGTCGGTGAAACCCTGGCGAGCGTAAATCTCCATCACGTGAGCGAGGACCGGGCGTCCCCCAACTTCGAGAAGCGGCTTGGGCACCTCAAGGGTCCGCGGGTACGCACGGGATCCCTTTCCCCCGCAAAGAATCAGAGTGCGCACTTCAGTCCCTTCTTGCCGCCGGTGCCCGACAGTTTGCCATGACATCGTTGGTGCTGGTGGCCGGACCGATCTGACCGACGGCGACACCGATGGCGGCGGCGATGATGGCGTCGGCGCGGCGGTGGTTCATCTGGCCGACGGGGGTCGTCTGCGGGCCGAGGCCCGGCGAGCCAGCTCGATCATTCATCGGATGGCTTGTTGACGGCACTGGCCCGCGACGCCTGAGCCTTGGACCCTCCTCGGGTCTCCTCCTCCTGTGTCGCAAAGCGCATGAAGCGGGACGCCCGGCGGCGGATCCGCCGCTCAAGCCGTTCGGCGTGGGTTGAGGCAATGCGGTGAGTCCGGGCATGGGGGGGCGATAGAACCGGGGCTCCGCCCAACTACTTCTGCATAATCGCGGGTTCATACCAGTACTACATAACGCTCACCACCAGAACCAGCTCCCGTTGCAGGACGCGGTCATCGACTTCGGCGGCTAACCCCTCGCTAAGTGACCGGTTGTCTGGTGACCAACCATGGGGCGGCCGCGCCAGGTACAGCTTGGCTCAGTGGATAATCCCGTCCCGGATCAGACCACCGGCCACGTAACCGCCGACCCGGATCAGCGGCGCGTTAGGACGGCTGCGATCCGGTTGTAGCGCGGGTCCTCGTCACCGGTGATACGTGCCACCCATCGCAAGACTTCGGCCGCGTCGATATTGGTCTCAGCTGCAAGCATCGAATCGACGTCGACCCAATCCTTCGGGCGGTTGAAGACCGCCTTACACACGATGAGGTGGTCGGCAGCGAGGATGGGGATGGTCCCGTCGCCAAATGGCACCAAGTGGCGCGCCGCTCCCGCGGCGTCATGGAAGGCGTCGTAAGAGAAGAAGAGGTCGATCGGCGTTGCATCCCACATGACTCGGACCTGGCCATCACGTCGGACGAGCGCGGCGATCGACGGATCGTCGGCAGCTGCACCAAGCTGGACGAGAGGCCCGGCGACCTCCGAGAACCGTTCAGCTGGGACGAACACATTGAGGTCGATGTCGATCGTTGCCCGCGGCTCGGCGTAATAGGCAAGCGCCAACGCACCTCCGAAGGCGTGAGGAACGTCGGACAGGGCGCCCTCGATTGCCAGCACCCGCTGGGCCAGCGTCAGCATGCTCACGTCGAGATGAGCCGAGGCGCCGTCAGCACCGAGGTACGTCGACGAACGGGGATGGCGTCCGCCAACGTCAGCACCTCGAGCAGGCGACGGGCGTGCTCCCGGGCGTCAGCAGGCCGCGGGTTGTCGGATCCGGGAAGCACCGCGTCCATTTGCAGCCGCTCACCTCCTGCCTCCACTAGCTTTCGCAACATCTGGTAGGTGGGGTCGCGGCGTCCATGTTCGTAAGCTGAGATAACCGGCTGGGATGTGCCGGCCCGCCGCGCCAACTCAGCCTGGGTCAGCCCCTGCCGACGTCGAACGGCCTGAATGATCATCGCTGCATCCACGGCGTCAGTATATCGGATTGTCTATGTCGTCCGTGGCCACCCTCGCCTCCGATCAATCCGGCTTGGCTGGATCCATGGGCCGTTCACCACGATGTCGTGGTTCGAACACGGTAAAGCCGGGGCTACCAGTAAAAGACCAGGTCAGAGACCAACGTCTCTAACCACACCCGCGTGTTCACGGTTCCGGTCCGCTCAGATCGACAACGGTGGACAAACCGGACCGATGTTCACGTACCGCGGTTGACAACTCTGACAGTGCCCGATCTGCGGCCCGGCGAGCCAGCTCGATCATTCATCGGATGGCTTGTTGACGGCACTGGCCCGCGACACCTGAGCGTTGGACCCTCCTCGGGTCTCCTCCTCCTGTATCGCAAAGCGCATGAAGCGGGACGCACGGCGGCGGATGCGCCGCTCGAGCCGTTCGGCGTGGGTTGAGGCAATGCGGGGAGTCCGGGCATGGGGGGGGCGGTAGAACCGGGTCTTCGCCAGCTCGACCAGCAGCAGGTAGACGACGACCATCCCGAACAGCAGAAGGAAGAAGGTCGTCGGCAGCGGCGTGAAGCCCAGCAGGTTGGCCAACCCCGTGTACGGCAGGATGGCACCGACCAGAGCCGCTCCGGTCGGCACAAACAGCATGGGCAGACTGGGCCGGCTCTTGAAGAACGGTACCCGCCGGGTTCGGATCACGTAGATGACCAGGGTTTGGGTGGCGATCGATTCGACGAACCAACCGGTTCGGAACTCGGTGTGGCCGGCGTGGAGAAGGGAGAGCATCACCCAAAAGGTGAGGAAGTCGAAGATCGAGCTCACAGGGCCGAACACCGACATGAAGCGCCGGATGAACTTCATGTCCCATGCCGCCGGCCGGGCCAGCGCCTCGGGGTCCACCCGGTCGGTCGGGATCACCAGCTGGCCGGCGTTGTAAAACAGATTGTTGAGGAGGATCTGCGTCGGCAACATCGGAAGGAACGACAGGAACACCGAGGCACCGGCCGCACTGAACATGTTGCCGAAGTTCGAAGATGTGGACATCAGGACGTACTTCATGGTGTTGGCAAAGATGCGGCGGCCCTCCATCACCCCTTCGGCCAGCACCCCGAGGTCCTTGTCGAGCAGCACCACGTCGGCGGCGTCCTTGGCCACGTCGGTTCCCGAGTCCACCGAAATCCCGACATCGGCGTGGTGCAACGCCACTGCGTCGTTCACCCCGTCACCGAGGAACGCCACGTCCTTTCCGGTGCGGCGGGCCACCTTGATGATCCTCGACTTCTGATCGGGGCCGATCCGGGCGAACACCGTCGTGGTCACGATCGCCGCTTCGAGCTGGTCGTCGTCGAGCGCCTCGACCTCGGTTCCGCTGAGCACCCCCGCGCACTCGACGCCGATGTCCGAGCACACCTTGGCTGCCACCAGGCCGTTGTCCCCGGTGATGATCTTCACCTCGATCCCCAGCCGTTCGAGTTGGGCGATGGAGGAGCCGGCGTCGGCCTTCGGGCGATCGGCGAAGGTCAGGAACCCGACCAGCGCCAACCCCTGCTCGTCCTCGGCGGTGACCGCTTCCATGCCCTCGGCCGAACGGGCGGCCACGGCCACCACCCGGGCCCCTTCGGAGAACAGTGCCTCCAGTGCCGGCCGAGCGCCGTCGGGCACGTTCGCACACCGGTCCAGCACCACCTCGGGTGCGCCCTTGGTGATCAACAGCGGTTTGCCAGCGGGGTCGATGACCAGCACCGAGCCCAGCTGGCGCTCGTGGTCGAAGGGAAGGACGCCCTGCCTCTGGTAGCCGGCGGCCTTGGCGGCAATGTCCTCTCCGGCAGCCGCCCCGGGGGCCGACCACAGAGCCTGGTCCAACGCGTTCCCCCCGACCGGCCCCTCGTCGGTGACCGTCGCCTCGTTGCACACCAGCCCGAGAAGCAGCGGGCGATCGCTCTGCTGCCCATCGGCGTCGAGTCCCCGTTCGAAGGTGATCACCCCTTCGGTGAGGGTGCCGGTCTTGTCCGTGAAGAGGATCTCGATGTTGCCCAGGTCCTCGATGGCGACCAGCCGCTTCACCAGCACCTTCTTCGCCACGAGGGCCCTCGAGCCGGCGGAGAGGCTGACTGTCACGATGGCCGGCATCATCTCGGGGGCGATGCCCACGGCGATGGCCAGCGAAAAGAGCAGTGCGTCGATGATGGGCCGTGACAGCGCCACGTTGACGATGAAGATGAACGCCGTGAGCACGGCCGCGACCCCGAACAAGAAGCGCGAGAAGCGAGACAGGCCCGCCTCGAAGGCGGTCTGGCCCTGCTTCTCGGCCAGGCCCGCAGCGATCTGACCGAAGGCGGTGCGGGCTCCGCTCCGGACCACCACACCGAGCGCCGACCCCTGGTGGACGATCGTCCCCATGAAGGCGCATCCCGGCTGGTCCAGCGCCCGGCGGTCGGCGACGGGTGCCACCGACTTGGCCACCGGCATCGACTCGCCGGTCAACACGCCTTCGTCGCATTCGAGCTCGTCGACCTTCAGCAGACGGAGGTCGGCCGGCACGAGGGCGCCGATGCGGAGCGACACCACGTCACCGGGCACGAGGTTCGCCACCGGGACCCGGCATGTCCGTCCGTCCCTCAGAACCTCGGCCTCGTGCCGGATCTTTCCGCGGAGGGAAGCCATCGCCGCCTCCGCCCGGTACTCGTTGAAGAAGCCCAGACCGACGCTGAGGGCGACGATCACCGCGATGATCACCGCATTGGTGCCGCCACCGGTCAGCCCCGACACCAGCGCCGCCCCGAGCAGGAGGATCAGGATCGGGTTACGGATCTGGCGGAAGAGGACGGCGCTGGCGCGCACGCGATGGGTGCCGAGGGCGTTCGGCCCGAACTGTCGCAGCCGATCCGCCACATCGTCGGACGAGAGACCGCCAGGGCCACTTCCAAGGCGCGACAACACCTCGTCGGACGAGAGACCGCCGGCATCGGCCAAGTCCAGCTCCCCGAACGGAGCACCCGCCACCACAACCATGGGGACAGCATTACCGCTGGAGCCGGCCACCACCAGGGCCATTGGTCGCACGTGCCCAACTGCTCAGGCTCGATTCAAGCCCTCCATGAAGAACCAAATCCCCACAATTCGCGATATATGTCATGCAATCCGTATCAGTTCACGTCCACGTAGCAGTCCGTTTACCTTCGCTTGTTACGTTCCTCAAGGCGCGCCTGCGCTCCCTCGCGACGGACACGCGAGTCACAACCAACCGCACTCGGAGGAAGAGGCCCACGTGCGAATCGCCCAGCCATCACGTTCACCGCGACTCGCCATACTTGTCGGGGTAGCCGTCGCCGGCGTGCTGGCGAAGGAGAGCCGATGACCGATCCCATCGCGGCCACCGACTCGAGGCGAGAGCTTGCCGAGGACGAGCCCAGCCTCGGTACCGGAGAAGGCTTCCTCCGCAGCAGGCCGGTCATGCGGCTGGAGGACGTGTCGGTCTCCTTTGCCGGGCGCGCCGCCGTGCGGGGGGTGACCTTCGACATCCACGAAAAGGAAGTGACGGCACTCATCGGCCCGTCGGGTTCCGGAAAGACGACACTCCTGCGGGTGCTCAACCGTATGCACGACGAAGTGCGGACCGCGTCGGTCACGGGGAAGGTACTGCTGGGCGATACGGACATCCACAGCAGCGCCGTCGATCCGACCCTGCTGCGTTCCCGAGTGGGAATGGTGTTCCAACAACCCAACCCGTTCCCCTCCACGAGCATCTACGAGAACGCGGTGGCGGGGCTCAGATTCAATGGCGTCCAGAAGCGATCGCTTCTGGACGAGGCGGCGGAGTCGGCCCTCGTTGCTGCAGCACTCTGGGACAGCGTGCGAGACCGCCTGAAGGTACCCGCGAGCATGCTGTCCGGTGGCGAGCAGCAACGGCTCTGCATCGCACGGGCCCTGGCCGTGGAGCCGGAGGTCCTTTTGATGGACGAACCGACCTCGGCGCTCGATCCCGTCGCCACAAAGCTCATCGAGCAACTGTTGGGCGAGCTGAAGGACCGGGTGACGATCGTGATCGTGACCCACAACATGCAGCAGGCGGCGCGGGTGTCCGACCGGTGCGCCTTCCTCCTCATGGCCGCGGACAAGGCCGGTGAGCTCATCGAGCACGGCGAAACCGCCAAACTCTTCAGCGATCCGACCGACTCCCGCACGCTCGACTACGTGAACGGTCGCTTCGGCTGACAGGTGTCCGCGGTCCGTGCGAGAACCAGCGGCGACGGGCGACACCAGGGTCGGCGTTCACATGATGTTCATGTCCTGGGCCAGCCCGGAGGCACTTCGGCCCTACCTGCCGTGAGCGGGCCGTCGTAGCGTCCCTGGTATGGACCGGGGTGTCGACAAGGAAGCCTCTCCGATCGTACGAGCGTTGGCCGGCCACCTCCGTCGCATTGTGAGTTTCCCATCACGGGAGGTCTTCTCGACGGTCGCCCGCAAGGATGGGTGGCTGCGCCGCCGACAAGCGAGGCGCGACCCCGACCGGGTGTCGATCCGCGCCGACCTGGCTGGACTGGAAGACCTCATGTGCCGCCTGGAGCAAATCCACGCCGAAGACATCGCCGCCGTCCGGCCCGACCACCGGCCGGACGCCATCAACCTCGTCCACTACCTCGCGCTGCGGCATGGCGACCTCCGCCATCTCCAACGCAGGTTGGGCGAGCGCGGCCTGTCGTCGCTGGGGAGATGCGAGCCTCACGTACTCGCGACCGTCGAGAGCGTCCGCGCCGCGCTCGACGGGAGCACACCCCGCTTCGGGCCCGCCACGCTGAGCTTCGAAGAGGGCCGCGCCGCGCTCGACCGCAACACCGACGCCCTCTTCGGTCCACGCCCCCCGGGGCGAGTACCCCGGGTTATGGTGACCCTCCCCAGCGAAGCGGCTGACGACTACCCGCTGGTCCGACACCTGGTCGCCCAAGGCATGGACGTGGCCCGGATCAACGGCGCTCATGACGACCCCGGCGCGTGGGAGCGAATGGCGCGGCACGTGCGCCGGGCCTCCGTAGAGACCGACCGCCTCTGCCGGGTGTCGATGGACCTACCGGGGCCCAAGCTGCGGACTGGCCGGCTCGTCGACGGGCCCCAGGTCGTGAAGCTGCGGCCCGAGCGTGACCTGCGCGGCGTGCCGGTCACACCGGCCCTGGCGACACTCGTCACCGGTTCCGAACCTTACGGCCCCGCCCCGGCACTCCCCGTGGACCCGTCGTGGATCGAGCGCCGCCACCCCGGAGATGTGGTTGACATGGTCGACACCCGAAGCTCACCGCGTGACCTGCGGGTCGTCGACACCGGCCCCGGGGGATGCGTCGTGGAGACGTGGGACACCACCTACATCGAGGCTGGAGCGACGCTGTCGTGCGACGACGACACGACCAGAGTGGGCCGGCTGGCCAGCGTCCCCCAATACCATCTGCTGCACATCGGGGACCCGCTGGTGCTGACCCGCGACCTCGACCCTGCCGTCCCGTGGCGCCACGGGCAACCCGGATGTGCCCGGATCGGCTGCACGCTCGCGGCCGCCTTCGAAGCCGCGCGGGTTGGCCAGCGGGTGATCCTCGACGACGGGAAGATGACCGCCGTCATCGAGAGCGTCGCTGCCGACGAGCTTCGGCTTCGGATCCTGATCGCCTCGCCCAGAGGCTCGAAACTTCGGGCGGAGAAGGGGATCAACCTGCCCGACACGAATCTCCCCGTCCCCGCGGTGACCGACGCCGACCTGCCCCTGCTCGAGGTGGCCGCCGCCCACGCCGACATGGTGGCGCTGTCGTTTCTGCGCCACGAGCGCGACATCGACGATGTACGCGGCTACCTCCGGCGAGTCGGGGCTGAGCACCTCGGGCTCATCCCGAAGATCGAGACCAGAGAGTCGTTCGCACGACTACCCGAGATCCTCCTGCACGCCATGCGCTCCCCCCTCGTCGGGGTCATGATCGCCCGGGGAGATCTCGCCGTCGAAGCTGGGTACGAACGTCTCGCCGAGGTGCAAGAAGAGATCCTGTGGCTCTGCGAAGCGGCACACCTGCCGGTCATCTGGGCCACCGAGGTCCTCGACCAGTTGGCGCGCACCGGCCAGCCATCGCGGGCAGAGGTCTCCGACGCGGCAATGGCCCAGCAAGCCGAGTGCGTCATGCTCAACAAGGGGCCCCACGTCGACACGGCCATCGTCGTGCTCGACGACATCCTGCGACGCATGTCAGGGCACCAGCGCAAGAAAACCCCGCAGCTGAGGCCCCTACGCAGCTGGATCGACGCCCCCTGATCGATCCGACGAGGAACGGCCACGGACAGCGAGCGACCGGCCACCGCTACCCCTATCGCCGATCTTGTGCGCGGTCACCTGTTGTTTGCCAGCCGAATGGCGTGCCGTTCTGTCGCGATCCGGAGTGGGCACTCCGATGCACCAATCGGGGACCCGTCAGCAAGCCGACTGTGTCAGGAGCCGACCCGTGTGAGGAGCCGACCCGGCTGCGGACGGAAGGCAGTTACTCGATGTCGCCCGCAGGGACCAACCATTGGCAGTGCCGGCCGCTGGACGAGGCGATCATCGCGACGCTTTGGCGAGCGAGACCCGTTCCGCTCAGCGGAGGCGGCCGAAAGCCCAGGGAACGAGTAGCGAAGCACCCGTCGCAGTTGCAACCGCGCCAGTGGCGATGCCCCACCCGAGGGGACCGAGGGGGGTGCAGCCAAAGAACTGGCTGACCCCGGGTGTCTGGACTATGCCCACCAGTGCTGCCACTGAGACCACGGTCGAACCGAGAACAACAGGGCTCGGGCCCCCGACCACCGCGGTCTGGCCCAGCTGGGTACCCACCAGGGCCACCAAGGCCACCGTGCTGGCGCGCCGACGTGTCCCGCTGGCTCGGGCGATGAGCCACGCACCGGTAGCGCCACCGGCTGTGGTCACGGCGCGTAGCACGACCTGCTGGGCAAGGGCAGCCCCCAAAGATGCCTCCGGCCCTTCGTGGAGAAGGAGCTCCGGAGAACGGTTCACGGGAGGCCGAAGGGCGATCGTCATGGCGGGAAGCATGTCGGTCAGAAGGTTGACGAGCAGAAACTGGCGGGCCCCGAGGGGAGCTTCGCCGGCGATGGCGGTCGCAGCCAAGGTGAAACCGACCTCACCGAGGTTGCCGCCGATAAGGATGGCCAGGGCGTCGCGCACCGATGCCCACATTGCTCGACCCTCGACGACGGCATCGAGAATCGTTTCGATTCGATCGTCGACAACGACAATGTCCGCCGCTTCACGGGCTGCGGGCGAGCCTCGACCGGCCAGTGCGATGCCGGTATTGGCAAGGCGGATGGCCGGAGCATCGTTGGCGCCGTCGCCGGTCATGGCGACTATCCGTCCGATCCGCTGGTAGGCACGGACGATCCTCACCTTGTGGGTTGGCGTTACCCGGGCAAAGACAGAGACGCTCGGGAGGACCTCGTCGAGGGCAGCGTCACCCAATGCGTCGAGCTCGGGTCCGGTCAGGACGCGATTGCCGTTCAAGATGTCGAGCTCAGTGGCGATGGCCGCCGCCGTACCAGGGTGATCACCGGTGATCATGACCACCTCGACACCCGCGGCACGCAGATCGGCGACAGCTGCTGCCGCGGTCGGACGTACCGAGTCAGCCAACCCGAGGAAACCGAGGAGCACCATGTCGGCGACCCGTTCATCCCCGATCTCTGCTTGGGCCGTCGCAGGACGCTCGGCGACGGCCAGAACCCGTAGCCCCCGTAGCGCAAGGCGCTCGACCTCGGCGTCCAGGCGACGTCGAACTCGTCGATCGAGATTCACGGTGCCCTCCGGGGCAGCCCAGGTGGCGCACCTGGGAAGGATCACCTCTGGTGCTCCCTTTACAGAGACCCGGGACCCGACAGGGCTGGTGCCGGCGACGGCGTGAAACCCGCGGGCCGAATCGAAGGCGAGCTCACCCAATACCGTCCATCCTCCAAGGCCCTCGCCCGGGCCCACCCCCACCCTGATTGCACCTTGCAGAACGGCCCGGTCCGTGGCGTGCAGAAGCAGCGAAGCATCGTCAGCATTTGCCTCGGGGCTAGCCCGCAGCCCGGCAGCAAGGACTCTTCGTGCCGTATGGCCAAGGGAGTCGACCGGCTCGTCGACGACACCATCGGACACCCGTTGCAATGAGATCTCGCCAGCGGTGAGGGTGCCTGTCTTGTCGAAACAGAGGGTATCGACTCGACCGAGCGCTTCGATCGTGCGGGGATTTCGTACCAGTGCGCCGCGCTCTGATAGCCGGCGGGCGGAAGCCAGTTGGGCCACGGTGGCGAGCAAGGGCAAACCTTCGGGAACGGCCGCCACCATCAGGCTCACACCCGAGGTCACCGCTCGGCGCATCGAGCGGCCACGAAGAAGACTAATTCCGGTGACGGCCGCCCCGCTGGCCACGACCGCGGGGACGATGACCGCGGTGAGCGCGCTGAGCCGTGCCTCGACGCCACTTGCCGGAGGTGTTGGTGCGTCGGCCAAGCTCTGGCCGACCTCAGTTTCAGCTCCGACTGCCACCACCACGGCGAGAGCATTCCCATTCGCGATCGTCGTGCCCTCATAAAGCATGCAACTGCGCTCAGCGACCGTGGCCCCCATGACCGGCGTCGACATCTTGGCCACCGGCAGTGACTCCCCGGTCAGGGCGGACTCGTCCAACTCACAGGACTCTGCCTCTAGGATGCGGCAATCCGCGGGTACTACATCGCCAGCCGAGAGCTCGACGACGTCACCACGGACGAGCTCGTCCCGCTCGACACTGACACCGAGACCCATCCGGCGGATCTCGACGACCGTGTTGCCGACCTGGAGCAGGCGTTCGATGGACACCTCGGCCCTCATCCGTTGGACTCCGCCGATCATCGCATTCGCACCGGTGACCCCGGCCACGAGAGCAGCGTCAGTTGTCGAGCCGACTGCGGCGGCGAGCCCGGCGCCGACCACCATGACCGGGGTCAAGGGATTGGAAAGCTCGGCGCCAATAGCCTGGGCCATCTGCAGCACTCTCGGGGGTTGTGCCACGTGGTGTTCCCTACGCCGGCGGGCCTCGGCGACCTCGAGTCCTTGCGCCGTCGTGCCGAGCGCGGTCAGCACCGCCGCAGTGTCCATCGTGTGCCAGGGCGTGCGGGACGCCGGTGTCGGAGTTGGGCGGCGCCCGAGCTCGGCCGCCGACAGAAGACCCTGGCTCTGTGCGATCAGTGCGGCGGCGTTCACCGGCAGGGCTGCTCGCCTGCCTGCGCTGGCGGCCGGACCGAACATCGACCAGGCGCCTCCAACCCCAGAACCAGCGAGAGCCACCAGCGAGCTCCGACGGCTGACCTCCCGAGCCACCGGCAGCGCCTCGATCACCAAGTAGGCGTCGGCCAGGCCTGCGGAAGTGACCAGGTCGGCTGACCAGGGGTGAGGTCGGCCTTCGCCAGGCAGGCCTATGGCGCAATCGGCCGCCCTGAGGGCGGCGTGAGCGTGGCCCCCCGAGATCACCAGCACCCCTTTTCCCTCACGCTGCAGTTCCCGTATCGACGCCACCAGCCGGTTTCCCCCGGCGACAGCTCGGTCCGCCCCGAGCTGCTCGGCGATGCCGCCCATCAGGTGGCTCCGACCCCCGGCGATGACGAGAAGCAGGTCGGCGCGGCGTACAGCTCCCGCGAGGGGTTGGGCCAGCGGATCGATCTCAGCCTCCAGAGCGGCGAGCCCTACCACCGTCCCCTTGTGGGCGATGCCGACCACCCCTGCGTGGCCACCGGCGAGCACCCGCGCTTGGGACGTCACGCCACGCGGCATCTTTACCGACTGGGAGCGCAGCACCGGTAGTGGCCCGACAACCCAGCCGCCACCGCGTGCGATCCGTTCCGGATTGTAGGGATCGAACAGGCCGGAAAGCTTGGTGTGAACCACTCCCAGTTCTGTCGCTTCGTTGCGCACTACTTCCACGGTTCCAACGACAGTCCGGCCGGTCAGAAGGACGGTGGCGTCGATGACGACAGTGTCCATGCGATCAAGTCTGCGCAGGACGGCACCATCCATCACGATGACGTCACGTCGGGCCAGCTCGCGGCCCAAATGGGCCGCGAAGGCTTCTCGACCGAGGCGGGCGGCCTTTGGCAGACCGGCCACAAGGGCTCCAGCGGCACGCCGGGGGCTCCCCGTGGCGCCCAAAACGACCCCGAAGGCGCCCAATGAGGCAAACGCGGCACGGTCCGCGTAGCGCTCGAAGGGCCCACTCGGCAGTGGCACTGGGCGCGCCTCGTACGAGATTGCCCCAATTGGTTCATCGTCGTCCTGATGGCACATTTCCCGCTCGCGCCGGGCGAAGGTGGACCGGCGCGCCCGGAGCTCACCGACGACATTGGCTCGGTGGGTCATGTCAACGACAAGCCCGAGAGGGCCTTGGGATATGGCCTGGGCGAAGGCGTTCGAGAGTCCGAGGCCGAGGTCGGTGGCCGGGACGCCGAGGTGATTCTCGAGGAATTGACGAATTCGGGGTTCACTCTCCGCCAGCGAGACGATCGATGCCAGCTCCGTTGGAAACGGGCTGGCCCGAAGGAGCTGTCCAACGACACTGGCTCCGAGGCCTGCTACGTCCGCGCCGATCGCGATGAGATTGCGCCGGATCGGTTCGAAGTCTCCTGGGTGCTCGGGCTGATCGTGGGCGAACAGCTCTTCGTGAACGTCGTGAGCCTCTTCGACCCCTTCGATGACACCGAGCAGGTCGTCGGTATCGACGCCCTCGGGGTCGAAGACGATGACGACTCGGCCGACGACGGCGTTGACCTGCGCCCAGTGCACGCCCTCGACGTCGCGCAATGCCCGCTCCACGTGCCGGGCTACGTGCTCTTGGCCCGGACGACAGACAGCGCGAACCTCGATGTGCGCCCGTCCATCGGCCACCCAGACGCGCCGGTGGCGCCGACCTGGGTTCACTCGGTCGAGAGCGGAGCCAACTGTGGCCCCAATGGCATCGCCCATGGCCGCCGCTACAGTTCGAGGCGCATCGCTAACCGTGCGGAGCAGTCCAATGGGATTCATACAACCCCGAGAAGGGGTTCACAACCGGAGTGGGGTTGCTGCCTCCCAGACGGGGAGCTCGACCAACCCCCAGAATCAGGCCGCCAAGGCAATCCCCTCAGTTGGGTCTGCCTCGGCTGAGCGCGTACGAATCCAACCGACCAATCGGATGATGGCCACCTGGAGCGCAATGGCCGCCAGCTCAAGGAGCAGTCGCTGCAAGAATATTTCCATCGAAGCTCTCCCATTCGTCCGACACTTTGGGTACTTCTTCGATGGTAAGGATGAAACGTGAACGAATGGGAACGGGATCGAAACCGACAGGTGAGCATTGGATGAATTCTTTCGTATCCCTACCCCAAACGTGCTGAGGAAGATGGCTCAGTTGCCACACCTCGAGTGGTGCTCTGGGAAAAATCAGTCAGCGAGAGCGTCGGTGACGAGCCACGACTACCCCCACGCCGACGAGGGCTGCCAGCGGGAGATCGATGACGCCGAACACCACGGTGCCGGCAAGACCACCCCAGAATCCGATCTGTACAAGCGGTGCCGGGATGCGCGCATGGACGAAAGGAAGGACGTAGTCGCCCGGGGCGTGGTCGCCGGGGGGATTGGGTGTCTCTTTCGTGCGGACGGTTGCGGGCCGCTTGCGGGCGGCGGCAGAGCCAGTGCTGGTTGTGGCCATAATGATTCTCCTTCCGGCCTCTGACCATGCTAACGCCGCCTCAGGCCCACCATGCGTCGGTCTCATAGATTCGGGCACAGGACACCGGGCCGACCGAGCGAGCCCGCCGCTCCAGACAACGACAGCTCCGGCTCCGGCCGACGTTCCTGGAGAACCGCCGACACTCCTTGCTCCCGCTTGCTTCAAATCAGCCTCCGGGCGGGGAGAGCTACCAGGTTGACTGGCTGCAGATCCATACATCGGCGGGGAAGGGCAACTGACCGGTCTCTCCGAATCGTGGCGCGCCGCCCGAGCTACCGATCATCTGAGGCCTCAACCGACTGATTGCTTTCTTACCCGCGATCCCGGACGCTAATGGTTTCCGTACTTACCCATGAGCCGCACGAAGCTTGCCGGAGTGAGCATCCCCAGTGATTCGAGAATTCCTTCGTGCTTCTCGAATACCACGACCCGTTCGAATCCCCCTGGCCCGATCGGCTGAACGATGCGGCCACGCTCTGCGAGCTGCTCCGCTAATGGCGGCGGGATTTCCGGGAAGGCGGCACAGACGATGATCGCGTTGTAAGGGGCGAATTCAGGGAGTCCCAGGCTGCCGTCGCCGACAACTACGTCGACATTCGCCGCCCCGAATGCCTCGAGATTGCGCTGTGCATGGATTGCGAGATCCTCAATGATCTCCACGCTGTAAACGTATCTCGCAAGCAGCGACAGCAGTGCTGTCTGGTAGCCGTAGCCCGAACCCACTT
The DNA here is from genome assembly GCA_003133325.1 of Acidimicrobiaceae bacterium. Classification (GTDB taxonomy): domain Bacteria; phylum Actinomycetota; class Acidimicrobiia; order Acidimicrobiales; family RAAP-2; genus DASZIT01. Next base: position 4,955 of record PKXA01000041.1, on the reverse strand, counting down.
CGAGAACAGTGTCGTCGGGTCCAATATCGAGACACTCAACCATTGCCGCGATGAGTGACGGCTGGCTTGTCGTCTGTCCGTGTCCAATCGGCAGAGGACTGTCTTGATCCGCGTCGTCGACGTACTCGTCTGCGACGAAGCCGGATCTCGGGACCCTTGCTACAGCTGCGAGCACCCTTTCGTCGGAAACTCCGCTGATGCGGGCTGCCCTCACTTGGGCAGCGGCCCTGATCTTCGAGGGGCCAGGTGGACGAGGAACCCGCGTCGCGCTCACTGCATCTCGACCGCCGTCCGGGCCACGGCCTCCCTTGCTCCGGTCTCGCGACTTGGGGTTAGGGAACTCACGTCGCCTTCAACCGGCCCTACGCCTCGTCCGGAGTCATCGATTCGGGATCATCGAGCAGCACACCGACCTCAGCTGCCTCGACCACATCCAAGGGGAGCTGGTCGTCGTCGGTCTCGTCATCGAAATCGATCTCGCTGTCACGGGGAGCCGCCTCGGCGGCATCTTCAGGCACAAGATGTTCCGGTTCTTCGGGAACTCGATCGCTGTGGGTTTCGCTCATGACCATATTGTCGTTCCGAAGAACATTCCGACGACAGAGTCCAAAGTCCCTGAGCGCCGAGATAATGGATGTCCTGGCCCGATGATGGTCGAACCTACTGGATACGGCCGCACCACACCTCGCCGGGCGGCGGCACCCGGGCAGGCAAGGCATTGACCGCATAGATGCTCCTCGAGGAGTAAGCGATGAGCCGAGTGGCGTCGAGATTGTTGCATGCGCAATCCCGATGGCGTGAAGTGGATTCACCCGAGACGACACCTCGAACCATGGCAGATCCGTAGATTCCACAGGCGACTTCCGCAGAGGCAGCAGCATTTTTGCAGGGAAGGCTCGCGTACACAACGTCGCACCGAACGCCGACTGGTCTCGGAGTTCCCGCTGTCCAGATCGATCGCTCTAACGCTCGGTCCCCCCAGGTGAGACGCACAAGAGGATGGCCGCCATCTTGGATAGATGGAAGCGGAAACCGGCGAACTACTCGCCGACCTGCTGGTTCCTCGATTGGGGGCGAGGCTGTGGATGGCTCACGGGAGACGTGGATTAGGTCAATGCTCACCAACCTCGGGAACTGGGGGATGGCGGCAGAGGATGGCCCAGTGGCTGGATTCAGGATCGTTACGCATCGGCGCTTGCCAGGCGCGCTCCGCATCTTCCCCCTGAGGAAGCATTGGCGACTCGACAGCTACGGGTAGGGGAATACTGCCTCGACGCGAGGACCAGCTGAGGACCAGAAGACTTTGTACGGCGCGTGTCCTGGCACTGCCAGGCGGAAGCGGATCCCGTCTTTGGTGGTGATCGCCGTTGACATGCTCTGGGCTTGCCCTGGAGAACTGAAGATGAAATGGCAGAGCGTGAGGATGTCGTTGTAAAGGTCGGCATCGCCTTCAGCTTCCAGCTCGTCCAGTTGTTCGTCGGCGATCTCGGAGTACGAGCCGACGAACTCGTCGGTCACGCGAGGCGTCGCCGACGGGTGCGCTGGACTGACTTCGAGGCGGCTGCACGCGTTAGCAGGTCCTGAAGCTCGGGGCTCTCGTCGTACTCGGACTGGGCTTCGGCCACCACAACGGCCGGCTGGAGCAGGATGCTGCCATCCGAGTTCTCCTGGACAATGAAGCGCTGATTGCTATGGCCAGGAATCACCACTCTGCTGCGCTGGTCAGTCTCAACCAAGATCGTCATGGGCCGGTCTCCTCGTTCATTGTCCTGAACTGTATCCCACTTTCCCATAATGGGCAAGTGGGATGACATACCCGTCATTCACCAACCAGGTCACGGCGCCGGAACGCGGCCGCACCGACCATGGCGGCCGCTGCGCCGATGGCGGTCATGACCCCGCCGGCGGTCCAGTTCGGGGCGGATGCGGGCGCCGGGGCCATCTGGTGGAACAAAGAAGTGTCGAGCAGCCAATGGTTGTTGTTCGAAAACCCACCGACCAGTGTGACCAGGATCGACCATACGATGAGGCCGTAGGTGGCGATCGACGTGGCCCGGGGCCACACCCCGATCACGAGCGCCCCGACACCGACAACAAACAACGCCGGAGGCACCATGTTGAGCCCCGCGTCGACGATGCTCGAGAAAGGCAGGCCCGCGTGCCCGCTGGCGGCGCCCAGCCAGGCGAATACGCCGACGCCCAAGCCGCCAACCGCCAGAACCGCGGTGGCCTCCAAAACCCGGGCCCCGAGCCATGACCAGCGTGACAGCGGCCGCACGAGAAGGTGGTCGAGGCGCCCCTCGGCCTCCTCCGCCCGCGAGGCAGTCACTTGCCCGGCAGCGACGAAGACAAGCATGATCGACATCATCAGGAACGCAATGCCCAGATAGGCATCGGCGCCGGCGCCGTGCGCTCCGAGATGGGAGAGCACCCGGTTGATGCTGTTGGAGCCGGACAGGGCGACGCCGGCCGGCTTGGCGATGAACCCGAAGATGAACGCGGTGACGGCGAGTGCCGCTCCCCAGGCGACGACCGTGGGACGCATGAGCCGGGCGGCAAGCCCCAACGCCCCATTGAGCAGCTGGGGACGCATCGGCGCGCTCGATCGATCAGGGAAGACGGAGGCCCCGAGGTCCCGGGTCCCGGCCAGGTGCACGGTCGCGCCGGCGAGCGCCACGATGAGCGTGGCGGTTGGGAGGAGCGGGAGCCAGTCGGGCGCGGTGAGTGGCTGGAGCAGCTCCACCCATCCGAACGGCGTCGCCCATCGGAGCCAGTCGAGGCCGACGCCGGAATCGGCCACCATGCGCAGCACGTAGCACGCGCCGAGCGCGTAGCCACCGTAGGCCGCCGCCTGGCGGCGGGTGGCGGCCAACTGGCTGGCGAGAGCCCCAACGGCGAGGAACACCGCAGCGCTGCACACGAGCGCCAGCGCGAAGAACACGGCCTCACCCACCGCGAAGTGGACCTTCGACGATCGCCCGGTCACCACGGTCACCAGCGCAGTGACCGCAAAGAGGGTTGCGAGTCCGGCGCCGAGTCCGGCGAGCGCCTGGGCCGCCGCGCCCCTCCGGGTGGTCTGACCGGCGAGGAGGAGCTCCCAGCGCCCGGCATCCTCCTCACCCCGCAGCAGCCGCGTCCCGGCCAACAGCCCCCAGACGGCGCCGACGATGCTCAAGAACCCCAGGACCTTGTACGCGGTGAAACCGGCGACCGTCTGGAGCTGATGGGCGGGTCCGAAGAGGGCGGCCAACGCGGTATTCGACCCGAAGGACGCAACCAGGTTCTCCCGGGCCGCCCGGGTCTTGTAGCTCGACAAGTAGGTGAGCGCGGACGAGGCCACGCATATTCCGAAGAAATAGCCCCACAACGCGCCGGAGCGCGCCGCTTTCTTCGCCGTCAGCCGCGCCACCACTGTGCTGGGCAAGCGCCCGGCCGGCGCCGGCGCGGAGACGGCGGGGTCAGCCGGCATCTGCCGTGACGCCTTGGGTCTCCGCGCGCCGCCCGTAGTGTGCGAGGAACAACTCCTCCAAGGAGGGTTCGTGGCTGAGCAGCTCGTGGACCCCTGATGCCGCCAGGGCCTGCAGTAGCGGCTCGACGGACCCGCGCACCTGGCAGCGCACGACGTGCCCGACGGTCTCGATCGAGCTCACCCCCTCCACCCCGGTGAGATCGGGGACGGGTCCGTCGAAAGTGGCCTCCACGGTGAGGGCGGACAGGTGACGCAATTCCGCCATTGTCCCCATCTCGACCAGCGCCCCCCCACGCAGGATCCCCACTCGGTCGCACAGCGCCTCCACCTCACTCAGGATGTGCGAAGAGAGAAAGACGGTTTGCCCGCGCTCGCGGGCCTCGTGGATGCAGTGGCGGAAGGCCTGTTCCATCAAGGGGTCGAGACCGGCCGTCGGCTCGTCGAGGAGGAGCAGGTCGGCGCGCGTCATGAGGCCGGCGATGAGGATGACCTTCTGTCGGTTGCCCTTGGAATAGGCGCGGACCTTCTTGGAGGCGTCGAGGTCGAAGCGTTCGATCAGCTCGTCGCGGTAGCCGGCGTCGACCCGGCCCTGCACTCGGCCGAGGAGATGCAACGTCTCGGCGCCCGTGAGCGACGGCCACAAGCTCGCTTCGCCCGGCACGTAGGCCACTCGTCGGTGCGCTTCGACGGGCTGGCGCTGGCAGTCGATACCGAAGATCTCGGCGCGCCCAGCCGTGGGGCGGGCCAGCCCGAGCAGCAAGCGGATCGTCGTCGTCTTGCCCGCCCCGTTCGGGCCGAGGTAGCCGACCACTTCGCCCTTGGACACCTCGAGATCGAGGTTTATGAGCGCGTCCACGGGGCCGTAGCGCTTGGACAGGCCCTGTGTTCGGATCGCAGTCCTCCCTCCTTGGGGCTTCCCCCGTTCTGCTGCAGAGACGACATCAGTCATGGTGGTGCTCCCCTTGTCGATGGTCGGGCGCGGCGTCGTGCCGGCCCGTTGAAAACTGCCTCTGAACCGGGTCGAAGCCGGCTCGCGCGAAAGAGGCAGGCTCAACGCTGATCGGGCTGTACGGGTAGATGTCGATGAGTGCCGCAGCGATCTTCGTGTCCCCAACGGGTGCGAACATGTCGGCGCCCAATGCTCGAGACACGTGCTCGTGGTGTAACGGGATGCCCGCCGCCACGGCGGTGACCACCGCCGCCCGAACCCGTCGATCTACCTCGGGAGGATCGGGACGACTCTCATCGGCGCGGTCAGGCCACTGCTCCGTCATCGTCACCATCTCGTCGAATATATCGACCCGGCTGCAGTGGACCCGTCGATCAGAGCAAGCAAGAGGTGCCGCTGGAACGGCTGCCGGCCGGGTCGGACCCGGGCGGAGACGTTCACGTCGCCCAAAACGCGTCTCGTTGGCTTGACGCTTCAGCGAGGGGCGGGGACCTCATTCATGGCCAAAACCGGGGACTTGGCGGGCTCAAGGGATCA
>PKXA01000108.1 GCA_003133325.1 Acidimicrobiaceae bacterium | reverse complement strand
CGGGTGCGGACCGCGGACAACAGGTCACCGGCGGCGTAGGGGCGGTGGGTGCCTGACCAGTTCGTCGTCAGCTCCCAGAGCGCAGAGATGGCGTCGGCATAGAACGCGTCGAGATCGCACCATGGCGCCCTCGGCAGCGCGCCAACTCCGCAAGTTCGACCCCGATGTACGGCGACGTATCCAAGCAGCCCTTGAACTGCTCGCTGTCGAACCTCGACCGCCAGCAGCAATCCGACTTGTAGGTGGTTCAGGCGAGTGGAGAGTCCGCACTGGTGACTACCGCATCGTGTACGAAATCAAAGACGGTCAACTCCTGATCCTGGTCCTACGCATCGGTCACCGGCGCGAGATCTATGACCGATAGCCGATCGTCAAACGACGTGGAGTAGCTCAATCCATCGATTGACTATCCCTGACCGCCGGGGCTGCGGCTCCTGGCACGACATGATGGCAGGTGTTCCAAAAGCAACGCCAGGCTCGAAGAGATCGGGACGACCGACGTCGGTCAACGGCACCCACTCAGTGTTCGAGTGTCTCCTTCAACTGGGTGAGAGTCTGCTGCATGCCTTTGACCATTGCGTTGGACCGTCGGGCCACGGTGTCGTAGACGAACTTCTGCCAGCCTTCGTGCGGTTTGTGGCTGAAAGATTCGGTGACCGACGTGGCGCCGTCGTGATCCCGGAGTTCGTACCGCCAACTGGTGTAGCCCTCGGCGACGAACCCGAAGACCTCGTTGGGCACGTAGTCGGTGATCTCGGAGGTGGTGGTCCACCTCTTGAGGGTGATGGGGCCGACCTTGACGATGTTGTCGCCCTCGAACTTCGCACCGACTGCAGGTCCGGTGGCTGGGACGACCCAGCGTCCGCCCGTGCACTCCGGACTCCACTCGCCCATGCGGGTGACGTCCGCCACGGCATCGAACACCTCCGATGCCGGGCGGTTGATGACGGTGCTCGCGGATCCCTCGCCCATGGCCATGTTCTAGCCGATCACGTGCGAGTGACTGACCGCTGCGACGTAACCATTCAGGTGCCTGAGGCCTGAGGCCTGAGGACAAGCAAAACTACCTCTGATCTCGCGATTCGCGAAAGCACCGCGGTGTTGATTGACTTTCAGGTATGTCGGAGACGACCCGGGAGCATCTCGAAGCCGAACTCGTCGCACTGCGTTCGCAGAACGCGGCGCAAGCCGGAGAGATCGAGCGTCTGACCCGCATGATCACCGAGTTGGAGCAGCGCCTGGACAAGGGTTCGAAGAACTCGTCGGTGCCACCGTCGGCCGACTCGCCGAAGAAGAGGGCCGAGGCGACAAAGACCCGTGCGGATCGCCGAGCCGAAGTCACGGCGAAGCGCAAGGACGACGTGGATCGTCGTCGAGGGAAACAACCCGGAACACCGGGAGCGAACCTGGCGATGCGACCCGACCCCGATGAGATCGTCAACCACCTGCCGACCAACTGTGGGTCCTGTGGGGACGACCTCGCGGATGCCCCGGTCGAAGACACCGAGTGCCGTCAGGTCTTCGACATCCCCAAGCCCGTTCTCGGGTGTGTCGAGCACCGGGCGGTGACCAAGCGCTGTAGGTGCGGGGCGACGACCAAGGGGACCTTCCCGGCCTCGGCGAAGGCGCCGGCGAGCTATGGGCCCAACGTTCGCGCCTCAGCCCTCTACCTCCTCATGGGCCAGCACCTCCCCGTCGAACGCACCGCCCACGCCATGGCCGCCTTACTCGGGACGCCGGTGTCGACGGGGTTCATCGCCTCGCTTGCCAACGAAGCTTCAGACGGCCTGGTCGACTTCATCGACGAACTGAATGGACGGCGAGGACGGCGGCGCCGACTGAGGCTAAAGACCTGTTCGCCCCCAGCCGTCGGCTGGCCGGGTCGAGGTAGAACCTGCCGGATGAGGCCTCCCCGGTACGGGGCCCGCGATGCTGGCGCAGGTGACGGACCGGCGGTTCTCAGGTGGTGGCCGCCGCTGGCATCTCCGCCTCCAGGCGGGCCAGCTCCGCCGCCAGGCTGCGCTCGTGCTCTTCGATGTCGCGCTTGGCATTGCGTGGTCGCCAGCGGCCGGCCATCACGAAGATGAACGGGATGAAGACGACCTCACCGCCGATGCACACCCACCACCAGTGCTGCCACTGGTGCGGCGTGGACTTGGCCGCCGCCTGGACGGCGGCGCCGTGCGCGTTCAGGTAGGCCAGGTCGGCCTTGGGCACATTGCCCAGGGCGGTGAGCTCCTGGATGGCGGTGGCCGACGACACGCCCTGATGGGCGGAGATATCGCTGAGGGCCTTGCCGATGGCGGCGCCGTTGGTCGGGTCAGCGGTCAGCGTCGCCAGCGTCGTCGGGTCAATGGCCGCCGCCGTGGCCAGCTGTGATTTGTACTGCGTCGCCAGCGTCGACACCTGGGCGCCGTAGGTCACCAGCGGCGTGACCGATGTCACCACGTAGGGGAGGATGAAGGCGGAGGCGGCGACGACGATCCTGATGATCCATCCCCACACAGCCAGCCCGTGGGCCGTGAGCGCCGGGTTCCGCCTCTCCACCGTCTCGGTGAAGCTCGCCATCCACGGGCCGTAGCCGATGGCCTGGAACACCATCAGGATGCTAAGGAGCAGCACGAACATGTAGTAGCTGGTGTGCGGCATGGTGGTCCGCTGGAGCAGGATGAACGTCATCACGATCATGCCCATGGCGCCGACCAGCATGAACGGCTTCCTGACCCGCAGGCGGTCCGACAACAGACCGGTCAAGATCAGCGCCACGGCGTCGAAGGCCCAGATCCAGTTGCTGATCCCGTTGGCCTGCGTCAGGCTGAACCCGTAAATCGTCGTGAGGAAGATGACGAGGAAGCCCACCTCCGCGAAGTAGATGAGCAGGAAGACGCTGATGGCGAAGGCGGAGCCGACGATGTCGAGGTGCAGTACCTGGCGCCAGGGGCGGCGCAACGACTCTTCGACGTCGATGCCCTTGGCTCGCGCCTCGATCAGGGCCCGGTCCCGCATGCTCACCATCAGCTGGTCCCGCAGGTTCGGTGACAGCTCGCGCAGCCCCACGACGGCGACGACAAACACCACGAGGCCGACGATGCCGCAAATGATGAACTGGTCCTGCCACGCGTGCATATGGTTCAGCGTGTTGCTGGAGACCTCGGCCACCACCAGGCTCCCCACTACCGGGCCGAGGGTCCAAAAGCCCATGGCCGACGCCCGGCCCAACTGGGGGGAGAAGTCCCTCACCAAGGCGGGGGTGGCGACCAGCATGATGCCCTCCACGAAGCCGGTAATGGAGAAGAGGACCAGGTAGGTCAGCTTGTTCGGGGCGTTCGGGATGCCGACCAAGGTGAGCACGCCGGTGATGCCCAGACCCCAAGCGACGAGGTTGGCCCGTCCCCACCTGTCCGCCAGCCCTGCGATCAGGGAGGCGAACGCCCCGAAGATCGCCGCGACGACCGAGATGTTCACGAAGTAGTGGAAGCTCATCCCGTAGTGGGCGATGATCGTGGGCGACACCGCGCCGGCGATGTAGTTCTCGTAGTACACGATCACCGTGGCCACGACCACGATGGCGAGATAGAGGACCCGTGGACCTGTGTCCGGGTAGTGGTTGAGCTCCCGGGACCAGAGCCGGGAAAGCGGACCATGCGCTCGCGGCCCGCTCTCGCCAAGTTTTATGGTCGTGTCTGCCATTTTCATCCCCCGGTTTGTCATCTGGCTGAATGTGAATGAACGGCCAGTTCGAGCGGTCATTGCAACGACAGCCGACCGTAGCACTCCGCGGCAGATTGACGCTGGATTGAGCGGCGGGTGTGGTCGGGGTGCTGGCATTCGAAGCGAAGATCAGATGTTGGAGCTGTGACGGCTGTCCCCGGCGACCCAGGTCACGGCACCGAACGTCGTGACGTCCTCGGCGGGCTCCTCCACGAGTACCGACGCGCCGCCTGAGCCACTCGGGCTCGCCCCGTCATCACTCACAATCCTCCCGCTGCGGCCCTCGGTCGAGCGCCGCCACCCCCGGGGGTCAAGCCCAAACGCGTTCCTCACGCGGGCACCAGCGGTTACCGCCACCCAGCCGCCGTCTCCTGCTCGGCGTCACTCCGTTCCCATCTCTCTCACCGACCGAGCTCGATCACCCCACGCGCATGAAATCCAATTTGTGCACCCCATAGGTGAAAAATTCCTGGTTACACGGGCCCGTGGGTTTCCGGACCCTACGGGCTTCGGATCTTCCGGCACGTCGACATCGTCACAGATTGCCTCCTGGGTCAGCGCCCACTTCACGGCCAAGGCTGTCGACGGAGTGACCATCTACGACCTCACGGCAAAGAGCAACTAGCCACTTGAATTTCCCGTCGATTGACCGTCGCCCCAGCCGGCGGTCACCCGGTGCGATGCGTCCGTAGGCTCCGCACCGCTCATGACGTCGAGTTCCGGTGACACTCCACCAATGCCCTTCCACACATCGCAAGGGTCGGCTGACGTGGCACCGAGTCGGGGACATCGCCATTAGGCCATAATGAGGTGAGACAACTTCAACGCTCAGCAAGGAAACCTCAATGGCCATCAACGTGACGCCGATACCCGGCTTGGACCCTGACGTCAACGACCTCCGCAGCCGCACGGCCGACTTCATCAATGCCGAGGTGTTGCCCAACGAGGAGGTGCTGTGGCGATCGCGGCGGGGCGCAGACCCGACCGAGGACGAGCGAGAGTCCAGCCGGCGCAGGAGTATCGAGCTACGCGAGGAAATCAAGGCCAAGGTCAACCAGGCGGGGTTGTGGGCTCCTCATCTACCCAAGGAGTACGGCGGCATGGGGCTTGACTTTCTGTCTCTTGCCTACATGTACGAGATCCTCGCCTACGCCGTTGGCGCGTCCACCCTGTTCGGCATCGCTGCACCCAATTCGGGAAACGCCAGCATCCTCGTGAAGTACGGCACCGACGAGCAGAAGCGCCGGTGGCTACTGCCCCTGATCGAGGGCGAGATGGAGTCGGGTTTCTCCATGACCGAACCGGACCACGCCGGCTCCGATCCCCGCTCGATCGAGACCGCGGCGGTCCGCGACGGCGACCACTGGGTCATCAACGGGCATAAGTGGTTCACCTCCAATGGCATCGACGCCAACTTCTTCATTGTCATGTGCCGGGCCAACGAACCCACTGGCGAATTGGGGACCCCCGGTCGGATGACTCAGATCATCGTCCCCACCGATACAGCCGGCGTGAACATCATCCGGGGTATCGGCATCTTCGGGCACGACACCTCCGACCATTGCGAGGTCAAGTACGAGAACGTACGCGTCCCCATCGAAAACACGCTGGGTCTCGTCGGCCAGGGACACCAGGCTGCCCAGGACCGGCTCGGTGCAGGCAGGGTCTACCACTGCATGAACTCGGTCGGTCAGATGTGGCGCGCTTTCGACCTGATGGTCGAGCGGACCCTGGTTCGCCAGGTCCACGGCGGCTTGCTCAAGGACAAGCAGTTCATCCAGGGATTCATCGCCGAGAGTTACATGGACGTGCAGTCCGCTCGCCTCATGACCATCAACGCTGCGGAGAAGGTGGCTAATAACGATCCCGATGCCCGCACCGCCATCTCGGCCATCAAAGTATTCGTGCCGGCCGCGTTCCATCGCGTGGTCGACCGGGCCATCCAGGTGTGGGGCGGAGCCGGCGTGAGCAACGACCTCCCTCTCGCCCAGATGTACCTCACCGCCCGTGTGTTGCGATTGGCAGACGGACCCGACGAGGTGCACAAGATCCTCATGGCCAAAAACATCATCCACCGCTACGAGGGTGGTAATGGCTGGAACTTCGGGACCTGAGTCCACGGGCCGGTCCGCAATGTGTGCGGCCCGCGGTTCAGAGTCCCGACGGCGGCACTGAGCCCGGCGTCGCCTCCTGCACGGGCGCGCACGATGGAGTCGTTACCACGCAGTCAGTTGGAAATGAATTGACTCGGAGCGTTCCAACCTTCACCGTGCGTTGACAGAAGCCAGGGCACATGCCGTGGCCTGTTATCGGGGGAGTATCCATCGTGGGAGAAGAGCTTGTCCCGAACATTGTTGAAGTAAGGCGGTGATCCCCCGCCTGAGACCTGCCAGCTGGTAGGGATCGGGCATCGACCAAAACACCCACAGAAAGGGGACCACCGTGAAGAAGAAGGTAGCTGTTGTGAAGGTCGCCGAGGCGGCCGGGATCGTTGTCATGTCCCAGATGATGCAGGCCGAGCTGACCGAACGCATCGGGGAAAAGTGCGCCAGGATCCCGGCCGCGACACGCGTCGGGAACTGGCACGGCACCACGAAAGGATCGGTCGTGCTCGGGGCTCGGACGCTCAGCACCGAGCATCCGAGGGGTCGCAGCACCGACGACACCGAGATCGACACCTGGAAGGTCTTCAGCTCCAAGGACCTCCTCAACTCCCGCATCGTCGAGCGGATGCTCGCTGGTGGGGCCACCAGACGCCACACTGATGTCGCCGGGCCGGTGGAATCGAGCTTGTGCACCCCACACCCTGCCGATCATGATCATGGTGGCATCCGGCTCGGTCACCAGCTCCCCTCCTCGGCGCGTGAAATCATGACCGGCGACCGTAGCCGCGCCCGTCGAGCGCAGCCCGTCGATGATCAGGCCACTCGGGCTCGCTCGTTCCCGACGGCTACGACATCGCCGCTGTGCAACTGACGGCCCCGGCGAAGCTCGACGTCGTTGACACGAACCGATCCGGCCGCGATGGCGCGCTTGGCCTCGGAACCGGCGTTCACCATGTTGACGAGCTTCAGGAATTGACCCAGGCGGATCATGCCGTCGGAGACAGCCACCACGCGCATGGCTCCATACTCCGCCAGAACAGCGACCGGCTGCAACGCTCGACCCCTGTCGACCGTGATGGCGTCCCAGGCTCCCGGACCACGGAGTAGACCTGAGCCATGCAAATTGGTGTCGTCTTCCCCCAGACCGAGATCGGCCCCGACGTGGGGGCACTACGTGCCTACGCCCTACGGGTAGAGGAGCTCGGCTACGCCCACCTGCTGGCCTACGACCACGTCCTCGGGGCCGACCCGCGTGTGCACCAGGGCTGGGAAGGGCCGTATGACGTGAGCACCACGTTCCACGAGCCGTTCGTGCTCTACGGCTACCTGGCTGCGATCACCTCACTTGAGTTGGTCACCGGCATCATCATCTTGCCGCAGCGCCAGACCGCCTTGGTGGCCAAGCAAGCAGCCGAGGTCGACTTGCTGACCGATGGTCGCTTCCGCTTGGGCGTCGGGCTCGGCTGGAACCCCGTCGAGTACGAGGCCCTCGGCCAGGACTTCACCACGCGGGGTAAGCGCATCGTCGAACAGGTCGAGCTCCTGCGACTGCTCTGGACCGACGAGACCGTGACCTATCACGGTACCTACGAGCATGTGACCGGAGCCGGCCTGGCTCCTCGCCCGGTGCAACGGCCCATCCCGATATGGTTCGGCGCACAGACACCTGCTGCCTACCGTCGGGTCGGGCGCATCGCCGATGGCTGGTTTCCACAAGTTCCCCCGGGGCCGAAGCTCAACGACGCCCGGGCCATCGTCGATCAGGCAGCCATCGAGGCGGGGCGAGATCCCGCCACCATCGGAATGGAAGGCAGAACGAGTTGGGACGCCGGAGGGGTGGACACGCTGGCGGCGACCGCCGCTCAGTGGAACGACGCCGGTGCCAGCCATCTGTCCATCAACACCATGAGGGCGGGCCTGAGCACGGTGGACGATCACCTCGTTGCCTTGGAGTCAGCCGCCGAGGCGCTCGGTACGACCGAACGCTGACGTGGGGCGACGTCAGGCGTTCCCATCTGGTTGACCAACGTGATCGTGTTCGCTCTTTGGTACTGCGAACTCGATCGAGGTGTCAAGGATTCACTCAGGTTGGCGTGGAAGAATCGTCTGGAGAGACGACAGCTTCAGCGCCTCACGGGGACAGCGCCCTTGCCGCGATGGGTCAGAGATGTCGATCCCCGGGCAACTCGCCGGCGGGTCCCGCGCTGATGACAGGTATCGGCGGCCTGGTCTTCGTGGTCGTCAGGTCGATGGTCGCCGCACACGGAAGCGTCTCCATGTCCATCGTGGCCGGGAACGCACACACCTCCGCTGGGTTGCCCGAGATATCGCCGTCGAACTGCTCAGGTTTGTGTCGGTGCCGGACGTGCGGGAGGTCCGTTCACGAGTCGGGCCAGAGATCCTCCGGCTCACGCCTACAGGTCTCGGGGAGCAGCCAAAAGAGCACCATGACGAGTGCCGCAGGCATGAAGGTGACTAACCCGGCCACACCGAAGGAGCACGGGTCATCGTTAGCGGGCGCCTCGAGCAGTGCAGCTGGAAGACCGAGGAGGGCGATCGCCGGTTCAAAGTAGAGCTGGTGGCCGACGAGATCGGCGCCGCCATGCGGTACGTCACCGTGGACATCCACAAGGTGGAGCGGCACGCCTCAACCGAGGATACGGAGCCATCCGAAGCGGTCATCTGACCACCAGGCAAGCGGGGTCCCTCCGGGCACCCCGCTTCTCCGCGTTCGCTCGTCGAGGGGTCGACCCAGTAAGTCGGCCGGCGACGGAACCTGCTCGCCGATACCGGGGGTCCCGTCAACCATGCCAGGACCGCGGATACCGGGTCGCTCGCCACGGTGACAACGGCATGTGCGTGATTCTCCCGCAGATCATGGTGAGCATCCAGCCGAGGGTGTTGAGGCTGGCAGCTACCTAATTCCATTTGGTCCTTGGCAGCTCGCCTCCGAGAATCCTTCCGCGGGGTAGCCCCTGAGCCACGAGGCGTTCCTCAATGGTCTGAGCGGCAGCGATGGATCGGTCATCGGCGCCGAGAACGTAGGACGCCAACATGACTTCCTTCGTATGGCCCATTCGAAGGGCGGCAGTGTCCACGTCAACGCCAGCGGCAACGAGCTGGGTCGCGACCGTCGGAAGGAGTGCGTTGTGACTTCCAGGCCGAGCCCCTTGCCGAGTTCGGTAATCGCCTGGCCAAGCGCCTTGGCGCGCATGGGGGTCACACCGGCGTCGTAGCTCAGCAGCCAGCCTTCTAGCTCACGGCGCAGCATCTCTCGCATGATTTCGCGGTAACGCTCGATCAGGTCGAGGTCGAGTTGCCCGAGGACGATCGAACGCACCCCCTCTTCAGACTTCGGCGGGGCGAGATACTGGCCGCCCTTGCCGGGCACCCATTGCCGCTCGATTGTGATGGAGCATGTGGCGGGGTCGATGTCGTTCCATTGCATTCCGCATAGTTCACCCCGTCTCGCTCCGGTCAGCGCCGCCACGGCGATGGCCATTGCCAGGACCACGTCGCCATCCGCCCCGTTCTTCCGAGGCGCTGATGCCGCGGCGACCATCTTTGCGATGTCGGGGAGGGGGAGAGCACTGCGCTTTGGCGTGTGCCGCCCGGGAGCGGTCGCTCCCTTGGCGGGGTTGTCCTTGATCCATCCCCACTTCATGGCCTGTTCGAGCGCGGCCGTCAGGATGGCGTGCGTCTGGCGGATCGTGTTGTCGGCGAGGCGTTCGGCCAGGTCGCCGTAGAAGGCGTTCAGATCGCGGGGCGTTAGCATCGCTAGCGGCAACGCCCCAAGTGTCGCTGGGACACGCCTGGTGGCGTGCTCGTAGCTCTCAATAGTCGATTGAGTGCGGCCGATCCTCTTGCAGTGGACAAGATACGCATCGAGCACGTCGGCGACGGTGACGGTTGGGCCTGTCGGTACAGATGCCCGCTGAGCGACCTCGGCGATGAACTTCTCCAACTCCTCTTTGGCTTTTCCGCGACCCCCATGTTCTCGATCGGGCACCTTGACGACCTTGGTTTCCCGCCGCCGATCGTTTTCGGTGGGCACCCAAATACATAGCTGAACCTTGGTCGGGCCAATCCAACTGATCCCTCCTGTTCCGTACTCACGACGTGGTGGCATTTGAGGGCCCTAGCGGAAATTGGACCACGATTGGGCCATTCTGGCCCCCTCCTGACCTAAAAGCCCTGGTAGACGGTGAGCCGGCCTGTAGGCGGGATTCTGTCCACCCTCTTGCGAGGGCTGGGTGGTCATCCATCTGAGCGGTCTACCTGGGGGCGGTGTTCCCGAAGAAACACCGGGCGGGCAGCCCAATCCCCCTGTTTGACCTTGCTCCGGGTGGGGTTTACCGAGCCGTCCGGGTCACCCCGGGCGCTGGTGCGCTCTTACCGCACCGTTTCACCCTTACCTGTGCGACGCCCGAGGGCGCCGCCATCGGCGGTCTGTTCTCTGTGGCACTGTCCTGCAGGTCGCCCCGACTGGCCGTTAGCCAGCACCCTGCCCTGTGGAGTCCCGACCTTCCTCGACCCGACCCCGGTTGAAGGGGTGACCTCCTTCCGGAACGAGCCGCGACCACCTGGCCGGCTCACCGTCGACCTCATGTTCTCACAGACTGGTGGAAGTTTCCCAGCCTTGAGTCAGCCCCGCTCTAGTCTGTCGCCGTGGCACCTACCCCCACAGTCTCCTCGCCCGGACCTGAAGGATCGGAGCGGCCGGCGCTATCGATCGGCGAGCTCTACGGTCGCGTCGATCGTGCCCTTCGCGAGGCGTTCCCGGGCGAGCTGTGGGTGTCGGGGGAGGTCCGGTCCTTCAAGGTGAGTTCGCGTGGCCACTGCTACATCGACCTGGTCGATCCCAAGAACGCTCAAGAAACCGGCTCGCCGGTTCTGAAAGTGATCAGTTGGTCGAGCAAGTGGAGTCGAGTGCGGGCCACCCTCGAGCAACTCGGAATCGCCTTCGATGCCGGGTTGGTGGTGAGGGTTCGGGGCGAAGTGCAGTTCTACAAACCCCGGGGAGACATCAGCTTCATCTTGTCGGAGTTGGATACCGAGGCGTTGTTGGGCAAGGTGGCGGCCGAGCGAGCCCGATTGGTGAAGGCTTTGATCGACGAGGGCCTCTTCGATCGAAATCGGCGCATCGAGGTGCCCCGACCACCTCTCCGGATCGGCTTGGTCACCAGTCCAGGGACCGAGGGCTACCGGGATTTCATCGGACAACTCGAAGCGTCAGGCATGGCGTTCGATGTCCGGATCGTCGCCACCCAGGTGCAAGGTCGCGAAGCCCCGGCGTTGGTGGCGTCAGCCATTGCCAGCCTGGCGTCCGATGGATGTGACGTGCTGGTGCTTGTCCGTGGGGGTGGTTCGAAGTCGGACCTGGCTACCTTCGACACCGAATTGGTGGCACGGGCCATCGCCGTCTCGAACGTCCCGGTGTGGACGGGTATCGGCCATACCGGCGACCAGTCGGTGGCCGACGAGATAGCCAACCGAGCGTTCATCACGCCGACCGAGTGCGGCATGGAGCTGGCCCGCCGGGTCACCGACGTCTGGGAGTCGACCATCGAAAAAGGTGCCGCCGCAGCCCGGATGGCCGACCTTGCCGTCACAGATGCCTCGACCCACCTCGACCGGAGCCGAAGTCGTCTGGCAACCGGTGCCCGTATGCACCTGGGTCGGCACACCGACGGGTTGATCTATCGAGCCCGGAACCTCAGGGGGGTGGCCCAGCGGCAACTGGACGAAGCCGATCGGGCAATGGTGCGACGAATCACCCTGCTCGCAGCTCTTCCGGGGCGGCGCCTCGAGACTGAAGAGCGCCAGGTCCAACAGTGGACCCGCCTGCTCGGGGCCTACGACTACCAACGACAATTGGACAGGGGCTACTCGGTGACCCGGAACGACGATGGAGAGATACTGCGGTCGACGGTGGGTCTGTTGCCCGGAACCAGCCTGACGACCCGCTTGGCCGACGGCGAGGTGCGCTCGGTGGTGGACACTACCCGCCCTGACAATGACGAAGATGATCGAACCAAGGAGACACACTGATGGCAACAAAGAAGAGGGTCGATGACGGCGATGATCTCGGCCGGGGTGCGGCAGTGGCTGAGCTCAGCTACTCCGAGGCCGGGCAGGAGTTGGATGCAATCATCGGGGAGTTCGAGGCGGGTGCCATCGATGTCGACCTTTTGGTCGAACGACTGCAACGGGCCACATCCATCGTGGACGAGCTCGATCGACGCCTCCGTCGGACACGCATGCAGGTGGAGGAACTGGTACCCCGTCTCGAGGCGATCGGCCGATCTGACGTCGATACCGCAAGCGACGGCGGCGAGGGCGATCTCATTGCCGAGATGGTGGTGGAGGACGTGGCCGAGGGAGAAGGACCCACCGGTCTGTTCTGAGCATCGAGCCGGCCTCGACCTCACCTGAACGACTCATGGCGCCCCGGTCCGACCGACAGCTAGTGAATGTTGCGTTCGCGACCGATCCAGTAGGGCTTGCGTAGTTCGCGCTTCAATACTTTTCCTGATGGGTTCCGGGGCAGGACGTCCACGAAGTCGATCGAGGTGGGGCACTTGTAGTGGGCGAGGCGCTCACGGGAGAAAGCGAGGATGTCCTCTGCCAGTGATTCATCGTCGGTACTCGCCTCTGGTGCCTTCACCACGATGGCCTTGACCGTCTCCCCCCATTTGTCATCCGGGACCCCGACGACGGCGGCGTCGGCGATGGCCGCATGGGAGAGCAGAGCGTTCTCCACCTCGGCCGGGTAGATGTTCTCCCCGCCCGAGACGATCATGTCCTTGAGGCGATCATGGAGGAAGAGGTATCCATCTCCGTCCAACCAGCCGGCATCCCCGGTCCGGAACCAGCCGTCTTCCGACAATACCGAGGTGGTGGCCTCGGGTTGGTTCCAATAGCCGAGCATGTTCTGATCCGATCGGGTCAGAACCTCGCCCACCTTGCCTACCGGAAGGACCTTGCCCGAACCCGGGTCCACGATACGAAGCTCGACGTGGTCGAACGGTCGGCCGGCTGACTGCAGCAAGCGGGATCGAGGGCCATCGGGATCATGATCTTCGGGGAGGAGCGAGGTGATCGCCCCGGTGGTTTCGGTGAGCCCGTAGACCTGGGCAAAATTGCATCCGAGAGCCTTCATGGACCGGACCAGGACGTCTTCACTGATCGGCGATGCCCCGTAGAAGATGGTGCGCAATGAAGAGACGTCGGTGGTCGCCAGTTCGGGTGTGGCCAACATGAACATCAACACCGCCGGGACCACGAACGTCTCGGTGATGCGATGTCGGGCGATGAGGGCCAGAATGGCGGCCGGGTCGATATCTCTCACGATGATCGAGTGGCCTCCCCGGGACATTCCGGCCAGTGCCCATCCGCTGCCGCCGATGTGGAACAACGGCATGGCCACCATCGAAACCGTGTCGGCCCCGATTTGGAAGACCCGGTCGGCCTCGGTGAGAATGCACGAGATATTGCGCCCGGTGATCATCACGCCCTTGGGAAGGCCGGTGGTGCCCGAGGTGTAGAGCTGGGTGATCACATCGTCGGGACCGGGCTCGAATCCGGGATCGCCCGGTTCGGCCTCGGCATTGGCGTCGAGCCAGGAACCGAGTTCATCCAACGCCACCCATTCCCCCACCCCGGTGGCCACCCCGGCAATTTCCTTGCCGGCGTCGGCGTAGTCGGTGCCCACGAACATGGCGACAGCACCGGAGTCCTTCACGATGCCGGCCATTTCGGCCGGCGCCAGCCTCCAGTTGACAGTGACGTTCACCGCACCGATAAGTGTGCAGCCGAAAAACACCTCGAAGAATTCGATGCTGTTGCGATCGAGGAATGCCACCCGGTCTCCTCGGCCCACGCCTTTGGCCATGAGAGCCTGGCCTATCCGCCGGGCATTCCTGTAGAGCTCACGCCAGGTGAGTGTCCGATCGCCGGCGGTGAGTGCGGGGGAGTCGGGCTGTATCGTCGCCAGTTCGCGGAGCATCCCTGATGCCGTCCGGTACTGCACCGGGGTCGGATTGTCAACAGTTCTTGCGGTCATGACGGAACTGTAGGGCCAAGAAGGGCCGCCCGGCTGCGCGTGGTCCGCCGGTGCGCTACAACGTGGGGACGACAGCGAGGAAAGTGAGGGGCGCAGACGTGAAACACGTAGCACTGACGGCTGTCGGTGCCGATCGACCTGGCATTGTGGCCGCGTTGACCGGCGTCCTGGTCGACCTCGGCTGCAACCTCGAGGACTCGACCATGAGCATCCTGCGTGGCCATTTTGCCGTGCTCTTGGTGATTGCGGTACCCGACGACACGGGAGCTGAAGCCATCGAGGCAGCGCTGGCCCCGGTGGCCGAACGCCTTGGCCTGATGGTGGTCGTTCGTCCTCTGCGGATCGAGGCCGACGGGCAGGGTGAGGGCAACCACAGCGAGGCCGACGCCGGCCCTGACGGCGAGGTGTACGCATTCTCCGTGCACGGTGCCGATCGGCCCGGTATCGTGCACCGGGCCGCCGAGGCGTTGGCCGAGGCCGGGGGCAACATCATCGATCTGTCCACCCGGCTGGTGGGGTCGGCCGACGAACCCGTCTACGTGTTGACCTTGACTGTGGGATTTGTCCCCGGAATCGACGCGGAGGCAGCCGCAGCAACCATTCGTCGGTCGGTCGAGGCCTTTGGGGTGCGCTGTCATGCCCACCGGGTCGAGATCGACGTCCTCTGACCGGCGCTGCTGGTCCTCCCGATGCCCGTCCGACCGGTTCTGACGCTGCCCCACGGCTCACTCATCACGCCTGCCCGCCAGGTCGGGAGGATCGACGAGAACGCCCGGGTGCTGGCCGCGGACCTGGTGGACACCATGGCTGCGTCTCCGGGGTGCGTGGGCCTGGCTGCACCCCAGATCGGGGTGGGTCTTCGCGTCTTCGTCGTCAATGTCAGCGGGCACCGGTTGGCTCGCTCCTGTCACGGCACATTTGTCCTGTTCGACCCGGTGGTCGAGGAGGTCTCCGCCCCCGAGACGGCCCGGGAGGGCTGCATGAGCGTTCCTGACCTGACCGGCGACGTAGCCCGGGCCACCCGGGTGACGGTTTCGGGAAACGACCCCCATGGCAATCGGCGCACCTTGGAGGTTGACGCATTCGAGGCCCGCGCCGTCCTCCACGAGATGGACCACCTCGACGGCTTGGTCTTTCTCGATCGGGTGTCCGGCCCCCACGGCGTCTTCCCCCGTAAGGTGTACCGGTGACCGAATCGACCCCTCTTGCCCCGTCCGACCGGACCGACGACCGCCTCTACTTCCGCCAGCTCCTGGCCGGTCGCGATTTCGCCGTTGGCGATTCGGTGGCCCAACAGATGATGAACTTCGTCTACCTGATCGGAGACCGCACCACCGGCGAGGCGTTCATCGTCGATCCGGCGTACGGGGTCGACGATCTCCTCGAGGTGCTGGCGGCCGACGGGATGCGCTG
Organism: Acidimicrobiaceae bacterium; assembly: GCA_003133325.1. Taxonomy (GTDB): domain Bacteria; phylum Actinomycetota; class Acidimicrobiia; order Acidimicrobiales; family RAAP-2; genus DASZIT01. The sequence goes on along the minus strand of PKXA01000108.1, from coordinate 14,010 downwards.
TACGGGCGCGCTGGCCACCCACTACCACCCTGATCATGTCGGAGGAGACATGATGGGTTGGGGGATCGAGGGAATCACCCGTCTCCTCGAGGCGAATCAGGTTCCCATCCATGTGCAGGCTGACGAGGCGCCCTGGGTGGAACGGTCGACGGGCGTCAGTGCCGATGACCTGGTGACCCACCACGGTGGCGACGTCATCACCATCGGAGGGGTGCCGGTCACGCTGATCCACACGCCGGGCCATACCCCCGGAAGCCAGTGCTTCCTGGTCGACGGTCGGTTGGTCTCGGGTGACACCCTGTTCCTCGATGGCTGCGGCCGGACCGACCTCCCCGGCGGCGATCCGGAGGCCATGTACGAGTCGCTGACCACCCGGTTGGCCCGGGTCCCCGACGAGACGATCCTGTACCCCGGCCACCTCTACTCACCCGATCCATCGGCCTCGATGGGTGTCACCCGCGAGCACAACTATGTGTTCCGATTGTCCACGCCCGAGCAGTGGATGAGCATGTTCGGCCGATGAGCCACCCTCAGGCATCCGACTCCACCATCGTGGTCGTGGGAGCTTCGCTGGCCGGCCTGCGAGCCGCCGAGGAGATTCGCCACCTCGGGCACAAGGGTGATGTGGTCGTCATGGGCGATGAACTCCACGCCCCCTACGACAGGCCCCCATTGTCGAAGCAACTGTTGTCGGGGAAGTGGGATGTCGCCCGCATCCACCACCACACCCCCGAGAAACTCGACACCCTCGGCCTCGAGTTTCGACTAGGTCGCCGGGCCACGGGACTCGACACCGAGGCCCGCACGGTGAGCTGTAGTGATGGGAGCCAAGTCCACTACGACGGACTTGTCATTGCCACCGGGGCCCGGGCCCGGTGGCTGCCCGGGACCGAGGACATGGCCGGCGTTCGCACCCTGCGTACTCTGGACGACTGCCTCGGACTGCGAGCCGACCTTCAAAGGATCGGCCCCGCGCCGCGCCTGGTGGTCATCGGTGCGGGTTTCATCGGCGCCGAGGTGGCGGCCACCTGTCACGGGCTCGGAGTCGACGTCACCATCGTCGAGGCCCTCCCCACCCCGTTGGCCGGTGCGATCGGCGAACAGATGGGGGAGGTGTGTGCCGGGTTGCACCGCGATGCCGGGGTGGCGCTCCGGGTGGGCGTGGGCGTGGAGCGAGTGGTCCCCAGTCCTGACGGGACATCGGCCACCGTCGTGTATCTCTCCGATGGCACGGCGTTGCCGGCCGACGTGGTGGTGGTCGGGATCGGCGTGGTGCCGGTGGTGGACTGGCTGGGTGACTCGGGAGTGGGCCTCGACAACGGGGTGGTGTGCAACGATCGCCTGTTTGCCGCCGACAACGTGGTGGCTGCCGGGGACGTGGCTCGGTGGACCCATGTGGGGTTGGGCGAGGACATCCGAATCGAACATTGGACCAACGCCGCGGAAGGAGGGGCGGTGGCGGCCCGCAACCTCGTCGTCGGCTCCGCTGCCGCCGAGTCGTATGTACCGGTGCCGTTCTTCTGGTCGGACCAGTACGGGGCCAAAATTCAGGTGATCGGCCGCCCTCGGCCCGATGACGAGGTGGTGGTGGTCGATGGAACCGCTGAGGATCGCAAGCTGGTGGCTCTCTACCGCCGAGGGGACCGGCTCTCCGCTGCCTTGGCCATCAGCCGTCCCCGCCAGCTCATGGCCTATCGGCCGCTGCTCGACGCCGGCGCCTCGTTCGACGATGCTCTGGGACTGTCTCGCGCTTGAGTGTCGATGGGATGGGGGCGACCTCCCCGGAAGTGCCGGGCGAAGGAACCCACCAGCGCTATCTGCTCCGCTGAGGGCTCGATGCCGCCATAGGCAAACGCCTCGATCATGGCCGCAGTCGTGATCAATTCGCCTCGACTGTCGGGTTCGGCATCGGCCAGGCGTCCGCAGTAGGCGGTGAGCGTCTCGCCGGTTCCCCTGGTGACCCCCGAGCGTGCGCCGGCCCGTTCTAGGTCGGCGCTTGCCCGGTGAGCCCAGGTCGCCGGACGACGGGAACGGCGCCGCCGAACCTCCATTGCCCCGGCGATGACGGCCGCAGTCACACCGATCGGGATCCACGGAAGGTGGATGAGAACCCGGCCCGTGCTCTTCGCGATGATCGATCCCGGCGATGGGTTGGCCAATGGCACGTAAGCCGTGGGGTCGAAACTCTGCCATCCGTAGCCGGGGAACCAGACCTGCACCCAGGCGTGGGCATCCTTGGCCTGCACCTCGTAGAGATCGGTGATCGGGTTGTAGGACCCGGGTACGTACCCAACCGCCTCGCGGGCCGGAATGCCGAGGGTGCGGAGCATCACTGTGGTCGCCGTCGAGATCTGCTCGCAGAAGCCGATACGGGATCCGAAGAGGAACGCGTCGACAGAATTCTGGTGAGCCTGCAGGGGAGGGATGTCCGTCGAGTAGTGAATGTGGGACGACATCCATGCCTCGATGGCGGTGACGTTGGCGTCGGTATGGGGATCGGTATCGCCGGGAGTGCTGATGCCGGATGTGATCTGTCGGGCCAGGGCAGTGACTCGGGCATCCGGTTGGGGGAGTTGGAGGTACCGGCGCAGTTGGTCGGGGGTGAGGGCCGGAGAGGGGACTCGATCGGGAACTGTAGCGGTGGCGGCCAGTAGCTGCGCCGTGGTGGCGGTGTTGTCAGCGGATGCCACCGTGTAGATGGTGCCGCTGCCCATGGAGGTACCCGACACGATGGTCCCGTCACGGGTGACAAAGACATGTTGGGATTGCAGATAGACCCTCTCGGCGTTGTCAGCGTGAAATATCAGGTTGGGACCGGCCTGGGCCAGATAGAAGGTCTGGATATCGGTGCTGTTGGTGGCCAGGCCCGCCTGTTGGTCACTGGTCAGGGGAATGATGAACGGGGATCCCGACGTCAGCTTCCGCGTTCCTTGACCATTGGCGGTGGCGGCCGATTCCTCCCAGCTCTCGCCATCCCATGTGTCGTAGGTCTGGCCCACCCAAAACGCCGGTCGGGTGGCACGCACCCGCATGACGACCTGGTTGCCGAGGGTGGCACGCACCCCGGTATCGAGTGACTTGGCGAAACCGAGAAAACCACCAACACCGGTCCGCCCGTTCGGGCTGGCGGCGTGGGCGGGCAATCCGGCCGACCCCCCGTCGGTGAGATTGCTGGGGCTCGTCACGGGACCTTCTCCCGCCGACGATGACGGGAAGATGAGTGAGGTCGACACGTGGGGCGCGGGCAGGAGCGCCACGAAGATCACGGTGAGGAGGGCCACGGCCAGGCCGGCCGCCCCCAGGGTGATCCACGGTACCCCGTGGGCACCACTCATCGACTGCCACATCGACACCAGGCCCCAGATGCCGCAGACCACCCATGCCACCACATAGATCCCGAGCGAGAGGTCGACGGATTGGGCCGCGGCAACCGCCATCAAGGTGGCAGATCCGGCCAATGAGTACGCGACGTCGCGGCGGGCGGGGACATCGAACGCATGGGTGGAGAGGACCCAGGCGAACAGTACGGCCAGTGGCTTCTCCACGGTCGAGATGTCTCCGGGCGTGGCACCGTGGGTCACGGTGATGATGAACCAGACGAAGCCCCCGACGACGCACACCGCCAGGATGGGTTTGACGATGGACCACGGTTGCTCACGCCGCCGATAGGAGAGTGTGTTCCCGATGATGGTGGCGGCAATGGTGAAGAGGGCCAATGGAGCACCCAGTTCGCCCTGGCTCCAACAGGCGCCGATGGCGATCACCATCACCAGCGCCGAGGCGAGCCGAAAGCGGATGGAGTGCTCAGGCGGCCCAGTACGGTTGGCCTCGACGACTCGAGCCCACAAGGTCATGGGAGCGAAATGGCCCGGGCGAGTCGCCGGCCCAGCTCGATCCTGTCGGGAACAAGCCGGAAAGTGCGGCCACCCGGTTCGAAGCTGGACATCATCACCGGCACCCCCCGGGTCAGGTACCCCGCCACCATCGACATCACCCGCTCCGCCTCCCGCTCGGCCGCATCGGGATCTGGCGGCAGGGTGACGTCGACCACCACCGGGCTGTCGGTGGGAATCTCGGTTTCGCTGACCATCAGGGTGCCGGTGTGGGAGGTGGCGGGCCAGTGGACCGAGCGTTTCAAATCGCCGGGCTGGTACTGGCGGATCCCGCGCGCCTCACCGGTCTCGGACCGGATGCGCCGCAGCGCCTCCCCGGCACTGTCGTCGGTCACCACCTCGGCATCCCCGGGAGCACCGAGCCGGGGAGCCACGTGAAGCGGCCTCGGTAGTGGGACCACCACGTCCTTGGCCCACCACAACATGCCGAATGGCGACGACGAGGCCACTTCGACAACGACAGTTTCGAGGACACCGCGTCGTTCGGGCGCCACATCCACCGCCACCTGGCGCGGGCCCCGGGCGCTACCGGAGGCGCGCGCATCGGGCCCCGGAGGTACGACCGGCCGGACCCGGATCGGGCCACTCGCCATCATCGTCAGCGGGATGCTCCGACCGGCCACGGTGTCGGACGGGCTCTGGATACAGGTGACGTGTGCCCGGCGGGCTGAGAACAAAGGGGCGGCGAGACCGGTGGCCAACACCGCCGCCAGCAGCGCGCCGATCGCCTGGACCCAACCGGAACCACTGGAGTGGGCCACACTCGACAGGGCGACAACCGTGATGATGCTGCCGCAGACGGGTCCGACCCACGCCACGGCATGGACCCGTCGCCGGAGCCGATGTTGGGTGGGCGAGCGGCGCCTCTGTCGCCGGGATGGGCGAGCGGTGAGTGTCCTGGGTGCGCTCAAGGCTGGGGCACGGGAACGGTGGCGATGATGTGGCGAACCAGTTCTCGCCCATCGCCGGCAGCTCCGTCGATGACCAGTCGATGAGACAGGCAAGCCACTGCCATTGCCTGTACGTCCGCCGGGGTGACATAGGCGCGGTTGGAGAGGATGGCGTAGGCCTGTGCACTCCGGATGAGAGAGATCGCGGCTCGAGGGCTGGCTCCCAGCCTCACGGTGCCCGCCGATCTGGTCTCCCGGACCAGGGCAACCGCATACTCGGCCACCGGCGTAACCACCTCCACCGATGCCGTCGTCGCGATGATCTGCTCCCACTGGGGAGGATCGCACACCGCCCCCAGGGCATCGAGGGCGTAACGCCCCCCGTGGTGCAGAACCAACTGCGTTTCGACCTCGGCATCGGGATATCCAATGGAGGTGGACAGGCCGAAGCGATCGAGTTGGCTCTCGACCAGAGGGTGGGTTCCGAGCTGACCGACCGGATTCTGGGTGGCGATCACCAGATGGGGGCGGGGGAGTGGCCACGACACCCCGTCTACCGATACCTGCTGTTCTTCCATGGACTCGAGCAGCGCCGACTGGGTGCGGGGAGGTGTCCTGTTCAGTTCGTCGAGCAGCACGACGTGGGCGAAGACCGGTCCGGGGCGGAAGTCCCAGGTTCCGGTGTTTTGAGCGAAGACGGTGATGCCAGTGACGTCTGAGGGCAACAAATCAGGGTGCCCCTGGATCCGGGAAAGCTTGGCCCCCAGTGTGGTGGCCAGGGCCCGGGCCAGCACCGTCTTGCCCACACCGGGCACATCTTCGATGAGCAGGTGACTACCCGAGAGTGCGGCAACCACCGCCACGGTGACAGGATCGGGTGTTCCCAGCAGGACTCCGGACAACGAAGCGTGCAGGGCCTGGGCCACGGCAGAAGCTTCAGCGAAGGCATGCCGGGACCCGACGGTGGGCCCTAGCACCGGCACCCCGGCCGGCACCTGTCCAGCGGTTCCAAGACCGGGCCCGATGCCGACTCCTGTCTCCGTCCTCATAGGGTCCCTCGTTCCCGTACGAGCCGGGCTATGCCCTCTCTGCCCGAGGGGCAGGCATGCGCACTCGTGGCTCTCTTACGTTACCGGTCCCGTTCTCCGGAAGGGGATCAGTTTGACCATACGGGTCGAAAGGTACTGGAAATACGCCCGAAGGGTGTCACCCGCGGCCGGATCACCGGGGCCATCACGCTCACACATGCGTTCCAACACATCGGCATCGTCGAGAGCCCCGGCCCGGGCGTATCCCGGTCTCTCAATCAGAAGTCGAGACACGAGAGTTCAGGGATGGTGGCCTCAGCCCGGCCCCGGGCCCGGAGCCAGCGCTCCCGGCGGGTGTGGTGCTCGTCAGCGGAGATGGACGGTTCCACCACCTTGCGTGGAGTCCACGTGCGGGCGATGTCGTGCTCGTCCTTCCATAGGCCGACGGCCATTCCAGCCAGATAGGCAGCCCCCAACGTGGTGGCCTCCAATACCGGCGAGATTTCTATCGGCCGGCCGCAGCTGTCGGCCAGGGCTTGGGTGAAGACCTCATTGGCCGACATGCCGCCATCGATCCGAAGTGCTTCGATCGGGAGGCCCGAGTCGGTCTCGGCCGCCAGCAGCAGGTCGCATCCCCGATGAGCGACCCCTTCGAGTACCGCCCGCACCAACTGCGGTCGGCCGGTACCCCTGGTGATCCCGACGAACGTGCCGCGGGCGCCGAAATCCCACACCGGTGTGCCCAGGCCCAGCAGTGCCGGGACAAACCAGACATCGCCGGTGTCGGCACATGAGGCGGCGATCTCATTCGACGCCGCCGCAGTGTCGATGAGCCCCAGGTCGTCACGAAGCCACTCCACGCAGGTCCCGGCGGAGAGCATGATGGCTTCGATGCCCCAGGTGACCTCCCCTGCACGGCGCCACGCCACCACCGGGATGGTGCCACCTTCGCCCCGAGAGGAGAAGGAAGGTCGGGTGGAGCCCACGCACTGGTCGAGCATCCCCCCGGTACCGAACGTGGCTTTGGCCAATCCCGGCCGGGTACACCCCTGGCCCACCAGCGATGCCTGTTGGTCTCCGGCGATCCCGGCGATCGGGGGCCGGCCCGAAAGCACAACGGCGTCGCCGATGATCCCAGTGGAATCGACAATGGTCGGAAGCATCGAGATGGGAATCCTGAGCTCGTCGAGCACCGCGGCGTCCCACTTTGAGGCATCACCGCGGACCAGGCCGGTGACCCCGGCGTTCGAGGCATCCGTGACATGCAGCTGGCCACCGGTGAGGGTCCACACCACCCAGGTGTCGACGGTGCCGAAGGCCAGCTCTCCGCGTTCAGCCCGTGATCGATCGGGATCGACCAGGTCGAGTAGGGCAGCCACCTTGGTGGCCGAGGCGTTGGGTGCCAGGCGGAAGCCCTTGGCTTGGAGCTCGAGGCAGGTGCCGACGGTACGGAGATCTTGCCAGCCGATGCCGGGTCCGACCGGCTCGCCGGTGGCCCGGTCCCAGACGATGGTCGAGGCACGCTGGTTGGCGATGCCCACCCCTTCGACGGGCCCTCCGTCGGCCAGAGAGCGGTTGGCCACATCGAGGACGGCACCGGCCAGGGCCGAAGCGTCGAACTCCACCAATCCGGGGAACGGAGTATTGGGCAGAACCTGCACATGGTGGACGTGTCCGACGGTTCCATCGGCACGCACAATGGAGCCACGGACCCCCGAGGTCCCCACGTCGACCACCAGAATGCTCATGGCCGGGCTCCCTGATTCGGCCATTCCATCTCGCCGAACGGCGACGGTAGACGGAGTTTGCCGGGGTTGAGGATTCCGTTTGGATCGAGTGCCTGTTTCACCGATGCCAGCACCTCGAAACCGGTCCCGAGTGCGCCGGGGAGAAAACGGGCCCGGTTCATCCCGATCCCGTGGTGGTGACTGATGGCCCCGCCGGCCGAAATGGTGGAGCGGGTGACGGCATCCCATGCGGCGGTGTAATAGCTCTCCGCCCAGGCGTCATGCTCACCATCGGGAGCGTCACCACCTGAAGCATCGCTGCCATCGGTACGGCCGGGAGGCCGCCCGGCGAACGTGAAGTAGAGGCAGGCGCCATCGGTGTAGGCGTGGCTTTGATGAGACGATGCCGCGATAGTCCCCTCGATGCCACCGAGGGCATCGAGCACTGCCCGGTAGAGCCCGGGTAGTGCCGCCCACCGAGCCGATACCTCCACGGTATCGACGACAATCCCATGGCGCCACAACGGGGCGAGTGCCGACACGTCGTTCCGGTTCGCCAGCCAACGCTCCACCAGGTGGTCGTCGAGGCGGTCTGCGCCCCTGCACTCGTCGTCCACCACAGCCAGGGTGGCGTCGACCAATCCGGGATCGGCTTCGTCGAGCACGATCAACACGTTGGTCTCACCATGATCGAAGGAACGGTCCGACTCGGTCGTGTCATAGAGGCGGAGGACTGCCGGGGTGGCTCCGCGCCGGAGAATAAGGCGACAGGCATCGAGCCCGTCGGCGAATGAGGCGAATCCGAAGGAGCGGCGCCCCGAACCGGGCGGCAGCGGGTGCACCCGGAACCGACCTTCGGTGATCACCCCGAGGGTGCCTTCACTGCCGACAAAGAGTTGGGTGAGATCCGGGCCGGTGGCCGATCGAGGGGCGTGACCTCCGGTGCGCACCACCGTCCCGTTCGCCAGTACGACCTCGAGCCCGATCACCATGTCCTCGATCTTCCCGTACCGGTTGGAGTACTGGCCTGCTCCCCGGCACGCCAACCATCCACCCACGGTGGAGAGATCCATGGACTGCGGCCAGTGCCCGAGGGTCACCCCGTGGTCATCCTGGAGTCCGGCTTCCACCTCGGGACCGAACGTGCCGGCCCGCACATCGGCGACCAGTGAGGTGGTATCGACGTTTCCGATGCCGGACAGTCCACACAGATCGAGGGAGACTCCGCCGAAGACAGGAATGGAGGCTCCGCAGACGCCGCTACGCCCACCGGCGGCGGTCACCGGAACCCGGGCATCGTTGCAGGCAGCCAGGACCGCAGCAACTTGTCGGGTGTCGGTGGGACGGGCCACCAACGCCGGTCGAGCCGGGACCTGTCCTCGGGTCGCCCAGCCAATGGCCAGAGGCCACCAGTCCCGCCCGGCCTCGGCCCTCTCACCGGGATCGTCACTGATCTCCGCGCAGACATCCATCAGGCGTTTACGGAGCGCAGCGTCGACGCCGACCTTGGTGCCGCCGATCCGGTTGGTGACGGCAACGGATTCGGCGTCGATGGGGGTGACCGGAGTGGGTTGGGTCATAGGTTGTCCTTTCCGGAAGCGGAACCATAGGTGAGCCCAGTGGTGCCGGTGGACCCGGTGGACCCGGTGGACCCGGTGGTGTCGGGACGAGGTCGCATCATGCCGGGTCCACCGTGGAGGGAAAGACGGGCTGACGCTTCTCGCGCAGTGCCGCCACCCCTTCGACGATGTCGGGACCCAAAAATCCCAACATCTCGTAGGCGGCGGACTGGTCGAAGATCGGGCCTGCAACCTTCAGCCAGTTGTTGAGGGCACGCTTGGTCCAGCGAATGGCCGTCTGCGAGCCGATAGCCAGGGTGTCGGCGATACGGAGGGCTTCATCGAGCACTTGGTCGCGGGGGAGCGCCTTGGTGACCATTCCTATGCGTTCGGCTTCGGCACCGGTGAGCATCTCCCCGGTGAGCAGGTAGTAGCGAGCTTTGGCCATCCCGGCCAGGAGCGGCCAGATGATGGCGGCGTGATCACCGGCGGCAACACCCAGCTTCACATGGCCGTCGCCGAGGTGGGCATCTTCGGCGCAGATGGAGATGTCGGCCAGTAGAGCCACCACCAATCCGGCACCGACCGCGACCCCGTTGATCGCCGAGACCACCGGTTTGTCGCAGTTGATGAAGTTGTACACCAGGTCACTCATCTCGGAGAGCATGTGGGCCACGCGGTCGTAGTCACCGGTCATGCGCTCCACCATGGCCAGGTCGCCACCGGCAGAGAACGCCTTGCCCGCCCCGGTGACCACCACCACCCGTGTTTCAGGATCGGCAGAAATATCCCTCCACACCCGGGCCAACTCACCATGCATCGCCTCGTCAGCCGCGTTGTACTTCTCTGGCCTGTCGAGTGTCATCAACAGGACGCCGTTCTCGCGCCGTTCAAATGTCAGCTGTTGGTAGCCGGCGTAGGTCATGTGGTCCTTCTTCTGGTGGTTCGAGTGGATGCTGTCGGCCACGACGAGGTTACGCGTCGGCAATCACCTGGCCACGACGAGGTTCCACACTGGCTGGGTCCAGACCGGCTTTGGCGAGTTGCGTCCTCACCTCGGTGGCGTACGTCTCCGCTTCGTGGGTACAGCGATCGGAGTCCCATCCGAGCTCCGGACCGATCAGCGAGGCCACATGGGATGCGGCCGAGGCGCTCGCACGGGCATCGCGCAGGCGGGCGCGTGTGCGGCGATCGAGAACATCCGAGATCGACTCGGCCATCTCCTCGCGGACCGCGTAGACGGCTTCGGCACTCAGGTAGGGCAACCCGACAACCAGTGGTTCGAGGAGATCGGGCCGTCCTTCGGTGATCGACAACACCGAGGTCGTCTCGGTACCGAACCGGGCGGCCAGGTGAATGGCGATGGCTTCGGCCGGGGTGCAGTCCGACGCCCGTGGGTGAGGCGGAGCTCCTCCGGGCATCGGCGGGGCATGCTCGCTGGTGCCGGCGCCGTGCAATCGAAGGTGTTTGGTGACGCATCGTGATGACCGGTGACCCAGCACCTTGGTCACCGCGTCGACGGTGTCCTCGGCCATCTTCCGATAGGTGGTCAGTTTCCCCCCGGTCACGGTGACGACACCCGTGTCCGAGGTCCGGACTATATGGCGGCGGGACAGATCGGCGGTTCGCCCGCTCGGCGCGTGCTTCCCTTCCACGGGGGCGAGCAGTGGTCGGAGGCCCGACCAGATGCCGGTGATGTCAGCCCGGGAGATGGGCTTGGTGACCACGGCGTTGGCCGCCGCGAGGATGTAGTCGACGTCTTCGGGCAGACAGCTCGGATCGTCGAGCGGTCCGTCCCACTCGGTGTCGGTGGTCCCGAGGTAGACCTGGTCCTCCCACGAGACCACGAAGATCGAGCGGTGATCCTGTTTGACGGGGATGACCGCGGCGATGTCACACGGGAAGGCCTCGGTTGGAACGGTGATGTGAATTCCTTTGGCCGGCCGGATCGAATGAGGGTTGTGGTGCTCGTCGAGGGCCCGGACCTCGTCGGCCCAGACCCCGGCCGCGTTGACGACGACCTTGGCCCGAATATCGAACGCTTCACCCTGGTCGGGGTCGACCCGGGCCCCGTTGACCCGACCGTCGGGCCCTGTGAGAAGAGAGAGGACCCGAGTGTGGTTGGCCGCCACCGCTCCATGGTCGAGGACAGCCGTGCGGGTCACCGCCAGCGTCAATCTGGCATCGTCGGTCCGGGCGTCCCAGTAGAGGAATCCGGCCACCAGATGATCGGTGCGCAGGTTGGGAAGGTGGGAAAGCGCTTGGGCTTTGGTGACCCGCTCGTGGCGGCGGCCTATGCGAACGCCCCCTGTCAGGTCGTAGAGCCACAGGGCGGTCCGGTACACCCGGGCCACGCTCCGGTTGACCACTCCGTTTCGACCGAACAAGGGAATGAGGAAGGGAAGTGGGGAGACCAGATGGGGCGCGTTGTCCAACAGGCGTTGGCGTTCAGTCAGGTTCTCGTACACCAGCTGAAATTCGTTCTGTTGGAGATACCGGAGTCCGCCGTGAACCAACTTCGACGATTTGGACGAGGTGCCCGAGGCAAAGTCGTCCTTCTCCACCAGGGCGGTCTTCAACCCCCGGCTGGCGGAATCGAGGGCCACCCCGGCCCCGGTGATGCCACCACCGATGACCAGTACATCGAACTCCTCGGAAGCCAAACGGGAGAGGGCGTCGGCCCGGCGAAACAAGGGCGGGGCTGGTTGGGGAGCGGGATCACGGTCGGACACGTCCGAAGCCTGCCACAGCTATGCGGGAGGGGTTGATGCCTTATCTACAATCAGTGTTGAGAAACAACAGTTGGTGATATTATGGTGAGGGATGAAGACGCCGGGGGAACTGACCGAGTTGTTCCGGGCCAATGGGCGCAAGGTGACTGCCCAACGCCAGTGCATCTTCCGGGTACTTCAGGGCGATATGACCCATCCGTCGGCCGAGGCGGTCCATGTCGCCGCCACCAGGCAGATGGAGACCATCTCGCTGAAGACCGTGTACCAGACACTCCACGATCTGGCCGAGTTGGGCGAGATCAGTTCGCTCGACCTGGGGACCGGAATGATCCGGTTCGATCCCAATGTCGACGATCCTCATCACCACCTGGTGTGTCGGCATTGTGGCAAAGTGCGCGACCTGGTGGCGGCCTTTCCTGATCTGCAAATTCCCAATGGCGCCGATCTTGGGTTCGAAGTCGGCTCCGCCGAGATCGTGTTCCGGGGGCTCTGTCCGGAATGTCGACAGTCGGCGCTTCAACTATCTATATGACAATCAACGCAAGGAAGGGAACACAGTGCCAGCACTAAAGGACACCAAGACGGAAGAAAATCTCAAGGAGGCGTTCGCCGGCGAGAGTCAGGCCAATCGCCGCTACCTGTACTTCGCCCAAAAGGCGGATGTGGAGGGTTACCCTGACGTAGCCGCCCTGTTTCGCTCGGTCGCCGAAGGTGAGACAGGCCACGCGTTCGGTCACTTCGACTTTCTGCGTGAGACCGGAGATCCTGTGACCGGGACCCCGGTCGGTCCGACCGAGGACAACCTGAAGTCGGCGGTGGAGGGCGAGACCTACGAGTACTCCGAGATGTACCCGGGCTTCTCCCGTACCGCTCGGGAAGAGGGCTTCGACGAGATCGCTGAGTGGTTCGAGACATTGGCCCGGGCGGAGAAGAGCCATGCCGGTCGGTTCGCTCAGGGCCTGGCGTCGGTCTCGTAATCGTTGGCCGGGCCCGAGCGGTGATTCTCGGGTCCGACGTAGTGATGACCTCAAGGTGTAACGGCCGGCCCCGGGCTCGACTCGGGGCCGCGTCGTTGCATCTCCCATGTTGTGCCGCCTGTTCAGACAACCGTTCCATCACTCCGGGAGGACGCTCCCTGTCCGTCCGGTGAAGCTGATGGACGGGGCTATGGGTACTTCTAATGAAGGAGAAACGATGACAGAGACCAGGGAACTGACGTTGGCCGATATCGCCGATCAACGAGCCTATGAACGAGAACGTGATGAGTTCCGCCGAGAGGTGATTGCGGTCAAGAAGGTGCGCCGGGTCACCGTGGGCCCGGTGATTACCCTCACCTTCGAGAGTCGATTGACAATGCGGTTCCAGATTCAGGAGATGGCCCGGGCGGAGAAGATGGTCTCCGACGAGCAGATTCAGCACGAACTCGATGTCTACAACCGCCTTCTTCCGGCGCCCGGCGAGCTATCAGCCACCCTCTTTCTCGAACTCACCAGCGAGGCGGAGCTACGGAAATGGCTGCCGGAGCTGGTGGGAGTGGAACGCTCGGCTGAGCTGCATATCGGATTGGGTGAGTTGATGCAGGTCGTGCCGTCAAGTCCCGAGGCGGACCACGATTCGCTTCTCACCCGCGAGGAAGCGACCGCCGCAGTGCACTACGTCCGCTTCCGGTTGACACCTGCCCAGGTAGAGCTGTTTGTCCAAGGACCGGTGAGTCTGGCCATCAACCATCCCCACTATCCGGATGGCATGCCGGGCGTGGTGCTCAGTGACGCCACCCGGGCGGAACTCTCCGCCGACCTGAGCTGAACTGGCCTGTGCCCGAGGCAGTCCCAACGCGCACCTCTTCTCATCAGGGAGTCGATCCCGGCCCACCCAAGACTTCCGCCTCTGAGCGAATGCCACCTTCCGTTCGCTCAAACGTGGAAAGGAGAAATATGCCGGGGTAGGCGGTTGTGGTTGCCAGACTCCCCCAGTTTTGTCGTGCAAGGTTGCCGGGAAGGGGATAGGCAAGATTCGGGCCAGGTCGCACCCCCATCATCGTCGGGTCACCCATGGCGGGTGGCCCGTACCGGAATCTCACTCGATCCCCGGGCGGAAGGGCACTCCGGTGCCAACGTGAAGGGACACGATCATGAGCAGCACAACCACCACCACCATCTCCGGCTTTTATGGAGACGCCAT
>PKXA01000011.1:412-2529 GCA_003133325.1 Acidimicrobiaceae bacterium | reverse complement strand
CTGAATGCTCTCCAAGGCGAGCATTCAGCATGGCCCGATGGCTGGCCGACGGATAACGGTCGGCGTTGGACTTCGGGGCTCGTGTCGTCAGCGGCCTCACGTACGTGCCGGTTCGTCGTTACTGTCGCGTCGTTCGGCGCCCGAGCGGGTGCAACCGGCGGCACCCACAGCACCGGCTACCAAGAGCGGTTCTATGGACTTTGCGGTCGGAGCAGGCGGCCTCCGTGCTTGCTCATGTTGGATCACCCGTGTAACAACACATTCGGGATAGGGCTGAGCGCCCGCCGGGTGATCCGTGATACGCCCGACGCCGCTGGCGGCCCGGGTCTTCAGCTGAGACANNGTCGCCGAGACAGTCCGCATCGTACGCGCAAGCGGACTTCCGAACGAGACGAACGCCATGTTCACCAACCTCGAGGGCGAGTGGGACGAGATCATGGCCGTCATCAAGGCGTGCGTGGACGCAGTGGCGCAAGCCGCGCCCCGCGTTTCGGTGGTGNNTCGATCGAACAGAAGCTGCTGGACGAGGACTGAGCAAGTGCGAAGTGAGCGATGCCGCGTGGACCGCTCGCATCACCCTGAAGCGAGAACTGTGGGCCACGTGCTCGCCCAGTAGCTCGTCGAAGCAGGTAAGCACGTGCTCGAGGTGCGGGCGATCCTCGCCGCCGGGTAGGTGTGACGTTTCTGAGGCACAGACCACGATCCAATCGGGCACCGACTTCACGGGAACGCGAAAACGCCCGTCCCACGAACTGACGGGGATCGGGCGCTCTACTTCACTTGTACTCCGAGAACGGGTGGATTGGGGAAATGGCACCCAGTGGGGCATCCTTGTCCCGTGCCGTTGCAACGCTCCCACTTCGAGCTGCTTGCCTTGGATCTACCTGGGCCTGCCGGGATCTCTCCCGTACAATCCTCTGCCATCCGCTCTCAGGATGGCCCTCCATGTCTGCTACCCATAAGCGCCTCCTTCCGAGATCCTCCCGGATCCCTCACCATCAGTATGCGCTTGAAACGTCTGAATAAACAGGGTCGAACTACCTGTTCCACCTCGATGCCGAGCAACGCCCAGGTCGCTTCCTTCACAGCCTCTCCCGTCATGGCGGGGTCGGGTTCCCACATCCATCGCCTCGTCCAATGAGCCAGCACGAGAGTGCCCCCGATCGGGTGCGGGACGGTTATCTCATGATCCAGCCCGGCACCCGGCACACCGTTGCACCCGAAAGTCTCCATCAGGCCTAGGCCGGTTCAGATTCCCGAACCAATGGGCCCTAGTGCTGCCCAGATCGTGAGTTGTGTGAGGGATTTTGTTGGTTCGAGTGCAATTCGAGGACAGTCCGTGGGGTCGAAAGGACGATCCTCGTGCGATGCTGGCGCAATGGCTACCGCTCCTAACTACGGCGACTTCGCCCTGAAACGCTTCCTGGGATTGAACATCGAGCAAGTTGCCTCGGGTCGCGCCCGTGCTCAGATCACCATTGCAGACGAGCACCGGAATCCCAATGGAGTTGTCCACGGTGCCGTCTACTTCGCCATGGTCGACACCGCCATGGGCGCGGCAACGATGTCGTTGCTCTCCGACGGACGGTTCTGTACGTCAGTCGAAGTCCAGCTGCGATTTATCCGGCCGGCCGCCAACGGAGTCCTGATCGCCGATATCTCCGTCGTCAAGATGGGACGAAGTGTCGTGCACCTTGAGGCGCGAGTTCACGACGGTGACGAGCGACTCATCGCTACAGGTGGCGGGACCTTCGCCATTGTCGAGTCATGAGGCACTGTTGCATTGAGCGCGACCTCGCCTGGAGCCAAGGGGCTCGTGCCCAAGACATCTATGGACGAGTCTGTCGGAGTGAAGCATCTCCGTCTCATCCGACCCATCAAGGCGCCCATGTCGGCGTTCGCCGGATTCAGGTTCCCTCCAGAGGTCATCTTGATCGCCGTGCGCTGGTACCTGCGCTACGGACTGTCGTACCGTGATCTGGAGGAGCTCCTTGCTGAGCGCGGCATCGAGGTCGACCATGTCACCCTGTTCCGATGGGTCCAGCGGTTCACGCCGTTGCTGGAGGCGGCCCGGCCATGCCGGCACAGCGTGGGCGGTCACTGGTTCGTTGACGAGA
>PKXA01000011.1:0-344 GCA_003133325.1 Acidimicrobiaceae bacterium | reverse complement strand
TCAATATGCCAACAACCGAGTCGAAGCAGACCATGGGCGCCTCAAGGCCAGGCTTCGTCCGATGCGAGGCCTCAAACGGGACAGGAGCGCCAGCGTGATCATCGAAGGCCATGCCTTCATCCAGAATCTGCGGCGAGGACACTATGAACTCGGGGTCGATGCACTTCCCGGAATGACCATCGCCGCGGCGTTTGACGAGCTCGCGCTCGTGGTCTGACTTGCGAGTCCCACCGGAGCTGTCAGGTCTGTGCCCGAGAATCCACCAATGCAACAGAGCCGCCCTGCAAGATCATCGAAACCAAAGGCGAGAGCTACCGACTCTATGACGCCAAGGCCCGGACGCG
>PKXA01000008.1 GCA_003133325.1 Acidimicrobiaceae bacterium | reverse complement strand
TGCGGGCCCCGACCTGGTGACGGCGGCGCTCCTCCATGACATCGGCGAAGGGCTGTCGCCGGCCAACCACGCCGACCTGGCCGCCACCATCCTCCAGCCCTATCTGGACGAAGAGGCCACGTGGGTGGTCCGCCACCACGGCGTCTTCCAGGGCTACCACTACTGGCACAAGATGGGCGGCGACCGGGATGCCCGGGAGCGNNCCCCATCGTGCACGATGTCTTCGCCCGGGAACCCAGTGTGGACGGCTTCAGCGTGAGCGAGGCCGCGAGCGACTGACGATCCCCGTCAGCCCGAGGCCACGGCGGCGCGGTCGGCCGCCGCTTTCATGTCCGCCGCGATGATCTGCGCCTGGCGGAGCAGGTCGGCCACCCGAGCGATGGCCGCGGCCACCTGGTCGGGGTGCTGCCGGACCGTGCCGGCCAACCGGCGAGCGCCGGCCAGATCGAGCATCTCGGGTAGCCGGTCCCTCATGCGACCCACCGTCCTTGCAATGGGGTCGCCCTCGGCGACTTCGGCGATCCGACAGATGAGGTTCTCACCTTTGACCGGGTTGATGTAGTGGTAGTGCGGCTCGCTGTCGAAGCAGTCGAATCTGAGATATTCGGCCGAGTCGGCCGAGTCGCAGACATGGACGCTCGCCCCGAAGTCGTCATAGACGGTGCCGCTGGCGTCCACAGCCTTCTCCGGGAGTGCGCTCAGCACCTCGTTGGTCAACAGGCGTGACTCGACGACGAATGTGGCTGGACCCGCCTCGACGGGCACGCAGTGCTCGGGCACCGGCGGGATGGGCATGATGGCGAAGGAGATGCCCCGCTGGTAGGGATGGGTGTTGGTCTCCGTCATGGTTGCCCTGGTCCCCTCCGGGAGCGCCGGTCGGGTCGCGCTTCCCGCTCTGGAGCGAATCGTACTATTTGCACAGAGCAAAATCGCAGCTGAAGATGGGGATTGCCCGGTCGACCCGGGCGCCGAGGAGAGCATTGTGTCGTCAGTGGGGGCAGCGTTTCGCAGCATGGTCGACCCGGAGAGAGCGGCTACCTACCGGGCTGCCGGGTGGTGGGGGGACCAGACGGTGGCGGACCTCGTGGCCCGACACGCCCTGGAGCGCCCCCATGAGCCGGCGGTGATCACCAGAGAACACCGTCTCAGCTGGGCCGACTACGACCAGTTGTCCGACCGTCTCGGGCTGTGCCTGGTGGAATCGGGGATCGAGCCGGGACAGCGGGTGGCGGTCCTTCTGCCCGACGGGGCGTCTGCGCACGTGGCCTTCCTGGCCAACGAGAAGGCCGGCGTCGTCACGGTCGGGATCGGGGCCCGAGCCGGACAGAGCGAGATCCGTCACCTCCTGGTCCATACCGGATCGGTGGCCCTGATCACCCATGCCGACCACCGCGNNCGTTCCGCTCCAGGTGCACGTGGTCGTACCGGTATTCGAAGCCGATGCCACGGGCCCGATCCTGGTCAACGGCGAGGAAACTCCGCGTCGGGCGAATGCGTCCGACGGGCTCTTCGATGGTCGGCGACTGGGGCCCGACGACCTGTTCATGATCAACTCCACGTCCGGGACCACCGGCATGCCCAAGTGCGTCATGCACACCCAGAATTCGAAGTTCTACATGGCCATGCAGGCCTGCGAGGTGGCGCAGCTCGGTGCCGGGGAGGTCCTGGTGGGCATGGCCCCCATCCCCTTCGACTTCGGCCTGTTCACCACGCACTTCGTGACCGCCGTCCTGGGCGCCCCCGCCGTCGTCACCGATCGGTTCACNNCACGGCCGAAACCACCCTCGAGCTCATCGAGCGCGAGCGGGCCACCGTGCTCGTCTGTGTGAGCACCCAATTCAAGATGATGCTGCAGTCCCCGCAGATGGCGACCCGGGACCTCTCCTCGTTGCGGGTCATGTTCACCGGTGGAGAGATGATCCCCTACGAGGCGGCTCGGCAGTTCGAGAAGCGCACCGGTGCGTTCGTCCTGAACTTCTACGGCTCCAACGAGAGCGGGGTGGCCACCGGGACCCGGGTCACCGACCCGGAGGAGGTCCGGCTCCGAACCGGCGGCGGCAGCCTCACGGGGACCGAGGTCCGCCTGTTCGACGACGGGGTCGATGTCACCGGAACGGGGCGGGGCCAGCCCGGGAGCCGTGGTCCGGCGCTCTGTCTCGGCTACGACAACGACCCTGCTGCCACGGCTGAGCTCTTCACCCCGGACGGGTTCGCGCTGCATGCCGACATCGNNAGGGGCTACCTCACCGTCGTCGGGCGCAAGTCCGAGATCATCATCAGGGGTGGCAAGAACATCTCCGCCGCGGTGGTGGAGGACGCGGTGTCGACCCACTCGCTCGTCGGTCTGGCCGCCGCCGTCCCCATGCCCGACCCGCTCTTCGGCGAGCGAGTGTGCGTGTACGTCGAGCTGCGATCGGGAGGGACCCTGAGCTTGGCTGAACTGACCGACTTCCTGGCCGGGCAGGGAACGTCGAAGGAGAACTACCCAGAGCACCTGGTGGTGCTGGACCGGCTCCCTCGCTCCTCGGGTGGCAAGGTGGCCAAGGGCCAGTTGGCCGCCCAGGCGCGCTCGCTGGCTTCCTCTGCCGAGGGCGAGTACCAGGAGCCTGCATCGGACGAATCCACCCATGACCAACGAGGAGCAGAGCATGCTGTCGATTGAGGACCTCCTGGCCGACTCGGAGTGGACCGCGG
>PKXA01000090.1 GCA_003133325.1 Acidimicrobiaceae bacterium | reverse complement strand
GTTAGCCTCGATCATTCTTCCCGCCGCTGATCTCGAGGTGCGCGCGTCCGCGTAAAAGCCCTCCCCAACTGCGAAGATGTTTGTCGCTGAACACACATCGAACACAGAAGCGGAGGGCTCCTTGAAGGTGCACAATAGTCGCGCCGGTCGCCCGATGAGGGTGACCAGCGACGGGAAGAATCTGGTGTCCCACGCGGGCACTGCGTTGCTGGCCGAATTGGCCGATCGCAGCGGTCTGACGGATGCGATGTCTGTGGCCATGTCCGAGTGCGGGATCTCGTGGCACACCCACGATCCCGGGGTGGTGCTGACCCATCTGGCCGTAGCGATCGCCGATGGTGCGGACTGCCTGGCCGACATGGCATCCCTGCGGGAACAGGCCGAACTGTTTGGCCCGGTGGCCTCGGTTCCGACGGCATGGCGGGCAGTGGAAGCGAGCGCATCGAGTGAGCTTCGCGAGATCCCCCGAGCGGTGGCCGCTGCCCGAGCGAAGGTGTGGGCGGCCGCTCCTCCGGGCGACTCGTTGGTGCTGGACGTGGACGCCACCCTGGTGCGGAGCCACTCCGAGAAGCAAGACGCTGCCCCCGACTACAAGCGTGGCTTCGGCTTCCATCCCCTCGGGATGTGGTGCGACACCACCGGCGAGCCGTTGGCCGCCATGCTGCGCCCGGGGAACGCCGGTTCGAATGACACCGATCACCACTTGGAACTGCTCGACCAGGCGATCGCTGCGCTGCCAACCGAGTATCAGATCGGCCACGACGTCGGTGACGCTTCTCAAGACGTAATCCACCCGATCCTGGTGCGAGCCGACTCGGCCGGTGCCACCCACGGGTTCGTCCGGGGCCTCGACGAGGCCAACTGTGACTTCTCCATCGGGCACCCCATAGACGGGCGGGTCCGAGACGCACTCCTCCTCGTCCAAGAAGAGGATTGGCGACAGGCAACCGAGACCAATGGCGGCATCCGAGACGGCGCCTGGGTAGCCGAGCTCACCGGGTTGGTCGACCTCGCGTCGTGGCCTGAGGGCACCCGCCTGATCTGTCGACGCGAGCGTCCCCATCCCGGGGCCCAGCTGACCTTGTTCGACACCTCTGAGGGGTTCCGCCACACCGCGTTCATCACCAACACCGACGGCGGGGACATGTGCGCACTCGAGCTGCGTCACCGGGGACACGCCCGGGTCGAAGACAGGGTCAGAACCTGGAAGGACTGCGGGCTGGCCAACCTGCCCTTCGAGAGCTTCGTGCGCAACGAGACCTGGGTGGCCTGCAGCCTGATCGCGGGTGCACTGCTCGCCTGGAGCCAGATGATCTGCTTCGACGGCGCACTGGCCAAGGCCGAGCCGAAAACCATGCGCTATCGCGTCCTGCACGTTGCTGCCGTCTTGGCCCACCGCCAACGCGGCATCACCATGCGGCTCGACAAGACGTGGCCATGGGCGAAAGAACTCGCCGATGCTTTCACGAAACTCCGAACGGCAATCCCATAGTCAGGCGGGTCCCGACGCCCGACCCGAAAGCACATCTGCGGGGCGTGACAAGACACCGAAATGACACAACCGGGGCCGATCACGCCTTCGATGCAGTCTGGACGCAACCGATGGACCGTTCAGCAATCCCAGGGGACTTCACGCCGTCAACCGACGGCTGGACGAATGATCGAGGTTAGGCAACGTCTGCGAACCCGTGACTCTCCTCAGAAATAGATGGTTTCCTTGGCCCGCTTCTCGACGACATCGAGGTCATCGGTCCACGCCCCGGTCGATAGGTATTTCCACCCGCCGTCGGCCGCCACCACCACGATGGTTCCCCGTTCGATCGACTCTGCGCACTTGGCGGCGCCGGCCAATGCTGCGCCTGAAGAGATCCCGGCAAAAATGCCCACCTCGGTCAATCTCCGGGTCCATTCGATCGACTCTCTGGGTCGGACGATCTTTTTCCCGTCGAGCAGTTCGGCCCCCCCGCTGTCCACGAAGATGGGGGGGATATAGCCGTCGTCGAGATTGCGGAGGCCGTCGACCATCTCCCCGGCCGGGGGTTCGATGGCCAATATCTTCACGTCAGGATTGTGCTCTTTGAGGTAGCGGCCACAGCCGAGCAGGGTTCCCGACGTACCGAGCCCGGCCACGAAATGGGTGATCTCAGGGCAGTCCCGCCAGATCTCGGGCCCGGTGCCCTGGTAGTGAGCCTTGGGGTTGGCCGGGTTGGCGTACTGATAGAGAAATGCCCACTCGGGGTGATCGTCGGCCAGGTCCCGGGCCATCTTCACCGCACCGTTGGAGCCCTCGGACCCGGGGGACTCAATGATCTCGGCTCCCCACACCTCGAGCAACTGCCGACGTTCGGGCGAGACGTTGGACGGGAGGACCACGGTCAGGTGGTAGCCCTTCAGCTTGCAGACCATGGCCATGCCGATGCCGGTGTTGCCCGACGTCGGCTCGATGAGCGTCTGTCCGGGAGACAGGCGCCTGTCGCTCTCGGCCTGCTCGATCATCGACAGAGCGATGCGGTCCTTGACGGAACCGCTGGGATTCTGACCCTCGAGCTTGATGAGGATGCGGGCGTCGGGGTTCGGACTGAGCGCGGTGATGTCGACCAAAGGCGTATTGCCGATGAGGTCGAGGACCGAGCTGTAGAGAGTCACCTCGGTAGGGACCGGGATAAATCGACGGCACCCCCGGCGACGGCGGGGAGGATCGACACTTCGTCCGAGTCGGTGACCGGTGTGTCGAGTGCCGACAGATATCGAACGTCGTCGTCGTTCACGTATACATTCACGAACTTATGGAGCGTGCCGTCGCCGTTGATGACCTGACCCGACAGCCCGGGATACTCGCTGGCCAGCGCGGTCAGGACCTCCCCCACGGTGGCACCGTCGGCGGTGACGTCTTTTGCTCCTCCGGCATGCGACCGTAGGACGGTCGGCAGATGCACTGTGACGGACACGGGTCCTCCCTATTGTTCCTGGGTTGGGGTCATCGTGACCGCGAGTATGGATGAGGTCCCGACGGGTGGCAAAAGCTGACTATTTCAGTGGGGATTCTACCGGGACGATACCGTGACCGGTTCTTCGGCGATCACGTCGCCCTCGATCCGGTAGCTCCGAACCACCGGGCGGATGTCACGAAGCGACACCAACACGTAGTGCCAGGTCGGGTCGGGAGCCTGGGTGACGTCCGTAGGCGACGGATACGCCTCGGTGTGGGTATGGGAATGGAAGACGCCGATGATCGAGAGACCGGCGGATTCCGCGTCGCGGTCGGCCCGCAGGTGTTCCTTCGGATCGACCGTGTACAGCTTGGCCGAGGCCGCCACATTTCGGGTCGGGTAGCAGGTGACGACCGCCGCAGTCCCTGGATCGCCTCCCAACAGGCCACAGGCCTCATCGGGAAGCCCGGTGAGGCAGTGAGCAACCATCTGGTGGTACACGGCGTCCGTCAAGTGCAACATGGTGGGTCTCAGGCTAGAGGACGTCACGGGCGGGCAGACGTTTCTGTTTCCAACAGCTGCCACCCAGGCCCGGTGCACGCATAGCGTCAACCGCCCACTACCGTCGGGGGGGTTATGGCCGCGACGAAAGCCAAACTCTCCAACACAACTGCCGGTGCCAAAGGATCGTCCAAGGGAACCGGCGCCCAGGCCGGGCGCGACGCCAACCGCGTGGTCGCCTCCAATCGGCGCGCCCGCCACGATTATGAGATCATCGACACCGTCGAGTGTGGGGTGGTGCTCCAGGGCTCGGAGGTGAAGTCGCTGCGTGAGGGTCGCATTGCCTTACAAGATGCCTACGGACGTATCATCGACGGCGAGGTGTGGCTCTTCGGGATGCACGTTCCCCCTTACGCTCAGGCCAACGGGTTCGGTGCCCACGATCCCGATCGGAGACGCAAGCTGCTTCTCCACCGACGGCAGATCGATGAGTGGATGGGTCGTAGCCAGCAGCAGTCCCTCACCATGGTTCCGCTTTCCATCTACTTCAGTGACGGACGGGCCAAAGTCGAGCTGGCGCTGGCCAAGGGACGTCGCCAGTACGACAAGCGCCATGCCATTGCCAGTCGGGATGCCAGTCGGGAAGCGGCAAGAGAAGCCCGGGCGGCGACCAGGGGGCCCGGTTACCGCTGACGGCTGCTCGGGCCCGGGGACGCGAACCCAGTCTCCCCGAGTAGAATGGGTAACCGGTCGACCACGGTGGTCGATTGGATCAATCATCACCAGGGGGTGACAGGCTTCGACTCTGGTCGTCGATGTGGGAGAAGCGAGCCGTGGTCTCCGGAGCCACGTTAAAGAGCCGGAACAAAAAATAAACGCCGAGCCTCAGCTCGCGCTCGCAGCCTAGAAACTGCGACGTCCGACCGGCCTCAGTCCTACGGGTCGGAACCGGGCGCCATCAAGTAGGGCTCACCTGAACGGTTTCGCCGACAGACCGCCAGGGACATTTCAGTCGGATACGGAACTTCGCTGCCGCCGGTAGCGGTGATGATCCTGACAATCCAACACCGGCTGCGCTCGGAGAAGACCCACTGAGAAGCTAGGGGACGCGGGTTCGATTCCCGCCACCTCCACTGATGCCTGACCTGTATTCCCGCAGGTCAGGCATCTTCAGTTGCGGTGAGCATGCAGGCGGGACACGAGCAGGACTCGGACCGGTGCGGAACCGATTGTCCGGGATCGCTGCAGGCATCATCCGAGAGTGGGTGCACCCGGCCATGGATGTCGCCTGTCTGGGACCCAAATCGAACGAGGATCGTCGATGATGGGAGGAGTAGATGGCCATCTGCTGGGATCTGACCGAATCGACCGAGGTTGAGCTCGGCTCGGTTGGCAATGGTCGACCGTTCATTCCCTCATGCTCGCCCAAGCTCCCAGAAACCGAGGCCTGCGATCTCTACAGGTGGGCCTGGTACAGACCCTCGTCTCCCCACAGCCGTTCCCTATCGGGCAGCACCCGCCGCATGTCGTCAAGCGAGGGATTCCGACCTCCGACGATCATGACTCCCTCGATCTGATCCGACTTCCAGAGATACTCCAAGACCTCATCCACGGTGCTCGACTTCAGGCCCGTCTCGTGGTCGATGAGGGCATTGTTGCAGTCTTCGTCTCCGTCCTCGTACAGACCGATGACAGCGAGGACATCCTTCACTTCTTCGGGGTTGACCATGTGGTCGACGATACCCAACTAGTGGATATGGCCGGTGCAGTCAGTCACTCCCCAGCCCTACTGTGGCGTCGAGGACCACGGCAACCTCTTCGCCGACGCAATGAGAGCCGAACAGGGACAGTGCTGGCGCATGGTCAGTCGACATAGCAGTTTCCGAGTCGACACCCCACTGATTGTGACCTGAGCCTGTGTGGTGGACCGGTCCGGGTCAGGCGAGGGTCGGCAAGTTGCGGATGCGGCCGTGGAGCTGTGAGCGTCACGTCGAAGGACTCGAGGATCTCCGTCCTGGTGCATGGGCGATGCACGTCCGACGGGCACGTGCCAAGATCTCCTTGCCATGGCGAGAAGGTCTCAGCCCATGGGGGACCAGGGGGGAACAATGAGCGACGTTTCGCAGGGCGCCGGTTGGTGGCAGGCGTCGGACGGCAAGTGGTACGCGCCGGAACAGCAATCGAACGATCAGCCTCCCGCCCCGCCGCCGGCACCTGGGCCTCCGGCAGGCCCGTCTGGCGCCGTCCCCGGTCCCGGTCCCGGTCCCGGTCCCGGGGTGAGCCTGCCTCCATTCTCCTTCGACTTCAAACGGTGGTCGCAGGCCGAGCGGATCACTGTCGTAGGCACACTGCTGCTGTTCATCTCGCTCTTCCTGCCGTGGTTCACGTACAACTTCGCGTTCGGTTCGGTGTCTGTGGACGGCTTGTGGCACGGCTGGATGTACCTCGTCCTGATCCTGTGCCTGGCGATCTTGGCCTATCTCGTAGCCCGCGCCGGTTTCAGCGAGATGCCATTCAAGCTCCCCATGGCTGACGAGCAACTGCTGCTGATCGCCACCGGCGTCAATGCCGTGCTCAGCATCCTCGCCTTCCTGTTCAAGCCGGGTGGGATTGGGTTCAGCGGAATCGGGTGGGGCTTCGGGGCCTTCGTAGGTCTCGCCGCATCGATCATCGCCGCTGCCCCGCTCGCCATCCCGGCCATCAAGGCTCGTCGTCACTGACGCCTGACCTGTTTTCCCGCAGGTCAGGCATCTGCACTTTTCGGGAAGCGACCAGCCGTACCGACCCGAATTGGTTCCGAGGGGGAACTCATCAGCCGACTCAGAGGTAATGGGGCGGAGTCTCGTGTTGGTCCCGCCGGGACAGTCGGAGCTCCGCCCGGAGCCGGTCGAGCTGGGCCTTCAGGCGGGCGATCTCGGTAGTCAGCGAGGCGATTGTCTCTGCGTCGCTGTGTGCGTCGCGCTTCGGGTCAGATGTCCCCTGCGGATCCATTGCAACGAGTCTGCCCTTTCATCGACTGCTGCTGCTCGAATTGTCCAGTAGGTCCGGTCAGGGCAACCGGTGCAGGGGGAGACGCTGCACACCGATCTCCTCTCCGGCCTCACTCTGGGGCGGAATCAGGTGGTCGAGGGGGTGGCGTCCACTCGATCGCCGCCTCAAACACGGCGGCCACGTCGTTGGCGTACAAGGCAGCAGCGGTTCCACCCAGCTGGACCACCGACATGAGCAGCGAGAGCACCACGGCGACCACACCGTTTCCGATGGTGACCGGGTCGATGTCCGGACGGACGGATCCGTTGAGCTGTCCGGTGCGGAGCCGCTCGGCGCATTCCTTGCGGAGCTCTTCGAGGGCCGGCATTACGAGGACTCGATCGGTCACCTCGGGCTCGAGGCCCGCGAGCAGTCGACGGGCCAGCGGGTGGGATTCGAGGGCCCCGACCAGGGTGACGATGAGCGTTTGGCGCCAGTCCCGGATGCTGAGCTCCGTGATGGCGCTGGACGACCCCTCTTCGATCACCGCGGCGGCGTCCTCGTCGACCGCCGCGAGGAACAGAGCTTCCTTGTTGGGAAAGTAGGCGTAGGCGATGGTGCCACCCACCGACGCATCGCGGGCGATATCAGCGACGGACGTCGACCGGTAGCCCTCGCGGCCGAATCTGGCGATGGCAGCGTGGAGGATCGCCCGGCGGGTCTGCGCGCCTTTGCCCTGTGCCGTCACCTCCGGTTCGGATTCCATCACCTGCGTAGCTTAGCAATATTGATGACTTGAGGAAATCACTCAAATCATCTACGTTGTGGCAACCAGACCGCTTCCCGGGAGAGGACACACAATGACCGAGACCCGCAACCCCGACCGCAAGGTTCCCACTCGCCGCATGTCCTTCGAGGAATCGCTCCGAGACGTGCCCAAGGACTTCGCCGCGGACGGCGACTTGATCGGCTGTCACCTCACCTCGTCGCTGTCGGCGGTGTTCCCCGACGGAGAGGACTTCTTCGTACGCTCGGTGCGACATTTCCGTGATCAGATAGTGGACCCCGAGCTGAAGCGCCAGGTGGCCGGCTTCATCGGGCAAGAGGCAGTGCACGGCCGGGAGCACCGGGTGTTCAATGACCGCCTCGATGAGCTCGGCTATCCGACCAAGCGCTTCGAGCGGCTCACCAAGCGGGGCCTCGCCCTCCGTGAGCGCATACTGTCGCCGAAGTCCAACCTGGCGGCAACCGCCGCCCTCGAGCACTTCACCGCCACCCTGGCCGAGCTCGTGCTCACCAGCGAGGAGACCCGGCGCCTATTCGGCCACCATGCGGTCAGGGATCTCTTCGTGTGGCACGCCCTCGAGGAGTCCGAGCACAAGGCCGTCGCCTTCGACGTCTACAAAGCGGTCGGGGGTGGCGAACGCGCGCGGGTGATGACGATGAACGTCCTGCGCTTCGGCTTCGTGGTCGGAATGGCGGCGCAGGTCATCGTGTCCCTACTGGGCGATCGGGCGACCTACCGACGCGGCAACCTCCGCCGGAGCTGGCGAACCTTCCGACATTCGCCCATCATGAGCCAAGAGCTCTGGCGCCAGCTGCGCGACTACAACCGGCCTGATTTCCACCCCGAGGATCGTGATACCACCCAGCTCGTCGAGCAGTGGCGCAGCGTGCTGTTCGGGGAGCACGGCACCCTGAACGACAAACTCGCCACCTCGGCCGCCTGAAAGAGCTGGCCATCGTGGAGCATCTTGACGTATTGATCGTGGGGGCCGGCTTGTCCGGCATCGGGGCCGGCCACTACCTGCAGGCGAAGTGCCCGTGGGCCTCCTACGCCATCTTCGAGGCGCGTGATGCCATCGGGGGGACGTGGGACCTGTTCCGCTACCCGGGCATCCGCTCGGACTCTGACATGTTCACCCTGGGCTACTCCTTCCGCCCGTGGGACGGCGAAAAGTCGATTGCCGACGGCGACTCGATCCTGCAGTACATCAAGGACACCGCCGCCGAGGCCGGCATTGACCAGCGGATTCGATTCAACCACCGGATCGTCCGGGCAGACTGGTCCACCGACGAAGCCCGCTGGCATATCACCGCAGAGCGGAGCGACACCGGCGAGACAGTGGAGGTCACCTGCGGCTTCGTCTTCTCGTGCAGCGGCTACTACCGCTACGACCGGGGTTACCTGCCCGACTTCGCCGGCATGGACCGCTTCGAAGGGACCATCGTGCACCCCCAGGCGTGGCCCCACGATCTCGACTACGCCGGGAAGCGTGTAGTGGTGATCGGCAGCGGTGCCACCGCGGTGACGCTGGTTCCCTCCATGGCCGCCACTGCGGGGCACGTGACCATGCTCCAGCGCTCGCCGACCTACATCCTTTCGCTGCCGGCCAAGGACCCCATCGCCAACCTGCTCCGGCGGGTGCTGCCCGAGCGCTTCTCGGGACCCGTCATCCGGTGGTTCAAGGCCCTCACCACCCAGGCGTCATATGTGCTGAGCAAGCGCCGGCCCGCACTCGTAAAACGGGTCCTCCGTAGGCAGCTCAAGCGCCAACTTCCGGACGGCTACGACATCGACACCCACTTCACCCCCCGGTACAACCCGTGGGACCAACGGCTCTGTGTCGTCCCCAATGGTGACCTGTTCAAGGCCATTGCTTCCGACACCGTGTCGGTGGTTACCGATCACATCGACACATTCAACGAAAAGGGCCTCTTGCTCCGGTCGGGCGCCGAGCTGGAGGCCGACATCATTGTCACGGCAACCGGCATCGAGCTCCTCTTCATCGGCGGCATCGAGTTGTCGGTCGACGGTGAGGCCGTCGACTTCGCCGGCAAGCTGACCTACAAGGGAATGATGCTCGAGGGCGTGCCGAACTTTGCTGTCGCCATCGGCTACACCAATGCGTCGTGGACGCTCAAGTGCGACCTCACCTGCGACTACGTGTGCCGCCTGTTGAACCATATGCAAGCGACCGGACAGCGGCAGTGCACACCCCACAACCTGGACGCGGAGGTGACCTCCCTGCCGCTGCTCGGCCTCAGCTCGGGTTACGTGGAGCGCTCAGCCGATCGCTTCCCGAAGCAGGGTTCCAAGTTCCCATGGCAGGTCCACCAGAGCTACCTGCGCGACTACCGGGCGCTCAAGATGGGCGGCCTTGAAGATTCCGCCATGGTGTTGTCCAACCCCAACCCCAACCCCAACCCCAACCCCAACCCCAACCCCAACCCCAACCCCAACCCCATCCGCCAGACGGCCGGCACGGCCACCTCCCAAGAGAGCAGACGATCATGAAGACCTTCAACGGCAGGGTCGCCGCCATCACCGGCGCTTCCTCGGGAATCGGTCGGGCCCTTGCCCGGGATCTCGCTGCCCGCGGCGCCCATCTCGCCCTGTCCGACATCGATGAGGTCGGCCTGGCCGAGACCGTCACCCTCTGCGAGGGCTTCGGAGTGAAGGTCACCTCCCGGCGCCTCGACGTCGCCGACCGTGCCGCCATGTACGCCTGGGCCGACAAAGTCGTGGACGACCACGGCAAGGTGAACCTGATCTTCAACAACGCAGGCGTCGCTCTGAGCACCACCATCGAGGCCATGTCCTACGAGGACATCGAGTGGCTGATGAACATCAACTTCTGGGGCGTCGTCTACGGGACCAAGGCATTCCTCCCCTACTTGAAGGCAGCTGGTGAAGGCCACGTGGTCAACCTGTCGAGCGTGTTCGGGTTGATCAGCATCCCCTCGCAGTCGGCATACAACGCGGCAAAGTTCGCCGTCCGCGGTTTCACCGATGCCCTACGCCTGGAACTGGAGATGGAGGGCGCCGGGGTCTCGTGCACAACCGTCCACCCGGGCGGCATCAAGACAAATATCGCCCGCAACGCGCGAATAGACGGCAGCGTCGCTTCCCTCGCCGGTGATCCAGATACCGCACGCAACAACTTTGACAAGGTGGCGCTCACCAGCCCCGAGAAGGCCGCCCGCCAAATCCTTGCTGCCGTCGAGCACGATCGGCGTCGAGCTCTCATCGGGCCGGACGCCAAGGTATTCGACATCGTCTCGCGGCTTCCTGCCGGTCTCTATCAACGTGTGCTCGTCAAAGGGGCAAAGCGCCGTCGATGACGGCGAGGCTCGCCTCGTTGATCGGCTCACTTCCGGACCATCGTGGCCTGACCTCCATCCGCGAGTCGGCATCATGACGCCCTGGTTTCGGAGTGCCGGCGAGAGCCGCTCCAGCGTGGGGCCGAGGTTGATGCCGGTGGCGATGGACCCTCCGCTTGCAGCACGCGGTCGGCCCAGTTAGACGTGACCTCCGGCACCTTGGGTCCACTACGTCGGGACGCCTGGCTCACCGAAGCTGACTTCGACCAATGCCATCTGAGCCAGTCGGCGCGACAGGGGCCAGTCGGCGATGACAGCGTTGCCGGCACCGGTGCCATTGGCCACACTCATCAGATGGGGTGACGTGGTCGGGTCGGCTGCCAGCCCAGCATGCGTTATCGCAGGCGTAGCCGTCGTCTCGGTGGGGTCACCAGGACAATGACCACATCCGACAGGGACAGCGATCCCACCTGCGTGACCGCGCCGAAGAGCGCTCCCCGCCGGTGCCATCCGTACTTCCTCGACTCATCAGCCAAAGCACTGATTACTCGCCTCCGGGTGGATCGAGCATGGCCACCAGCTCGACATGCTCGGTCATCGGGAACAGGTCGAAGGCGCGTAGCGATGCCATGCGCCAGCCCGCGTCAGTCATCACCCGTAGGTCACGGGCGAACGAGGCCGGGTCGCAGGACACATACGCGATCCGCCGAGGGGTCGGCCGCAGGCCGGCCAACGCCTCCATCACTCCGCGACCCGCGCCCTCCCGAGCCGGGTCGAGCACCACCAGGTTGGGACTACTCAACTTTCCGGAAGCCACCAATTCGGCGGTGACATCGGCCCGGGAGATGTTCACCTGTGGCTGATCCTCGGTGTTCCGAGCGGCATCCGCGCACGCACGCCCGCTCCGCTCGATGGCCAGCACTGCACCGTCGGGACCGACCGCGTGGGCCAGCTGTGCAGTGAAGAGCCCGGCCCCGGCGTAGAGGTCGACGACCCTCTCCCCCGCCCGAGGGGCCAGCCCGTCGAGAATCGTCCGGGCCAGAAGGCCGGGCGCAGCCGGGTGGACTTGCCAAAAGACCCCTGCCGATACCTGGTAGTGGCGACCGAGCACATCGAAGCTCAAACGGTGGGGCTCGCGTTCGGTGCGGCCGTTCACCACTCGACCGGCGTTGACCGGTGGTCGGTCTCCGAGATGGCGGCGCCCGGTGATTACCGACACCACCGGCTTGCCACCATCCGGCGATGTCAGGACTTCGATTTCTCTCGCCCCACTCCACCGGTGCGCGCCCACTCCTACCGCGTCCACCGACCCCGAGGCGATCAGGCAGTGCTCGACGGGCTCAACAGCATGGGACCGGTGTTTGTGGAGGCCGACCCGTCCGTCGCGATCGACGGCGAAACGCACCCGGGTGCGCCAACCCAGCCCGTCGGCCGCCCCGGGCACCTCTTCGACCACTACCGACCGCTCGTCCCCCGCCAGCCGTCGCAACTGCTCGGACACCAAGGAAGCCTTCAGCGCCCGCTGGGCCGCCACCGCCGCATGCTGGAAGTCACATCCTCCACATCGATCCGGTCCGGCGTGGGGACACGGCGGCGTCACCCGATCCGGCGACGCCTCGAGGATCTCCACCGCATCGGCCCGGAGGAAGGAGGTGGTCTCACCGGTGATGTGGGCCAGTACCCGTTCACCGGGCAGGGAGTGCCGCACAAACACCACCCGGCCGTCGTCGGCCCGGGCCACGCACCCACCGCCGGCGGCAATGGCGTGGGTGTGAAGTTCCATCAGGGACATGGAGTTGGTCATAGCACGGGATCCTCCCGACAGAGAACAGGCGGCAACGGTAACCTCACCGGATGGAAGGCTCCCGTGGCGATGGCGAATCGATAGCCCTCCAAGGCCGCCAGTTGAACATCGTCTTCGGCGATCGCCCTGGAGGGGGTTGCCATCGACGAGCGGTTGCGAGAATCCGGCCGTATCCAACTCGAAACGCTGTCGGCCGGGTGGTCTCCCGAGCGGGACTCGGAGATGGTCGAGATGCCGGGCCGGCTCTCGGCTGACCTGACTTACCGGTCACTCCGGTTCACATGCACTGACCCGGGAGCGATTGCCGTTCGGGCGTTGCACCCGGAAGCCTTTGGCCAACCATCGCCGGTGAGGTACACCGGCCGGCACTGCTCGACCGAGAGGATGATCGATGGACATCTATGAGGCGCTGTACACCACCCGGGCGATGCGAAGGGTCCGGCCCGATCCGATCCCGCTGGAGGTCCAGGCGAGGATGCTCGACGCCGCCATCCGGGCACCGTCCGGAGGCAACTCCCAGAATTGGCGGTTTCTGTTGGCCGACGATGCTGACGTCATCGGCCGGATCGGTCCTCTCTATCGCCACTCGATCGATCAACTCTGGGAAACCGTCTATGCGGAAAGACTGGCCGCCGCCGAGGCGGACCCCGGAGCGGACGAGAGCATCCAAATGTTGAGAGTCCAGCGATCCGCCCAGTGGCTGGCCGACCACTTCGAAGAGGTGCCCCTCTTCCTGTTCGGGTTCGTGCAGTTCGATCCCACCGGGGGGTCGATTTTTCCGGCCATCTGGAGCGCTCAGTTGGCGGCGCGGGCCGAAGGGGTGGGCAGTTCGATCACCGCCGTGCTCGGTTTCTTCCATCCCAAGGAGGTGTTCGAGATTCTCGGCGTGCCCGCCGACGAGGGTTGGGTGATGGCCTGTTGCGTGAGCTTCGGCTATCCGACAGGACGCTGGGGCATCGCCCCCCGTCGACCGGCCGGCGAGGTGTCCTTCCGCAATCAATGGGGCTCACCGGTCGGCCTCGCCATCGACCAAACCCTCTGGCATCCCCAGGTGTAGCCAGGGAGGCTCTTCGAAAGCGGAGTGATTTCGACAGGTGTGGTCTCGGGGGTGTCGGCCCGTGTGTCATGCTCTCGGACGAGATTTTGTGCGGGTGTAGCTCAATGGTAGAGCCTCTGCCTTCCAAGCAGATTACGCGGGTTCGATCCCCGTCACCCGCTCGCAGGCCTGTGAGCTGCACCTTCTGAATTCCGTCATCAGCCGCGGTAAACCGGTTGGTTTCACCCGTCGGTTCGGGTCGGGTCGCCTTGCAACTCAGGTTCTCGAGCCGGTCTCTCCATGCCGTGCGGTTCGGTGTCGGACAGACATGTCCCGAAGATGAGGCACCACCATCCATACTGGAGAAATGATGACCCGCGAAACCCCTTGCAGCTGGCTGTGCGACATGGACGGCGTGCTGATCCGCGAAGGGGTGATGGTGCCCGGTGCCGATCGGTTCGTCCGTGCCCTGCGCGACGGCGGTCGAAGTTTTCTGGTGCTCACCAACAACTCGATGTACACGCCCAGGGACCTCTCCGCCCGGCTCGCCACTTCGGGCCTGGATATCCCTGACCACGCGCTGTGGACCTCGGCCCTCGCCACCGCCCGGTTCCTCGATAGCCAACGTCCGGGGGGCACCGCCTTTGTCATCGGTGAAGCGGGGCTCACCACCGCCCTTCACGACATCGGCTACATCCTCACTGACCGAGCCCCCGATTATGTGGTGCTGGGCGAGACCCGGGCCTACAGCTTCTCTGCCATCACCACCGCCATCCGGCTGGTGGCCGACGGGGCCCGGTTCATCGCCACCAATCCCGACCCCACCGGGCCGTCGCCGGAGGGGCTGCTGCCCGCCTGCGGCTCGGTGGCGGCGTTGATCACCCGCGCGACCGGGGTCGATCCCTACTTTGTCGGCAAGCCGAATCCCCTGATGGTGCGGGAAGGGTTGAACACCCTGGGAGCCCACTCGGAAACCACCGTGATGGTCGGTGATCGGATGGATACCGACATGGTGGCCGGAATCGAAGCCGGCCTCGAGACGATCTTGGTGCTGTCGGGCATGACCGAGTCCGACGCCGTGGACCGTTTCCCCTATCGGCCGTCCCGCATCGTCGGCTCGGTCGCCGACCTCGTCGCCGAACTGGGCTAGTCCGTCCCCGGTTCGCCAGGGTTGGACAACACCAGGTAGACGTTGTCGTCCACCGCGAACGAGTTCACCAACGCATAACCCTCGGCACTGGCATCATCGAGCGCCGACTCGAGCTCCGCCCGGGGCTCGGCATTGACCAGTCGCCCGCCGTGGATCCGTAATAGTCGATGGGTGGACGGCATGGCCGCAGGCTAGCGCTCATCCATTCAACAGACTGGTCTCGCGCCGCCCCGTATGGGGGTCGGGCGCCACCGGCCGGATCCGGATATACCACTCGTGTCCCCACACCACTTCGAAGAGGTCGTCCGGCATGGCCAAAAAGAAGCTCTCCTCGGTGATCTGGCTGGCATGGGCCCGCATCGCGGCCCGTTTTGCCTCGATCCACCGGGTCACGTCCACCTCGGTGGTGATGCGGGAAGCCGGCTCGCCCATCGTCTTCAACCCTTCGGTGGCTTCTTCCGGCGGCGACCACTCCGCTTCTCCTGCCTGGTCCATCAACGACAGGAAGAAGTCACGGTCCTGGGTGGCCATGAACACCCGGGGCGTGTCGGCCAGTTCACCGGCCCGGATACCGACGGTGTGCACCTGGACGTGGTCGGGGTGCCCGTAGCCGCCATGTTCGTCATAGATCACCAGGACCTCGGCCTGTTCCTCCTCGAGGATCTTCGCCAGGCGGCGGGCGGCCTCCTCGACATCGGCGGCGGCGAAACAGCCGACGTCCTGATTGGTCGGTTCGTCGGCCATGCCGGAGTCGAGGTAGCCGAGAAACGTCTGTCGGGAAACTCCGAGCAGTCGGCCGGCCTCGGCCAGTTCGACAGCTCGGCGGTCGGCCAACGATTCGCCCTCCCTGAGCAAGCCGGCCGGGATCTCACCGAGTTCGCCACCCGTGGCGGTGACCAGCACCACCCGATGGCCCTCGGAGGCCAGACCCGCCATGGTGCCGCCGGTGGCAATGGCCTCGTCGTCGGGGTGGGCGTGGAAGAACACAACTGAGGACATAGGGGCCGACGCTACCTCCGAGTGCCCATGGCGCTCTTCATCCGTGAGCGCATCCTCAACCCAAAGGAAGCTGGGGCGCATCGGCCAGGGAGAGCTGCCCGGTGATGGCCTTCTCCGATCCTCCCGACCGGCTTCTGCTACCCGGGACGGCGAAGATCCGGTTGGGTTCGAAGGATCGGAGCTTCCGGTCGCCGGGTCGCCCACCCACCACCTCGACCGACTCCGTGCCGTTGCGTTCGTTGAGAATATGGGCCCGGAACTGCCAGGTGGCACCCCGCATCTTCACCCCGGCGATCATCACCGGGTCACCTGGATGCAACCCCTGCCACTGGGTGGATCGGTGGAGATGGCCCGAGGCCTCGGCGGCAAGCTGTTTGGCGGAAGGAGGACGGGGCATGGGATCAGCTACCCGGCGTCGGTGAGGATGGCGCCCATCTCGCGCAGGAAGGACAACAGGTCGTCGGCATGCTCTTCCTCCACGGCCAAGATGTCCTCGAGCATGCGGCGGGTGGTCACATCGTTGGTGCCAAGCCATTCGATGATCTCCGAGTAGGAGGAGATGGCCACTCGCTCGGCCACCAGATCTTCACGGAGCATGTCCTCGAGGGTGGTGCCCTCTTTGTATTCGGCGTGACTGCGATCCACCAGGGTCGCCGGGTTGAAGTCGGGCTCGCCCTGGAGCTGCACAATGCGGGCCGCGATCAGGTCGGCGTGCCCCTGCTCTTCGGTGGCGTGTTGCAGAAATTCCGCCGCCACCGGGGCCGAGTTGATCCCTTCGGCCATGTAGTAGTGCCGTTTGTATCGCAACACGCACACCAACTCGGTGGCCAATGCCTCATTCAGTACGGAGATCACCCTGGGCCGGTCGGCCCCGTAGGCCGAGGTGATCGGCCCACCGTCCATGTGCTCACGGGCTTGGCGTCGCAGCGTGGCTACATCAGTCAGGAATTCACCCATGGCCCGAACCTACCCGAAAGGTGTGACACTCATGACGGACAGGTGTCCACCGGCGGNNGGGCTCACCGGCGGCGGTGAGCCGGACCTGCCCCCCGCTCGGTGCGCACCACGCGAATCCGGTGGGCGAACATCACCACGATAACGATCACCACCAGAACTGCCGCCACGTACCCGGCATAGCTGAAGTCCTTGACAACATTCTTGTAGGTAGTTCCCAGGTTGTAACCCAGGCTGCACAGCGCCGTCGACCAGATGGCACAGGCGGCCACGGTGAAGACCGTGAATTTACCCAGTGCCATCTCGCCCAAGCCCGCGGCCACCGACACGAAGGACCGCACCAATGGGATCAGACGACCAAAGAATACGAAAGGGTCACCCCGACGATCGAGCCATGCCTCAGTCCGGTCGAGATCCTTGTGGGTGAGCAGGACGTATTTGCCCAGTCGATCCACCAGCGGTCTGCCCCCGTAGTATCCGATGCCGTAGCCGAGGAACGAGCCCACCAGCTCACCGAGAATCGCCGAAGCAATCACCAGTGCCAGTTGCAAGTGATGGGGTTCGTTGAGCACCTGGCCGCTGGCCAGCACCCCGCCGTAGATCATCGACAGTTCCGATCCCACCGGAATGAGCATGGTGGACATCAAGGTCAAGGCGAAGATGGCCAGATAGCCCCAGTTTTCCAAAAAGTGCTCCATGAGGGCGTCAATCTACCGGACCGCGACCACTGGCATGGGCCGTGTCAGAATTTAGAAGAGCGTCTCCTCGGATAACGTCACCGGGGTGGGTACGACGATTGACCAGGACGGGCCAGCTCGTAGCAACTGCACCACACCTGACGGGCTCGGAATCGCCACCTACGATTTCGGCGGGGACGGCCCTGACCTGTTGCTGGTGCACGCCACCGGTTTCTGCGCCGGCGTCCTGGCACCGCTGGCCCGCCATCTGGCCGGGGACTATCACTGTTGGGGTCTCGATCTCCGGGCTCACGGTCGGTCCGAGTCTCCCGGCAATGGTGACTTCGCCTGGTCCGGGTTTGCCGTCGACGTGCTGACAGCCATTGATCACCTCGGGCTGGACCGGCCCCTTGGCTTCGGGCACTCCTGTGGAGGCGCATCCCTGCTCCTTGCCGAGGAGAGCCGGCCGGATACCTTCCGCTCCATGTACTGCTTCGAACCGGTGGTCTTCTCCGGCCCACCGATGGGGGCCCTGGCCAACCCCCTCTCGGACGGTGCCCGTCGGCGTCGGGAATCGTTCCCCTCCGCCACTGACGCGTTCCTCAATTTCTCTTCCAAGCCACCATTCGGCGACCTCGATCCTGATGCGCTCCAGGCCTACGTCGACTGCGGCTTCGAATTGGTGCCCGATGAGGAGGGTGGCGACGGCGAAACCATACGACTGCTGTGCCGCCGGGAAGACGAAGCCGAAGTCTATGCCCACGGGACCTCACACGACGCGTTCGCGCACCTCAACGAGATCGGCTGCCACGTCTGGTTGACCTGTGGTGAACGAACCGACGCCTTGGGCGTCTCCTTCCTCAATGAAGATGCCGGGCAGTTGCGCTCCAGCACCGTCGAGATTTTGCCGGGAATCGGTCATTTCGGCCCGCTGCAACGTCCCGACCAGGTCGCGACTTCGATCACCGGGGCATTCCGTCTTCTCGATGGGACACCCGCGCCGTAGGCTGTCCTCGATGCCATTCGAACCCCCGCGGTCGTTGTCCCCCTCCAAGGTGACGGCGTTCCGCCAATGTGCCCTGGCATTCCGCTTCACCGCCATTGAACGGCTTCCCGAACCCCCCACGGTGTGGACTGTCAAAGGGACACTCGTCCACTCCGCCTTGGAGCGCCTGTTCTGGCGCCACCAACGGGGACAACGTAGCCAGGCCGCGGCATTGGCCGAGTTGGCGTCAGCATGGGACCACCTCCAGGTCGACCCGGAGTGGATCGAACTGGCGCTGTCCCCGGGTGATGCCGATAGCTTCCGGGGCGACGCCGAGATGCTGGTGAAGAACTACTTCCAGATCGAAGACCCCAACGACGTCACCCCGGTCGGCATCGAGGTGACCTTGGAGGCACGGTTGGGCGATCTCCGCCTGAGGGGCATCATCGACCGGCTCGATCTGACCCCCCACGGCGATCTGGTGGTAGTCGACTACAAGACGGGGCGAGCGCCCCCGCCCGCCTTCGAACAGTCGAAACTGGTGGGTGTACAGATCTACGCCCTTCTCTGTCAGGAGGTGCTCGGCCGGCGTCCGGTGGCGGTTCGCCTCCTTCACCTGAAGGAGCCCACCGTGATCACCGCCGAGCCTTCCGAACAGGTGCTCCGGGGTCAGCGCCAGAAGGCTCTGGCCGTATGGTCGGCGATCGAACGGGCGTGCGAGGCAGAGGACTTCCGGCCCAAGACATCGCCGTTGTGCAACTACTGCCGGTTTCAGACCTTCTGTCCCGCCTTCGGCGGAAATCCGGATGACGCCGCCCCGGCGTTTGCCGCCCTCGCCACCGAGGGTGCGACGTGACCCCGGTCAACGGTTCGAGCCGGGGTGAAACGAGGGGCAACCCCACCGGCCCGGTGGATCCCAGCTCGATCGGTTTCGGAGACGTGGTCGCGGCGATCGATGACCGGGTCGACGCCTGGTTCGAACCGTGGCGTGGCCAACCCGTCGTTGACGCCATGGCCAGGATCGTGTCGGGCCTCGGCGACCGGGGGTTGCTCTGGGCCGCATCCACGGCCTGGCGGGCCCGCCGGCCCGGGTCACGCCGAAACCGGGCGGTCCGCGCCTTGGCCGTGGCCGGCGCCGAGTCGAGCGTGGTCAACGCCGCCCTCAAGGCGGTCATCGGGCGCCCAAGGCCCGACACTGCCGATCTACGCCTGGGCGACAACATCGTTCCACTCCGTGAGCCGACCACCAGCAGTTTCCCCAGTGGTCACACCCTGGCGGCATTCTGCGCTGCCACCGTTCTGTCCGAGCGCGACGATCTAAGCGGTAACGCCCTGTTGTTCGCCTGCGCCGGGCTCATCGGGATCAGCCGCATTCACCTTCGAGCCCACCACACCTCGGATGTCCTGGGGGGTATGGCCATCGGCACCGTCCTCGGCCTGGTGGGTAGACGCCTGGTCTGACCGGGGCGGCCCACCTGTGGGGTCCAACCCCGCAGAGGAATGGAGCGAGGCCGGCCGGGGTTGCACAGGCATGGTCGCCACTCCGCCGTTCTCCGTCACCTGGGACTACCGATGCCCCTTCGCCCGCAATGCCCACGAGCACATTCTCGACGGGTTGGCCGACGGTGCCGACTGGGACGTGACCTTCGTCCCCTTCTTTCTGAATCAGACCCACGTCGAGGAGGGCGCCACGCCCTCGTGGGAGGACCCGGCCCACATCCCCGATCTGTTGTCGTTGGAGGCCGGCGTAGTGGTGCGAGACCGGTTTCCGGAGCATTTCCTCAAGGTCCATCGCTCCCTGTTCTCCGCCCGCCACGATGACAGCGGGGATCTGCGCGACCGGGTGGTCGTTCGTAGCGCCCTGGCCCGGGCCGGCGTCGACGCCGATGCCGTCCTCGCTGAAGTCGATGCCGGCTGGCCTGGCAAAGTGGCACGTGCCGAGCACGAGCGGATGGTCGAGGATCGGGACGTCTTCGGCGTGCCCACCTTCATCGTGGGTGATCGGGCCGTCTTCGTCCGGTTGATGACCCGTCCCCAAGGAGACGGCGAGACCGCCCGGGCCACCATCGACCGGATCGTCCGGTTGGTGGACGCCCATCCCGAGTTGAACGAGTTCAAAGACACCCGCCTCACCCGATAGGGCACCCGTCGACCCGGCCGCTCAGCCTTTGATCAGTTCGGCCAGGACGCCGACCGAAGCCTTGATCTCCTCGGTCGAACCGAAGGGCGCACCGCAGAAGTCGGTGGCGCCGATATCGGCCAGGCGACGAACCTGTGAGGCCACCTCTGACTGGGTGCCGATGATCGCCACATCGGCGGGTCCGTCAGCACCTTCCCGGTCGAGCATCGCCCGGTAGGAGGGAAGGGTTCCGTAGATGGCGAATACCTCTGCGGCTTTGGCCCGGGCCGCGGCCGCATCGGTTGTCACGCAGATCGGCAGGCCAACCGCCACCCGAGGCTCGGGACGACCCGCTTCGGTGGCGGCGGCCCGGATGGTGGGCACAGTGTGGGTTTCGACGGTGGTGGGCCCGGTCATCCAGGTAATGGTGCCCGATGCCATCCGACCGGCGATGCCCAACATGGCGCTCCCGAGCGCCGCCACCAGCACCGGGGCCGGTGGGGCGGTGATTCCCAGGGGACCGAAGGTGGAGGCCCGGAGCGTCTCGCCGATGAAGGACACCTGTTCACCCTCGATGATGGGAACCAGGATGGAGAGATACTCACGCATGTGGCGGGCCGGCTTCTCGAATGACTGCCCAAAGACGTGTTCGATAACCATCTTGTGGGACAGGCCGATTCCCAGTGTCAGGCGGCCCCCGGTGGCGGCTTGCACGGTGAGGGCCTGGGCCGCCAACATCACCGGATTGCGGGGATAGGTGGGAACCACCGCCGTGCCCAGGCCGATGTCGGGGACCTCACGACCGATGAGGGCCAACACCGTGAGCGCGTCGTATCCGAAAATCTGCGACGTCCAGGCCGTCTCGATGCCCGCCGCGGCCAGCGAGGATACCTGACCGACCACGTTGTCGATGGACTGGTCGATATCGAACATCACTCCGATGCGCACGCTGGCTCTCCTTTGGGACCGGCTCACGGCGCGGTCCACCTCTCACGTGATCGCGGCGACCACGACGTCCGACCACCGTACCGGCCGGCCCCGACTCTCCGCTTGCCCCGGCAATTGTCGTCGTCAACGTGCCCGTCACTCCCGGTTCGGGCAGAATGCTCCTATGTCAGTAGCCATCGTCATGGGAAGTGCCTCCGACGCATCGATCATGGATGATGCCGTCCAGGTTCTGCGAACCTTCGGGGTGGCGGTCGAAGTCCGGGTCATCTCGGCGCATCGCACCCCCGACGACGCCATTGAGTTCGCCCGGACCGCATCGGCCAACGGAATCAACGTGATCATCGCCGCGGCCGGGGGCGCTGCCCATCTGGCGGGGGTGCTGGCCGCCGCCACCCCGCTGCCGGTGATCGGAGTGCCGATCGCCCTGGGCAACCTGGGTGGTCTCGACTCGCTCCTGGCCATGGTCCAAATGCCCACGGGTGTTCCGGTAGCCGTGGTCGCCGTCAACGGGGCCCGCAATGCCGGGCTTCTGGCCGTGAGGATCATGGCCCTCTCTGACGAACGGCTGGCGTCCGAGCAGGACAGGTTCCGCAAGGAACTTGCCGATCAGGTTCGTGACCAAGATGCGGAAATCGTGGCCCGGTACAACGATTAACCGGGGACCGAACCGGGGGCCGAACCGGCGACCGTCAGCCCATCAACCCTCACGCGGCGGCCCAGGGGGGAGCCAAGCCGCGGACGGCCTCGCCCAGTTCCATCCCGATCGGCATCACCGCCATGATGGGGATGTCGATCCCATTGGCCACGTACCGGCCTATGTGGGCACGGCACTCGTCGTACGAGCCGTGGACGATCAACGAGTCGACCACCTCGTCGGGGATGACGTCCAGCGCACGCTTGCGGTCGCCGACCTTCCACGCCTCCCACATCGGCTCGAGTACGGGACCCCGTCCCAACCACCGGTGGAACTCCGCATAGACGCCCACATTGAGGTAGGCCGCGATCATCCGGCGACCCACCTTGCGCACGGTATCGACGTCTTCTGAGGGACAAACGAAGATCCGGGCCGCCATGGGTATGTCTGCGCCGACCTCGGGCTTGACGGTGGCCACATCCTCGGCGGACAGCCAGTTGACGATGACGCCATCCGCCTCGCGCCCGGCCAGGCGCAACATGCCCGAGCGCAGCGCGGCCAAAAAGATGGGAGGTGGGTATTCGACCGGGCGGGCCAATCGGAAGCCGCGCACGGTGAACGTGTCGTACTCGTGGTCCACCTTCTCCCCCGCCAACGCCGAGCGGAGGAACCTGATGGTGTCCCGCACCCGCTTGTAGGGCTCGACGAACTGAGCCGCGTTCCAACGCCCGACAATGACGTCGGACGAAGTCCCCAGACCAAAGGCGAACCTGCCGGGTGCGGCCTCGGCCATGGCGGCCACGCTCTGGGCCAACAACGCCGGTCCCCGCGTATATGCCGGGATGATGGCCACCCCGAGCCGGAGTTCGGGTTCCCACGCCGCGGCCAGGGCGAGCGGGGTGAAACCGTCGGTCCCATCCGTCTCCGCCGACCACACGTCGGTGTAGCCGAGTTCGACCAATTCCC
Organism: Acidimicrobiaceae bacterium; assembly: GCA_003133325.1. Lineage (GTDB taxonomy): Bacteria > Actinomycetota > Acidimicrobiia > Acidimicrobiales > RAAP-2 > DASZIT01. Next base: position 33,914 of record PKXA01000090.1, on the reverse strand, counting down.
GATACCACCTGCGATGTTCCACCAGCGTGACCCCATCGAACGGGATGGTGATCCCATAGCGCGGTGAGGGGGGAGGGGCGACCGAGGTTGCACTCATGACCCTGTAATACACCCTCTTGCCATGCTGTACCCATGGGAACCGACCAACCAAAACCATGCCGGGCACAGCAACCCGAACTGCCACTGCCGATCGTGCCGCCTCCTGCCTCCGGCCAGCCGACACCCGACAGTCATCCACACGAATGGCGCCTCGATGAACAGACCCGGCTCATCGGCCACCGAGGGATAGCGGCCGCCCGGGCCCTGCTCGCAGCCCATGCCCGTACCGATCAGCAGCCGGTGGCAGTTCAGCACCCGGTCGAGCCTCCACGCCGCCGGAATACTGGACGCGCCGCCTGACCAAAGCGCACGCTACGGTCGAGTCCATGCCATCAGTCGCTGAACGTCTCGACTATCCAGCTGAAGCAAGACTTCTTCTCCTCAACTGTGCCGAGTTGGGCTTCTGTCACGCATCCAACGTGGGCGTGTTGGATGCACTGGACGGGGGCATCGGCACCTCTGCCTCGCTGATGGTGCCAGCGCCCTGGGCCCGCGAAGCCGCCTCCCGCTACCGGGGCGAGGATGTCGGAGTTCGCCTCACCCTCAATGCCGAGCACGATCTCTTCCGGTGGGGACCCATCACCCAGGCACCATCCCTTCTCGATGGCGACGGCGGGTTCCCCCGGACCATCACCGACATGTGGGACCACGCCGACCTGGACGAAGTCCGGCGCGAGTGCCGGGCCCAGGTGGAACGGGCGGTTCTCTGGGGCTTCGACGTCAGCCATCTCGACACTCACCTCGACGCTCTGATCCTCCGACCCGAGTTCTTCGACGTGTACCTCGAGATGGCCATCGACTTCGCGCTGCCCCTGCGCCTACTGGGGGAGGACACCGAGCCGAACATCGGATTTCCCTTCCGGCAGCTGGCGGCGGATGAGGGAGTCCTTTTTGCCGACCGGTGTGCCTCGCTCTCGTTACTGCACTCCCGCCAGGCCCTCATCGACCTGCTGTCCGACCTGGAACCCGGAGTCACCGAGGTCACCCTCCGCCCGGCCATCGATACACCGGAGCTCCGAGCCATCACCACTGACTGGCAAAACCGGGTCTCCGATCACACCCTGCTGGTGGACGATGGCGGTATGCCAGAGATCATCGCCCAGGCCGGAGTCACCCTCATCGGATTCCGCTCGCTGCGCGACGCCATGCGGCGGGGGTGACCGAACTGGTCTCTCTCCGGCATGTGGCCGAACCGGCCTGTCCTGCCTCGACCCAGCCTGAACTGTCACCGTGCCGCCAAGTGAAAGTATCGTGGCAGGTCACCTAGGGGAGCTGCCGTGGTCGGAAAGGGCGAGTCGAAGAGCAGTACTCCACCGGAGACCTCCGGCGGAGTACTCGTCGCGCTGCCCCCTGCTGCACCGTTTCAGCTCGAGGGCCTGGTGCTGCTGAGTAGTGACGGCAGTGCCCCTCTACAGGTTGATGGAATCACACTGACCTTCGACGATGAAGGCGTCGGGGTGATCCACAGTCCCGAAGAGCAGTCGCGACTGTTGCCCTGGTCGTCCCTCATCGCTCACGTCATCGAACCATGGAGCGGGGGCATCACCCCTGAGTGGTGGGTGGATCCGGAGCTCAACCGCACAGGTGAAGGTGTCGGGGACGATGACGAAATCATCGATCCCGATGCCACCGACCGATCGCGCCCCCACACCGGGGCCGGTGCCCTCATCAGTCTCCGGACCATGTTCAACACCTATCGTTTTTTGTTGCCGGGTGGGAATGCCGACCAGCTACGTCCCAGAGTGGCGGCGTTTGCCTTCGACCGCCAGGGTCCGGCCGGATCATCGTCGACGACGACCGTGTTCGCCCACCCACCGCCGGACGAGGGTGGGCGAGGTGCAGCCGGCGGAACCACCGGTCTCACCTGGGTGAAGATCCGGCCGGTACTCACCGTGCTGCTCATCGTCGTGCTGTTGACAGTGGCCATCCTCATTGTGCTCCAGAGCGCGGGTTCCATCCACATTCCGTTCCTCGGCGGAGCCAACTCGGGAACGGTGGGAGAGCTCAGAACTCCTTGATGTCGGCGATCCGGCGGCGTAGCTCCTGATACTCGGGGGTATCGGCGGCCGGAAGCAGCCGCATCATGATGCCGGTCGCCGAGATGCAATCCTTGTGCGAGGCGAACATCCGGCATGCCATCACCGAGGTGCGACCGCCACAGCCGCCGCACTTGGAGCGACCGTCCGCAGTCACGACCCGCCGATTCAATGCGCGAACGCACTGACCTGATCACGCCAATCGTCATTCCATGCTGCATCCCGTTCCAGTTCGCTGACGATCGGGCGCCGCTTGAACTTGCCCCCCACTCCCGTCGGGCGCCGCATCCCTATCGCTGGCCCGGCGCAGTCACTCCCACAATCGGACCAAAGCCCTGCACTCGATCAAAGCGCACGACGGCGCCGGTATGCGGAGCATCAATCATCAAACCGCTCCCCAAGTACATCCCCACATGCTCCACGCCCTTGGTCGATGATCCGAAGAACACCAGGTCGCCAGGCTCTGCCAGTGTTCCGGGCGGTACGCCCGGACCAGCGTCGAACTGCTGCTGGGCCACCCGTGGAAGAGATATCCCCACTTCTCGGTAGATGTACTGCGCGAGCCCCGAGCAGTCGAACCCGCTGTGAGTAGATTCACCGCCCCATAGATACTGAATGCCGAGCAGACCCAGCGCATCGGTCACCGCCGCAACTTCCGTCGGCGTCTCACCCGCTGCCAGCTCGCCGACGGTCGCACTTCCTGTGAGGTCGCAGCCAATACCCGTGGACGTTCCCCCGCCGGACAGAACTGGCGACTTCGGGAGCGTGGTCGACGGGGTGCTCTGAGAGGCGGAGGCCGTCGGAGCCGGTGAGGCGCTGCTCGGGACGGTCGTGGAGCTGCCCGAAGGTTTGGGGGAGGACTTTGGAGTGGTAGTGGTAGTGGTGGTGGTAGTGGGCAGACCGCTCGTGGGCAATCCCCCGCCAGTAGGCAGCGTCGATCCGGAGCCACCACCTCCGGTGGTTGCTTGGCCGGATTGCGACGGAACAATGGATCCCAGCGTCGAGTTGACGGTGGGCCCAACCGACAGGGCCGTCAGGGTCGCCGTCGTGCCGTGACTGGCATCAGCTTCCGACGTGGTGGCGGCGGTCAGGGTAGCCCCCGCATTGCGGGACGTGACGGCGCAAGGGTCTGGCGGCACCACCGCTGGAGGTGCCGGCGTCGATAACGCAGCTGGTGACGCAGCTGGTGACGCAGCTGGTGACGCTGGCGCGTTCTGCGATATCAACCCGGGCCATGCAGTCGCCACGTAGGTCTTTGTGGCTGCACGGTGGTGCAACCCAAGTGTGTGAGGAGCGGGAGTTGATGCGCCCGCGGCGGCGACCGAGAACGTAGCGATGGCCACTCCTCCAACGGTGAAGCAGCGCCACCACATCCCCCGGTTTCCGGCGGGCCCCCTTCGAACCATCGGCAAGTCCGGTCGGCAATCGGAAGTCATGTTCCCCCTTCTCCTCTGTCCACCGTCAACGTGCCACGCAGGCTGGCATCGCCGATTACTTGGTGAACAAGAACTCTGATCTTGTGTAGAAGAACGGCCACTCAGCCGTAATCTTGCGGTCCCGCGCCAGATCTACCGTCGGTACACCAATCTTCACCGGTGTTTTCCGGATCGGTGGCCCACCGATACCTTCGCCAGTTGCACCTGGCCAATCGTCGACAGCATCCACTTCTACGGGAACGCGTCGAGCGGTTCGGATCACTTCCGGTCGGAGCGAATTCCCCAGAGCCGGTACCACCACGGAAAGCCGTCATGGTGATCGCAGTCCCACTTCGCTCCGAGGTGATCGTGGGAAAGTCCACAACGAGTCACACCTCGGTTGCGACCACGGAAGGGGGCCCGATGAGGCACTCGGACCTGATGGGGGGGCTCAAATGAGTGCCGTCGACAGGTCCGATGTGGCGGGCACGACGAGGCGCCGATCCTCGAGGCCATGTCGGACGGGTGGCGAACCCAGCAGCGGTGTCCGGGCCTGGGGTTTGCGACAATCGACGCGGTGCACACCGGGCAGCAGGTTCCCGGCCCCCGACGTGGTCAACGAGGAAGCGAGGGACCATTCCCCGGCGGAGCCGACTCGGGAACGATGGGAGAGCTCAGAACTCGGTGATGTCGGCGATCCGGCGGCGTAGCTCCTGATACTCGGGGGTATTGGTGGCCGGAAGCAGCCGCATCATGATGCCCATCGCACCGGTGACCTTCATCCGACCCTGCATGAAGGCGACGTTGGGATCTAGGTCGCCCTTGGCCATGGCCATGGCGTCCGACCGTGCTGTCGTCAGGGTGACGTCAGCGTCGTCGACATCGCCGGCCCCACTCTGGGACAGGAGCCCGTCCTCGAGTACCCAGTAGTAACGCACCTCACCGTCGGCTCCACCGGTGACAATGAACTGCATGCGGGCCGACAGGCCGGGGCGCTCGGGTTGGTTGGCCGCCAGCGCCCGGGTCTCTTCGAACCACTCGTCAGTCAGCCAGGTGCTCACAGAACCCCGATGCTACCGGCGACATGCCCGCTGTACCGGACCTCCGGGTTCACCGGTGACATGCCCGCTGCACCGGACCTCCGGGTTCCTCAAGACCCGGAGATTCCGGCGAAGAGATCGCTCTCGATCGAGCCGGGGGCCACCATGGAGTGCGGATCCACTTCGGTGATCACAACGCCGTCACCGGAATCGGATGCCAGCAGGGCCAACTGATAGTCATCGTGAGGGTGGATCCCGTCCATGACCTCAGGAGGGAGCCCGAACCAGAACCGCGAGGTCGGATCCACCTGGGTGGCGTGGGCCAGCAGCGCCTCACGTCGGACGTGGCCAAAGGCCGAGACCTCCACCGATGTGGTGATGGGCGCTTCGGTCATGCCTTCCCACCGCTTCCGCCAAGTGTCGTCAAAAGGGGATTCGAGCCCGAGTTCCTCGAACTTGAGGTGGAGCTCGCGGAAACGAGCCACCGAAAACGTCGTGTAGTAGAGCTTCGTCGGCTGCCACGGCTCGCCGGCGTCAGGGAACTGGCGGGGATCTCCGGCCGCCCGGAAGGCGACGATCCCGACCTCATGGACTCGGAGATGGTCGGGGTGCGGGTAGCCGGACTGCTCGTCCCCGTAGATGACCATGACCTGGGGCCGGCTGCGGCGGACGATGGCCACCAGTCGCTCCACCGCCTCGTCGAGCGGCGCCCGGGCGAAACAGGCGGGGTTGGCGTTGGCCTCCGAGTCGGCCATACCCGAGTCGCGGTAGCCGAGCATCTCGACGTCGTCATAGCCAATGATGGTGGCGGCCCGGGTCAACTCCTCTCGGCGAACCTCGGTCAGTCGGGACCGGACGTCGGGGGTGTCGAGCGCCGGGTTGAGGATTTCCCCTTCTTCGCCCCCGGTGCAACACACCAATACGGTGTGGACGCCGTCCTGGTGGTAGCGGGCCACCGTCCCGGCGCCCTTGGACGCCTCATCGTCGGGATGGGCATGGACTGCCAGCAGGCAAAGTGGTTCGGACACGGTGATCACGCTACCGGCCGGTGAGCACCTAAGCTCCCCTGGCGAAGAGCGAGGGAGGATTGACCACCATGGGTGTCATGAAGCGCCTGTCCGGAATTGTGCAGGCAAAGACAAGCAAGCTGCTCGACAAGGCTGAGGATCCGAGGGAATCCCTCGACCTCTCCTACCAGAAGCAGTTGGAGAGTCTCCAAAAGGTCCGCCGCAGCGTGGCCGATGTCACCACGGCCAAGAAGCGTATCGAACTGCAGGCCAATCAGCTCCAGCAGCAGGCCGACAAGTTGCAACAGCAGGCCAAGGCAGCGCTCGGCCAGGGAAATGAGGACCTGGCCCGGGAGGCGCTGGCCCGCCGGGCCGCGCTCGCCGAGCAGCTCACCGACCTGCAGACCCAACACGAGCAGGTGGCCGGCCAAGAAGTGAAATTGGTGAGCACCGCCCAGAGACTGCAGACCCAGGTCGACTCCTTCCGCACCAAGAAGGAGACCATGAAGGCCACCTACACCGCGGCCGAGGCCCAGACGAAGATCGGTGAAGCCGTTTCGGGCATCTCCGAGTCGATGAGCGACGCCGGCATGTCGATGCAACGGGCCCAGGACAAAATCGATGGCATGCAGGCCCGGGCCGGGGCCATGGACGAATTGTTGGCATCGGGGGCCCTCACCAACCTGAGTCAGCCGGTCGACGATATTCAGGCTCAGTTGGACAAGGTGTCCACCACCGATACGGTCGACACCGAACTTGCCGCCCTGAAGGCCGAAATCGGCGCCAGTGCCCCGGTTGGCGAGCTCCCCTCCGCTGCCGCTGCCTCCCCGGCGAATCCCGAACAGCCGGCCTCATGATCGTCCGGATTCTCGGAGAGGCCCAGTACGACGTTCCCGAGCAGCACCGGGCGGCTCTCGACGATCTCGACACCACCCTGGTGCACGCGGTCGACGCCGATGACGAGACTGCCTTCACTTCGGCCCTGTTGGCCTTGACCGCCGAGGTGCGACAGGTGGGACAGACCCTGCCGGACGACGCCTTCACGCCCTCCGAGCTGGTGGTCCCGTTCGCCGATGCCACCCTGGCCGAAACCAAGCGGCTGCTGGCCGACTCGGCTCCTTCCGACCAAGGGTGACAGCCAACTCATGAGTACCGCCGGCAACATTCCCTCCGACCGGGGTCTCAACCTCCGGATGTTCACCACCGGCCTGATGCTGGTCATCCTCTACGGGGCGGTGGTCGGCCTCTTGATCGCCTTCGGTATCTCCTACATGGCAGTGCTGGTGATCGCCGCCATCATTCTCTTCTGCCAGTACTGGTTCTCGGACAAGATCGCCTTGTTCGGAATGGGTGGCCGGGTGGTCACCGCCGAGCAGGCACCCCAGCTCCACGGGGTCATCGACCGACTGTGCGCGCTGGCCGACATGAAGAAGCCGCGGGTGGCCGTCGCCGACTCCGACGTCCCCAACGCCTTCGCCACCGGTCGGAGCCCGAACAGCGCGGTGGTGTGCGCCACCACCGGATTGATGCGCCGCCTCGACGAGGCCGAACTCGAGGCGGTACTGGCCCACGAGCTCTCCCATGTGGCCCACCGCGACGTGGCAGTGATGACCATCGCCAGTTTTCTCGGAGTGGTGGCCGGGTTGATCACGCGCATCATGTTCTGGACCGGGATGATGGGCGGTTTCGGGGGTAGCAACAACAGCAACAACAGCAACTCGAACGACAACGCCGCCCTGGTGGAGATGGCCGTATTGGTGGTGTCCGTGTTGGTCTACGCCATCAGCTTCCTACTCACCCGGGCGCTCTCCCGCTACCGCGAGTTGGCCGCCGATCGCTCGGGGGCGCTCTTGACCGGGCAACCCTCGGCTCTGGCCTCGGCCCTGGTGAAGGTGACGGGCGAGATGTCCCGTATCCCAACCCGGGACCTACGGGCGGCGGAGAGCTTCAACGCCTTCTACTTCACCCCCGCTATTGCCACCAAGGGGGTCAGCCTCTCCACGATATTCTCCACTCACCCGACGCTCGAGAAGCGCCTCGACCAACTGGCCAAGATCGAGGTCGAGTTGGGCCGTCCGGTCTGATGGGACTGCTCAACACCCTGCTGGGCCGGACCAAACCGGTGCAGGCCAACCTCGACTCGCTGTTCGGACTGCCGTCGGCCGCCATCACCCTCCAGAGCGCGGCGGGGATGACCACCTCCGGGCGGGCCGGCGTCTGTTACAAACCCCCCACCGGGCAAGGCTTCGAGGACATGCAGGCTGAGGTGATGAAGCTGCTCACCATGGACGGGGAGGGCAAGCTGCGGACGGCCGAGGACCGCTACGGCTACCACTGGGTGGTGGTGGAGAACCCCGATATCGAATCGCTGGTCACCCAGGTCCATCTGGTCAACTCGTCACTTTCCGACGCCGGATGGGGACCCCAACTTCTCTGCTCGGTCTTCGGCGTGGCCACCCTCCCCGACTCCGCCGACTCGGCCGCCGACTCGCCTCCCGGGCCCACCACGGTGCTCACCTCGACGGGGTTTCTGGTCTACCTGTTCAAGCGGGGCACGTTCTATCCGTTCGTCCCCGACGGCCCCGAACACCGCAACACCGAACAGGAGCTGAAACTGAACAGCCTGGTGGCCGGCGATCTGGCCATCGAAGCAGACCTCGACCGCTGGTTCCCCTTGTGGGACCTGCCGGTCGGCTGAGCCTCGTCGCCCGGGGCACTCTGGCTGCGGGGGGGGACCGGGAGCCCCGGGTCCTACTTCGTCCCGGCGGAGACCCCGTCGATGCGGGTGGCCAGGTCGATGTCTTTTTGGGTGATCCCACCCGAATCGTGGGTCACCAGTGCCAGCTTCACCTGGTTGTAACGGATATCGATGTCGGGATGATGGTCCGCGGCTTGCGCCAGCACTCCCACTTCGTTGACGAAGGCCAGTGACCCGGCGAAACCGGCACAGGTCACCGTCTTGACCAGCGCTCCGTCGACCAGCTTCCAATCTGGGGCACCGGGACCGCTCATCGCCGCACCAAGGTCTGTCTCGCCCAGTACGGGTTCACTCATGGCCGGGCCTCCGTTCGCTCACCCCACCTTAGGCTCGGGCACCGACCGGCGCCGTGGGCGTAAAGACCACCGGCATGGTCTCGTACCCGGACACGAAGTTGGCCTCTCGACGGGGCGGCTCGGCGTCGGTGGCCAGCGTCAGATCGGGGAGCCGATCGAGGAGCCGATCGAACATCACGTGAAGCTCCATCCGGGCCAGCCGGTTCCCCAGGCAGAAGTGGGCCCCGAAGCCGAATGCCACATGGTCGTTGGGGCTCCGGGTGATGTCGAACTGGTCAGGATTGTCGAATACCCGGGCGTCGCGGTTGGCCGACGGATAGAGGAGCAGCAGCTTTTGGCCCTCATCCAGGGTCTCGCCGTGCAACTCCACGTCTTTGGTGATCGTCCTGGCCATGTTTTTGATGGGGGTCACCCACCGCAACATCTCCTCCACCGCAGTGGTCATCAGGGACCGGTCGGCCCGCAGCGCCTCCATCTGGTCGGGATGGCGCAGCAGCTCGTACATGCCACCGCTGATCACGTGGCGGGTCGTCTCGTCGCCACCGATGAGGATGAGCAGCGACTCGTAGACCAGTGACTGGTCGTCGAGCCGATCGCCGTCGATCTCAGCGTGCACCAGCGTTCCGATCAGGTCATCCGACCTACCGTCCTTCCGTCGCTGTTCCATCACCGCTGTCACGTAGCCGGCGTATTCAATGGCGGCGGCCGCGGCGTTGTCCATCAGGCCGGGATCGGGCGAGCCCAGGGCCTTCAACATGTCGTCGGACCACCGCAGCAGGTCTTCGCGATCTTCGGGGGCCACGCCCAGCCTGTCCCCGATCACCACCATCGGCAGCGGGGCGGCAATATCGCGAACAAAGTCGGCAGATCCGGTCTCGCACACCCGGTCGATGATGTCGTCGCACACCGCCCGGATACCCGGCTCGCTCTCGCGTATCCGCCCAGGGGTGAAGCCTTTGCTCACCAGCCGCCGCCGCCTCACGTGTTCGGGGGCGTCGGTATCGATCATCATGGGCAGCGCTCCCGAGTCGGGGCGAATACCACCGGCGTTGGAGTACGTGTCGGGGTCCTTGGAGATCTCTTTCACGTCGGCGTAGCGGGTGATGCCCCACACGCCCGCCTCCTCGTCGAAGTACGCCGGGGCGTTGTCCCGCATCCACGCAAAGGCCGGAAACGGATCACCGCCGTAGAACGCACCGTCGGTCAGCCCGATGTACAGGTCGTCCGGGTGAGCGGTCATGGTCCTCGGTCTCTCCGACTGCAGTCGTAGGGTTGCCCACCCCACTGCGTCACGACGGGTGGTGCGATAAAGGACAACATACGTTTGGACACTTGTCCAACCGCGGCAGACATGCAGGTCAACTGCCCGGTCCTGCCGGGGTAAGGGTCGTTTGGCGCGGGCGGAACGTCATCGGGACATGCCAGACGCCGGCGTGCTTGTTGGTACGGGCCCGCTCCACCGGGCCGGCCAGGGTGAAACCCTCCAGCCGATCGAGCAGTTCATCGAGGATGCACCGGATCTCCATCCGGGCCAGATTGGCCCCCAGGCAGAAGTGGGTGCGATAGCCGAAGGTGAGATGCGGGTTCGGGTCCCGCCGGATATCAAAACGGAACGGGTCCTCGAAGACCGACTCGTCGCGATTGGCCGACGGCCACCACAACGTCACCTTGTCACCCTGGCGAATGGTCTGCCCATCGAGCTCCGTGTCCCGGGTGGCCGTACGTCGGTTGTACAGGGTGGCGCTCGTCCACCGCAGGATCTCCTCCACCGCGCCCGGCATCAACGATCGGTCGTCGCGGAGGGCCGAGAGCTGCTCGGCGTGGTCGATGAGAGCCACCATGCCCAGGGCGATCGAGTTCCGGGTCGTTTCGGTACCGGCCACTACCAACAGATTGAAGAACATCACCATTTCAAGATCGGTGAGCGGTTCCGACTTGCCGTCGTCGCCACCATCGATGGTGGCGCCCACCACTGCGCTGATGATGTCCTGGCCCGGGCACACCTTCTTCTCCCCGATGAATCGGTTCCCGTACTCCGCCATCGATGCGGCGGCGCGGCTCACTGCGTCGTTGCTCTCGCCCAGCTCCCTCCCCTCGTAGTCGAGAGTGGTAGTCGACCAGGCCATCAGGTCGGCCCGGTCGGAGTCGGGAACCCCCATCAGCGCCGCCACCGCCTGCAGCGGTAGTTCGACCGCAACTTCGGCCAGGAAGTCACACGATCCCCTCTTGGCGATCCCATCCACGATGGCCCGCGACCGGGAGCGGATCCCTGCTTCCATCAGCGTCAGCGCCCGGGGGGTGAATGACGGGGTGACCAGCCGGCGAATCCGGTGATGGCGCGGGTCGTCCATCATGTTGAGCAGTACCCCCGAGGCGAACCCGTAGGGGAGGTCCTCGATGATGGTGCCTCCCCCGCCCGCGCCGGGCGCCCGCTCGGAGGAGAAGAGCCCGGCGTCGGATACCGCCGCCATGATCATCTGGTAGGAGCTGAGCACCCAAAATCCGACCCCGCCGGGAGTGTGGGCCGTCGGGCGGTGCCACCACACCGGCGCCTCGGCCCGCAACCGGGTGAACACGGCGTCGGGAAATCCGTCGGCGAAGACATCGAGATCGGTGAGGTCGACGTCTTTCAGAGCAGTCGTTCCCGATGTCACGGTCTTCCCCCTTTCACCCGGCGGCGATCAACGGTCGGCGGTTGCCGATCCCGTCATGGGTGGGTCATCGACTCCGGTCGTACCGCTTGGTCGAACTGTTCCCCGGTCAGGAACCCGAGGCCCACGGTGGCTTCCCTCAGCGTAATTCCCTGCTTGTGCGCGTGTTTGGCCACGGTGGCCGCATTGTCATAGCCAATCAGCGGGTTGAGGGCGGTGACCAGCATCAACGAGTTGTCGAGGTGCTGGCGGATGCGGTCCTCATTGGGCTCGAGCCCGTCGACACAGAACTCGGTGAACGATCCACATGCCCCGGTCAGCAGGGTGATCGAGTGCAACAGGTTGTAGATGATCACCGGCTTGCACACATTGAGCTCGAGATTCCCCCGTGATCCGGCCACCGCCACCGCGGTGTCGTTGCCGATGACCTGGATGCACACCATGATCATCGCCTCGCACTGGGTCGGATTCACCTTTCCCGGCATGATCGACGAGCCGGGCTCATTCTCGGGGAGTTGCAGCTCACCCAGCCCGCACCGGGGGCCGGACCCGAGCCACCGGAGGTCATCGGCAATCTTGGTCAGTGACCCGGCCAACGTGCGGAGCGCGCCACTGGATGCCACCAAGGCGTCGTGGGCGGCCAGGGCGGCGAACTTATTGGGGGCGGTCACGAAGGGGAGGCTGGTGATCTCAGCCACCGCGGCGGCCACCCGGCCACCGAACTCGCGGTGGGTGTTGAGGCCGGTACCCACCGCGGTACCGCCGGCGGCCAACTCGTAGAGGTCCACCAACGAGAATTCGACCCTCCGGAGGTCGGCGTCGAGCTGGGCCACGTACCCCGAGAACTCCTGACCGAGGGTCAGAGGCACCGCGTCCATCAAGTGGGTCCGACCGATTTTGGTGATGCCGGCGAAGGCCCGGGACTTGTCGGCCAGGGAGTCGCGTAGGCGACGGACGGCGGGAATGAGCCGGTGGGTCAGCTCCTCGACGGCGGCGATGTGCATGCCGGTGGGAAAGGTGTCGTTGGAGGACTGGGACATGTTCACATCGTCATTGGGGTGAATGGGTGCCTTGGATCCCATCACTCCTCCGGCCATCTCGATGGCCCGGTTGGAGATCACCTCGTTGGCGTTCATGTTCGTCTGGGTACCACTCCCTGTCTGCCAGATCTTCAGGGGGAAGTGGTCGTCGAGCACACCCGAGGACACCTCGCGGGCCGCGGCGATGATCAGCTCCGCCTTTTCGGGGGCCAGCTTGCCCAGATCCGCGTTGACCCGGGCCGAGGCCTCTTTCAGAATGCCAAAGGCGCGAATCAGCGATGGAGGCATCACGTCGATGCCGATCGGGAAGTGGTGGAGGGACCGGGCGGTCTGGGCCCCGTAGTACCGGTCAGCCGGTACCTCGGTGGCACCCATGCTGTCGGTTTCCGTACGGGTTGGATTGGTAGTGATAGCCAGCTCCTCTCGGTGTCGGGTCCTTCGAGAATTCCCCCAACGATTCCGGGCGTTGACCCTACCCCCTGGCGCGGTCGGCGTCGGGCAAGCAGGTGATCAGCTGTTCAGATCACGGCACGCTGGGCACAGCCCCACCAGATCGAAGTTGTGCTCGGTGACCTCGTAGCCGTGCTCATCGGCCACCACCCGGGCGGCCTCGGCCATGGCCCGCTCGAGCCGGGGCGACGGAGCCACATCCTCGACCTTCCCGCACCGCCCACAGGCCAGGTGGTGATGGTGCCCGGCCAACTCCTCGGCCAGTTCGAAACGGGCATGATCATCGGTTCCCGTCACCCGTCGGACCACCCCGGCGTCGATGAGAGCGGTGACATTGCGATAGGCGCTGCTCTGTGGCAGCTCGTCGGTACGGGTCAGGATTTCCGGAATTGAAAGCGGCCGTCCCGCGGTGGCCAGTGTCCCCACCAGAGCTTGGCGCAGCGGCGTATAGCGCTGTTCTCGTCCCGCGAGCCGCAAAGCAACCAGATCGTGAACAGACGGGCTGATGATCACCGACCCTGACACTACGATGCCTCGCCGTGTGAAATGACCAGGTTTCGGCGGTTGCCGGGGCCGCGGCGGCTGGCCCCGCCGCGATCGACCACCCGGCGTGCTCCCGTGGTGACCAGAAACGAGAGGAGGTAACAAGCGGTGGCCACCGACAGGATGCCGAAGCTGGGCGGAATCCGCGGGAAGGCGTAGGCCAGGGTGAGACCCACCCAGACCGAGACCACCGCGATGGCCGCCGACAGCCAGAGAGCGGCAAACGGCCGCGGCGTCAACCGCTGCGCCGCTCCCGCCGGTGCCGCCAGCAACCCGAGCAACAACAGGGCGCCGACCGCCTGGGTGGCCTCGCCGGCAGTGATGCCCACCAGCACCAAAAAGATGTAGTCGAGCCAGCGGACAGGGACGCCCCGGGCCGATGCCACCGCCTCGTCGAGGCTGGCGAACAACAGCGGACGGCCGATGAAGACCACGGCCAGGACCACCGCCAAGGCCACCACCGCGTCGGTGAGGGCCTGGCCGGAGGACAGGCCGAAGATCGAGCCGAACAGTACGTTGACGCCGGCGTTTCCGGTGAATCCGCCACTGCCACTCCGGGTGGTGGTGTAGATGGAGAGGAACAGAGCACCAATCCCGAGGATCCAAGCGAAGACGGTGCCGATCACCGTGTCGTCGGCGTTGGCCCGTCGCCCGAGGAATGCCAACAAGAGGGCGAACCCGATGCACGCCCCGTAGAGCCCGACCCGGAGATCAAGGCCGAGGGCCAGCGCGGCCAGGGAGCCGGTGAAGGCGACGTGGGACAGCGCGTCCCCGGTGAACACCTGACTGCGCAACACCACGAAGTAGCCGATCAGACCCGAGGCCAACGCGATGCAGGTGCCGGCGGCGAACGCGTAGCGGAGGAACGGATGGTCGAGCATGTGCAGTCCACCGATGAACGGGTTGGCGACCAGGACGGTCATCCGTCCACCATCGCCAGGGGCCTCATGTCGGCGGATGCCCGGCTGCCGGCCCATCCACTGATGGCCCGGCCGGCTACCGCCAGGGCGTAGGCGGCGAACCCGAAGCTCGTGACATAGAAACCCACCGGGTAGCTGTAGAAATAGGCGGCCCCCAGGGCCAGCCAGGTCACCGCCAGCGCCAGGGTGATGGTCAGGAGGAAACTCCACCCGGGACGGACCGTCACTTGTTGAGCCGCCGCCGCCGGCATCACCAGGAGGGCAAAGACCAGCAGTGCTCCGGTGATCTGGCTCACCTCCGCGGCGGTACACCCCAGCAGTACCAGATAGAGGGTGGAGAGCAGACGGACCGGAACCCGGCGAGCCGAGGCCACGTCGGGGTCGACACTGGCAAAGAACAGGGGGCGGGCCATGGCCCCCAGCGCTACCAATACCGCGGCACCGACAATCAGGAGGGTGAGTACCTGTTCGTCGGATATGCCGAGGAAGGTACCAAAGAGCAGACCGGTCACGCTGTCGAGAATGCCGCTATACAAGCTCACGAAGAGCACGCCACAAGCCAGGGCGAAGGCTTGGACAGTGCCGATCACCGCCGCCTCCCCGCTGGTGCTTCCTCCGGTCCTCGATGGCGGCACCATGGCGATCACCAGGGCGGCGGCGATGCTGGCGGCGAAGTAGCCCGCGGTGACACTGATCCCCAACCAGATGGCCCCGGCCGCCCCCGGAAAGGAAACCACCGCCAGGGTGTGGCCCACGAAGCTGGCCCGGCGCAACACCATGAACCATCCCACCGCCCCTGCCACGATCGCCACCACTGTCCCGGCCCGGAAGGCGTTGACCATGAAATGGAAGCCGAAGAGTTGGTGGAGGTCACCGGGGATGTTCCAGGTGAGCCGGCTGACGGTCTGGTTCATCGGGCCGGCCCCGGATCGTGGCCGGAGTGGCCGGAGTGGCGGTCGGTATGGTGGGCAGGCGCTTCGGGCTCACCCACCACCACCAGGCGGCCGTCGGAGGCGGACAACACTTCGATCGGCGTCCCGTAGAGGGACGTCAGGGTGTTCGAGGTGATGACTTCGGCGGGCGTCCCGGAAACCGCCCGTCCCCCGGCCAGGTAGACCACCCGGTCGAGATACGAGAGGATCGGGTTGGCATCGTGGGCCACGATCATCACGGTGACCCCGCGTTCTCGACAAAGACGGGAGATCAGTGCAGCCACCGACGACTGGTTCGGAAGGTCCAGACTGTCGAGCGGCTCGTCGAGGAGCAGCAGTTGGGGTCGACGCACCAGGGCCTGGGCGATGAGAAGGCGCTGCTGCTCCCCTCCTGACACCTCTCCGATCGGACGAGATGCATAGGCGGTGGCACCCACCAGTTCGATGACCTCGTCGACCAGATGCCGTTGCTCCCTCCGGTTCGCGAAGAGGCGGTGGCCACCGGGAACCGGAACACCCCAACGGTCACCGTCAATGCCCAGCCGGACGATGTCGACGCCCCTCACTCTCAGCCCGGGGTCGAAGTTCCGGCGTTGCGGTACGTACCCGATGTCCCTGCCCGCCTCCCCCGGTGGGCGCCCGAGTACCACCGCCCGTCCCGCCGCGAGGGGGAGGGCGCCGAGAAGCACCTTGACCAGGGTCGATTTGCCCGCGCCATTGGGGCCGAGGATGGCCACGAACTCCCCTGAAGCCACCTCGAGCGTCGCCTCGGACCAGATCATCCGTCCGCCGAGCCGGACGGCGGCATCCATCATCTGCACTGCCGGGGCACTGCCTGGCGAACGGGTCGGCTCGGGAGACCCAGGGGTATCGGGAGTCCGGTTGGTGGCGGATTCGGTCATCGGTCCTCTACGCCGCCGCCCGGGCCAATGCCGCCCGGATGCCGAGCAACTGCTCGGTCTGCCAGGCCTGGTAGCTGGCGCCGGCGGGCTGAAGGGTTTCGGTGATGGTGGCGTAGGGAATGTGGGCCGCTTTCACTTCGCGGAGCTGCACCTGAATATCGGGCGTGACGTTCTGACTGTTGTACACGTAGATCTTGATCAGGTGTTGCTCGATCTGCGCATCGATCGTCTCCTTGTCGGCGGCCGACACGTCGGTGCCCTGGCTGATGTCCTTCAGGAATGCACTGGGCGTGATCAGGTCGAGACCCAATGCCGGCGCCAACATGGAGAAGATCGACTCCGACGCGCCCACCGGCGTGCCCCGGTAGGCCGATGAGATCGAGGCGATCAGCGCGTGGTACTGCTCCAGCCCCGTCGTCTCGTAGGCGGTCCGCTGCCCGGCGAAATAGGCGCTATCGGTGGGATCGAGCTTCTGGTACTCGGTGACGAGCCGATTGATCACCACCAGTACGTCTGCCGGGTTGTACCACCGGTGGGGATTCCCCCCGTCGGCGATGCCGAGGAGATTGCCGACGTCGAGGACGGTGACGGTCCCGCCATCCGCCTTCACGAGCTTGGGGGCCCAGGGGTCGTACCCAATCCCGTTCTCGACCACCACCTGGGACTCCGCCACGGACCGGGCATCGGCGGCCGTCGGCTCATACCCGTGCGGATCGACATTTGGATTGGTAATGATACTTACCACGTGCACATGTTCTCCGCCGATCTGGGCGGCGATACTACCCCAGACGTCCTCAGCGGCCACCACCTCGATCACACGGTTGCCGGTTCGCCCGGAGGCGCTGCCTCTGCCGGAAACCGCAGCCGGCATAGCACATGAACCCAGCAAACCACAGGCCATCACCAGGATGGCCGCTACCGTTCCCACTCGAGGAAGGCGTGTGATCCGGGGCCCTGCGGCAGTTGCGAACGGGTTCATCGACGGAGGTCTTTCGTGAGCTGATCGCCTACGATGTTATCCAAGAATGATTCCTATTCCAAATTCCACCTCTCCTCCGGGGCGCCTCGTCAGCCCTGGCGGAGCAACAGGCCCTGTTGCCAGGTGGAACGAGCCACCACCACGTCTTCTGCCCGGGGACCGTCGCCGTCTCCGGGAACCTCGAGGATGGCCGGCAACCCTTGGAGGTCGGGATGACCCAACAGAGCGGCCAGGCCGTCGGCCCCGATGGAACCGTCCCCGATGTTCTCGTGTCGGTCCTTGTTGGCACCGAACGGCACCTTGGAGTCGTTCAGGTGTAGGCACAGCAGGCGATCGAGACCCACGGTGGCTGCCACCAGGGACATCAGCGCATCGGCTTCCTCAACGGTCGTGAAGGGAACCCCGGAAGCCCACAGATGCTGGGTGTCGAGGCAGACCCCGAGACGCTCGTCGCCACCGGCGCCGTCGATGACCTGAGCCAGTTCCTCGAAGGAGCGCCCGACCGTGTCACCGGCTCCGGCGGCGTTCTCGAGCAGAATCGGGCAGGGTGCGCCGACCACCTCCACGGAATCGAGAGCCTCGAGGAGCCCATCGACCACCCCGGGCAAGGCGGCCTCGAATCCACTCCCCCGGTGGCTGCCGATGTGGAGCACCAGGCCTTCAGCTCCCATCCCGTCGGCGGTGGCCAGGTTGGCCTGCAGACACGCCCGTGATTTGTCGGCCAGCTCGGGGTCGGGAGTGGCCAGATTGATCAGATAGGTGGCATGGCAGAAGGTCGATGACACTTCAGGGCGGTCCTTTTGGGCTTCCCGGTAGGCCGCCAGCACTTCGGGGCCGTATTGGGAAGGCTTCCACATCCGGGGGCTCTGGGTGAAGATCTGCACCACGTCGGCACCGATCTCGGCCCCGCGATCGAGGGCAGGGACAAGGCCCTTTCCCGCTCTGACGTGAGCACCTATGCGCATGGCGCACCGTACCAGTGCGGACCGGCCGGACGGGTCGGTAGGCTCGTGCCCACAACCGCCGTACCAAGGAGAAACGACAGCATGAGCACCCAGTTGACACAGGCAGCCCGCACCCTGATCAGCCGACCGGTGATCGCCAATGTGGCGACGGTCGATCAGGAGGGTAAGCCCCAGCTCACCCCGGTCTGGATCGACATCGACGGCGACGACCTGGTGTTCAATACAGCCAAGGGTCGGGCCAAGCAGTCCAATCTCGCCCGCAACCCGTCGGTGGCCGTCTCGGTGGTCGATCCCGACGATCCCTACAACGTCGTGATCGTCCGCGGCACCGTTGAGGCGACCGAGGATGGGGCCGACGCCCACATCGATGCGTTGGCCAAGAAATATCTGGATGTCGACACCTACCCGATGCGGCGACCCGGCGAGGTCAGAATCATCTATCGGGTGCGGGCCGACCACGTGGTGATGCAGCCGGTCGACACGAAGTAGGTCGCAGCGGCTCGGCTCGGCTCTACTCGAACGTCACACCTGATAGGGCCTCCCCGGTGGCACGAATGGTGTCGCGGTCATAGCTGTCGGCGATGGACACCACACACCCCGCGACACCGATCTCGGCAATCGCCTGCACCTGATCGGCCAGCCGGTCAGGTCCCCCGTCGATCTCGCCGCTCCAGATGACGCCCACCGCGTCGCGGGCCCGCCCGACCGCCCGGCACCGCTGATCGAGCCCACTGACCATGGCTTCCACGTTCGGTGGCTTCCCCACCACCACCACGGCATCCGCCCAGCGGGCAATGGGGTCGGCCACGGCGGGGCTGTCGGCCACCACCACCAGAGGGATGCCTCCGGCCCGCACCGGACGAGGTCGGTTGACGGCCTGGACGAGGCGATAGAACCGGCCGTCGAACGAAGGTGCCTCCTCCGTGAGCATCTGTCGACATACCTGCAGCTCTTCGGAGAGTCGATCGATCGACTGCTGATCACGGTTCCCACCTACCCCCAGCGCCAGGATGCCGCGACCGTGGGAGATCACATCGACCCCGGTGATGATTTTGGCCACCATCGAAGGTGACCGAACCGTGGGACCCAGCGGGAACACCCCGAGCCCGACCCGGGTTGTGCGGGCCGCCAGCGCGCCGAGCAGCGAGTACGCCTCGAACACCGTGTCCGATCGACCCTGCTCATCTCTGGCTCGGCCCGCATCATCGGAGACCCACAGCGAATCGAAGCCGCTGTCTT
This sequence comes from Acidimicrobiaceae bacterium, assembly GCA_003133325.1. Classification (GTDB taxonomy): domain Bacteria; phylum Actinomycetota; class Acidimicrobiia; order Acidimicrobiales; family RAAP-2; genus DASZIT01. Next base: position 14,642 of record PKXA01000090.1, on the reverse strand, counting down.
CGGCCAGTTGGGCGATGGCAACGAGACGCTCGAACTCACCACCGGTCTCCGGATTGGCCCTCGGATTGGCCCTCGGATTGGCCCTCGGATTGGCCCTCGGATTGGGCATCCGCAATCCCCGCCGGGGGAGCTGCACCACGTCAACCGAATCGATCACCGGGCCAAGGGTACCCGGCGTCGATCCGGGCACACCCCGATGTCTCTCGTCCTGTGCGGTACCGTGTCATCCGAGGGACTCCACCTACGGCGTTCGCACCGATACGGTCCGGACCAATGGGTCGAGGGGAGACCAGTGGACGCACCAAGACACCTGCCCACCGCCGACTCCGGGTTCTCGATGGTGGCAACCATGCTGAGCCTGCTGGCGAGCGCCATTCTGGTGGCACTCATTCTGATCAGCACGCTCGGTTCGCACGGGCAGTCCAAACCGGGCATCGCCAATGCACCGGGTGTGGGCCTGGCGAACGATATGCAAGCCCAACAGGCCCTGTCGACATCACTGACCACCGCCATCGCAGAGGCAGCCGGCGGCGGCGACTACAGCACCGTCACCGTCGCCTTCCTCGCCGCGGCCAATCCATCCATCACCTACGTGGACGGGCCGTCGACCAGTTCGTCGGTGGTCAGCGTGGCCAACTCGGCCGGCGGTGGAGCCATCACCATGGTGGTTCGGGCATCGAGCGGGACCTGCTGGCTGGTGTGGGCCGGGTCCGGTGACACCTGGTACGGCGCCCAGACCAACCAGACCTCGTGCACGGCCCCTCCTCTCGATTCTGCCCCGACGGCGTCGGCGGTGTCGTCAACCGCGATTGGTTGGCGCCAAGGCGACTTTCCCAGCGCCTGAGCGACCCGGCTGCTGCTTCGACCACCACCCCGCCCCGGCCAGCAGCCGGCCGGACGCCACCAGCTCGTCACACCCTTGCGCAGCCTCGGCGATGGTCAGGCCGGTTCGCAACAGGATCGTCTCGAACAAGGTGGGCGTGTCGTCGACGGCACCCAGCACCGATCGGGCCTTCTCGGTGATTCCCGGTGTGGACGGGCCATGGGCCACGCCGGGTGATGCACCGGCTGTGCCGACCGGTGGCATCGCCCTCTTTCCTCGGGCGGCTACCAGGGTGGCAGCTTGTTGGGCCGGGGCCGGTGCATCACGCCCGGATCGGGCCAGCGAAATGGCCACCATCACATCAGTGGCGTCGCGGACCGGAATACAGCCGTCGACCAGCAGCCCATTGGTGCCCCCGGAAGCCCTGCTTCTCACCGACCCGGGGACGGCGGCGACGGGGATGCCCCGGCGGGCGGCGGCGTCCACGGTATAGAGCGAACCACCTCCATGGTGGCTCTCGACCACCACGACCACATCGCTGAGGGCGGCGATGATGCGGTTCCGGGCCGGAAACACTTTGGGGATTGGCTGGGTACCCAGGGGTGACTCCGACAGCACCACGCCACGGGCCACCACCCCATCCCAGATCCGGGCGTTGGAGGACGGGTAGGCGACGTCGAGCCCGGTACCCACCACCGCCACCGGAGGGGCACCCTCTCCTTCGGCGACCTGGAGCACCCCGGCGTGGGCGGCACCGTCGATTCCCCGGGCCAATCCCGATACCACCACCACGCCGGAGAAGGCCAGATCACGCCCGAGTTCGACCGCGACCTGGCGCCCATACGGAGTGGCGGACCGGGTGCCCACGATCGCCACCCGGGGCCGGCCCTCCAACACCGAAGGATCCCCATGGGCGAAGAGCACTGCGGGCGCACCGGGGTCGTCCACCAGCATGGACGGATACTGTTCTGCGCCGGGTAGCAGTATCTCGAAACCGGCCCGTCGGTATCGTTCCCCCACTTCCACCGGATCAGTGGCGCGGGCGGCGGCGGCAAACCGTCGATCCGGATCCGCCGGGTGGCGCCCGTGCTCCAGAGCCTCCCACGCTTCCACCGGGTCGAACCCGGCCATCAGCGAGACCAGGCGGACAGGGGTGATGCCGGGGAGTCCGGCCAAAGCCGCGGCATGGACCAGGCGGTCATCGATCCGTGTCATCGTTGCTCCATTCCCAGCAGAAGATCCCGCCGGCACCTCAGGAGTAGTGCCTCGTGCATATGGGAGGCCTCGATGTCACCGGCCCCTTCGAGATCGGCGATGGTGCGTGCGATCCTATGGACCCGGTGCAGACCACGGGCACTGAGCGTCCCCGATCGCATCTGCATCTCCACCAGCTTCGAGGCGGCGGCGCTCATCGGGGCATCACTCCGGAGGGTTGCCCCGGGCAACTCCGAATTCGTGAGTACGTGTCGACGGGCGGCCATACGTCGAGTAGCCACGACCCGCTCGGCCACCACTGCCGTCGATTCGCCCGGCGTCCCGTCCATGAGATCGTCGACGTCAGGCCGGTCGACCCGGACAGCGATGTCGAACCGGTCGAGGAGCGGTGCGGACAGGCGTCGGGCGTAGCGCTCCCTGGCGCTCTCGCTACACCGGCACCAACCGGGTGCACCGCCTTCACCACACGGGCACGGGTTCATGGCTCCGACCAGAATGAACCGGGCTGGAAAGGCGGTGGACCCCCGGGCCCGGCTCACCCGGACCTGGCCTTCCTCCAGCGGTTGGCGGAGGGCGTCGAGTACCACGGTGGGGAACTCGCCCAGTTCGTCGAGGAACAACACTCCCCCATGGGCCAAGCTGATTTCACCCGGCCGCATCCACGTCGTCCCACCCCCGATCATCGACACCGGCGACGCACCGTGATGAGGGGCGCGGAACGGCGGCCGAACCATCAGGCCGCCGGGAGGAAGCGGCAAACCCGCCACCGAGTGCACCCGGCTGACCTCCAGGGCCGTCGACCTCACCAGTGCCGGCAACAGATCCGGGAGCCGGTTGGCCAGCATCGTCTTCCCCGAGCCCGGGGGTCCCACCAATAACAGGTGGTGCCCGCCGGTGGCCGCCACCTCCAAGGCACGACGAGCCAGGCGCTGGCCCTGAACATCGGACAGGTCACCATGCCGGGAGGCGGATCCCCCCGGGGGCCGGCCCCCGGCGGCCGGGCAGGTGCCGGGGTGGGGCGGAACCGGTTGGTCCCACGGCCGGTGCCCCAACAAACGTTCCACCAAAATGGCGAGTGTCGGTGCCGATCGCACCGGGTGGTCTCCCGACAGACCGGCTTCACAGGCTCCGGCTTCGGGGACCACCAATACATGGTTCCCGAGGGCTTCGGCCAACACGACCGTGCCGGGCACCCCGCGGAGGGATCCGTCGAGACCCAACTCGCCGATGAATGCCATTCCTGTGACCGTGCCGAGATCCAACTCCCCGGACGCAACCAGCAGCCCGACGGCAATCGGGAGATCGAGGGAACTACCTGAGCGACCTTGCGGACCCCTGGGCGCCTCCCTGCTTGTCCAAAGGAGAAGGGGTCGTCCTTGGGTTGTCGACTTGCAGGACTGCCGCCCAAATTGCCAGTGCGCCAATAGGTGAGCCAAGGCGATGGAGAGGAGCCAGCAGTCCCAATAGTTCATACCCAGGAATGGTCGGACGTTCAGTCGAAATGATTGAGAACCGGTCAGCAATGCCGTGCTCCAGTGGCTCTCTCCGCGCCGCTCGCGGGAGCAATAGAGGCGGCCATTGTCAATGGCCAAGTCCGCACTTATGGCCATGAGCGGTCCGCACCTGTGGCCACCAAAAGTCCGCAGTGGTTAACTGAATCATGAGGAAGACGGACATCGCCCTGTGCATAAGAGGTTGATGACCTGCAGTTTCGCACGCCTTGGCCACTTTGATGAAACATGGGTTTCCGACGTTTCGGTACGGGGACTTGATCGAGTGGATGGAGGGTTACGAGGCGGAATTTGAACAGTGGCTCGAGGAGTTCGACCCCATCTTGAGACGTCGCAGCAGCCAGCCTGATCCAAAGGAGGGAAGCTGATGTGGATTGTCGGCTGGGTGTCCCGAGTCCGGGGGAGCAGCGGCTCATCACGAGGATGCCAGCGGCTCAGCACGGAAGACCACATCGGTGAAGGTGCAGTTCGCAGCGTCCTGCAAATCATCCGCCAGCACCGTCGTGCCGACGGCGACTGTGTAGTTCGGTAGGTCATCGATAACACGCTCGAACACGAGGCGACCGTCTACGAAGAACTTTCCGTTGTCACCTTCAATGAGCATTGCCAGCCTCGTTTGAGTGTCGGCGCTCGGCTGGAGGATGTTCCAGCTGTCGTAGTACGGGATGTCAGTGTCATTATCGAGTAGGAGTGCGTGGAAGCCCGATGTGAAAACTCCTGAGTTTTGGATTATTTGATAGCTCACGGCTTCTGGTGTCCCATTGGGAGCATCCTGGACCCGAAACGTGAAGTAGTTCCTGATGCTCGTGATGCCGTAGATGAGCGGGCAGACAACGGCGCTACCACCAACCGTGTTGGTAACTGTGGCTGCAAAGTAGATTCCTCGAGTTCCTTGAGGTGGGCTTTGACGGATGCCCTGCTGCGTAGTTCCCGTCTTCGACCGCAACTTCAGAGTGATGTCCGATTCGTGCCACTCCACAGTCGCGTAACCAAAGACATCAGGCTTGTCGATCGGCACAATGTGGCGGTAGAAGTCAGCGACCGGCAGGTTGATCCATGAGGCTGTCTCGGCGGCTGCCCGCCGTGAGTTCGCCGTGCTGACGAAGTAGTAGGTGAGCTGGGTCGCGCTGATGATGACGCAGATCGCCAGAATTCCGATAGCGAAGCGTTTCCGCCACGCGGCCACGAGGAAAACGGCAGCGGCCACGATGAAACCCACGAGCGGCTTCTCGAGGGTGTGCTCGGCGCCCGCCAGCTGCTTGTTGACGATCGGGGGAAGAATTAGGACAAGTCCGGCAAAGATCAATGAAAGGAGTGCTGTCAGCAGCCGGCTGAGTGCCTGCTCTTTCCCTGTCTGCTGGGAGCCGTTGGAGGTCTGTTGGGAGCGGGCAGAGCCAGGCTCGGTTGGACTCGCACCCTGATCAGCATCGCCGTTCACAAGATGAGTTTGGCAGGGCGGTCAGCGGTACCCAAAGGGAGGGAAGGTGATGCCGGGGTGCGGATCGGTCCCCTTCGCCCTCTGAGGCCGATCCGAGGACTGGGAGCTAGATTGCAGACAGCGGATGTGGCCACTTCAAAGGAGATACACCGATGACTGGTATCGAACCGCTGGTGACGAGCGTCCTTTCGGGAGTGGCTGGAGGTTCGATGGGCGAGGCGGGTGCCCGCCTGTGTGACGAGTTCACCACGCTCGTTCGGCGGGCCCTAGGCCGGACGTTCGCGTCGACCCACCTCCCAGAGGACCCTACCGACCTCGACCCTGATGGGATCGAATCCCTGGCCGCTCTACTCGCTCGCGAGTCAGAAGCCAATCGGGAATTCGGGCACGAGCTCCGCTTGTGGCTAGACGCGGCGGTCACGATCGATTCCCACTCCGAAGTTTCGAACACGATCGTGGGAGACCCGTCTGGCCCCGTTGTCCAAGCTCGCGATATTCAGAATGTCCGGTTCAACTAAATCCGCCTTCCTCCTGCATGGGCCCAACACCTTCCTCCTGCATGGACCCAGCGCGTCGTCAGGTAGTCGCAGGTGAATCCGGCCGGTACATCTGGGCCTTTCCCGGGTTGGATCCGGGTACCAGTGGGCGAAGGGTCTGCGCCCTACCTGTCGGTGCCATTCGTCCGGAAGGTCCTCATCGTTGCGAGGACCGTTACCACCACCGAATGGTTGCTTGACTTCCTTTCGGAGATCTTCCCGGATCCCCGGGTGCAGCTCGTGTTCACGGTGGAAGACGAGGCACCATCGGTGTACCACCAAGGCGCCCTGGACCTCTTGCGGGACGTAGGCGTTCCCATCATGCCTTGGGCTCAGGCGATGGCGACGAGGTTCGATCTTGCCATCTGCTCAACCCACACCGGCAACCTCGAACATCTGCGGAGCCCGCTCATGATCTTGCCGCATGGACCCGGATTTGGTAAGCCGGCGAGTGTCCGACCCGGTGGGACCGTCCCGCTGCCAGTCTTTGCTGATACCGATCAAAGGCGCGGCGACGTGCCAGCCACCACGGTCGTCATCTCCCATCCCGACCAGGCATCCCTCTTCGCTGGCCATCCCCCGGACGTCAGCCTGCTTATGGCCGGCGACCCGGCGTACGACCGGCTGGAGGCGAGCCTGCCGTTCCGGGACCATTACCGCGCAAGTCTCGGGATCGGATCCGAGCAGAAACTAATCGTCCTTTCATCGACATGGGGGCCGAGCGCGCAGCTGGGACGCTATCCGGGCCTCGCAGTGCGACTGCTCAGCGAGTTGCCACTGGATGAGTACCGAGTAGCCATGATCATCCATCCCAATATCTGGTACGGGCATGGTCCGTGGCAGGTGCGGACGTGGCTTCGTCGCGCGATCGACGCGGGGGCCATCCTGTCGCCGCCGCGTGGCGACTCCTGGCGCGGCGTAGCGATCGCCGCCGATCTCTTCGTGGCGGACCATGGCTCCGTGGCCTTCTATGCCGCTTCGATCGGAAGGCCAGTCCTGCTCTGTTCTTTCGAGCACGACAAGTTGGTCGAGTCCTCACCCCTCGCCGAGCTGGGGCGCATCGCTCCGGCGCTCGACGTCGCTGCCCTTCTTCGCCCCCAGATCGATAAGGCGATCCGGGAGTTTGAGCCGGGTCGTCACCAGAGTGTGGTCGGACGAATGACAGGGGCTCCCGGCGAGTCGCTGAGAATCATGCGTGAGGCGATCTACCGGATCATCGATCTAGAGGAACCCCCCGAACCCCCCCGAGTCCTCACCGTCGGGCGCCCAGACGTCGCACTCGCCGCCGTCACCGCCCAGCTCGCCCTCGCCGCGTTCCCGCTCTCGGACGAGCGGGACGGAGCAGTCGAGGTGTCCTTACAGCGCTTTCCTGCCGTTCTTGCCCCCCCCCCCCCCCCCCCCCCNNGCGCGAGACGCTCCGGTTCCTCATCGTCGACGAGAGAGAACGAGACCCCCGGTTCCTCCAGAGCGCAGCGGTGGTCGTCAGGTCAAGCGATGCAAGCATCGACCCGACCGGCTCGTCCGAGGCGTCATGGGCGGCTCGTGCGCTCGAGCGCAGCCCGGGCTGCCGCATCGCAGCCTCGGTAAATGGCCCTCTCCGACTCGTCACCCTCTTTCCCCGAGGTCGCGCCCCGCTGGCGCTGCGTGTCGTTGAGGGGGTTGGAGGAGAGTGGTCTAATCACGACACGACCCTGCTAGTGGCGGCGTTCTATGCCTGCGATGTCACCGGTCGGGCCTCGCTGCCCGTCGAGCGTGGTCTGACGGTCAGGGTTGGGGATTCTCGATTGTCGGGCGTAGTTGCGTTGGCGGGATAGCCCAGCGCGTGAGGTACCGCTCCTAAGCCGTGAGACCCCTCGTGATCAGGGAGAGCAGATCGTCGGCATGGGGATGGCCGAGCGACTTGTAGATGCGGTATGCCTGCTGGCGATGCGCGCGAGCCGCATCGGTACTGCCACGGGTTTCGACCACATTTGCCAGCGTCTCTAGGGCATCCGCCTGCTCGAAGGGGATGTCCAGTCGGCCCATTGCATTGAGGGCCTCGGCCAACTCCTCTGCGGCATCGTCGTAGCGCTCGAGGCCGCAGAGAGCCTCACCGCGCCGGACCATGACCCGGCCAACGCTGATCTCGTCACCAACTGCAGCGAGTTCAGCGCGTGCCACCCCGAGCGTGTCCAGAGCCGCGCCGTATTGTCCCAGTGCCGTTAGCGCCCACCCGATGTGATAGTCCTGCAGTGCGACACCTCGGGCGTGCCCGCCCATCTCGAACATAGATCTCGCAGCCCGGAATGCATCCAGCGCTCGATCGGCGTCGCCTTGGCGGAGGCGGCATACGCCGCCGAATTCCCTCACCGAAGCCTTCAGCATGTCGTTCCCGCATACTTCGACCGCTGAGACTGCGCGCGCCATCTCGTCCTCCGCTGCTTCGAAGTTACCGAGCTCGGCGTAGGCACGGGCCAGCTGCGAGCGCATCCGGGCTTCGACTGCAGCGTCTCCTAACCGGAGGGCGGCGGCGATACCGAGCTGCTGGGACTCGATCCACTCAGCAAAGAGGCGGTGGCTTGCACAGAGAGGCCACAGGGCCTCCGCAATGAGCCATACATTCTCGTCCCACTCCCTGTCGTACGCGGCGCGCTGGACGCTCATCACGTTCAGTCGCTCCCCGCCGAACCAGCCGAATGAGGCCGCAGGGGTCGCGAATACCGGCAAGTTCTGGGATTTCGACTGGATCAGATCGCTGAGGCGAAGGCGGTCGAGGACGATCGAGCGGTCGGCAACACGCAGGGCATCGCAGTACCAGTCAACGAGCCGGCCCAGTGACTCCTCCCGGCCGGATTCGGACTCGTCCCGCACTGCACAAGCCAGCGTGTGCTCCCGGATCAGGTCATGGAGCCGGAATCGGTCAGAGACAGGCATCTCGACGAGGTGCGCGTCGTGAAGAACGTCGACGGCTTCGCTCGCCTCGGCCAGTCCTATGCCTGCCAAGGCGGCTACTGCGGGGGCGCTTATGTCCCGGCCGGGATGCAGGCCAAGGCGCCGGTAGACGAGCGCAGTTGGTGCAGGAAGGTCGCTGTAAGCGAAGTCAAAAACACCTTCGACCGCGTATGCACCAGGTCCCGATAGGGCTCGCAGTGCCCGCCCCTCCCAGGCGACCTGCTCGGCGAGCCAGGAGATTGATCGGGCGGGATGGCTAGCGAGCCGGCCACCGCATACGCAGAGCGCTATGGGAAGTCCCGCGCAGGTTCGGATGAGGTCATCCACTGCCATCGACTCGGCGGAGACTCGCTTATTTCCGACCATTTCGGTGAGCAACTGGCGCGCAGTGTCATCGCCGAGCGGATCGACCTCGACCAGATGGGCTCCGTCGTACAGCAACTCCTCCAGGCCGAAGTTGGTAGTTACGACCACGACACTGCCGGGACCTGATGGCAGGACCGCCTTCACCTGTGCGGGCTGATCGACGTCGTCGAGGAGTACGAGGAGCTTCTTGTCGGCAGTTAGCCGACCGAAGAGTTTCTGGCGGGCAGCAAGGGTAGGCGGCACGGCCACGTCGGCAGTCCCAAGGTCTCGGAGGAAGTCACCGAGCACTTCGCTTACGTCCACGGCGCCGCCGTGGCGCCGCTTCGAGAAGTCCCCGAAAAGATCACCACCCTCGAACATGGTCCGGCGTCGGTGGGCCCAGTAGCTCCCGATGGCGCTCTTCCCGACACCGTGCATACCTCGGACGACAGCGACCTGTGCTCCGGCAGCGCCCTCTTGGGGTTGCAAGAGCCCGTCGAGCATCTCGAGCTCCCGACTTCGGTTCACGAAGCGCAGTGGTGCCCGTGGGAGGTCCCGCGGCACAGTGTTTCGCGGCTCAGGTATATGAAAGTGGAGTTCGTCGATCCGGATGCTCCCGATGTCCCGCGCCTGGACAACGGGTCCGCTGGTGGTGCCCCGGAACACGTTCTGGGCCGCGGCCGAGTGTGATCCTTCCGTGCCTTGATCGCCTTCGTGGGTGCCCTCTACCATCCCGAATCTGCCTGTCCAGCTGGCGTCCAACCAGGCACCAGGGATCCGCCTTCCAGGCTAGTTCCAATGGCAACTTGGAACTGCAGTCCTGCGCAAGTCCTGATCATGCTTGCGTACTCTACCGGTGGCGTAGGAATGCCACCTGGATCAGCCAGCGTGACCGTAGGACACGACGCCCGTTGCCTTGTTGTTCCATTCGGCGTAGAGATAATCGATAGCGTTCTTCAGGACGCCGGAAGTCGAGTGGTTGTACTCGGGTGTCACGAAAATGAATCCATCGAAGCGGGAGATGGTCGCCGCCCAGTCCTTCGTGCGCTATGTAGGCCTCTATTCCCCGCCGCCATTCAGCCTATTCACCACGTCATGAGGATGGCGGACAGCAACGTACACCATTTTGCCTCCATAACGGATCTCAATCTGAGGTCGTTTGAGGGCTACGAGGCCATGCTGCTTCATGGCCTCCCATCCCGGTGGTCTCACTTGTAATCCTGTGATGGAGCTTCGGTCGATCTCGAAGCTGTTCCCATGAGTCAGAAAATAGAAGCGAGATGCGTTGAAAATGACTCTCTTATCTGTCACCGTGAGCCGCCCAATAATCTTTCGGTCACCCTTCAAGTGGTTGGCGATGACCCGGAACTCCTGGGTTTCGTCATTCTCCAAAACAGGTCGAGGAATCCTGATACCCACGACGAAACCTCCTTCAAGACCAGGCGATAAAATTAGGTATCCCTCATTTTGATCAATCGCAAGGGGTCTCTAATTCGACGCCGCTAGCCTAGGGATACTATGGGAGAACACATTTGTCCACGACGTATCACTGAATCAACAACGATGAGATCGAGCCGCACACTCTTCCAGGTCGCTATTCCAGAGTGTCTACAACGGCTTATGGTGGTTTATCTCGTCACAGGCCAGTTACTTCTTCCGACGAAGATAGGACACCATGCCTACCACTAGTAAGACTGTAAGGACAACGGGATGGCGTTCGCGTTATCCCGCAGCCCAACGTTCAAGTAATCCACCACTGGGCCCCGAGGATCCTGTCTACTCCATCGCACCCCCCTGCGCCCGCCGGGGCCGATCGATGAGCTGAGCAATCTGCCCGGCAAGGTGGTCGGCCGAAGGCCGGCCAAGCTCAGTCGCGACGACGACCTCGTCGTTCCCGTGGCGCATCCTGACGAGCCACACCCGGCCGGTCGGGCGGCTGGCAGCTTCGTCGCCCTCGTAGTCGACTTCGACGCTGAACGCACCACCACGAGCGGTGTTGGTGCTCCGGCATTTGGTCGAGCAGTAGAGACGAGGACGACCCCGACCCGAGGGTGGAGGCAGCTCCTCAGGAGCGGTTGAGCAACGGGTCGTAGATGTCGGCCTTGATCACGCCGGTCTTCAAATTGTCCGACACCAACCGACGCGGGACGCCACCGAAGAACTTGAACGCCTCGACATGGCACGCAGTCCAAGTGCGTTGGTCCATGGTCAGCACCGGTCGCACGAACATATATCGACTGCACGCCAGCACGAGAACGAACGCCCATACCCGCCGCATCTTCTCGGTGACCGGATCGAGCCACTGCCCCAGGTAGCCGTAGTCGACTTGTGCTTCTTCGCCCGGTGGAACGTCAGGACGAGGCGGCGTGGCGATGTTGGCCAGGTTGTCCTCGGGGAAGTCCCGCCACACATAGCGACGGAAGCTCGTCAGACCGACCGCGAGCCCGTGCTCGTCATGTAGGCGCTGGTGCACCGTCGTTGCGGTGTTGGCCTTGAGCATCTCTTCGATGACGCCCCGATAGGCTTCGACCGCGTCGTGGGTGAGGTTCCGGTGTCGGGGGTCGACCAGCTCGGGGAACCAGCCATTGACGAGCGCCCCCCACTCTTGGGTGGAGAGTTGATCGCCATCGGGCGAATAGCCCTCGGACTCCGCCTTGGCGGTGTACTTAGTGACGGTGGCTCGGTCGACTCCCAGGCTCCTGGCGACCTCGGCCTTGTTCCGGCCGGCCTTCCAGTGAATGAGGATCTCAACGATATTTACCACTCTGAATGTTCTCCTTGTCATCGGCGCTCCCCGTCTCGGTTGACGAGGTCGCGGCTAATGCAACAAGGAGCCCGAGTGGTGGATCCCCCCCCCTCAGCGGTGCGGGATTACTTGAACGTTGGGGTATTGGATAACTTGAACGCCATCCCGTTGAACTGCGGGAATACTGGAACGCTGCCATGGCCACCAGCGGGGACTTTCGTGGCCACCAGCGGGGACCTCAGCTGGCCATAACCGGGTACTTGGCGGCCACGGACAACCGGCTCCCGGTCCTCTCGTCGGCACCGACTTTCGCAGAATTGCTTCCTCGTTGGCTGCCAGCGGCCGATCACCGATAACCACTCGGGAGCGCGCTTGCCAACAACATTCAGTAAACGCATACCTCGTGCGGGAGGTCGAAAGGCAGGAAACAGCAGGTCAACGACCTCTTTGGCACGGGGCGATGCCCGTCTTGGACAGTATTCAGCTAACCCATGTCTCGTAGACGGTGTCCGAAACGTGGTTTCAGGCCGTGAACTCCCAGTTCACGGGGCCGACGTGGCAGTTCTGCTCCGGATCATCGGTCAGTCGCCCACCGTCGCAGAACAAGGAATGCAATCAGTGGTCATGACTTGCTGTCGCTGGACATTGTTCTAATCATCTAGTACAACTGGATTTGTGGAAGCGGAACCAACCATCGAGTTCCGGCTCGACCGCAACTCGGGTGTCCCTCCCTACCGCCAGCTGATCGACCAGGTCCGCCAGGCACTCCGACTTGGCATTCTGCACCCGGGTGATCAGCTGCCCACCGTCCGTGACGTGGTCAAGCAGATCGCCATCAATCCCAACACCGTCCATCGGGCCTACCGGGACCTCGAACACCAGGGCCTGACCGAAGGACGACCAGGGAGCGGCACCTTCATCAAGCGCTCCCTGTCCAAAGTGCCAGACGAGCAACCGGCACTGCAGCGAAGGATCGAGGCGTGGATTCGTGCGGCCAGGGAGGCCGGGCTCGGCGACGAGGCGATCACTGCATTGGTCGCAGAGGCGATGCGTACAGCGGAGAGGAAGAAGAAATGACGGCTGCTCTGGAGACGGTTGGGCTCGGACGGCGGTACCGGACCAAGTGGGGCCTGCGTGACTGCACCCTGAGCGTGCCGGAGGGCTCGATCACCGGGTTAGTGGGTCCGAACGGCGCGGGCAAGTCCACACTGCTGCGGCTGGCCGCCGGTCTGTCTCGACCGACCACCGGGAGTATCAGCATCTTTGGTGACGAGGTGGCTCCGAACTCGACTGCACACCTTGACAGGATCGGGTACTTCGACCAGCTCCGACCCCTCTACAACGGCTTCCGGGTGAAGGAGATGCTGACCTTTGGTCGCAAGCTGAACCAGCACTGGGACGATGATGCAGCCCGTCAGTGGCTTACCGATCTCGACATCCCCATGAACCAGCGGGTTGGACAGCTCTCCCTCGGTCAGCAGGCGGAGGTGGCCCTCACGCTGTGCATGGGCAAACGACCTGACCTGCTCCTGCTCGATGAGCCCGTGGCCAGCCTCGACCCCCTGGCCCGCCGTCAACTCCTCCAGTCGCTCATGGGGACCGTGGCCGAGCGAGGCATGACGGTGTTCCTGTCATCACACATCGTGAGCGAGCTGGAGCCGGTCTGCGACTACCTGATCATTCTGTCGGGATCACAGGTACAGGTGACCGGGACCATCGACTCGCTGCTGGCCGAACACAGGCTCATTGTCGGAACTCGACCCACACCGCCGATGCCTGAGGTTGAGGTGGTCTCGTCCAGTGAGACCGGACGACAGTCAACCCTGCTCGTCCATGGGTCGCCTCCAGACCTCGGACCTGGGTGGCAGGTGCTCGAACCCGGTCTCGATGCCATCGTCCTCGCCTACCTCGGTCGCCAATCTCCAGTGCAGGACGACGACACCAGCCCAACGGTCAACGGCACGGGCGTGGTGGCCTCATGATCTGGGTCGCCTGGCGTCGCCACCGGCTCATGCTCTTGATCCTGGCCGCCCTTCTCGTCGCCCTCTCCGTCTGGATGGCCCTCGTCGCCCACTCCTATGACGTGGCTTCCAATCTTCAGAGAACGAACCGCTGCTCGAACCCGTACGGGAACAACAACTCCGCGTGCTTTGGATACCTTGCACAGGCTCAAATCATCATTGTGGTTCTGTTGGCACTGCCCTGCCTCATAGGCCTGGTCATCGGCGCTCCCCTGGTCGCCGGGGAACTGCATAGCCACACGAATCGCCTCGCTTGGACCCAGAGCATCTCCCGGACGAGGTGGTTCGTCACAAAGTGGCTCCTTGGCGTTGTCGGACTAATTGCCCTGAGTTCGCTGTTCCAACTGGTCGTGAGCCGGTGGTTCGGGCACGTACACGTGGCGTCTATCGGGGTCCTCTCCTACTCACAGGGATTTGGCGCTGATCACATCCGGCCGACTCTCTTCAACATCACGGGCGTCGTACCCATTGGCTACGTACTCTTCGCCTTCTCCCTGGGCGTCGCCCTTGGTGCGGTGATCCGGCGAACTCCTTGGGCCATTGCGGCAACGGTGGTTGCCTATGGGGCTGCCGCCATGGTGATGGTGGTGGCCGTGCGACCAAATCTCATGCCGCAGACCTTCGTCGCCTTTCAAACACAAATCACAGCGCCGTTGTCATCAGGGCCAGCTGCATCTAATCGAGCACCGTGGAATCTCGGATCTGGCTATCGGTATGTCCCGGGCTACAAGGTTCCAGCCAGTGCCCCGTCTGCCAATGCGGCTGGCCAAACCTGCCAGCTCCTGGCCGACGCACCGACCCCAACTCGCTACAACCGCTGCATCACCGACCACCATTTGCAGGATGGTGTGTTCTACCAGGCCGCCGACCACTACTGGCCGCTCCAGTGGAGGGAATCGGCAATCTACTTCGGGGCCTCAATCATTCTGTTCGCGATCGGCCTGTGGTCAGTTCGGAGATGGAGGGCCTGAGACCCAGACAGGGCGATGGCCGCCTTCCTCAGCATGGCACTGTTGCATTGAGCGCGAACTTGCCTGGAACCGTTGGGGTTCGTGCCTCGGCCGTGAGTGAACGAG
>PKXA01000092.1 GCA_003133325.1 Acidimicrobiaceae bacterium | reverse complement strand
GGCCCTCCGGCTCTCTGAACTGCGGCTTTACGCCCTGAGACCACGTTTCCGGTCCCGCCTACAAGCCATGGGTTTACTGAATGCTGTCCAACCTCGGGAACTGGGGGATGGCGGCAGAGGATGGCCCATGGCTTGGTGGCCGTTCCGTACCGCTCGGATCAGTGCGTCATCCAGGGCGGCAGTGCACGCGATCGTTGGGCCGCCTGTGATCAACAGCGGAGTCCGTGAAGTGGAGATCGAGGCGCAACTGCCAGTGGGGCCGCCCTGCATGTGATGGTTTCGGCAATGACCTGCCTGTCCTACATCGCCGGGAGCGGCACTCGTCGAGAGTGCTTGGCCCATTGGAGGCCATCTCTTCAAATCAAGTAATCGCACCCTTGCTCGCAGCCCCAGTGCTGGGACCGAGGCTTGCTCGCTCCTTGATGACTGCTTCGAAGGCATCCGGGTCATCCGGCGTGATGAAAGGCTTCACTCGCTTTCCGATGTCGACGAGGAACCCGATCTTCTTCTTTGGTCGTTGCGGGTCATAGTTAGCCCAGCGGACGGGGAGCGTCGTACCCCAGATTCGCCATTTCGAGGGTCCAGGTACGTCGAATCGCTTCAGCCCTCGGATCGAGTTGTAGACAATCCGCTTCGTTCCCAATGAATGAGTGGGGAAGTAGTAGGCATGGATGAGCAGCCCATCAGCCCCACATTCGAGCCGCCCGTCAGAGTAGTCGCTCATGTTCAAGCCCTCCTTGCGGCATTCTCGCCACTGATCCGACGATACTCCTGACTCTGAGCATCAATTGTCTGCGCAACTCGGTCGATCTCGGTCCGTCATCCTCCCGGAACGCCGTGCGGGTGGGGCTTCCCGGCACGTGGGGGATGGCCGCAGTCGTGATTTCGCACGACTCGGTAGGTGAGGTGCGTCACTCCAGGGGCGGAGATGACGCTGTCGATGGCGAGCTCCCTCTTCCCGGGCCCAACGCCTTCAACGAGCCTGACCCCGTCTCCAAGCGTGACGGGAACCAAGTTGATGACGATCTCGTCGAGAAGATCAGCGCGTAGGCACTGCTGCACCATGCGCGCGCCCATGAGCACCACGTCCTTCTCTGCCGCGGCACGTTGGCCCTGTTCGATGGCGCTCTCGATGTCACCCGTGACAAACGGGTCTGCCCGAGGAAGCTCGAGTTGATTCGATGTCGCTCATTGACGGAGGACACTTATGGCAATGGCACCAATCCCAGGGCTTCGACCGTCTGGGTGTGCGATGCCACCGGCCGACCGAAATCTGCGCAGAGGCTCACGGCGGCCTCGACAAGCTCCCTGTTGGTGGGCTGACCCTCACCGCTCCAGTCCTCGAGCCCCACATGAAGGTGTCCGCCTCGTTCGAGTGTCATGCGAGCGATACCGCTCTCCACGACATCGCCACCGATGACGGCAGCCGACCACGGAAGGGGGCAGCCTTCCAGCATCGACAGATAGGCCTCGAGCGCCGGCTTCGTAGGTGGCAGCCCGAACACTCCACCGAGATAGCCATCTTCACCCCCGAAATACAGCTTGATCATGGCTCCAGGTGGAAGTCGTTCGGCCCTCCAGAGGCGAAGGGCGATGCGCAGGAATCCGGGCTCGAAGATCGCCAAACTCGGGGCAAGTTGGTGCTCGGCGCAGAGCCCCACTTGATAGTCGATGTCGGTCCGTGCGTTCACGTAGACGAAGTCACCGAGGTTGACCGATCCGGCATCCACGATGCCGATTCGGCAGCCAGCAGCGGCGAGGTTGGGAAAGTGGGCAAAGCTCTGCTGCACGGGTCCGGCATTCACTGTCGGATACAGGAGCGCACCTGGGATGACATCCCAGATCGGGTGCCAGCACTCCAGGTAGTGCTCCGCTGCCGTCGGACCGTCCACCATCACGACGTCCACGTGGTTGTGGACAATGGTCGCTCCTGCCGAGAAGCATTGGAGCGCATCTTCGGCGATCTCCAAGGGGAGACGAGGTACGTTGATGTTCTGCAGCTTTGACGTAACGCCGTTGATCGCGGCCTCGATGATGACGGGATGCTCCACGGTCTCCCTCCCTAGCTTGCGCGTCTGTCCCCGACGTGAGGACGTTCGTTACACCCCGCAACCCGACCATCTACGTCTGGACGCACCATCTGCTGGTGCTGGCTCCCCTACAGGCGCCTCTTGACACGTTTGGGACCATGGGTCGTTGAGGTCGCATATCCCAACTGTCCACGACCACTGGTTCGTTCCCGGGATCCCCCGGCGGGGGTCATAGCGCCACGTCGGACCAATACGATCCATCCAACATGCCGCGCAAGGTCGATCGGTGCATGATCAGGTCATCGATATCGTCGGGCTCTGGAGCTTCGCCGAAGAATATCGACCTCTCCGCGACGCGCCTCACGTTGAGGGCGTGGCGAATTGCGGCATCCGCGATATGCCATCTGAGATCGCCGAGGGATCGGCTCGAGGCATCGGCGTACGTCCTGCGTACGTCGACCGGTCGCAGCATGTGTGGAAGCCCGGGCGCACCGAGTTGCACGGTGAGGTCGTGGAAGAACAGGTGGAGGTAGCACAACCACCCCACGTCGACCTCTGGCGGCGCCACCTCCACCATCTCCCAGTCCAGTACTGCGACCACCTCAAGGTCTCGGAACATCATGTTGCCGATGCGCGCATCGCCCCACGAAAGAGCGTCACCATGAACATCAGTGGGGAGATTGTCGATGAGCCAGTCAAAGCACTCGGCCAGTAGGGGCGACGGCTCGTCACCCACCACAGTGTCGTGGTACTGACGCCAGTGGTGCACGCTCCGTTCCAGTGACGTCTCACCCGGCAGATCGTGTTCCAGAAATTTGAGATCATATGCGTCGGGAGTAATCGCATGGACTCCCGCCAAGGCTCGGATGGCCGAGTCCTGGAGGGTTCGGCGATCGGCCTCGCTGGCGTCAAATACCCAATTATCGGCGAACGTGTAGGGCAGGACATCAGGCGGTACCAGCCCTTCGATCCGATCCATGACAAGGAATGGACTACCGAGCACCCTGGGGTCAGGCTCATACCAATGTGTCTCGGGTATCGGGACCGCAGTGTGTTCCCGCACCAGGCGCATGACTCTGAACTGCTTGCCCAGGTCGTAGTTCGTGAAGACCGGCCACGCGTCGCCGGGCGGCTCCATCCGGGCGACCAGCCGATGCTCGCTACGGGCATGGGACTCACTCCAGGACGCTGTGATGAGAAGCGTCTCCGATGACATCCCGTTGCTCTCCGGGCTGACGGCCTCGGTGATCACCGGATTGCTGCCGGTGGGGAGTTCCCGAGCAAGCCATCGTTGGAGTTTGTCTGCAGTCTCGAGTCGGTCGCGAGTCGATCTGGTGATGTGCTCGGCATCCATCTCCATCGGATGGTCTGACGAAGGGGCCGACTCTGATGACGTTCCCGATGTCACCTGGACTCTCCTGCACCTGTCCGCAGCGGCTCTGCAGCCGGAAGTGCGGCAGGCCGAAGCTGATGAACGGACAGCGGCCTGTCCAGGGCGCGATGTTCCGAGCATTCCCGATGGCGGTATGACCGTCCAGGATCAGGCATCAGCACTGGCCATCGATACCAGCCCGCATCTTGAGGACGCCGACCATACGTGCTCACGCCAGATGCAACCTCTGATGCCTGCGGCACCATCCGCCCGTAGGTCAAAAGAACGAAGACTCACCGGTGAGTCCCAGATCCGGATGGGCGCCAGAGACGGTGGGTTGGCAGTTTCCCCAGCCCTCGGATCCGGTGTCCAGGTCGCGTACATGCACGAAGGTGTCACGAATCTGGTGGAGTTCACGCGCCAGGCTTGGCTCGCTGCAGTCTTCCAAACGCTCCCCGTCGACATGCAGCTCACCCCGCCATTCCCCGTAGTGGTGACCACGCCAACCAAAATACAGGCCCGTGCCCAGGTGGAATCCTGTGGAGGTGGGAACATTCAGCTGAAAGCGCCTGATCGCTCCATCCTCCATGGTCACCTCCACCACGCCACCGAGGAGGCGCCGGTTGGATGGGTCATACCTGAGGTCGGGTCGGATGTCAGCGATGCGCTCGACCCGACCATCGACATGCTCGACGGCGCCGGTCACCGTCCGCTGGACATGCCCGAATCCGTTCAGGTCGACCAGGTGCATGAAGAGACCCCAGCGGGATCCGTCGGGATCAACCATGAGAATTGGGCACCAGATCATGGAGAAGACCATTTCGGGAATGGGATCGAACGGGTCCATGTCGGTGGGTGGCGCCCCCACGTCGTAACGCACACCCCATGAATGGTCACGTGTCGACACCCACTCGTCAGGAGTGATCTCGTGCCGTTGTCCATCGACCTCAATCCAACCCGAGGCCGTGCCTATCTGGTGGTAGCGAACCAGGTCCGCGCTGATCCTGTAGCCGAGGGGTGTTCGCATGTGGGTGCGTTCCTCGGTGGCCGGCGGCAGCACCGCTTCGTAGGTCCACTCAAAGGAGACCGGCTGGCACGCGTTGGCTTCGAGCGCGAACCGCACCTTCTGCATGGGTTCGAGTACTTCGTAGTGGATCGGACCGACTGAGGTCAGATCCGGGTGGGGAAAGAGGCGTCGACTTGCCCTCACGGTGATCTGCTCGACCCCTCGGGACAAGCCCGCGTAGCCGTCGAGCACATTGCGGTTGGTGAACTTGCCCATGCCAAAGCCGAGCTGCAGGCTCCCGTCACGCTTCGCCACCATGGCGCAGACCTTTTCTGTCCAGGACGGGTCACTGACTCCGACCGTGGCGAAGGTGTCGGCGATCTGGTGGTCGAATCGCTCGTCAGCCGGTCCGAGCGGACCGAGCGGATTGGGCATTCGCTTCTCTCCTCTTGTTTGACGCGTAGCTGGGTTCAGCGCTTCAGAAATGTCACTACGAACGCAGTACGGTTCCCGGTCGCGTGGCTAGCCCTTCGGGTACTGGATTGCCGTCGATCCGGATGGGTACCCCGTTTACCAGGGTGTGGGTCATGCCCATTGGTGTGTCGGCCGTCAGTCGCTCGCCATTCGCGGGAAAATCAGTTACCCGCCGGAGCTGACCGGGTCCGATGGTGTCGGGATCGAATACCACCAGATCAGCTGCCTTCCCGATCTCCACCGAACCTCGGTCCGCGAGCCCATAGACACGAGCTGGTTCACCGGTGAGCTTGTGGACGGCATGTTCGAGGCTCATGACCTGGCGCTCCCGGACCCAGTTGCCCAGAAGGTCGGTGGCGAAACATGCGTCGCAAAGTTGACTGACATGGGCACCCGAGTCGGCCAGTCCCAGCAACACATCATCACGGGGTAGCAGCGAAGCGATTCCCTCGGTGTTGTCGTTTGCCAGAACTGACCAGAATCGAGTGGCAAGGGAGTCGGCAAGGGACAGGTCAAGTATCACGTCAAGGGGAGTGACACCCTGCTCCTGTGCCAGTTCAACGACTGGGCGGCCGACCAGATCGGGCCGGTTGGGCGACTCGGCGACCGACAGTGAATTCACATTGAACAAACTGAACGCGCTGGAATTGAGCTGCTCCCACGAGTTGGCCCGCCACGCAGGATCCCGGTAGGCCGCCATTCGCTCCTCGACACGGGAGTCCATGAGAGCAGTGAAGTTGGGAAAGGTGTTGAGAGAGAACGGCTCGGCCAGGTTCATCTGGAATACCAGCGGCCGGCACGACACCTGAGGCCACACGTCCACCCCTGTGCCTCTGGCCGCCGCGTGCTCGGCCATGACCTGCTCGTGGTAGTCGGATCCGGCGAAGGTGAGCAGCGCCGTCCAGGTGAATGGCCGTCCGATGTGGCGCTGGAGCTCGAACATCTCGGCATGGGACATGACCCCGCCGGGCAACAGGGCGGCCACGCCACGGCTGCGGCCATGCAATGGCTCGAGCAGGGCGGCTAGCTCGTTGAGGTCAGCCACGCGCGAAGGCACCGGCCGACCGTGGTCACCCTTGTGAGTCGGTGACCAACTAGAGGCGAAGCCGATCGCCCCGGCGTCGAGTGCATCATCGACGATGTGGGCCATGGCGGTCAGCTCGCCGTCGGTGGCCCTCCGCTCGTAGGCATCGTCGCCCATGGTGAAGAGGCGGACTGCCGTGTGGCCTACATAGCAGCCAGCCATAGTTGAGGCCCACGCCTCGACGTTCCACCGCGTCAAGGTATTGGGGGAACGTCTCGAATTCGTCCCAGGGGACTCCGGCCATCAGGGTGTCGGGGCTCATGTCCTCGACATGCTGGAGGGTGCGAACCAGGAGCTCGACCCCTTCTGGGCGGGTGGGAGCGATGGAGAACCCGCAGTTGCCTGCGATTACCGTGGTGACCCCATGGTGTGAGGACGGGGTGAGATCAGGGTCCCAGAACACCTGAGCGTCGTAGTGGGTGTGGATATCGATGAAGCCAGGGGCCACCACCTGCCCCGAGGCGTCGAGTTCCGGGGTACCCGACAGTCCCTCTCCGATCGCTGCGATCTTGCCGTCACGGACGACCACATCTGCGACTCGTCCGGGCGCACCGGTCCCATCCACCAGTGTCCCTCCGCGTATGACGAGGTCATCGCCCAACACCGTGTCCACCCCCTCGACCATCGTGGCTCGTCGTGCCTGCAGCGCTGGCCATTCGTCCCCGGCCCTGGGGTCGAAAGGAGATCAGCGCAATGGCGGGACCATCGAACCTGGAGACTGCCTCTGGTTCAGCAGGGTATAGCTGGTCGCGCGCCGACGACCGAGTCGTCGAACTCACGACTTCTGTCTTCCGGCAGATGGGGCTCGGAGAGCCCCATCGACGAACTCGTGGAACTCTTCGGCCGTGAGCGTTCCGACATTGGCCTCGGCGGACGATGTGGCCAGAAGGACGAACTCATTGACCATCACCGAATACAGATGAGCGATCGAGCGCTCGTTGCCCTTTCGGATGCGGCCGGCGGACTGTCCATCCTTGACGATGGTGGCGACTCTCTTCAAGATCTCGAAGTAACGACCGTCCACCTCCGTTGCGAATTCAGCGAGGGCAGGACCAGTCACTGCTGGTCCTCCACGTATGTGACGGAGGAGAAGTCGGAATTGGGGCCTCTCGTCGAAGAAGCGGGTGGAGGCATCGATGATCTCATGGAGCTTGTCGAGTGGATCCGAATCGCCTTCCGCCACTCCTTGGATCGTGGAGTTCCACTCGTCGGCACGCCTCGTGAGCGTCTCCGCCAGAATTTGCTGCTTGTCCTCGAAGAATAGATAGAGGGCAGCCGCGGAGAAGCCGGAAAGCTCGGCGATCCGGCGAAGCGACCCATCGCGGATCCCGTCCTCGCCGAATACTGTCTCAGCGGCATCAAGGATCTCCGTGCGACTCTGCTCCCGCCGGGAGGCTCGCCTTTCGGCTCGGCGATCAACTTTTGCCGTCGGCTCGTTCAAGGGAACGATCGTACCGGCTGAGTGAGCCGGTGACAGCCTTGTCGTCACCGGGGAATGACCCGAATCGGGAGATGCTCATGGCGACGCACCATCAAGCTCTCGACTCGCTCGGGGGAAGATGCCGGGTCGAGAGCGATGCTCTCCGTGCGTGCCAGAAGTGCGTCAAGAACGATGCGGGCCTCAAGGCGGGCAAGGGGTGCGCCAACGCAGTGATGGATCCCCCGTCCGAACGCAACATGACGTCGGGGTGCTGCCCGACCAAGCACGATCTCGTCAGGACGCTCAAAGACCGCCGGATCTCGATTGGCCGCCGCCCAGAACAACAAGACAGTGGAGTGGGCGGGGATCTCGACACCACCGAGAGTTGTGTGTTCCGGCACGGAGCGCAGGAAAGAACGAAAGGGTGACTCGAGGCGGAGTGCTTCCTCGACGAACGATGGGATCTGTTCGGGATGTGAACGGAGCTCCTGCTGCAGCTCTTGGTTTTCGGCCAGCAATCGGACTGCATTACCGAGCAGACTCGATGTCGATTCGCCACCGGCACTGAGCAAGGTGTGCACGATGACACAGCCTTGCTGGACCGACAGCGACTCAGCCCTGATGCCACGTGCGATTGCCCCCAGGACGTCGTCGTCCGGAGCAGCCACGGCAGAGGAGAGTTGCCCTGCGATCCAGTGCTCGATCTCCGCAACGCGCTCGACGAAGCCTTCAAGCTCGGAGAGGCGAAGTGAAGCACCAAGAAGTGAAGTCGAGTCGAACGCAGCGCGACGGAGCTGATCGAGGTCCTCATTGTGAAAGCCGATGAGTCGGCTGACGAGAGTGATGGGCACAAGGTTGCCGATGTCGGCCATGAAGTCGAAGGCGACCCGATCCACTGTCGAATCAATGCAGCGAGAGGCAAGATCCGCGATCAGCGGCTCGAGCTGAGCCATGCGCTTGGTCACCAACTCCGAGAACACGACGCCTCTTTGTGTCTTGTGCAACGGTGGATCTGCGGTGGCGAGCACGTCAACGCCTGCATCCCCGAAGGACAACTGGGTGGGTAGCCCTTCCTCATCTCGATAGAGCAAGGATCGCATGTTCGAGGAAAAGTCCTCGACTCGGGCCGCGGCTTCCGCCACCATCGCGAACGACGTGACAACGAAGACATCCCGGTCGGGCACTCGCCACACTGGTGCCTGCATCCGGAGTCGGCGGTAGAACGGATAGGGATCCTCGATGACCATCGGATCAAGCAACAGTGTCCCTGGCACATCCTTGGTCACTGGACGGACCCCTGTTCAGAGCCGGCACTGATCTGCCGGAACAGCCGCATGGGATCGCCGTACGTCCACGTCGCCACTACCGATTCCTCGCCGAACTCGTAGACCTCGCAGGTTTGCACGTCGATCGTTCGGTGCGTTGGGGCGTGGCCCATGAACTCGCCTTGGTGAACTCCTCGAAGCCGCCAGCGAGCGCATACAAGACGCCCGCTGCCAAAGAGGTGTTCTTCTTCGAGGAGCAGCGTGCCAAAAGCATCCCGAAGCTGGCGGAGGTTGTCACTGACTTCTGCCAGCGTGAGTGGACTCTCGAATCCGGAAATCCACCGCAGGCATGAATGGTCGAAGTGCTGGAGGTACTCCTCAACAACGCCAGAGTTCAGCGCCCTAACCGCAGAGCGAATGGCATCAACGTGATGCCCATCACTCGAGGACGGGTCTCCTTGATCGATGACCACTGGTTCACTTTAGTGAACCAGTGGTCACTTGTCGACTCCTGCGCCGCTCAACGCGTTCCTCGTTGTCTGGATCAAGCGAAGCTGCTGGGACACGTGCTGCCACGCAATGAGTCGGACGTCGATATACGGTCGTGCCTTCAGAGGAGAGTCGATCGCCTGCATTGTCTTCCAAGACGCGAGCATTGCCGATGGGGGATCATCTGCCGGCGCCATCGAGGCCGGATCGGTCGCTCGGATTACAACCACAATGGATGGTGACGCCGACGTTCAGGGCTCACTTGCCACTGGCAACAGGGGGAGAACTTCAATGAATCCAGTCCACCGCTGCTCGGCCCCACGGCGGCAGGGTTCCAAACTCGCGGTTGGGTTGAGCGTGATGATGCTGGCAGTCACGTTGACAGCGTGCTCGTCCACTGCATCACCTACCCCCGGAACTTCGTCCTCGACCAGGTCCGCCTCGTCGAAGCTGCCGATTCCCGCTTCGGCCTTTACGGACGACACGGGAATCACCTCCAAGTCTGTCACGGTCGCCAATATCTCAACGCTGACTGCCGGGCTGTTCACGGGAGCAGTGGTCGGATCCGAGGCCTACGCGGACTTCGTCAATTCTCAGGGAGGGGTCAACGGCCGTAAGTTGATCATCAACTCTTCCAGTGACAATTTCCAAGGTGCAATGAACAAACAGTTGACCACTGCAGCGGTGCAGAGTGACCTCGCCACGGTGGGGGGGTTTTCGCTGGAAGACAGTTTCGGCGGGACCGTGTTGGCAGCCAATCCAGGGGTTCCCAATGTCGCTGAATCCCTCGATGCCTCCACAAATGCGTTACCCAACAGTTTCAGTCCGAATCCCGCCGCTGGCGGCTATTACCTTGGTCCACTCGTGTACTTAAAGAAGAAGTACCCGAATGCTGTACTCCACACCGGCGCCCTGATCGCGAACTACGGATCAGCAGAAACGATCTGGAGCGGCGAAAAGGCTGCCATGGAGCATTTGGGGTATGACGTGGTGTACGATCCGACGTTTCCCACAAGCCAGACCGACTTCACCCAGAACGTAATCGCCATGAAGAATGCAGGGGTGAAGATTCTGTTCATCGAGCAGATGCCCGAGAATTATGCAGCTGGCGTTGTCAAAGCGCTCAACCAACAGGACTTCCACCCGGTCCTAGTGGTTGGCGCATCGACCTACAGCCAAGCGCTTGTCCCCGATTCTGGGGGAGCAGCTGCCATCGACGGGACGTATCTTGAGCAACCTACCGCCCTCTATCTGGGCGAGGATGCGAAGACTGTTCCGGCCGTCGCCACATTTCTTAGGTGGGTGCAAAAGGCATCGCCTGGATTCAAGGCCGACTACTACACGCTTGCTGGATGGCTGTCGACCGAAGTTTTCGTTCAGGCACTTCAAGCTGCAGGTGTACATCCAAGCCGGGGATCGGTACTCCAAGCATTGCGGAAGATCACGTCGTTCTCGGCCGGGTATCTCATAGGAACCGGCAATCCATCGGCCAAGACGCCAACCAATTGCTACGTCATGGCCCAGATAGAGAATGGGCAGTTCCAGCGCGTCGATGACTCTCCGATGAATGGGCCGACCCACGGCTTCCGATGCGATCAGCCGTATTTCTACCCGCCGTCTTGACGCTCGATCGCCGCTACAGCTCCTCCATCGACGAGGATGTCGGTTCCCGTAATGTAACTCGCCTGGTCGGAGCAGAGAAACGCAATGACCGCGGCGAGCTCTTCCGGCTGACCGATTCGCCCCAGCGCGCTCCCGCGCGCAATCTCGGCCGTGCCTTCAGTGCTGGCTGACTCCAGGTTGCCCATCGGGGTCTCCACGACGCCCGGGGAAACTGACACGATGCGAGCGCCACGGCGTCCCCACTCAGGTGCTGTCCGACGGACAAGGCGGATGACGCCCAATTTGGCAAGCATGTACGCAGTGCTGGGATCGCTCGTGAGTCCGGCATCAGGAGTGCTGAGTGGATCATCGAGTTGCCGAATGGTCGTGGCCGGCCAAACGCCGAGGTGGCCGGCCATCGATGCGACACACACGGCAACCGAGCCAGGGGCAACGAGGCTGTCGAATGCTTGGAGGACCCGAGCCATTCCGGCAAGGTCCACGTCAAAGATCGCATGAGCATCGGCCATTGCAGGCGAGACGCCTGCGGTAACGACCAGGGCGTCCAAATGGTCCACCGAACTCGCCAACCTGATGAGTGATGCACAGTCGGTGAGGTCACAATGCACGTCCCCGCCGACGCGATCCCCGATGATTGTCTCCCCAGGGAGTACTGCTGCCACGGCGGCGCCAATACCGGATGCGCCACCTACGACGATGTTCATCTGACCGGGTCCTCCATCCGGATAGCCCGCCCCGAGACCTCATTGCAACCTAATCTTGTGTCGCACTAGTTGTCGAGTACGCCAGACTCGTAGAGCCGGTGTCCGCCTCCCAGTTCCGAGTCTGGTGGATGCACGAATCCTCGACACACTTCTGGAGCGACCCTCGGGGACCTATTCTGGAATGCGCAAGAGTTGCCGCAAGGTGAGTAAATCCGCGGATTCACGGTGACACCATCAATCTCGGAGTGATTCACTCCGGGTCCGAGTAAAACTGCCGAAACCAACGGCGATACTGCGCTACCGGGCCGTCGACCTTCGTGATGATCGGGCGCTCGCGGTAGATCTTGTTCTCCCAGATCGGGACGTCCTGCGTGAATTGCACATTAGTGATCTGGTCATTGAGCTCGGAGATCGACTTGGTCGACTCCTCATCCAGCAGGTGCTTCATCGAGAACAGCAGGTTTACTTCGGTGAGCTGATCGTCGATGGGAGTCTGCGCGATGTAGGTGAGCATCTCGAGCGGGCCCTGGTTCACCTCGATCGCAGCAATCCCGGGCCCACAAGTCGTCGTCCGCGTGCTGACCTCGATGCCCGTCTTCGATACGGCGGTCACCTTCAGGCTCTGTTCGACGACCATGGAGGCGCCGGAGAAGCTCACTTCGAAGTGGTCTTGATCGGGCGCCGCCATATCGTGCACCTTCCCGAAGTGCGCCCTGTCAATGATGTTCTCGGTCAGGTCCTGGACGTGGACGCGAACCCGGTACGTGCTGCTCCGCCATGGCGTCCAGCTTGCCTCGTCGTCTCGGTAGCCGATCACGTCGAAACTCGGTGGAGCATCCGCAGCGTGGTGCCAGACGAAGATCCTCCCGTTCCGCTCGCACACATGCCATGCGCGTGCGGAGGCCCGGGGCGTGCGGTCGAGACCCGGCACTTCGACGAGCTGGCCCTCGCCGTCGAAACGCCAACCGTGGAAGGGGCAGACCACGCCGTCGCCGCACACACGTCCTCCGACGCCGAGATGGGCGCCGAGATGCGGGCAGTGGGCATCGAAGACGCGCGCGCACCCGTCCTCGCCACGGAAGAGCACCAGCTCGCGACCAAGGTAGTGCACTGGCTTCACGTCGCCTTGGACGAGATCATCAGCAGCGCCGATACTGAACCATCCATTGGGTGAAGCAGGAAACGGATAGCGCGTGTTCATGAGCCCAACCCGATTTGCTCGACGAGCTCTTCGTTCGCCGGAGCGGTCCCATGGAAGCGGCCCGCGAAGGCGCGCAGCGGGAGATCCGCACTGGTCAGAAGGCCCGGCTCGGCCTCGCACACCGCTCTCATGGCGTTCAGCGCCGGCATCCCGGTGATCGTCATGCCGATCGAGGCAAAGTAGTCCGCATCCATCAGGCTGTTCGGAGTGCCGGTCTCGGGGAAGATCATGTGGCGGTTGATGATCGTGGGGTCACCCTCGATGGTGGTGATGTAACAGCCTTGGACGTTCCACTTCGGCTCAGTCTTCGGAGTCATCTGCCATTCGAGGTGCACTTCGATCTTCGGCTCGCCGTTCGACATCCCCTTGAACTTGGCGAGGCTCCCTCCCACTGACCCCTTCGGCAGTGTCCACCATCCGAGGTCGACATCCTCGGTGCACGCTCCGAGCTCGCACTCGAAGACGACGTCATCGATCGGGAGGTCGAGGCAGTCCGCCATCATGTAGATCGAGTCCGCGAAGACCGTGCAGCCAGTCTCGAGCAGGACCGGGATCTCGGGATCATCGACGGGCCGCCCGTAACCGACGTTCTTCCAGGTGTCGACCGAGTGGTGGCACGAGACATCGACCGTCTCCAGCACGGTCAGGTGGTCGACACGTCCCATCCCTGCCGTCGCGACCACGCTCAGGATCTGCGCGAGGCCGGGGTTCATTCCGGTCCCGTAGAACGTCGTCCCTCCACGCTGGCAGGCGGCCTCGATGAGCTCGGTGGGCTTTGCTCCGGACGGGTGCGGGTGATTCCGATCGCGATGGTGCCCGGTGATCCAGTCGGAGGTGGTCACGACGTTGATGCCGTTCTCGAGCAGCGTGCAGAACGTGTCGACGTCCGGCCATACGCCGTTGAAGTTCACGACGTCCGGTTTCGCCTGAAGAACGTCGGCTATGTCGTTGGTGGCCGTCACCCCGAGCGGCGCGATGCCGACGATCTCGCCGGCGTCGCGGCCGACCTTCTCGGGTGAGTAGCAGTAGAGACCGACGAGTTCGAGGTCGGGGTGTTCGACGATGCGTCTCACCATCTCGGAACCCACGTTGCCCGTGGCGAACTGGACGACTCGGAGAGTTTGCCTCGACATGACACTTCCTTCCACCACGCGGGCGCTCCCTCGTTTCCGCTGGTCTCGGCATCGTACAGCGGACCTGGACACTTGTCCAGATGCCGTTATGGACGCTTGTCCAGGTCGCGATAGCTCCAGAGACCGGGTTTGTCACACCGATCTCGTGACCCTGAACCGTGACGTTCCAGCCTGCCCCTGAACCGGCTGCGGGTCGCGATATGCGAAGCACAATCCAGGCCGTGCTTGCCGGCGCCCCCCTGGGATTGAGGGAGAAGAACCGATACACCCCCTTCGTAGGGTCACAGGCATGGCGAGGCCTGTGCATTCATGACCCCAACGCCGATTCCGACCAGTTCCTCACTACATGTCGAGCTGGGTGACGAACGAGTCGAGCCCAACCCCAGGTCGTCGCTTCCTCATCCAGCGGTCATCATCCAGGTTTGTGCAACTCGTGACCGCCAACTCGTTGTCGTGGGTGTGGCATCGCGCTGGGAATGCCTCCACAGCTTGGGAATCTTCGAGTCAGATTCCGACGTGCGCATTGCCGCGCATGTAGGTCGACTGGCTTCGAAGGGGTCCCATGCACTGGGTTCAGGCTCCCACAGCGTCCTCTGGACCGCCGAAGTCACCTTGAACGACCCGCTTGGAGCGCGGATGGAGTGGGCGTGTCCGACGGATGGCGAGGACCCCGTACGACACATCTCCGGCGTGATTCAGACGGCGTCTGCTTCAGTATGCCGGGGCAGAATCCGCGGTTAGCCCCCTGAGCTGGGGGTTCACGGCGCCAAGCCAGTTTCAGACACCCCGCATGAGACATGGGTCCACCGAATGTTGAAGAACCCCGGGAGCGGGGCGGTGGCAGCGCAACATGGCTCGATGGCGACCGGGAGACCGGTCCGACCCGCTCGGCCGTCGGAGGAGGCGGAACCAGCCTCATCTCAAAGCCGAAGTCGCCCTACTCAGCCGACGAAAAGCGTGACATGACCGCATCACTGACACGGGTGATCAGCCTGAGCGCCTAAACAGAATCTGTCAGGGTCCGCGAGTTCTGCCGGACAGTCCCCGCTTGGCCACCCGGGACATCAGCGTGAACGTCCGGGCTTTGCTGGACGATGAGCGGCAACGCTGACTGAGCGTCGTCGAACGCACGAGAGATCTGCGGTGGCGAGATCTGCGGTGGCGAGCTCCTCGGTGCGTCAAATTCGCCGTGCATGTCTTCCAAATTCCGACGAGCTGGTTCGGGGAGGATTCTGGTCAAAGCGAAACCCAAGATTGCGGCGAAGCCGGCGATGGCCAGCATGCCGCGAAGCCCGTAGTGCCGCTGCAGTTGTGGGACCAAGAACACCCCGAGGAATGCACCCAGCTTCCCGACCCCCGCGGCGATGCCGTGGCCGGTGGTTCGCATGCTGACCGGGAAGACTTCAGAGGGTAGGACGAACGTCGTCATGTTCGGCCCGAATTCAACGAAGAAGTAGCTGAGCCCGAAGATGGCGAGAAACGGCACGACCATTGTCGTCAGGTGGGCAAACCCGGCCAAGGTCAGAAAGGCCCCGGCCATGACGGCAAATCCAATGAACTGGAGTCGGCGATGTCCTATGCGATCCATTGTCATCACGGCTACGACGTAGCCGGGCACCGCGAACACAAGGAAGATTCCGAGCGTCCACAACAGCTTGGTTTCCAAAGAGGCCGTGGCGTCCACTTCTTTCAGGATCGCGGGCAGAGAGAGGGTGTTTCCGTAGTAGGCGTAGTCGAAGAGGAACCATGACCCGGCCGTACCCGTGAGCAGGAGGAGCATTCGGCGGTTCCTGAGAAACTGCCCGATCCCCAGCCGCTGGGTCGTCTGCACGGAACCGATGGGAGCTTCGACCACGCCGGCGGAATACGAAGCGATATCCTCGCCTGCCTGGTCTGCCTTCCCTTGCACCTGGGACTTGAATCGGGGTGACTCGGGCATCTTGGCCCGCAGGTAGATGACCCCGGCAGCAGGGATCGCACCGAGGCCCAGCATGATCCGCCAGGTCAACTCGTGGTTGATTCCTGAAGACAGCAACACCAGCCCGACAAGCGGCCCCACGATCAGGCCGAGAGCCTGCATGGAAAAGACCATTCCAACCAAACGACCGCGGTCCTTCCGATTCGAGTATTCACTCATGAGGACTGCCGAGACCGGATAGTCGCCGCCGATACCGAGCCCCAGGACGAATCGTGCGATGACCAGCCACATGAACCCGGGAGCGAAAGCCGACGCCAGGGCACCCACGATCATGATGCCGGCCACGACCGTGTACACCTTCTTGCGGCCGAATACGTCGGCGAGTCGCCCAAAAATGAGCGCCCCGAAGAATGCACCCAGAATGGCGGAGCCCGTCACCCAGCTCGTCTGTAGGGTGCTCAGTCGCCACTGGGTCCCGACGAGTGCAGCCACCGTGCTGATGACGAACAGGTCATAGGCGTCGGTGAAGAATCCGACCCCCGACACGAGAACCGTTCGCCGATGGAATTTGCTCCTGGGGGCCTCATTGAGGAGGTCGCTTACGGAAGGCGCCCCACTCGTGAGTGCCGATTCACCGGTCACCGCCGAAGTCGATGTCACTGGCATCCCTTCTTCGCCCCAGGTGGAGCGATCTCTCACCAGTTTGGTGCCCGAAGGTGGACGGCAGGGATTCAGAAGGTAAACGTTACGTGAACAAAAGTACAACTTCAGGTGAATTGGGTGAACCTTTCGTGCCATGGTTAACTTCTGACCGTCATGGATTCCCCCGAAACCGGCATCGACGCCATTGACCGAAAGGTCATTCAATTGTTCGCTCTGGTCTCAGAGGCTCTTGCGCGTGCCACCCATGCCCTGCTGGGAGGCGACGTACTGTTGGGCCAGGCGGTCGTCGACGGTGATCAGGACGTGGACGACCTGACCGCCGAAGTGGAGCTCCTTGTTTGGGAGGAGCTGAAGCAGCGGCCCGTCCAAGGTGACGAGCTGCGCTACATGGTGGCCATGCTCTTGATCATCCCTGAGTTGGAACGCAGCGCCGACTTGGCCGAGCACATCGCCCAGCGGGCGGTGGACCATCTGGGGACGGAGATGAGTGCACGCAGTCGAGGCATCATTCAACTCATGACCGAGGTTGCCAACGAGATGTGGCAAGAGGCGGCCGACGCCTTCGGTGAACGGAGCCGGGTAAGTGACCGCCTGGTCAAGGCGGACGACGAGATGGACATCTTCCATGAAAGCCTGACCCGTGAGGTTGCCAATGAGGAAATGCCGGCCGCGATCGCAGCCCAGGTCACGCTGCTGGCACGGTTCTACGAGCGGCTCGGCGACCACGCCGTCAACCTCGCTCGTCGCATCGAGCTCTTGGCCGACACTCACCCTTGACGCTCAGAGGAAGGGGCAGGGATTGGTGCCGGCCAAACCCGAGTCCCAAGTTGGAGCGGCCTGGTCGTTGCCAGGTCTCGGGTGTGTGAGTGACAGTAGGCGCCTTTTCGTTGCAGGCCACGCAGTCCTACGAGTTCCTGAAGCGAGACATCGCTGCCCGAGAGCGCAGCGGTCGCGGGTGCCCCGGAGGCCGGCGGACCGCGTTTCCCTGACATCCTCCCCAGGGCTGATGCCCGGGGGCTCCCCTTACACTTCGCTGCCTCTGCCGGCCAGTGATGGCCTGTAGCCCTCGAGGTACCTGAGCCTGTCTTCCCTTCCGGAGATGCCGATGTGTCGGTGTGTGGACCGGGGTTGTCGGGGTTCGCCGCGAGCAATGCTGATGCCGCCACCGCCGATGTTCTGGAGGCGCGTTCGAGCGCGAGCCAATGTGGAGATTCCGCCTGGTCACCTACGGTGCGGGGCAAGCCCGCTCGCGATTGTCGGCCGATCGGCACGTGCACCCAAGTGCCACCGGAGAGGGCCCAGTCATGTTTGGCGGATGAGGAAGTCTTCGAGGCTGGGCAGGAACCATTCTGAGATCTCCATGACGGGCAGACCCCCTATCTCGATTTGGTACTCGCGTGTGTAGATGAACGCGAGTACGTCCTTCGGAAGTGGACGCTCAAGGGGTCGGGGGATCGGAGCGAGATTTGCTCGCGCCACGGTGAGGCCTTGTTCGACGATCACCCGCCCGATCGGGTCACTACTCGTTTCCAGTCGGCGGGTGGTCACCCAAGGGAGTCGACTCGTAACGAGCAACGTCTCCGCGTAGAGGTACGCGTGAGAGGTTCGCCGGCCTCGAAGGAAAGTCACGCGGCGTGTCAGCGGGTGTCCGTCTTCGAGAGACAGTCGATTGGGGCTCGCCGCAGTCGTCTCGACCTGCACGAGCTTGTCCGCGTAGATCTCCTCTCTGACCAGGTCTTCGAGAAACTCGGTGGCAGTTCCTCGAAACTCGGCGAGCGCGTCAGCGAGGACGGTTGCTGCGGGCTGGCTCGGTCTACCGCCGGGCTGGCTCGTGATCCTTCCGGCCCCGAGATACTCCACAGTCAACATCATGGCCGAAGGTGACCGCGATCGCCGGCTTGATCTTCATCACGGATCGCAGGGGAACGGTTTGCCCGCTTTCCCCCTTGTGGGTGCCGAGAACCCGTCGCACCCGGAGTGGATCGAGGCATTCGGTTACGAGGTCACCGTTACGGAGCAGGTGGCATAGCCCAGCCACTACTCACAACGACATCGACTCAACTTCACGACAGCAACCTCATCCAGCGCGCCGACATCCCTTGAAGGCATGAGACATCACATCCCAGAAGCAAGCCACTCACTCAAGGCCGCTGGGACCCGGTAGTGGGCTTGACCCGGTATCTCCACCGCAGCAGCCCGTCCGATGCCGGTCAGGGCTTCGAGGTGAGAGCGTTTCCGCCGTTGTCAACAGCCATGCAGAATGACGCTGAAGCGCACGAAATGGCTGTCGGTTGGGCAATGACCGTCGACGGATCGACCAGTTGAGCGTGTGACCACGAGGACCCGGCATAGCTGGTGGTCTTCCCTGCGGCTTCGAGAACCATGCAGAATGGACCCGGGGCACAGGTCACCGCGTTGTACTCGTTGGGAGAACTGTCTGCGGGCAGCGGACCGGACCATGATGATCCGTCATAGGTCGTGAGATATTCGCTGGTGGAGCTGATGCTTCCCGCGCCCACGCAGAAGGTCGCCGAGGCGCACGACACGTAGGGAACGACGGGCTGTTGGGAAGAGCTCCCCGTGCGCAGACTTTGTGGCTGTGCCCATGAGGATCCGTTATAGGTAATCGAATGATCGGCCCCGTCCACGGCAACACAGAACGATGCCGTGGCGCACGACACTCCGGTGAGCTCAGAAGAGAGTACCGAGCCATTGGGGTCGACAGCTTGAGCAGGCGACCAGGTTGAGCCGTTATAGGTCGTGGAATCGGACGCACCGTTTACCGCCAGGCAGAAGGATGTCGTCGGGCAGGACACCGAAAAGAACCCCGAGCCAGTATTCGAATCGACAGATTGGGGCTGGGACCACGAGGTTCCGTTGTAGATCACGACGTTGTATTTCGCGTCTCCCGCAACGCAGAATGTCGAGGAGGCACACGAGACGCTAAGCAGCTGGTCTTGCAACGCGTTGGTTGCACTCACCGCAGAATCGATGTTCGTTCCGGACGACCACGTCCCCGCGGTATACACAAATGCATTACCCGTCGGATCGATGGCAACACAGAAGGTATCGGACACGCAGGAGACAGCGGACAATCCCTGCTTGACCAAAGGGTCAACTTTCACCGGCGCCGACCAGGCGCCGGACTTCGCCGGCGCTGCCGTGGAAGCCGTACTCCGACTCGTGCTCCCCCCAGCCGTCGTCGAAGTAGATCCTGTCGTGGAACTGGAGCCACATGCGGCCATGAGGAGCCCTGCCAATGCAACGGCAAACAGGGATGGGGAGATCCGCCTTGCCGAGAGAACCCGTCCGGATGATTCGAGCGATGGCTTCATGAGGCTCCTTTGCGAATGCACCCGGAAGGCGTCCGATCGGGCACTGATCACTATAACTACCAGCGCCGCGTTCATCTGTCTGGATACCGGGAGTACCGGGTGTTCTCGATCAGGCGCCGGGCGGTGTCCTTTGCGGAGAGGCTCAGACCGGTTTGCCCCCCGAGCACCAGGCATTGTCGGGCACCCCGCTGCACGGGTCGGGCATGGTGGGCAGGCCGCTGGGGAGCGGGTGCATGACCACTCCGGTGGGCTGCGGATAGGCCGCCCCGGCCGGACACGCCCCGAACCCGGTGTCGCACAGCACTTGATTGAGAAGCGGTCCGCCGGTGTTGGCCGCGTTGGTGATCTTTCCGCAAGTGGGCTGGAGCTGCTCGAGGTTCGGCGGGGCGCTTCCAATTGGAGCGGTGTTGCCGGAAAAGCAGTTCTGTGGTTGGCCGCCGTTGAGCGTGATCTGCCCATAGTCCGAATTGCTGGGATTCCCGAAGTAGCCGTTGTGGGTGAAGTTGTTGTGGAGCAGAGCGTCGTTCATAGGGTCGTAGACACAACCGAGGCCGGGCGTTTGGATGCCACCGGTGCCCGAGCACGACTGGCCCAGGTCGGGCGTTCCCGAATCAGGGAAGGGGATCATCAGGAAGCCCCAGGCGCCGTTGTCGGAGAAGCTGTTGTCCATCACCGTGTCGTTGCGGCCGCCCGACACCGTCATGCCCGTCCCGACAGGACCCAGGCTGGCGTTGCCTGACCTGGGAGCGTTGGGATTGTTGTTGTCGTGGACATTGTTGTGAAGGAACACCCAGCACGAGTGGGAGTGGGTGATCGGGCTGATGCCGTTGTTCGGGCAGGCTCCGTTCTGCGGGGCCGTCGGGTCCCCGTGGATCTGGGTGTTGGTGTCGAATCCATCCTGGTTGTTGTCGAACTGGGAGTTCTCCACGACGATGGCGCCACCCGAGTTGGTCCCCGAGTAGCCGAGGGCGCTGTACTCCATCCACGCATGGTTGATGGTGATGCCGCAGACCTGCTTGCAGGCCCCGACGTACATCCCCGAGTCGTTGAAGTTGCTGGCGTAGGTCTGGTTCCACTCGGCAGGCCCGGCGGCATTCGAAGCGAAGATCCCGTAGGTTGCCGCCGTGGCCTCGTTGCCGTAGTACGTGGAGGTGGCGGTCAGATAGCTGCCCGAGTACCCGTGCATGCTGATCTCGCCGCTGCTGGCGCCTCCGTTCCACCAGATCTCGTTGCCGGAATCGCCACTCCCCCCGAGGAAGTTGCAGGCGGTGAGGTTATCGATGCTGACGTTGTCGGCCTTCCACACCACGATCCCGTTGCGTCCCACCGTCTTGCCGCTGGAGTCGGTGGAGCCGAAGGTCTGCTGACTCGGATCGGCGCTGCAGGAGCCGGAGGAGCCGGCCTTGGTGCCATCCACGATCACCGTGGACCGGTTCATGCCCCGGACGTGGATGCCCGAGGTGGTGATGATCACTCCTCCGGCGTAGCCATCGGCGGGATCCAGTCCGGCACCCGAACCGTCGGCGGTCTCGTGGTAGTCCCCCGGTGCCACCAGGACCCAATCGCCGGGCTTGGCCGCGTCTACGGCGGCCTGGATGGTCTTGTACCGGCCGGCATGCCCCCGGAAGGTCCCCACCAGAAGCGCCCGACCACCACTCGAGCCGGTGGTGGTCGAAGAGGTGGACGAGGAGCTACAAGCGGCCAGCATCCCGGTCCCCATCACACAGGCTCCGAGCCGTGCCGCGCTCTGCCGCCATCGCCTCAGGCCCAGCGCCTTGGTCGCCCCTGCCCCCGAAAACCTACGGTCCTTCGCGCTTCTCCGACCGTTGGCCACCGCGTCTCCCCTTCCCCTCAGGCCCACCCCCGAGGCCGAGAGGGTTCCCGGCGAGCATGACGAGGGGATCGTAACAGGACGGGCCCGCAGCACCCACGATCACGTCGTCGCTCCCAGAGGAGGTCGTCAACCAGCGGACGAGCGACAGCACCGTTTCGCCCAGTACCACCTTGTGGGTCTTGTCCAGTCCTGTCCCCGGCCACTGGATGCGTGATGCGGTGACCAGAGGGTTGGCGAAAGCAGAAGCCGGGCTTGACACTGACGGGAGCGTCGCCAGGGACCGGGGCGCATTGTCTGCTGCTGGACCCGGTGTGCCGCTCATTCCCCTGGATGCAGCTGGTCGTCGAGGGCCTGAGCCTCGATGTCCAACCGGCGCAGGAGCCCGGGCACGATGCGCCGCTCAGCCATGCGACCTATGCCCGGCACCGCCACAACCAACTCGCCGTCGAGGCGCCGAATAGTGCCGTCACCGGCTGCGGTGAGGACGAAGTCGGCTGCACCGTGGAGTCGCCTCGGGTCTTTCTCAGCCTCGAAGCGGAGAGCTCCGGAGCCTGCCGACCGGTCGATCCGCACTTCCTGTATCCATGCCAAGCGGTTAGGGCCGAGCAGGCGATGCACGATCGGATCGAGGCTCCCTACGAACTCGTAGCGGAGCCGCAGCATGGCGTCGTCTCCGTCCTCGCGTTGTTCGAGTACCTCGGGCCGGCTCAGGTCGGGTAGGCCGAGGCCGAGGTAGAAGGCGGGATCGGACAGGAGCGCCCCGACGGCTTGCTTCGACCCGTTGAAGCGGTGCTCAGCGTGGAAGCGCACGGCCAGATCTTGTCACGGTCGGGCGCTGCGTCGAGTCCTCGCCCATCTCATCACATGACCCGATCCGATCGCTGCGGCGGTCAGCCGCAAGGCCCAACTATCCGGCTTGCAGGTATTGGGACAGCAGGCAGGGAGGATGCCTGCCTTCTCCACTACGCCACGGATATGGGTGCGGTGCCCGAACCCGCGAACGGTGACTGACCCGACCTAGGGTGAGAGACATGAGCGAGAACATGACGGTGGAACGAGATATCTCGGCCACGCCCGAGGCGGTTTG
Organism: Acidimicrobiaceae bacterium; assembly: GCA_003133325.1. Classification (GTDB taxonomy): domain Bacteria; phylum Actinomycetota; class Acidimicrobiia; order Acidimicrobiales; family RAAP-2; genus DASZIT01. The sequence goes on along the minus strand of PKXA01000092.1, from coordinate 26,655 downwards.
GGCACTGATCTCGGACGTGACCCGAATGGGGGAGTTCTCTCCTGAGAACGTGGGCTGTGAGTGGATCGGTGATCAACGTGAGCCTGTCGTGGGTGCACGCTTTCGGGGGACCAATCGGAATGGCAAGCGACAGTGGAAGACGGACTGCAGGGTGGTTCAGTCCGAGCCCGCTCGAGTATTCGGGTTCGAGGTGAAAGCCGTCGGACTGAGCGTCGCTCGTTGGGAGTATCGCATAGAGCCGAACGGCGGTGGTGGTTGCAGGGTGGCCGAGACGTGGATCGATCAGCGGGGCAAGCTAGCGACCTGGCTCGGCGGGCCGGTGAGTGGCGTGCGTAACCGGCCGGACCACAATCGGGCTGGGATCGTGACCACACTGGAGCGGCTTGCTTCGGCCGCCGAAGGCACAGCCGCCTGACTCATTGACGCGCCGATCACGACTTCGACCCGAGTCGACGACAATGACGAGGGTACCCGGGCCTGTCATTTGTGGGCACCGGTTCATTGACGACAATGTGGGTTTCGGGGATACGGTTCGACCAAGGAGAAATGTCAATGGCTGGGCACGGAAGCGGCATCGACCGAAGCGCGGAATGGGAGGCCTTGAAGGCCCGCTACCTCCGGCCTCGAGAAGAACGACCTGCTTCGTCGGCGAGGGGACTCCATCATTTCGCTGTGCTCTGCAGCGATGTCGAACGAACCATATCCTTCTACCAGGACATCCTCGAGTTTCCGTTGGTCGAACTGTTCGAGAACCGGGACTATCGGGGGTCGACCCACTTCTTCTTCGACGTCGGCCATGGCAACTACCTGGCGTACTTCGACTTCCCCGGCCTTGACCTCGGTGAATACCGCGAAGTGTTCGGAGGCCTTCATCACATCGCCATCTCAGTCGTTCCTGAGCAGTGGGATCGGCTGGTTGGCAAACTGGAGGCTGCCGGAGTCGAGACCCTCATCGTGAACGGCACCTCGGTCTACTTTCCGGGGCCCGACGGCGAGCGGCTCGAGCTTCTCTCGTACCCACTCAACGATATGTACGGGACGATCGTGGGCTGATCAGCAACCCCGTCGCGCTCAACCGCCGGGAACTGATTCCCGATGTCACTGAACCGATCCTTCAGCAGGCTGCCAACCAGATGATCAAGCTTGTCCGAGAGCAAGTGGGTGGCCGCTCATAGCCCTGATGCGACGACAGTGCGGCATGCCCTCGATCACCGGGAGGTATGGCATTTCGGGGACCTTTGGCCCTTGCACTTACCTCACGGTCGGATGAACATGGCAGTGAGTAAAGCGGCCGAGGAATGGAGCCACGATGCATGCGAAAGTTGGGGACCGGATTGTGATAGGCGGGCATCGGGCGGGTCAGCCTGATCGTGAAGGCGAAGTGTTGGAGCTACGCCACCCGAATGGAGAGCCGCCCTACCTCGTTCGATGGGGGGACACGGGCCATGAGGACCTCTTCTTCCCAGGGCCTGACGCCTCGATTGTCAGCCACAAGGGCAAGTAGTCCGAACTGGCTCGCCCAGGGGAAGGCCAATCGTCGGAGCACGGGATGCGGCGCACCTCAACGGGTGGAGACGCCGGGTCAGTGAGACGCTTCACCAACAATCGGTGTTGCGAAGTCGAGTTCGCCCCGCAGTTGCCAACTTGACGGGACCACTTACTGGTCAAGTGATTCGGCCATCGGGAATGGGATGGCGGGAAGCCCAGGAATGGGATTGTCCCACCACAGCGTGTGCTCGACTCTTCTGGCTATCCGCCACCCATCGGCGGTGTCGACCAGTCGATCGTGGTAGCGACCACCAACCGTGAACAGCGACGGCTTGCCTTCAAGTTCCAAACGGTTGATGTTCAGGAAGCACGATCTCGCGTGCACTCCATCGTTGTTACGGGCGAACTCCCGATTGAGTACGAGGTGTTGCGTCACATCAAACAGGGGCAGGACTTCAGCGAGCCATCGGCGAACCTGAGGGTAACCACCTTCAATGCCGCCCGACGAACGGTAATCAATACGCGCATCGTTGGTGAAGACGGCATCGAGCAGCTCCCAGTCGAGACTGTCGATAGCTGTGGCGTAGCGGGTAAGGAGATCATCCATGCCGATCCGATCCGCCACGGTGAAGTCGCTCGCATCCACGAGAACCAGGCTACTTCCGTGTCCTTCGGAGGTCACGTCAGCCGACACTGGCCTCATGCCCTCGAGCTTGTCGGCCCGAAGACCTCTTCGAAGCAGCCTTTCGTCAACTTCTGGGCCCTAAAGGACCGAGCTTGCAAATCACCGAGTGGCAGCTGTTGTCCGCGAGCGTCACCGATCGTTCCCACTGAGCAACCGGAGCCATGAATCGATCCCGGGTCGCCAAGCGATACGACCGGGCCACGACCCACTGCGAGCGGGCAATCGCCAAGGACGAGATCACCCGAGCCGACCTTTCGAACATGCACGCCACGATGGATGCCGTCCGACCAGGCGATCTCTACCGCCAGATCCAGACCCTCACCAAACAGCTCGAACGAATGGCCCTCGCCAAAGCTCCTGCCCCAGTCAAACCCCGGGTCAAGAGGGCTTTCAACGAGCGGCTGTAGGCGGAGGTTCTACGTGAGGCAACGATTCAGCATTCCCGGAGGACTTGGATGGGGTCTTCGACAACCCCAGGAGCCGGCGGTGGGAATCGAACCCACGACCTGACGATTACAAATCCGTTCAGGCTCGTCCCAGCCCGTCGCTGTGTGTGGCTGCATGATGAATAGATCCAGGTGAATTGGGGTGGCACTTCGGATCAAGTCGACCACTGTCCGCAGTTGGCGACGGACAGCGACGGGTTAGTAGGGACGGATGTAGGGACAGGATCCCTGAATTCGACGTCCCGGCGGACATGTCGGAGCGGCAGCGTTGTGCATGGCCAGCTGCGTGACGGTCATGACGATCCCTCCCGGGTAACAACCTCGGGTGTTGCGGAAGCGGGTTCGGTCCCCTCGAGCGCTTCGAGGACTTCGTGTGCCACCCAGAAGTACCGGCCCCCGCGTCCGGCTCTGCCAGCGTGGCTGATGATGCCGAGGCCTTCGAGCTGGCGGATGAGGTTCATGGCTCCGGGGTTGCTGACCGTCAGGCTCTGCTGGACACGCTGGACAGTGATGACTGGGTTCCCCAGCAGCAGGTCGACGACCTCGACGGCACGGCTTCTCGACCCGTGGAGCTTGCCGCGGGCGCGCTCTCGGATGTCGAGGAGCAGCTCGGCTCGGCGCACCGCGTCCTTCGCCTGTTCGGCCACAGCGGTGAGGAAGAACTGGAGCCATTGTTGGACCTCCCCCCGCTCCCTCGTCATCTGAAGGCGTTCGTAGTACTCGCTGCGATGCGTCTCGAAGAATCGGCTGACGTACAGGAGGGGATTCGGAAGCCGACCGCGCTGGACGAGGAACAGCACGATCAGGAGCCGACCGAGCCGCCCGTTGCCGTCGAGAAAAGGGTGGATGGTCTCGAACTGGTAGTGCAGGAGGGCGCACTGGATAAGCGTCGGCACCGAAGGCGATTCGTTCGCGTATCTCTCCCAGTCGGCGAGAAGGGAGTCGAGGTGCTCCGGCGGGGGTGGGACGAACGTGGCCGTGTCGATCCGATCTCCGATGGTGCCGATCCAGTTCTGCGTCGACCGGAGCTCCCCCGGCTGGTGCTCTTTGCCCCTGACGTCCCGCAGGAGCACTCCGTGGATCTCTCTGATGAGTCGGAGACAGACGGGCAGCTCGTCGAGCCGGGCGAGGCCGAGTTTCAGCGCTTCGATGTAGTTCGCGACCTCCTCCACGTCGCTCGACCCGTGGAGACCTCCGGCGGCGGCCTGGAATACCTCGGTCAGAGACGCCTGGGTCCCTTCGATGCGGGAGCTGGCCAGAGCCTCCCGAGTCAGGTAGGCCTCGACGAGGAGATGGGGGTTCGGGAGCAGCCTCCCGGACCCAGCCAGACGTCCCAGAGCATCGTCCGCTTCGGACAGAAGGAGCACGGTCTCCGGGCTGATCGCCACAGTCCTCGGGATCGGTACCGGGACGAAGGCGTGGTAGCCGTGCGAGCCCGATGTGCGGACCACCTTGCCCGCCTCTGACGCTACAAACTTCGTTGGATCCACCCTCAGAACTTACAACATACTGGCCGTTAGGTAGGAAGTTCCAGCGAACTTCTCACGCCCGTTGTACGGATCAAGACTTCGTCCCCCAGTCAACTTGCGACGTAAGCGTTATCAGTGCTGCGGTCGGATCCGCCGAAAGTGGCGCCGACCAGGAATGTTGCAACCTGAGTAGCAGCTAAACGGGGCGGCGTGACCCAAACGTGACCCACCGCTCACCACAGACCCTCGGGTTATGACATCGTCCGATGGGGATGCAAGGGTGGATCGGGATAGGAAGACCCGGCCGTGGTCCCCCGACACAGGTGTCGGCCCGTACGATCCATGCTGATGACTCCAGACCGAGGTCGGAAGCCGAAGCCGGCACAATCACGTCCGACGAGTCGAGTGCGGCTTCGCCCGTCGTCAGACGATCCTCACGAGATCGCCTTCTTCCGTCGGCCCCGTGACGACGATGACAGCCAGCCGATTCCCGGTCGTGAATTCCTCGAAGCATGTCCCCCCAAGGTGCGAGCGACCATGCGGGCCGTGCTGGTCGCGGTGGCAACCAGCCCGCCGAAGCGCTTCGCCGGCGGAGGGTACTGGGAGGCCATGAAGGGAGAGATGAGCGGCTGGTTCGAGGTCCGTGTGAATGGGCCGCAGCGGCATCACTACCGCCTCTTCTGCCGCCTCGACTACGAAGCCATCGGGCGGGAGAAGCCCCTGTTGGTCGTGATCACCGGACTGGACAAGCCGTTCCGGACGGTGCTGAGTGCCAACGACTACGCCGCCGTGCGGGCTCTCGGGGACGAGTACCTCGCCCGCAATCCCCGTTCGCTTGCCTGACCCAGAGCTACGCCGCCGTCTTCGACCGCGTCCGCATCGCCGTCAGATGCTCGGCGAGTCTTCCGGTGTTCGTCGATCGACCCTTCACCAGGGGGTCCGTAACCACCTTGCGCTCGGCGGCAGGTAGCCGTTCCACCGTGACACGCATGCCCAGAGCTGCGGCAACCTCCGCCACCGTCCCCAGTGTCGGGTTCATGTGGCCACCGCTGAAGAGTCGCCGAACCACCGCCGGTTCAGCACTGATGGCCCTCGCCAGGTCCGCTTTCGTCATACCGGCCGCTTCGCGAGCCTCGTCGAGCGAGTTGACGAGATCGTCGATGGTCGCGATCCGCATGGACTCGACGATGTACTCGCGCAGGAACGCTGGGTCCTCAAGGTCTCTTGCCAGGTCGTCCCAGAACACGCTCTGCTCGTTAGCCATCATCAGCCCCTCCATCGGTTAGAATTACATCATAGCAAATATGGTACGTCGTGTCCAGGGGCGAACGTAGCATATCTGGTACGTCGTGCCGAATGGTCGTGTGGCCACAGTGCGGTGGCGACGGTCTCCGTTGGCGCCGAGATCGCCCCGCGAAGTAACCGTCGACCGCCAGCTGTTTGGAATTCAACTCCGTCCCGACACCAAAGCAAGCGTCGCGGCGTCGTTTACCTCGTGCAAGACTCTTCGGGGCCGGGGAGAGGAGCCGACCAACCGATGTGGGCGGATAACGAGACGACGGTTGATCTCCTCGGCTTCGACTACCTCGTCGACAGCCTGGAAGTGGTACTGACCCAGCCGAGGCTCCTGCCCGTCACCATCGGCGTTCTCGGCGACTGGGGTTCCGGCAAGACGAGCCTCCTCAAGATGGCCGGTGCTCGCCTCGGTTTGTCCGACGGGTACGTCGTCGTGCCCTTCAGCCCCTGGCGCTACGAGGCCTATGAGGACGTGAAAGCCGCCCTCATGGACGCGGTGCTGGGCGAGGTGGCGAAGCTGGTCCCGCCCACTGACGCGGAGCAGAACGGACTGCTCCGCCGGCTTCGGCTGAAGGTCGCCCGGATCATGGCCGGACCGGCCGCCGCTGGGCGCGTTCTCGCCCCCGCGGTCGGAACGCTTGCTGCTGCGCACATGGGCATGTCACTCGAGCTGGGCGCTGCCGCAGGCTCGGCAGTGGTCGCCGGAGTAGACGCGATCGCCTCCGAAGAGTCCGCGAGCGACAGCGGGAGTCAGCCCAAGGTCCCGACCGTATTCGAGTCCGTCTCGGACTTTCGCGACGAGTTCGAGACCCTGGTTCGTGGGCTTGATGCGGTGAAGGCCGTGGTCGTCCTCATCGACGATCTCGATCGCTGCCTCGACGACACCGTGATCGATGTCTTCGAGGCCATCCGTCTGTTCTTGCAGGCGTCGAAGACCGCCTTCGTGATCGCGGCGAACCGCGAAATCGTCCAGGCCGCTGTCGAGCGGCGGTACCCGGCCGCCCGAGAAGGCGATGCCGCCTTGGGCAAGGACTACTTGGAGAAGATCGTCCAGGTCGAGGTGACGGTCCCACCCCTGGCCGCCGCGGAGGCAGAGACTTACCTCAACCTGCTCTTCGCCGACCTCCGACTCGACGACGCTGACATGGGTCGCATTCGAGACGCGGCCACCGAGCAGCGCCGCCGGGGCCAGTTCGCGGTGGCCATGAACTACGGCATCGCCAAGGACGTGCTCGGGACTATCGGCCCGGATCTGCAGGCCGACTTCACCATCGCCAATCGGATCGCCCCAACCCTCAGCCGCGGCTTGCGGGGAAACCCCCGCCAGCTCAAGCGATTCCTCAATACTCTGCTTCTCCGGCTCGAGACGGCGAAGAGAAGGTCCGTGCAGCTCGATGCGGCGATCTTGGCCAAGCTCATGGTCCTCGAACGGGCCGAAACCGCATTCCAGCAACTCTTCCTGTGGCAGGTGGACCAGGACGGGACGCCCGAGGAACTAAGGATCGCCGAAGAAGCGGCGAAGAAGGGCACAGACCTGGCAGCAGCCGAGGTCTCCCAGGACCTGAAGAGCTGGTACAGCTCCCCAGCCGTCCGCAGCTGGCTCGATCTGGAGCCACCTCTCACCGGGGTGCCGCTGGGCGAGTACTTCTTCTTCAGTCGGGACCGGCTGTCACCGGCCGCGCCCGAAGCCCGCTTGTCCGCCGATTTGCAGTCTCTGCTGAGCCGGCTGTTGCTGCCCACGCCGGCCCAGCGACGTACAGCGGTCGACGCCGCGGCGAAACTGTCGCCGGAGGAGTTCACGCCGCTGTTCAGCGCATTGCTTGATCGTGCGGGCCGGAACCCCGAATCGAGCGCGTTGAGCAGTGCGATGGAGTTGACGGCGAAGGCACCGACGAACTGGCCTGCCCTTGGGGCGATGCTCGGCCGGATTCCCCCGAAGGACGTTCCCACTCCGCTTCCGCTTCAGCTCGCGGTAGTCGGGAAGGACCGCCCCGAGATCGCAACCCTGTTCGAGCAGTGGGCGAAATCCGGTCACACCGCGTTGGTGAAAGCGGTCGCGGAGGCGCGGAAGGGGTCCGGCTGAGTGGGGACGTCGAAGAGCAACACGGGCGGGACTGGCGGGGCCTGGACCGATTTCAAGCGCGACGCCACCTCATTCGCGAAGCGCGGCGGAGAACAGCGGGTCGCGAAGACGCTCGCCGGATACGTGGCGGCGATGGGCGGCGCGGCAGCGGCCGCGGCGGCCGCGGGCGCAGGGTCGAGGACCGGCCAGTCACTCGGCGCGTTCCTCGCCGGTTCGACCGGACCGAACGGACTCGCGGGCGGTCTCGAAGCCGTCGGCCTCGGACGGCTCATCGGCGAAGATCGGTTCACGGTCCTGAGCGAACTGGTGAACGAGTTCGCCGGTTCGGGAAGCGACCTCGAAGCACAGGCGGCCCGCAACGCACTGCTCGATGTCCTCGACGAGATGCTCCCAGAGGACGACGCCACGCCGCTCGACGCGGTCCAACTCGACGAAGAGGCGGTAACCGACGCCCTGTGCCGGTACATTGCCGCGCTCGTCTACAACCGAGCGATCCCGGTGATCGACGAGCGGCTCACCCGCCTGGAGAATCCCACGCTCGCGCAGCAACGGGACCAGGAACTGCGGCGGTACATCGACGCCCTGGTCCGGCTACGCCTTCAGAGCGCGTCCCCGCTTCAGGTCGATTGGCGCGGTGTCGGCGGGCGGGACCTCATCGACGGCGTGCTCAGGGCCGTCTATGACCAGCTCGAGGAGTGGGAGTGAACGCCTTCCGGCTGCGCACCGACCCGAGCCAGACGGCTCCAGCCCCACCAACGATCCTGCTCGATTGGTTCGCGAACGGCCTCGGGTCGACCGTGCAGGTGCGGGAAGATCTGACGCGGCGCCTGGCCGTGCCCGGTCCGGCTCGCGACCTCCTCCATCTGGCCGCCGCGACGTACTGCGCTGACCGTCTCACGCCCAGGCCGGCGGGATGGACGAGGGAGATGTGCCTCGAATTTCCGGTCGCCGACCGGACCGCATGGGACGACGTAGGAGAAGCCCTCGCTGGAGGGCTCTCGTTCCTCAGTGGCGACGACTGGCAACTCGCACCGATCCAGACGGCCGGAAACGCAGCGACCGCGCCCGACGCACCAGCGGAGCTCGTCGATGCCGTGTGCTTGTTCAGCGGCGGTCTCGACTCCTTCGCCGGGGCCGTCGATCTGCTCGCCCAGGGGAAACGGGTCTGTCTGGTCGGTCACTACGAGGGGGGGCAAGCCCCGAAGACCCAGGACCACCTGGCCCGCCGACTCGCCCAACGGTTCGGACAGGACCGGGTAATGGCCCGTCGACTCTTCCTCCGTCCCGCCCCGACGAGCGGTGACCAACTACGGCCGCTCCCTGATACCAGGGAATCGTCTACGCGGTCCCGATCGCTGCTGTTCCTCGCCGCCGGACTGGCGGTCGCAGCAGGCTGCGGGCCTGATGTGCCCCTCTACATCCCCGAGAACGGTTTCATCGGCATCAACGTGCCGCTGACGGCGGCGCGATCGGGGAGCTTCAGTACCCGTACGACTCACCCCCACTTCATGGCCACTCTGGCGTCTTGCATCACCGGGCTGGGGATCACCAATACCGTCGTCAACCCGTTCCGCTTGATGACCAAGGGGGAGATCGTCGCGTCCAGTCGCGACCCCGAAACCATGCGAGCCCTCGCCCGGAGCACCCTGTCCTGTGCCCACCCTGAGGCATCCCGCTACGCCAAGCGGGACCAGGGCAACTGCGGCTACTGCTTCCCTTGCCTCATTCGTCGAGGCTCCCTCCACCACGTGGGACTCGACGACCCGAGTGACTACGCCTTCGACGCACTGAGCGAAGACGGGGAACTCGTCAACGAGCGCGGAAGCGACCTCCGAGCCCTCGTCCGGTCCCTCAGCAACGCCCCACGAACGATCGACGTCCTGAGGAACGGACCCGTCCCTGATACTGAGTTGCACGACTTCGCCGACGTCTACCGCCGCGGCCGCGACGAGATCCTCACCTGGATGCAGGAGATCACCACGTCCCCTCACGTTCGAGGACAATTGCCGACTCCGTGACCACGTACCTCGACACCCACTGCCACCTCGACCTTTTCAAAGACCCCCTGACGACTCTGGAAGCGGCGCCGGACACCGTGGTCGTCGCCGTGACCGAACTACCGAGTCGGTTCCGGCTTCTAGAGGCCCGCTTCCGCAGGGATCGTCGGGTCCGCGTCGCCCTCGGCCTTCATCCACTTCGGGCCCACACGGCGGGACCGATCGAAGAGGGCCAGCTCATCCGTTCGCTACCCCGAGCCGAGTATGTCGGCGAGATCGGGCTCGATTTTTCCCGACACGGCCGCGACACGAAGACGAGCCAGCTGCGGGTGTTGGACCGCCTCCTCGCCGAGCCCCTCCTCCGATACCGCGTCGTGACCGCTCACTCTCGTGGCGCCGAGAAGATCCTCATAGAACGCTTCGCTGACGCCGGAATTACCGCCATCCTCCACTGGTACACGGGGCCGGCAGGGCTCATCGATTCGGCACTCGCCGCCGGCCTCTATTTCAGTGTGAATCCTTCGATGCTGCGGACCGAGAAGGGGCGTGCCACCGTCGCAGCGCTCCCTCGCGATCGGGTCCTGACCGAGAGCGACGGGCCGTTCGCCAAGACCGGAACCCGGTCGGTCGAGCCAGCCGACATGTCCCGCCTTGTGAGCGAACTCGGTCGGCGATGGGACATCACCCAATCCCAGGCAGCCGGAATCGTGCACGACAACTTAGCCACTCTCTACGGCGCCACGGTGGGAACGTCGACGCCGAGCCCGCAAGGCTGATCGTCTCTGGTGAACTAATACCTCGGACGTAGCGGTTTCAGTTCATTGAGTGTCACGGCCCAGGTTCTCGGGCAGCCCATAGTCTCGGATCGGGCCTACGTGAAGGAGCGACGGATGGGGTCAGACCAGAGCGAGGCCCACCTGTACGTGCTGCCTTGGCTTCAACTCCGCGAGCTGATCAACTTCGGGAGGGTGTCGGTCGCCCCGGCCACCAGCTGTCTCGACCCGGATCACCCCTGCACCGAGGCGGCCCGACGCATCCTCGCCTGTTACCGAGGCTTGGGCGGTTCTCCCGTCTCGCCCAGCCTCATGTGGATGAGCGCCGGCGACCCCCTGAGCTTGACCGCAGCCGACTTCGACGACCTGCTCCGGCACCGCATGTGTCTGTCGGCCGGTCTCGTCATGAGTAACGACTACTACGACACAGCGGGCCTCGGGCCGACCACCGACGCTCACTGCGACGGGTACTTCCATCGCTTCTCATCGGACACAGCGCATGTCGCCATCTACAAGCGCCGCCGCGAAGGCCAGTACCTCGACGGTTGGCCGCTCGACAAGATCACGATCACCGTCCCCCTGTCGGCATCGCCAGGGCATCAACTCGGCATCGACGAGACCCTGCTCGATGCCCTGGTGAACACGATCTCCGGGCCGTCGGCGCTGGGCCAAACGCTTGAACGCGCTCTGCCGCCGTTCCTCCAAGCAAACCGGCTCAGCGAGCAGACCGCCGTCCTCGACGACCTCGTCTGGATGGGAGCCGCATTCGAGCGGCTCCTCGGCGTGAGCACTCCGATCGGCCAGGGGCTCGCCGATGCCGTGGACGGGCTGTTCGACGCCTACTCGCAGGGGTCGACCAATTGGGTCAATTTCAGCATGAAGGGAAACCCCTCGCCGGACTCGGGGCCGTGGCGCAAACGCTGGATGCGCGAGTTCTATGTTCGACGCTCAGCCCTCCACAGCGGCGAATCCGCTCCGAGCACGTGGACCGACCTCTTCCACGGCGTCATCGCGGCTGAGCTGTTTTCGCTCGCGGTGAAGCGACACCTCGAACAAACGGGTGACCGGCCCCTAAGCGACGCGGACAGAGTCAGCATGGACGCGCTCGACCGTCGAATCGAAGTCCTTGCGATCCTCTCCTCCGAGCCAGGCGATGCGTGGCACGAAGCGCGAGCGGCAGCGGCCCGGCGAGCCATGACAACGGCCGTTGCGGAGGCCTTGCGCAAGCGCGATGTCTAACCCGAGTTACCTGATTTCAGAACGTCCCTCCATCCAGGCGACTCCTGTCCATCCTCTTGGTCTGCACCGGAGGGAACGGTCACCAACGACAACACGTAGTCGAATAAGAGCAACTGCCCGGAGTGGATATCTTCGGGGGCAACGTCCTGATCATCGAACCGCGGATTGGTGTCGACGTCGATCTGACCCCAGAACTGACCAAGCCGCTGGATGATGCCTCGTGCCCGGAGGAGCAGGTCCACGCTGACGTCTTGTCCGGGGTCAACCAGGTATTTGGCCATCTCATGGGCGATGTCGTTGCGGTGCGCCCGGATCTCCCTCAAAAGGGAGACGTCGTCTTGGGTGAGCGCTTCCATTTCCACGAGCCACGCCGTGGAGGCGTCGAAGATCGTTGACCCATTCCCGACCTTGGACAGTACGTCGCGCTCGTAGCCGTCGTCATAGTGGTACTCCTCCTTGTCGAAACCAACCATGAAGAAGTCCTTGACCGCTCTCACGATGTTCGAGTGAATGAACTCCCATCCGGTGAGCATCGTCGCTGCCCTCATGAGGCTCAGGGCCACCGACTCGGGGAGCAGTTTGAATTCGAGGACCGACGGGTCCCGCAGCGGTTCCATCCCCCGATCTTTCCAAGATTACGCGGTCGCCGCGGGCTCTGTTGCTTCTATTGCTGAGCGAACCATGGCAGGGAGCCGGAGGGCGGGGAGCCCCTCCGAACGACTGCGGCCAGTTCATCCGGGCGGGCGTAGAAGGTCGTCCCGTCCCGGCGGACGTAGTACTCGGGCTTGTTCTGGTCGAGTGTCAACGCGTGCAGGACACCTCCGCTAGAGAGGACTTCGAGCACGAGGATGTTCTTCCCGTCCAATCGATGAGCCTCGATGCGCACCTGGGGCGACGGATCGATGATGTCTCGCAGGAGATCGTTCAGACGACGACGGCCCTCGGGCAGCTTGTCCTTGATACCGCGCCGCTCACCTCCGTCGCCGATCCCGAAGAGCAAGGTGCCACCGTCGCCGTTGGCGAAGGCTACGACGGTTTTGAAGACGTGGCGCTTCTCATCTCGGCCGTCGGGGAGCTTCTCCTTGTACTCAAGGTGAGGACCTTCGCCTTGAGCCGCCAGGAGGCTCAGCTCTGCAATGGGGTCCCTGGGTAGTTCGGTCTCGACGTTGGGAATCCGGCTGCCTTCCCAGCTGAGGGCGCGGAAGTCACGCCAATCGGTCCCCTCCTTGAGCCAGAGCCAGGCGTCCGATGGAAGGCCGGCGGGGAGGGGGAACGCGAACCGGCCAGCCTTGTCCAAGTCGACCGAGGTCCGGTACTCGGCTCCGTTCAGCTCCAACCGAGTGCCCCGCAGAGTACGTCCACCGACCCAGACCTCAAGTGACGTCGGTCGAATGCGAACCCGGCCGATCCGCGCTCGACCGTCGACGAACCGCATCGAGACCTGGCCGAGCTGCGGGTTGCTCGTACCCGACACCACGAAGTTGCCGTGGTAGAAGGCGTTGTACGCCGCCCCGAACGTCGGGAACGAAGGAGCGTCGCCCTCGCCGACCAGATAGCCGTTCTGAGGGAACGCGGACCCTTGGTTAGTCATATTGATGGTGTAGGCCACCGACGGCCACGGCAAGGTGAGCTCGTCGTAGAGAGCCAGACTGGGCTTGCGGACCCAGTTGAAGTTGCCGTTCGTCAGTTCGAGACCCACGCGGGCCGATCCCACATTGAGCGCTGCGTCGCTCTCGGGAACAAGGACGGACGCCAGCCTCGCGGTCGACGCCGCGATGGAAGTGAAGGAGCACTCGCCGTAGGCCCAGGTTCGTTCCATCCAGCCTTCCGGGCGAGGCCCGACCACGACCAAGGCATGGAGCAGAGGTGCGACGCCATCGACCGGCCGTCCCAACACCGCGCTGATCCAAGCTCGGCCTCGACGTTTCCGAAGCTCTCCCCGCAGATCATCGCCATCGCTCGTGCCCTGTTCCACGATCCTCGACGCTAGCCACGGGTTCGCCCGGTGAGTGGACTACCTCCCCTGATGATCATCGAGCGGACGTCGCCAGCGGTGGAAATCTACGAGTCCTTCCTGCACCGGATCGCCTACGGCCTCAGCGAGAAGGTCATCGGTGAGCAAGCTGCCTGGGACCCGTCAAGGTTGGTATCTCGCCCGAGGGCAGCTCCCCAGAATCGCTGTCCGCGTTCAAAGAGTTATTTCGGTCGGTGCAACTTGCACCACTTCCGACTCCGATCGCGCCTCCCCCGGCAACCGATGACCGACGGCCGTGGCCCGGTCGATCGCTTCCTGGGCACGCTTGCGATGGCCGATCTGCTCGATGCAGGTGACATCCGACCCGAGCGTGGTTTCTCCCCTGACGCCCCACCTCTCCCGGTAGGCGGCGGCGGTCGACACCCCGGCGAACCAACGCTCACGTTGGACTGGGTCGCTCGGCACTTGCCCGAGAGTTCGTGTCCATATCTCGCCATGGGCAACGGCCTGCTCGGCCCGGAACCGAGCACGTTGTTCCAACGCTCGGTCCCGATCTTCGAGGGCTCGAGCCATGTCCGGGTCGGTGACACCCAACGCTCGGGGTATCAATCCACCGATGAGATTGCCGGCGGTCCGGCGGTTGCTCCCACTCCTCTGCACATACCGTTCGACCCGAGCATGGAGGACGGCCGCCACGTCGTCGGCATCAGCCAGTGTGTGTGCCTGCACCAGCCGGGGCAATGCGGTCTCGATGTCCACCCCCCTGCTCTCGGCATCCCTGAACGCCGCCAACAACGGACCGTGGGCTTCGCTCGATCGCACGAGATCGAGTGCTTCCAGGGCCAAGCCGGAACGATCGAGCAGGGCCTCCCACCTCTCAGCCTGGGCTGCCTTGGCAAGCGTCTGATACTCGGCACAGAGCGTCGGCCACGAATCGGCGGCGTGCTGTTCCCGCCTGATCGTCTCGTGTGCGGAGATGTCGGCCCCCTCGTTGGAAAGGACGCCAACGAGGACTTCGCGGGCCGTCTGCGGATTCGTCACTCCGTCATGGGAGGTCTGGGGGTCCGGGTCGTAGCAGGTGTCCACGTAGAGCCGGTTGGACTCCCGACCGCGTGTGGCGGCCACGTACAACACCTCTCGGGTGGTGGTCGGTGACACCAAGGCATGCGCGGTATCGACGGTCCTCCCCTGGACCCGATGGGCGGTCGAGGCGTAGGCCAGCTCGACATGGTCGGTGACGTAGGCGGTAGGGAGTACCACTTCGCCGCCACCACCGGCCCGCCTCACGGCCATGCTGCCGTCGTCGTTGCTGGCAGTGACAACCCAGCGATCGCCGTTCTTCACCCAGCGCTTGCCGGTAGCGAGGAGACGGTTGTTCTGGCGAGTGACGACTTCATCCCCCACTCCGGCCATCTGGCGTCCGGCTACAGCCAGGCCAGAACCGGTGACAGCCCCCGATGCCACCCGATCGGCCCTGGCTCGCCGGTTCAACTCAGCGACCGTTGCGGAATCGCCGGCGATCATCAGGCTCGACTTGCCGGCATCGACGTCGGACTTCCAGGCCACATAGACGGCGTCCAACAGGGTCTCCCGTTCGCCCCCGGTGATCCGACCGTGGGCCTCGTAGGCGTCGATGACTCCTTCTCTGCCGAGGCGCATCTCGACGCTCGCTGTCCTCTCCCAGTCCTCGGTGAACCGACGAACGTCGGTCAGCTCGGGTGCGAGATCGCCCCGATCCCTGGCCAGTAGGCCAAAGGCTCCACCGGCGTCGACGGCGCTGAGCTGGCCCCAGTCTCCGACCAGGAGCACCTTCGCCCCTGCATCGGTCGCTGCGCTCATCAGCTCGTCCAACCCGAACGTTCCAGCCAGGCTGGCTTCGTCCACGATCACGAGCTGGCCCCCCCGGAGCTGCCACTGCGAGAGGTCGGCGTCTAGCCTCTGCAGCCGGTCCCTGATCCGTTCCGCAGAGCCAGAGAGGGGATAGGGATGGCGTGCCAGCTTGCCTGCGAGCTTGTCCCGCTCTGCCAGCTGGCCGGAGAGCTTGCGATGCTCAGTCAGCCATTTTGAGGTGTTTTCCGTGTCGATCCCGAGGTCGTTGGCCAACACTTCGGCGGCAGCTGCAGAGGGTGCGAGCCCGATCACCGACCCCGGACCGTGCTCTGTCTCCCAGACAGCCCGGAGCCCGGCCATGGTGCTTGTCTTGCCGGTCCCGGCTGGCCCGACGAGTACGTCCAGGGCCCTCCCGGACGTTGCGATCTTCTCGATGGCGAGCGCCTGATCGGTCGAGAGTGCGTACTCCTTGCCCGGCAGCGGGGCCTCAGCGATGGTCGCAATGGTGGCGATCTTTACGGTCGGGGCATCCACCCGGCGCCCGGCATCGAGGAGGCGAGCTTCGGCCTCGAGGAGGGTGTGTGTCGTGTAGACGGTGTGGTCCTTCGGCCGGAGCCGGGAGCTGCCGTCGGCCCGGATGTAGCGGTCCGGTGTGTGATGGACGGTCGGTGGCGTGAGCGTCAGCGAGCACTCGACAGCGAGATGAGTGATTCGCTCGGCCACGGCCAGCCGGTCATCGGGGGTGGCGAAACGCACCCCATGGATGGTGCGGTGAGCCTCGGCCATGAGATTCTGGCGGCTGTAGGTGGAGTGGCGTTCGGCCACCTTGGCGACGACGGCCCATGCGGCATCACCCAGCATCTCGTCGGCCAGATCGCCGACACGGAGCAGGGGCAAGTCGTTCCGACCAGTGAGGCTGGCGACCCAAGCGACCTGCTCGTCACCGACGTAGCTGGCGGCCCTCTCCCGCCATCCCTCGGTCATCTCGGCCAAGCTCCGGTGCTGCTTGTCGGGTCGTGTCGCCAGGGTGGCATGTTGGTGGAGTCGCATGTCTTCCACGGCGGTCGGTCTCCGGCCGTGGGCGGTCACGAAGTTGGCACGCAACCGGTCCTTGTGGTCGGCGATCTGCTCGGCCCGTTGGGAGAACTCCGCCATCAGCGTCTCGGGAACGCCGGCTATCTCCCACCGGGGCGTGTCCGTGTGCCGACGCCTGCGGGCATCCCACCCCACCCCCAGCGCTTCGGTCAGGTAGTCGGAGAGAACCCCCTGGTGCATCTCCCCGAGCATGATGACCGACTTGTAGAGGCCCCGACTGTCGAGGGTCCTCCACCGGCCGTCCGACACACTCTTGGCCCGGTTCATCACCACCACGTGGTCGTGAAGCTGCGGATCGCCGGCACGGCTGTCCCAGTGGGTGAAGGCAGTCGCCACCACCCCGGTCACGTCCTCTTGGACCACCCCAGCGTGGCCAGACCGGGAGTGGAACACCTCTCGTTCGGCGTAAGCGATGACGTAGTCGATCGCTCGCCGGTGGCACTCGTACATGACTCCTTTGGTTCCCTCGTCGGCCAGTGCCCAAGCGGTCGAAACGGACTTCGACGGGCTGAACGTGAGGTCGAAACCAGCCACCGGAGCCTGCCTGGTGCCGCTGGGCGGCGTGGCCCCGAGCGGATCGCCGGTGATCGGATCGGCGCAGGCCCCGAGCATGTTGACGAGGTGCTGTGCGGTCACCTGCGACCACTTCTCGACTCCGTTGCCGTCGTTCAAATCAGCCAAACCCGACCCCAGAAAGACGCCAGGAGGCGTTCCCGATTCGGCGTAGTAGCGGGTCAGATTGCTCGACTGTTCCGGCGCTCCGTCCCCGACCGCCACGGAGTCTATGAGGTAGCGGAACCCGCCACCCAAGCTGATTCTCCGGATCGAGATCATCGTGTCCAGGCCCCGCTTTCTGGTAATGGGAAGCGCCACTGCAACTACAAGCGGGAGCGCATCCAGCTACCGAGAAGTCGCTGGTCACGAAATTGTGAACCTCGGGTGCCAACGGTGTGAAGTAGCGGTGGTTGGCGGGTGGCTGTAGGGGGTGCTGGTGACCGGTGGACGGTCCAGGTGGCGGCAATGGCGGGTGGTGCTGGCGGCCGATGGAGGTCGTGTCGGGTGGCCGGTTAAGGCGACTGAAGTCCGTACTCTGGATCTCTCCTCGCTGGTAGTCATGGACGGGAACCCTCAAGAACGCATCCAGGCAATCTTCGATGACGTGGATGCCATCGTCCCCGTCTGGCGCGCCACCCGCCGGAACTACGACCACGCCGTCCAACATCAGGGCCGAGGCGTCCGGACGGCGGAACGAATCCTGATGTCAGCTTTGGGCAACCTGGGTCTTCAGCGGTGGCGCAACTTGTTGTCCGCCCGAGCGCAGATCAACACCACCCGGGATGGGTTGGACATGATCAGGGCTCGCCGGATTCGGGCCGACGTCGAAGCCGCCCTTGCTCATCTGGCTGACGTCGAAACCAGCGAAGCCGAACACGTCGCAGTCGCCCTACACGAGTTGGAGGCAGTTGCCGCCCGCCTGGTCCCCTTCGGCCACCTTGCCGTCGTTGTTTCTGGCTGTCCGATGGATCAGTTGCAACGCATGGCGACCGACGGCTCGCGATCACTCAAGAACACTCGGTCTGGAAGTGCCTCACCCTCGGTTAGCTGGATCCCCATCCGCTAAAGGTGTGGGCCGCCACCGGGCCGCCCGGGAGGAAGTCACCATGGCCGTCGCCGATTCAGTCAAGAACTACAAGCAGCTCTTGGGTCAGCTCGCTACTTCTCACGAGAAGGCCAGCACACGGTTGGCGAACGCCGAGGCCAAGCGAGCCGAGGTCATTGCTTCACAGGATCAGCTCGTCGCTGCGACCGCATCCGGCGTTGACCGTGCCGTAGTCGACATGGCGAACGGGGTGGGGCCGGAACTGACCGCTGGGGTGCTCGGGATCGACGTGGGCGAGGTCAGGCGGCTGGTGAAGGCCGTCCGGCGATGAGCGTCCTCAAACCCACGGCCGAGCAACAAGCAGCCATCGATGCCTTCGTCACCGGAGGCACGGTGGTCATCCACGCCGGCGCCGGGACCGGCAAGACGTCCACCCTCCGTCTGCTCTCTGCCACCCGGCCGGAGGCGAAGGGCCTGTACCTGGCCTACAACAAAGCGATCCAGACCGAGGCCGAACAGTCCTTCCCCCGGAACGTGGACTGCCGGACCGCTCATAGCCTCGCTTACCGCTCCTTCGGCGCTCCCATGCGTTCCCGGCTGAACGGCCCACGGGTCACCGCCAAGAAAGCTGCAGGCGTCCTGAGGGCCCCTTGGGTACCACTCGACTCAGGCCCGGATCTGGATCCATCGACAGTCGCGTCGATGGCCCTACGAGCAGTTGATCGGTTCTGCCATTCTGCCGACGTCGACATCACCCGCAAGCACTTCGTCCCCCCGGAGGCTCCCGGGGACACCGATCTATCCGGGCTTGCCGCAACGGTGGTGTCGGTAGCCCGGCGGGCATGGGCGGACCTCTCCGCCCCTACTGGCCAATTGAAGCCGTCGCATGATGTGTATCTGAAGCTCTGGCAGCTCTCCGGACCAAAGTTCGACTACGACTTCGTGCTATTCGACGAGGCCCAAGATGCAGACCCGGCCATCGCCGATGCCGTGACCCGCCAGGCATCTCAACTGATTGCCGTCGGTGACTCGGCGCAAGCGATCTACGGGTGGAGAGGGGCCACCGACTTTCTCGACCAGGTGGAGGCCGAACACCACGTGGCACTCAGCCAGTCGTGGCGATTTGGCCCCGTCATCGCCGAGGAGGCGAACGTCTGGTTGGGCGTAATCGGGTCCGAAATGCGCCTCGTCGGTTCTCCCCACCGGAAGTCCTCCCTCGGCCCCGTCGATCCTCCCGACGCGATCCTGTGTAGGACCAATGGAGGGTGTGTCTCCGAGGTCATGGCCGCCCAAGAAGACGACCGACCGGTGGCACTCGTTGGTGGTGGCGAAGACATGGTTCGTCTGGCCGAAGGCTCACAGCGAATGAGAGCGGGCGAGCCCGCCTGGCACCCCGAACTTGTGGCCTTCAAGGACTGGGCCGATTTGCAGGACTACGCCGAACACGACCCTGGCGGGTCGGACCTGGCCGTCGCGGTGTACCTCATCGACAAACACGGGCCTGAGGCGATCATCGGAGCGATCCACTCGTGTGTTCCCGAATCCGAGGCCGAGCTGACCATCTCCACCGCCCACAAGGCAAAGGGGCGAGAGTGGGGACAGGTCCTCGTCGGCGACGACTTTCGTTCCCCGAAAGATGATCCGGTGACCGGAACGCCGGGGCCGGTCCAACGCGAGGAGGCGATGCTTGCCTACGTAACGGTCACCCGCGCCATGTGCCGGCTCGACAACGGCGGTTTGGCTTGGGTCCACGATCACCCCTCTGTGGTGGGGGGAATGGCGAAGGTGAAGAAGGATTCACCCGCACCCGGCCGCCGGTACGGGCACGCCGACCAGGACCCGCCGGGATATGACCACGCCATTGCCGCCGGAGCCACTCGTCCCGAGGCGCTGGTGGCCGCCGAGGCCGGAGCCGAGATGTGGAGATATGCATTCGCCCGACAGTCCGGGCAGACCCATATCGAGGCGATGCAGGCCCACCAGTCCGGCACGGACCAGGGCGCTATTGACGTGACCCTGAAGTTCCTCGACGGGGTTCCCGACCATGCAGACGCCCCGATCGAGCAAGCCGCCGAGCGTGTCTCCACGACTGTTCGACCCCCTTCGCTGCCGCCCGTGGGCACACAGGTCCGTATTCGGGGCGACCGAAGTTCGGCGTATCGGGTGACGGGCTTCGGGAGCGATGGATCGGTGACCCTCATCGGCGGGCCGAACGGCGGGTGGCGTTCAGTCATGCCCGAGCGGGTGGCGCCGATCGCCCGGCCTCGAAAGCCCAAAAAACCGCAACCCGGAGCCACACCGAGTTCCGACTCGGTTCCCGATGCCGCACGGGCCGTGGGTCTGTGAAGGTCCGGGAAGTGCTGAAGGATCTGGAAGCCCACGGGTGGTCGTTGCATCGCCAGCGTGGTAGCCATCGCATCTACCGCCATCCCGACCAGCCGGCCCGGCGGGTTGTGGTGGCCGGCAACGAAGGAACCGACGTGCCGCCAGGTACGCTTGCATCTATCTACCGCGAGGCCGGGTTCGATCGACCCGACCGGCGATGAGGAGGTCTTGATGCGCTACACCGTTGTCTACGAGCAAGGCGATACGAGCTGGGGCGCCTATGTCCCTGATCTGCCGGGCTGCACCGCTGTCGGCGCTAGCCGTGAAGAGGTCGAGGTGCTTATCCACGAGGCCGTCAGCGCCTACCTTGACGACGTCCGTGAAGCAGGGCAGCCGATCCCTCGACCAGGTAGCGCGACTGGGCTGATAGACGTTGCTTGAGAACAGCAGGATGGCCGATGCGACGAGGGGCTCCTCTTGTTGACGGAACTGCCCGTGACGAACGAGACCATTCCCGTGCGTTACCGGACCCGCAGGGAGCAGGCGGGTCCTGACTTGGCAACTGCCGGCCAGGACGGCCTGATTGCCAACCGTCACGGAACATTCACACGCTCAGGTGGGTAGGGTCCTTCGTGTGGGAGCGTCTGACGTCGCATCCGAACTTCTGCTTGCAGTCGGAACCCGGGTGGAGCATTCAAGAGCTGTCGCACGCCAAGCGGCAACCGCCTCCAATCTGTTGGATGCCCAGTGGAGTTCCGCTCTATGCGATGCTGCCTGGCTGCACGATGTGGGATATGCCCCTCAAGCGGTTGCATCCGGGTTCCATCCGCTCGACGGAGCTCGGTGGTTGCGGACTCATGGGTGGAGACCTGAAGTTTGCCGCCTCGTCGCGTGGCACACGCGTGCAGGCGCCGAAGCGGATATCCGCCACCTCAAGAATGAACTCGTGACGGAGTTTCCCCCACCTCCCGAACTCGCCCAGGCAGTGCTCACATGGGCGGACCTCACTTCGTCGCCGGCCGGAGAATGCTGCACACCGGACAACCGGATCGCAGATATCTTGCATCGCTACCCACCAGAGTCCGCTGTGCATCGAGCTACCCGCGCCAATCTGCCTGAACTGTTAGCGGCCGTGCATCTGGTGGAGACTCAGCTAGCCATTGAGCAAGGAGTCCTCCAATGAAACATTGTCGCACGGGGATTGGGCACGATATCCACCGGCTGCTACCTGGATATGCACTGGTCTTGGGTGGTGTCACCATCCCTGCTCCCGTGGGGTTCCATACCCATTCTGACGGGGACGTGCTTTGTCATGCTCTGATTGACGCTCTGGCTGGTTCTATCGCTGATGGCGACCTTGGGACACACTTCCCCGAGGATGACCCCGAGGCCGAGGACGCCCGCAGTCTTGATTTCCTCCGCCAGTTCGCCGGCCACGTCAGGCGGGCTGGCTACGAGATCGTGAATATCGACGCGTTCGTTGTCCTCGGCACGGTCAAGCTGCGCCCCTTCGTCGAAGAGATGCGCGCCAATGTGTCCGACGCTCTCGGTATTGACAGCAGCAACGTTTCGATCAAGGCCAGATCCAACGATGGTCTCGGTCCCGAAGGTGAAGGCACTGCGTGTGGAGCGTGGGCGAGCGTACTCGTCTACCCGACCGCTGACTGAGCTTGCTCCCATACCCGCTCAAACGAGCGGATGACGTTGCTTGCGATTCCCTGCGATTCGTCCTTGCGGAAGCAGATCACCGGCGAGGCTGCAGCCGGGTTCCCCCACAGATGCATGTTGACAAGCAGGTCGTCATCAAATCGAAGAATCGACGAATAGAGGGTAGCTCCGGACAAGCGCACGGCCATTGGGTCTAAGTCGATAATCGGTTGGGCGTATCCCAAGGCCAGCCGACACCGGGCCGCGAGATTCGCCCCAATCCCCTCTTCATCCCCCCTCAGCTGCACTGCCTCGCTATCTGGATCACCGAGGCAGACGCGCACTTCAACTCCGCTACTGATCTTCGCCGCGAGCATCTCCGCAAAGTTCGGTATGGCGTCCCACATCCAAAGCCCGGCGTAAGCAAGTACGTCGATGTGATGAGTCGCGTCTGCCAAGAGCGATCGGATCGTCGCCGAAGCGACCTCCGTCCTCGTTGGGTACAGGCCGACTAGTT
This sequence comes from Acidimicrobiaceae bacterium, assembly GCA_003133325.1. Classification (GTDB taxonomy): domain Bacteria; phylum Actinomycetota; class Acidimicrobiia; order Acidimicrobiales; family RAAP-2; genus DASZIT01. The sequence goes on along the minus strand of PKXA01000092.1, from coordinate 4,190 downwards.
CGCCCACGCCGTTCATAGGCGCGTCTACCTCGGGCCAAAGCACAGCCATCGGGACTCCGAGCGCTGATGCAGCACTCTCCCGTGAGCGCAGATGAGGTGTCCTACCGCTCTTGACCCAACGCTCGACGGTCTTCGGATCTACGTCGAGCTCCTGTGCGAACCGCTGAGTGTTCCACCCCCGCTGATGGATCGCGTCTGCGAGTCGGAAGTTGCGCTCCATCCGAAGACCATAGTGCTGCAGGGACTTTTGGTTGCGTAGTTCGTCCCGAAAGTGTCCTCGATTCGTGGTTATGCCGTCACCCCTTCTAGGCGGACAACGGATGGATGCCAACCCATTCGCCGTCACCGAATCGCCACCGACCTCGTCGCGAGGTCACCGCCACCCGAACACGGACATGCGTCGACGTCGGGAATTCACCGTTAGCCGGATCTCCCCCCGCTATCGGCATGACCACCACGTTCGCCGTCCGAAGGGATGCCGAATCCGAACTGGTCGCCATCCTCACTGGCGACACTCCCGACCTCCCCTCTGCCACGGTCCGTCAACTCGCCACCGCCCTGCGTTACGACGCCGACCAACCACCTGCCTGGGCCGACGACATCTGGAAGCATCCCGGCTGGCGGTCGATGGCCGCCTTCATCGGCCACCACTTCCCGAGCGCTCCTCATCCCGAACTGCTCGTCGTCCGCGCCCTCCAATCTGCCGGAGTCGTACGCGTTGACCCTGATCGCAGCGCTGACCTGCTCTCAGTTCTGGCTCGGCTGAAGACGCGATCGCACCCCGTTGAACGGCCACAGACCGACCTGGTGAAAAAGCTGACCGACCAAGCACGGACTTCGCCGGCAGTCACCCCGCGTGACCACGAACGCGATCCCCGCCAAGCCGTCGGTGAGATGTTGAACCGCCTGAAGATCGACGCTGGTCCCAACACCAAAGAGTCCGTCCTCGCCTCGGCGGCAGCCGCCGTCGGGCACGTGGAGAGAGTGCTCGCATCACGCAAAGGAGCTCGGCCCGGCGTGGATTCCTGGGCCACGTTCGTCAATACATCTCAGCTGGCCGGCAATTCCACCAGTAGGCAACGGCCCGGCAATGCGTTTCCTTCCAGCTCGGTGAAGCCCGAGTTGACCGCCCTCTACTTCGGCATTGGATACCGCCACCGGGTCAAGACTGAATCGCGGCCCGCCTTTGGATTGTTGTGGTGGTTGGCGAAGCCCGAGCTGATGCCCCCGCCACCAGTGGTCCGACGCTGGAAGATGTCTCTCCAGCGGATGGAGACCAAGCTCGACTCCGGCAGACCGGAGAGCAATTCCCCTACCAACCTCGCCGTCGGCATCTGACCGGCAGGGAGGCAGAACCAGATGACTCAAACGTTCAGTCCTGTTCGCAGGATTCGTCACCGGGCGGCCCCCGCCGACGGTCCATCCGTATTCGATCCCCGCACCCTCGAACTGTTTCTCCTCGGCGCCGAGCTCGACGAGGAGGATGCGAAGGCAGCCGGGCTTGTGGGCTATGTGGCCCCACTGTGGTGTCTGACCGCTCTTCCCCATCGCGAGCCGAGGCTCGACCGAAACGGCGAGGTCCCCCGTGAGTGGGTCCAGGTCAATGGCAGCGTGACCATGCGCCTGCGGCCCGGCCTGGTCGGTGCGGGCACCGCCAGGGAGCGATGGGCGTACCCCTTCGGCGTCATCCCTCGCCACCTGCTTGCCTGGATCGAGACGGAGGTGAAGCGCGGCGGGGACGCTTGGCATCCCGACATGTTGACCTTGGACCTCGGAGGGTCGATGAACGCCTTCCTGCACGCGATCGGCTACAGAAGCAACGGTGGTGGAAGCCGAGGCAACGCCACCCGTCTGGCCGACCAGATCACGCGCCTCGCTTACGCCGACGTCATCGTCACCGACACCCGGGAAGATGGCGATGGTGCATGGAACCATCGAGGCGAGCACTTCAGCTTCATTGGCGGAGTGAACCTGTGGTGGAGCGATCGGCACCGCCACGGCGACACCCTCTTCCCGAGCACGATCCGGCTCACCGCCGAATATGCCGCCTCGATCATGGATCGAGCCGTACCCATCGACCTTCGGGCGCTGCGTAACCTCCAAGACGCCAACGCAGGAGCGCTCGCGATCGACCTGTACTACTGGCTGGTGCGGCGGGTGTTCACCCTCAACCATGGCAAGCGAAACTCAGTGCTCGTGACCTGGCAGCAGCTGGCATCCCAGACCGGGGGTCAGTACGCGAGCGTGCGCGACTTCAAGAAGGCCGTCCTCGGAAAGCCGGGGAAGTCGGGACCAGGGGCGTTGCAGACCATGTTGCTGGCCGCCTACCCGGCCGCCGACGTGGCTCCGACCGAAGCCGGCCTGCTGGTCAAGCGATCACCCCTCACCGTCACCCGTCGTCACGTCATCGACGCCTGAACAACCATCACGCCGCAGTCGGGCGGAGACGGCGCGTACTTGGAAACCACTCGGGTGTCGGCGGCCATCAGGATATAAACGTTGGATCCGAAGCCACGGATTAATCGCCGTCAAGACGTGGGGGAGGTCCCTAGTACGGAAGTCAGTTCGCGCATAGATTCTGAGCCTCAGCCGTTCCCCAGTTCGGCGGGTGAACGACTTGGACGACGTTTCCCACCCGAACATGCGAAGGGGGTGTGAAAGGGGCGCCGGAGTCTTATCTCCACTGGCGATCCGCAACTACGCTGATGGCAGACTTGACGAGGAACATGAACGAACTCCCATCGCACGAAAAGCGCGTCTGCTTGTTTGCGGCACAGCAGTTGGCTAGTGGCAGGAGCGGTGGCTTCGTCACGATTGACTCGTACCCCGATGAGGAAGAGCGGCCACAACCGGCCATTGACTTCCTTGCCCACGACAGTCTCCGCTCGATCAGCGTCGAGCACACGCTCATTGCGTCGTATTCAACGCAGCTCCACGACAACAGGCGAGTCAATGAGGTCTTCGCGGACTTTCCGACACGGTTTGATCACTTGCTCGAGCCGACCGGCCGCTACACCCTCGCCATCCACACCAGGGGAGGCCATCTGTTTCCCCGCAAGCACGAAGCGAAGGAGCTGGATCGACTTTGGGCACTGGATCCGCATTCAACGGCTGCCGGTACCGGAAATCCCGCCGAGGTCGCCCAATCACGGCACGGCCCAGCCACCACATGTACCGGTTTCCGTGACTTTGTATCGAATGCGCTGTGTTGTCGACGACGACGGCTCTTTGCAACTCGTCTTTCAGCGCTCATCTGATCTTGAGCAGCAGCGAGCTGAACGCATCGGCAAGACGCTCTCGGACAAATCGCCGAAGCTAGAAGTGGCCAACTCTCTGACCCCGCTTGCCCAGTTCACCCTAGAAGCCGCTGACGAGACTTGCACCAACTTCGACACTGAGGCGGAGTTCTTCGGGTCGTTCAACCAGAAGGTGGTCCTGCTCAGAACAGAGGGCCGTGACGAGTGCATCGGTGATGCGATGGCCGAAATCGTGAAGGCAGGCCTGTGGCCCTGGCGACGCACCTAGCGTTCTCGATCACCGGTTCGGGTCTGCCATTTCCGCCGGGCGCGGTTTCCCCGTGGACCTACGAAGCGGGTAGTCACTCGCGATGAACACCGGGCGACCCGATTCGCGGACAGTTCGCCGCCGGGTGGGGTCGCTCGAAAGTGCCTGGTCCCGTTCCGGGGCAGTGGGGCGCCAAGGGTTACCAGGGAATGTCCGGTGGGTTGCCGTGCGAGATCAGTCGTCCTGTTACGGCGTGCGGCTCGATCACAAGGGCGTGCTGTTTGACACCTTCTGCCCATGGACGGTGCGTGAATCGACTCATGTCGTCCTGGTCCGTGAGTTCCTCGTAAATACGGAGCTTGCCAAATACCATCACGCTCCAGCCCGTCTGAAAATTGCTATCGCTTTCATCGACTTCGAAAGTCGCGTCCTTGTGACGCATCGCCGCATCCCGTTGGCCGCCGCCGCCGACCAGGAACACGATCGCATTCCCGATGAGCTGGTAGTTGACTGGGAACACCACGATCTTGGCGTCATCATGGAAGGCGATCCTTCCGATTTCCTGATAACTCAATAGGTTGAAGCATTCGTCCTTGTCGATAACTTCCAGGGTGCCAAGGCTGCCATCATTTCTCGTTGACATTCAACGCTCCGTTCCGCCGCGCTCAGGCGCGCACGCTCGTCCT
>PKXA01000043.1 GCA_003133325.1 Acidimicrobiaceae bacterium | reverse complement strand
CCTTTCTCGTGGCCACGGACACCAGGGCACGGCTTCCGATTCTCGACCGTAGGGGTCATCCTCATGGTGGTAGGGGCGATCGGTCTGGTGATCTCGACAATCGTGTTCGCGGTGTCGCGTCGTCCCGCGGGCGGCACTCGGCATGCGTACGACAAGCAGACCATCGATGCGGAGGGTCGTTCGACCGAGGTGCACGAAGTCGTCAAGTAGGCATGGGAGAGAGTGTCCGGTTCGCGGCGATCTCCCAGTCTGGTGGGTGCCCCACTCGTGCCGTTGCGGGCGCAGCAACAGGAGCAAGCACGGCGGCCGCCTGCGCTGACTGCAACGCACTCAGAACCGCGTTCGGCAGCCGGTGCTGTGGGTGCCGCCAACCGCACCTGAGTCGGCGATCTCGCGTCTCCGACAGAGCACAGAACAACGCGCCAGAACGACGGCCGCCGCACTCCAGGCATCAGCGCAGAACGGCACGTCGGGCGTGCTCGCGAGCGGCAAGCACGCCGGCGGTCGGGCGGCCTGGGCTACGCCGCGAACTGGCGTTATGGGCTACCTCTCAGCTCCGTCACACTTGGGCGACCCTATGGGACCACGGACAGAGGAAGGAGCGGAGTTCGTCTCTTATGGTCGCCGAAGTTCAGGACAGCTTCCATTGCCCAACGGCCCGGCGGCACTGCGTAGCCGAGTGAGGGATCAAAGGATGCCGTGCCAATGAGCAGGGGTACGACGATGGTTTCACCAGGATCAGCTCGAAAAATGATCAGAGGAGCCCTCTGGGCTCCGGCATAACCTCCTACTACCCTCCGCAAAGACGGATCGATGACTTGTGCGGTGAGTTTGCCGTTGGTTTGGAGTTCCAGTTTGACGGGTGTCTGGTTCCGGACCCGTACTTCCGAGATGAGATCCCAGCCAGAGCGCACCTCGATGTCACCAGAAACTGAAATCTCCGCCTCATCCAAAGCAAGCAGTGGCTCTCCTGATGGCTCCGGTGGCTGTTGGATCGAGCCGTCGTAGTTTCGCAACGTTCGTGAGGGAAAATGGAGTGCACCGACCGTAAGAGTCACGTCGTCGCCAAATCGGCTTTCTAGGTCAGCGGCAATATCAACTGCCCACGCTGCAAGGGATATTTGAAACGGCGGCGTCCTTCCCTCATCGACCGAAGGCGTAGGAAAACCGCGAAGTGGTTTATCCTCGTCGCCTGCGAGTTGTGTGAGGAGGACCTTTAGGTCGTCCCATGTTGTCATACCAATCATTCTGATCTAATGGTCGAGCTCCGTGCGTAGTGGCCCTCCGACCCGGCGTTTTGGGGCAGGTCAATGCAGGTGGGCAGATGGGCTCCTGCGTTCCGTCGCAACATCCTGGGCACTCAGCGGTCTCTCCGCTTGACAAAATGCAACCTTATGATCGGGACCCCTCCCCAGATCATTAGCAGACCGGCCGACACCAGAAGAACCCCAATAACTTGCTGGATTCCATTGCTTGTCGCGGTGATTAGAAGCACTCCATAACCAATCACGCCCGCGAAAGCAAGAAAATAGATAAACAGTTTTCGTCCGAATGGTTTGGTACCCACAAGTCCACCTCGCGCTACACGACGCGTGCGCTCATCTTGGCCAGGCAGGGTGGGGAATTTCACCTCAGGAACTCTACCGATCCTTCTTTGGCGATGGGCATCCCTTGTGGGTAGATGGCATGTAGGCGAACCGGCGAACCGGGGCACCTATTCTCCGTCGAAGAACGACCCCGGAACTTCGTAGCGGACGCACCAGGCGTCGATGTCGAGCGTTGCGAAGTCTTCCTCGATAACGGCTGCCCGATTGTTGGCTTCTTCTTGGGTGTCAAGAACCTCCAACACTCTGCGCTCACCGTTTGAGTTGATTACCACGACTTCTGGCAACTTGCCTCGGTAGTCGCCAGCAGGTCCCCCGGATAGCCCATCCAGAATGGCCATAAACCATGACGTCGTTGGTCTTGTTACCTGGAACAGGATTCCCATTCGTCCATGATGGCCCAGCAATATGCCCCGGGGAATAAGAGAGGCACCGCTGGACTTGCTCTCCGTCCCACGGACCCGGCGTTGTGGGATGCGGCATCGGTGTACTGCTGAGTAAGCGGCCGAAATAGATCGTCGCTCACGCAGTAGCCTTTCCGGATGGATCAGCCGGACGCTGGAGACATCGGATCCACTGCAAACAATAGCGACGACGATGAAGAGCCGTGCGAAACGCCAGACCCCCCTCTGGGAATCTTCAAGCGCATTGGTGGGATCATCGGCGTCCTCATAGAGAACTCTCCTTGGCCATGATCGCCTCCAATGAGGGCGCAATCAGAACGGTCCAGAGGCCACCCTTCCCGTAGACGCTGATGACCAATCACGACCGGGAACTCGGATCAGAACGTGCCCCACATGTGCCGTTCCGGGCGCATGCAACTTTCGCGACCAACAAGGTCGCCGGTTGGACTTCTCCGGCTCACATGACGTTCCGGGGGACGACGGGGACTGGGAGTGGCGACGGATGTCAGCGCACTTCGAATCGGCGATCTCGCGTCTCCGACCGACTACAGAACGACGCGCCAGAACGACGGTCATCGCCATCCTGGCCACAGCGCAGAACGGCACTTCTCGGCGCGCTCGCGGACCGCAAACACCCTCGGCGTCGGGCAGTACGCGGCAATCCGGCGGTCGGGGCAGGGACTCTACTCACACCCCGTTCAGCCATCTGATATCTCGTTAACTCTCCGGTCATACTGGAGCCAAGATGACGACGTTCGACGGATGGGACCCGGACAAGTACAACCAGTTTGCGGCCGAGCGGGAGCAACCGTTCTGGGATCTGGTCCGCCTTCTGGAGCCAGTTGATTCACCCAAGGTGGTCGATCTCGGTTGCGGCGACGGTCGCCTGACGGCTGCACTCAGCGAATCCATTGGTTCGCGTTCCATGCTCGGGATTGACAGTTCCATCGCGATGATCGCCGCGGCGGCTGAACACTCGTCCGAGCAGGTCCGATTCGAAGTCGGTGACATCGGCGCCTGGGAGCAAGCGGACTCGTATGACCTGGTGTTCGCCAATGCATCGATGCAGTGGGTGCCAGACCATCCTGCCGTGCTGACCAAATGGTCGACGTCACTTCGACGGGGTGGCCAACTCGCCGTTCAGGTGCCAGCCAACGCCAACCATCCGGCGCACCTTGTGGCAGCCGAACTCGCCGAAGAACTGATGGATGACCCACCACCAGACGTAGTTGCCCAGAACGTACTCGTGCCGGAGAGGTATGCGGAACTCCTGGATGCGCTTGGCTTCGATCGGCAACATGTTCGACTGCAGGTCTACGTCCATCACCTGGCTTCAGCCGCCGAGGTGGTCGAGTGGGTCAAGGGAACCACATTGACCCGCTTCAAGGAGCCGCTCGGGGCTGCCGGCTGGGATCGATTTATCGATCTGTACCGAGAGCGCCTGCTCGCCGTCCTCGGCGACCGCTCGCCCTACCTCTATCCCTTCAAGCGAATCCTCATGTGGGGGCAGCGGAATTAAAGGGCCCGTACATCATCACCGGACCATCCCCTGCACATTGGAGAGGTTGCCACCGTCCAGGCGATGCCGGGGGAGGGTATCTCCCGCTCCTGCCGTCCTATCCCACCGTCTCTGCGACCGTTGGAGAGCATGGTGCCAGGATTGTGATGTGAGAACCGCTGGTCCGTGATTCACGGTGCGTACCGCCCTCCCTGGTGACCTTCTTGCTGTCCTCGGGGTCCATGCTCTTCGTGATGCGGATGGACGGCGCCCAACGGGGGCCTCNNCCACGAAGGTCTCGTAGCGGTGTCCCGTTTCTGGGGACCCCGACCGCGGGCCGCCGACATTGAATAGCGCAACGAGTGACGAGCGGTTCCATAAACCGTGCGTCACATGTCCCTGCAAACGTCCCTACAACTCGGGAACTTTCCGGTTTCGTCCGGTTCCGTCCGCCACCACCACACAGTGGTTGATCTGCGGAAATGTCCGGTTGGCCACCGTCCGGTTCCGTCGTTTCTGGCCCCAAGGGCAATTCCTAAACCGTGCGTCACATGTCCCTCTATGCCGACCATCCCGTTATGCCGCGTTGCCCGACGGGGCGAGTAGTCGGTCCTGGTGAGGCCGAGCAGCTCGCCAGGACGCAGGCCGAGCATGAGGCCGGTCACGATTGCGGCCTCCAAGCGCTCGCCTCTGGCCGCCGACAGGAGACGCTCCGACTGCTCGATCGCGAGTGACCTTCCTTCTCGCCGTGGCGCCGGAGGCAGGTCGACGAGCTGCGCGACATTGCGACCCACGTACCCGTACCGCTCGCCGAAACGCAGTGCCTGCACGAGGACAGCCCGGATGCGGATGAGGGTGACCTACTGATCGACGGTGGCGCTTCGGCGTGTCCTGCCTGACACGAACCTCTGCTACTCGATCTCGTTGCTGGATGCGGGACCGGGCGAACGATGTAGGGCAAGCCCTACCCGATCTCGCTGCTGTATGGGGGACCGGGCGAACGTTGTAGGGCAAGCCCTACCCGATCTCGCTGCTGTATGGGGGACCGGGCGAACGTTGTAGGGCAGTCCGTGCCTGTGCAAAGGCTGAGGTCGCGACCGGCACCCACAACGACCTGGGCCATTGGCAAGACTGACCTCAGCCGTTGCACGTCAAAACGGCTGAGGTCGGTTGCCCTACAAATTGCCCTACAAATCGCGCAAAATGGTGTCTTCGCCAATTGTGAGCCGCCTACATCGCACCTGGTCAGGACGTGTCACGTCGTCCCGTGTCACCCCGTCAAACCCCCTGTATCGCTTTCACACGGCTGAGGTCGGAGGTTCGAGTCCTCTAGCGCCCACTCACTCCGGTCCAGGTCACAGGCCATTTTTGCCTCTCTTCTTCGCAGGTGCCTTGGCCTTCATCGCGCGTCCATCGCGCGGGCGGAAGATTTCGCCCACCAGATCCGAGGCATTCCGGTCGTTCTCGGCCGTCATCCGGGCATAGATCCCGAGAGTCACCTGGGGGGATGAATGACCCAGCCGGGTCTGAGCTGTCTTCACGTCGACGCCCGCTGCCACCAGGGCCGTGGTCGCCAGCGAACGCAGGTCGTGGAATCTGAGAGATGGCAGCTTCGCCTTCTCACACGCCGGGCCCCACGTGCGCCGCCGCCAGTTGGTGTAGTCGAGCGGTCGATCATCGCGGGTCACGAACACGAGCGCATCCGAGTTCCGATCCACCTTGCGTCGGTCGACCAAAGCCGCCAGATCGTCGATGAGCCACTTTGGGCAGGCCAATGTGCGAGTACTCGAAGCGGACTTTGGAGGGGCCAATGTTCCGGCCCGAGAGAGCTGGCGGTCGACGGACACGGCGCCGGCGGCGAAGTCGATCCGGTTCGCCGTCATGCCGGCGCACTCCGCCCATCGGAAACCCAGGACGGCTCCCACCCACATCATCGGGGCCGGGTCGCGTCCGAGAGCCTCTGCGACGGCGGCGAGCTGCTTGGCGTCGAGGGCTGGCTGGCCGGTCGACCAGCCGGGAGCGGGGTATGCGGATGTCCCGGCAGGGAGTCCGCACGATGTACTCGCTTGCCTCTGCCCAGGCCAACAGCGCCCGGAGGCAGGAGTACTGGCGTCCGATCGTGGACGGTGCCTGCTTGTCCTTCCAGCTATCGACCAAGCTCTGCACGTCGGCCTTCGTGATTGAGCCCACGGCACGGCTGCCCAGTGTCGGCAGCAGGTGCTTGTTGATGATCCCCTGATCTCGCGCCACGGAGCCGGCGCGCTTGGCTGTGCTCGACTTGACTCACGCTGTCGCCACGTCCATGAAGGGTGTGCGAGCCCTCCTGGGGTCGATGACGACCCCCCGCAGCTTGTCCGCTTCCAGGGTGGTTGCGTAGTTGTCAGCATCCTTGCGCCGGTTGAAGGTCCGGGCGATCACCCGGCCCCCGATGCGGGTCCGTACGTCGTAGCGGTTCTCGCCGTTGGCGGTTGTTCGTTTCGAGATTTGGGCCATTACTCGACGAGTGCCCAGGGGAGAATTCTGTACAGGGCGATCGGGGTGACGGCGATGCCAGGAAACGCAGGAGCGGCAGACAGCCTGAGGGCTTCGATGCGGTCCATCAGGCTCGTGGTCATTGTCTCGATGGCCGTACGGTTGAAGTCCCCCGCTTGTCAGCGGACATGAGATCCTCCCCAGTGGCGGCCAAATTCCTCCCCACTGACGGACACGAAAACTCCCCAGTGGCGGCCACGAGTTCTCCCCAGAACTGACTGTCCGCCACCGTCGGTGACCATCCACCGGCGGCGTGGCCCCTCCTCGAAGGCTGGTTGGTGACAAAACCACCGACCCTGAGGAGGGACCACACATGAAGTCTGACGAGGAAATCATGGAGATACTTGAAGCTTTTGACCTGACCCAGTCGTATCGCGACGCCGCCGAGCTGGCGGCAGTGGCCAGAACCGTGCGCACCAGCTTGACCAATCCGTGACTCCAAGGGCCGCACCGAACGACGGTTATCTGAAGGTGG
>PKXA01000077.1 GCA_003133325.1 Acidimicrobiaceae bacterium | reverse complement strand
GTGATGCCCAGTTCTATGGCTCTGCTCATGGCACGGCAACGGCGACAGTCGTCGGCATAGCGACCACTTCCGATGGACGTGGTTATCGAGTCATTGGTGCCGATGGCGCGGTCTTCGCCTTCGGTGACGCCGACTTTTATGGATCGGTTGCGAGCGTTCCACTGAATAGACCAGTGGTCGGGGGCGCTACCCAATCCTGAGTCGATCTGGAGGACCGTCTCCGAAGTGCCTGGCGCAGCAACATGAGCTAGCACGGAGGCCGCCTGCCCTGACTCCAAAGCACACAGAATCGCGCCCGGCAACGAGTGCTGTAGGTGCCGCCGATCGCACCCGAGTCGGCGATCGAGCGCACCCGCATGGGCACAGAACGACGCGCCAGAACGACGAGCGTCACCCACCCTGGCCGCAGCGCAGAACGGCACCTCCGGCGCGCTCGCGGACGGCAAGCATGCTCGGCGTTGGGCGATGCGGGCTACGCCGCGAACCGGTGATAGGGACAGGAGGCGCGTCGCCAAGGGATAGTGCCTCTGACCATTGTGTCGATAGGTAGTCGCACGGTTGGCCAATGAGACAGTGGGGAATGCGATGAGCAGATTGATGGTTGTCAAGAGAGCGATTGCAATGGCACAACCGGACGCGATCGACCAATTTGCATACTGATCGAGACGAGCTGGAGGAATGGATATGAAAATTGGGATCATCGGTGCAGGCAATATCGGCGGTAACCTCACCCGGAGGCTGACGGCGCTCGGCCACCATGTCTCGGTGGCCAACTCGCGAAATCCGGAGACATTAGCCGACCTGGCCGCTGAGACAGGGGCGACCGCGGTCTTGGCCACCGATGCGGCGGCGGGGGCCGATGTCGTGGTCGTGACCATTCCCCTCAAGGCGGTGCCCAGCGTCCCACGAAGCTTCCTGGACGGTGCTGCCGAAGACGTGGTAGTCATCGACACTTGCAACTACTATCCCCAACAGCGCGACGGCCGGATCGCCGAGATTGAGGATGGGATGACCGAGAGCCGGTGGGTCGAACAGCAGCTGGGCGTCTCGGTGGTGAAGGCGTTCAACGGAATCTACGCCGACCATCTCCTCGCCCGGGGACTTCCCACAGGAGCCGACGGCCGGATCGCCCTTCCGGTCGCCGGCGATGACGCTGCGGCGAAGTCGGTCGTCATGGAGCTAGTGGACGCCCTTGGGTTCGACCCCGTCGACGGGGGCGGGCTCGACGATTCGTGGCGCCAACAGCCCGGGACTCCGGTGTACGGGAGCGACTACGACAGCGAGGGCGTCCGGCGGGCACTGGCCGAGGCAACGCCTGAGCGCGGGCCCGATTGGCGGGCCTGAGCACAGGCGGCGGGACCTCTACTCATCCGGGCCTTGCAACGTGTCCTGCATGTGTTGTTCCGGGCGCAGCAACAGGAGCAAGCACGGAGGCCGCCTGCCCCGACTGCAAAGGATGCAGAGCCGCACTCGGCTGCCGGTGCCGTGGATGCCACCGGCCGCACCCGAGTCGGCGATCGAACGCACCCGCTCGGGCGCCGAACAACGCGCCAGAACGACGGTCATCGCCACCCTGGCCGCAGCGCAGAACGGCACGTCTCGGCGCGCTCATCAGCCGGACACCGCCTACATCGAATCCGACGTTCGGACGTCGGAAGCGACAATCCAGAGCCGTCGATCTGCTTGCGCGGGCCCCGGAATCTAGTCATGGCTCCGGACGCCCAGATGGAACGATCGGTAATGCTCAAGAAGCACAAGCATTGCTCTGGCGGGGCCGCAGGTAGTCCGACCCCAAGTTGGCAGCAGGGGTCACCCCGGAGCGGGATGAGGACAAATCACCGTCGTTCTGATCAGCGACCTGGAGGGAAGGGTCAAGATCGAGGAACTTGTCAACCAAACCCGGTCCTCCTTTGTCATTGAATTGATAGGAGACGGAGCAAGTGAGGCGTGAGATGGTTCAGGTGCTACACCAAGAGAGAGGGCCAATGTTGAAGAGATGTCTTGCCACCCTTGTCGTGGCTACCGCTGGCCTGGTCCTCGGAGCGTGCTCGCCATCAGAAGGCGGACAACACGTCGTTGCCCCAGTGCCCCACACGACGCCTGCACTGACCCCAATCACGATTCGCATCTCTCTTGCCCAGACCCGAGTTATCGCCGGCACATCCATCACGGGGGAGGCCGTGCTCACCAACACCACCTCCAAGAGCATCACCGTCGAGTATTGCGCTGCCGACGGTTGGCTCGAAGTGGGGCTGGTCAACAGCAGGATCACCTTCGAGCCTGCCAACCCGGCGGTCGCCTGCCCGCCCTCCATTCGACTTTCACCAGGCCCGAATCGATTTCCATTTGATGTTGTGACGCACTATCAAGCGTGCGTCCAGTCGGGGGGAGGCAGCCCTTCGACGAACATGCCACCGTGCACCACGACTGGAGCACCGGAATTGCCAGCCGGGAACTACACCACCAAAGTCATTACCAACGGCCTACCTCCCGGGACCCCAACACCCCAGCCAATCTCGGTCACACTCCTGCCAGCACAGGGTTGACACTCACCCGACCCACAGCAGTTGTTGTAGGCAAGCCGAGGAAGGCCCTGTCCCCGAGGTGTTGTTACACGGGCAGGCAATTATCGAGCAGGTACTCCGAACGGCATGGTCGCAGCGCACCCAGAATGATCACCGGCGCCAGACAGGATGGGAGTCGCCGGTTCGGCGCCACCATGCAGAGTCGGCGATCGAGCGAACCCGCATGGGCACAGAACGACGCGCCAGAACGACGAACGCCGACCGCCAGCGAGCAGCGCAGAACGGCACCTCCGCGTGCGCTCGCGGTCCGCAAGCACTCTCGGCGCCGGGCAGTACGTGACACGCAGCAAACCGGTGTTGTGGGGCAGGGCGGCGACTGCAGGTGGTGCGCATTCCTTCTGGCGCTACCGCTTGTGGCCGGCTCGTTCGGGAGGTTGGGTCAGGCCCGACGGACCCGGGCGATACAGGTCGGTCGGCCCGTGTACCACTGCACCTGTCCTCATTGCCTGTGAAGATGGTCGAGTATCGAGTCGTTCACGGGGCTGAGGGACTAGCCGATGAATGCGTCGAAGGAGCCTGATCCGGTGGACGACAGTCTTGCCCAGGGACCCGGTTTCCTCCGACGCACTCTGTCGTCCCTCCGGTGGCGGAACTTCCGCCTGTTCTTCATCGGCCAAACCATCTCCCAGACTGGCAATTGGCTGACCAATGTCGCTCTGACCCTCCTGATCCTGCACCGCACCGGAAGCGGGGTGGCTGTTGGCCTGCTGGTGGCGTGCCAGTACGGCCCGATCCTGCTGCTGTCCGCCTGGGCAGGTGTGATCGTCGATCGCACGAGTAAGCCCAACCTCCTCTACGTCACGCAGGCCCTCGAGATGTGCGAATCGTTCGCGCTTGCGGCGCTGGCGTTCATGCACAACGCACCACTCGCCGCGTTCTACGGCATCGCCGTGGCAGGAGGCGCGTTGCTGGCGGTGGACAACCCGGTCCGGCGGACGTTCGTCAACGAGATGGTGCCGACCGACGAGATACCCAACGCAGTGACGCTCTACAGCGCCATGAACAGCATGGCTCGCATCGCGGGACCCGCCCTAGCCGGCCTGCTCATCGTGACGGTCGGCTACGGGTGGTGCTTCACGGTGGACGCCGTGTCCTACGTGGCGGTCCTCACCGCACTCGCCATGATGCGCTCGGCCGAGCTGCGACGCCTGCCGGTGACGCCTCGTGGGGCCGGACAGGTCCGGGCCGGACTCAAGTACATCGCCGGTGTGCCAGACCTCTGGATCACGTTTGTCATGCTCCTGCTCATCGGGACGATGAGCTACAACTTCGCGGTCGTGTTCCCCCTCTTTGTCGTGAAGGGACTCCACGGCGGCGATGGCACGTACACCCTCGTCTACTCGGCCTTCAGCGCAGGCGGCCTCGGCGGGGCGCTGCTCGTCGCCAGGCGTTCCACCGTCAGCATCCGGACGGTCGCGGTCGGTGCCGCGGGCCTCGGTGCAGCAATGCTTGGCCTCTCGGTCGTCCCCAGCGTGGCCCTCGCATTCGTGGTGGTGGCCCTGGTCGGAACCGCCAGCATCGCCTACATGACGGCCACGACCGCCATTGCCCAGATCCGAACGGAGCCGCACATGATCGGGCGGGTCCTCGCGCTGCAAACCGTTCTCCTTGTGGGCACCGCACCGATCGGCGGACCGATCCTCGGTGCGATCGCCGACGCGGTCGGCGTCCGCGCCCCAGTCTTCATCGGCGGGGTCGCCGCCCTGGCAGCTGCAGCCTTCGGTGTGCTCGCCGCCCACCGTGTGGACGCGCGTCGGGGTCACGGCTGAGCCGTTGCCGTATCGTGCCGCATCGGGCAATCTCTCGGAGACCACCCGGATCCGGTCGCCGAAAGTAGGACACTGACTGCTGGGCACGGAGTGCGAACGAACGCTGAGGATGGCCCTTACGAGTCATTGTTCGGTGGCACCCGCGCAAATGCCGGATACCGGTCGGATTCTATCCCCGACGTGCCGGTCGAGGTCAGTTAGCGGATGGCAAGCGCCGGTCGGCTCACGTGCCCCATCCAACCGGCAGCGATAGGGGATACAGGCGACGTGGCAAAGCACGTCATGGCCTCCTGCGCCATCATGGGACATGGCCGATGTGGAGATCCCGACTGTTGGTGCCGTTCCTGCCTACCTGGCTGTCCCGAGAGGCGAGGGACCCTGGCCGGGCGTGGTCGTTATTCACGACGCGTTCGGAATGAGCACGGACTTGCGAAGACAGGCGGACTGGTTGGCGAGCGAAGGATACCTGGCGGCGGCTCCGGACCTCTATCACAAGGGCAGAAAGCTCAAGTGCATGCGAGCCGTCATCAAAGACGCTCTAGCCCGCGAGGGCCAGACTTTCGATGATCTGGAGACCACGCGCGCCTGGTTGGCCGCGCGCCCGGATTGCACTGGGCGGATCGGTGTCATCGGCTACTGCATGGGCGGTGGGTTCGCTCTGCTGCTGGCACCCGGACACGGCTTCTTGGCGTCCAGCGTGAACTACGGCAGTGTCCCGAAGGACGCCGAAACCCTTTTGCGAGGAGCCTGCCCCGTGATCGGAAGTTATGGTGCCAAGGATCGATCACTGCGCAAGGCACCTCGGCGCCTCGAGGAGGCGTTGCGAAGCAACGGAATCGACCACGACGTGAAGGTCTATGCCGATGCCGGGCACTCTTTCCTCAATGATCATGATCCAGCAGAGGTTTCGATGATCTTCAGAGTCCTGGGCAAGCTCTCGGGCTCCGAATTCAACGAGAGCTCCGCACTCGACGCCCGTAGGCGCATCATCGCCTTCTTCGACGAGCACCTGAAATAGGTGCTGGCGCAGTACCGGCAGTAGGGGATACCCAAAACCAAACTGGTATCGGCACTTCGAGGATGGGGCTTGCTGCTGCGCCGCAAGATGCTTCCCGGAGAAGATTTAGGGGTCTTCCGGGTTTTGAGTGGGCACCTGGGGCGATCTGCGACCGGGCACGGTTGAGTTCACCGCAGTCGAGGAAGACCTGGCCGACTGGTGCGTCGACGAGCCGCCGTCAAGGCTGGCCGCAGGCCACCCGCAGGGCTTGGCCTTGACGGGGGCGCGACCTGCGTGTTCAGCGGGCTCGACCATGGAAATCGACCGCCGCCAGGCGGTCCTACGTGCAATGTCGATTCCACCGGCACCGAGCCTTCGACACCGGCTGCCGAACACACGTTCGAAGAATTCACCCACGCAAAACCCGGAAGGACCAGATTTAGAGACTATTTACCCTAGCCAATGCCGGAGCTGACGAGTTAGCTGCTCGAAGAGACATCTGCCAGGAAAGGGGACGAAATGCTCTTCTACGATCGCGTCAACGCCACCGTTCCGGACGGCATCGAACGCAAGACGGCACACATCATCGGAGGTGGGATCGGGGGCCTGGCTGCCGCAGCGTTTCTGGCGACCGATGCCCACATGCCAGCCGGCAATATCACGGTCTACGAGGACGTCTCCGTCCTGGGCGGCTCGATGGACGGGACCGGCAATCCGCCGACAGGCTACGTCTGCCGCGGCGAGCGCGAGCTCGAGGCGCACATGGAGTGCCTCTGGTACCTGTGTAGCAAGGTGCCTTCCCTGAAGCGGCCCGGGCGGACCGTCCTGGACGAGACGCGGGAGTTCAACTGCCGCGAGCCGATCTCGTCACATTGGCGAATCATCGAGAAGCAGGGGCACAAGGCTGACTACGAGTCCCAACCGATGCTGCCGAAGGATTGCGCAGCGCAACTTCTCCGCCTGCTCGTCACGCCTGAAGACGAACTGCAGGACAAGGCCATCCGTGACTGGTTCTCATCAAGCTTCTTCGAGTCGAACTTCTGGTTGATGTTCTCCAGGATCCTCTCGTTCGACGACTACCACAGTGTCATGGAGATGCGACGGTACCTGCTGAGGTTCATGCACCTCGGTGCGTCGACACCGCGCCTCGAGGGCATCCTGCACACCGAGTACAACGAGTTCGACGCCATCATCCGCCCGCTCATCGTCTGGCTCGAAAGTCTCGGTGTACGTTTTGAACTGGGGACTCGGGTCGTCGACATGGCCCTCGAGTCACAGAGCGACACAACCACGGTCACGAGCCTCACGACCGAGACATTGGAGGGACGCTCCCAGGTCTCGCTCACTGCCGACGACCTCGTGTTCTTCACCAATGGGTCGCTCACCCAGAACTCTGCCTACGGCGACAACGACACTGCCGTGCCGTGGAACCTCGACCGCCACGACCGGGGTGTGTTCACCCTGTGGGAGAAGCTGGCCGCGCTCGACCCGAAGTTCGGCCATCCAGAGAAGTTCATCAGCTGGCCGGAGAAGACCCGGTGGATCTCCTTCTTGGTCACGCTGGCCGACTATCCTGACTTCGTCGACCACATCGAGAAGGTCAGTGGTGACAAGCGAGGCAACGGCGGCGGCGTCACGGTGAAGGATTCGGGTTGGGATCTTGGGTTCATCATCCACTCCAAGCCCTTCTTCCCCAACCAGACCGACAACGTGGACGTCTTCTGGGCCTACGGGCTGCGAGGGAACAACGTCGGCGACTACGTCAAGAAGCCCATGGTGGAGTGCACGGGAGACGAGATCCTCACTGAGTTCCTCTACCACCTCGGGCTCGTGGACACCGTCGAGGAGTTCCTCGCCCATGCCAAGGCGTCACTGGCGGGCATGCCCTACATCACGAGCCAGTTCATGCCACGGGCCATCGGTGACCGTCCGAAGGTCATCCCCGACGGTTCCGTCAACCTCGGCTTTCTCGGTCAATTCGTCGAGGTGGACGGTGACTGCGTGTTCACCGTGGAGACTTCGGTCCGGACCGCCATGGAGGCCGTTTATGGGCTTCTGAAACTGGACAAACCGATCATTCCGGTGTCGCCCACGAGATTCGACCTTCGCCACATCGCTGCCAATGCGAAAGCCACCCTCAATGTGGACGACTTCCACCTGACGGACCTGCTGAAGTTGCTCCTCCCGGCAGTCGTCCACCCCCATGAGATGGTCAAGCTCACTAACAGCATCCCGAAGCCGACTGACGTCCGGCCCGGTACGTAACGGCAACAGCCGATGGCACTCGACCGCCCGACCGGTTACCGAAGGGGACTTCCTTTGCTCCTGGGACTATCCCCGAGGTGCCGTTATCTCCAGTCCGAGGGCAAGAGAGAGCCGTGACCAGGTCCTCTGCGTAGGCGACATGTAGTCCACGCAGAAGCCCGATCGTCCAGCGTGCGTTGTGGACTGGCACGTCTTGCCGACGCCAAAGATCCCCACTGCGAGATCGGAGGCGTCTGCAGTGATCAACGAGCTCGCTGCCGGCGCAGGGTTCGACGCAGATGGCACCGCTCGAGGCCCAGCGTGACACCCGGGCCGCCTTGAGCAGGTTCCGGCTCCCGGCCGACGACGGCCATCGAGCGAACGGCTTGGCTCTGTGCAAATGTCACACGGCGGGCGTTTACTTCAAGGTCTGCGTCAGCTACGTCGACTACATCGAGGACACCACTGGAGATAACGCGTCCACGACGAAGCGAAAAGCACACGCCGGCTACATCAAAGACCCACCCAATTCAGGACTGTAGATGAGTGCCGCTAGGGGTCACTCGCGAATCGACGTCAGGGCTACTTCCAAGCCTTCTGCAGT
>PKXA01000058.1 GCA_003133325.1 Acidimicrobiaceae bacterium | reverse complement strand
TGACCGAAGAGACCGAGGGCGGCGCAACGGGAACGGGCGCGGTGCCCTCGACGGCTACGCCATACGGGCCATTGAGCCCGGTGGCTCCCCCCGAGATGGTGGCGATCGGCGCGACGTTGCCGTTGGCCCCCGGTGCGAATTCAGGCACCGTATTGGCGCCCCGGTTGCCCACGAACAGGTTCCCAGTGGGGTCGACAGCCATACCAATCGGGTTACTGAGCCCGGAGGCTCCCGACAAGATGGTGGCGATCGGTGCGACGTTGCCGTTGGCCCCCGGGGCGTACTCAGTGATGGTGCTGTTGTTGTAGTTCAAGGCAAACAGGTTCCCGGTGGGGTCGATAGCTATACCAATCGGGTTACTGAGCCCGGAGGCTCCCGACAAGATGGTGGCGATCGGGGCGACGTTGCCGTTGGCCCCCGGGGCGTACTCGGTGATGGTGTTGGTGTTGAAGTTAGGGGCAAACAGCTTTCCGGAGCCGTCGATGGCCAGGCCATAGAGGCCGGAGAGATGGGTATTACTCCCCGAGATGGTGGCGATCGGGGCAACGTTGCCGTTGGCCCCCGGGGCATACTCGGTGATGGTGTTGTTGCCCTCGTTCGACACAAACACGTCTCCTGAGCGGTCGAGCGCCAGGCCGGCGGGCAGGTTGAGTTGGGTATTGCTCCCCGAGATGGCGACGATCGGGGCAACGTTGCCGCTGGCCCCCGGAGCGTACGCGGTGACGGACTGGCCGGATAAGTTGGACACCCAAAGATCGTCCGAAGTGTCGAGAGCCAGGGACCAGGGTTGAATGAGCCCAGTGCT
This sequence comes from Acidimicrobiaceae bacterium, assembly GCA_003133325.1. GTDB lineage: Bacteria > Actinomycetota > Acidimicrobiia > Acidimicrobiales > RAAP-2 > DASZIT01. The sequence goes on along the minus strand of PKXA01000058.1, from coordinate 12,070 downwards.
GGCACCCTGGATGGTGGCGACCGGCGCGACGTTGCCGTTGGCCCCATAGGCGTACTCGGTGATCGAATTGTTGCCGTTGGCCACATACAAGTTGGTAACGCCGGCGGCCGCACTCTGCGGAACCCCACCGACCAGTGTCAGCGCGCTGGCGACCAACACGATGGCCACGGCCGCGGCGGACAATCTCCTCACCGAGGCACTCCAAGTCCGCCGGTAGTGGGTTCGATCGTGGATCGGCATGAGTGTGGCTCCTTGCTCATCGGTACCGGAGAAACGCCGCGGCTTGACAGTAACCCACAATTTCGCTGAATGACGGCGAAGTGGCTTCCCGCCACCCTCGGCAACCGCGGGCCAACCTTGCCCAGCGTCGCCGCCCTTTGTCGATTCCACGTTGAAGGCCGACACCACCTCCAACTGCGGCACACGGAGCGCCTCGAGCCCTTCCTGGCCAGGAAGCCTGGGAGAGGGGCAGGGCAGATTCGGGGATGGTCAGGTGCTGTCGTTTTCGACCGGGATCTTCAGGCCTAACGCGCTGTCGTTTTCAACCGGCGTTTATACCAGCAGTGTCGTGCCCATGGCCAGGTGGTCCCGGATGAAGCTGGAGCGACACCGCCCCATCGAGAGTTGTGGAGCTTCGGGGTCGGATACCAAGTGACGACAGAAGCCATTCACGAAATTCTTGTAGGTCCGCTCCGCTGGTCCAGGTCGGAAGAGAAAGTCGTCTCTGGTCTCGGCAGCAAGCGACTCGAGTCGTGCGCCATAAGGGGGACGGACTGCCACCACCCTGGAGCGCAGTCCACCAACGAAGAGAACAACATGGCCTCTGGATCGAGAGACGTCGATGGTGCGAAGGGCGACGAGTTCCACCGGAGAGACCCCAGCCCCGATGCCAGCCGTGATCATCACCAGCGCCGAGTGGCGAATGGGCTTTGTGCGCTGAGCCTTGGCCATGAACATCAGCTCTGACCGCTCAGCCGAGGTGTAGGGGGCCGACGCCACCGCGCCAGGGAACCCGGTGGCCGAACCTGGCGGTATGGCAGTGCCCATGGTGCCAAAGAGCACGCTGCGATAGGTGCCCTTGGTCGACGAACGCCGTCGTGCGATCGTGGCCGAGATCAGTCGACTTGGTCCGACCGCTCCCGGGTCGATCACCACGCGTTCCACGCGTTGTCAGACGCCGGGGTGTCATTGTCGGGCTGATCCACCCAAGCTCCACGGTCCCTATCCCACCTGGATCCGACGGATGAACGGAAAGACGATCACCCGCACGCTTCGTCACGACGAGCTTGAACGGCTTCGACCCTTGCTCGCCGCCAATCAACGACTCCGTCAGCTCATTGTCGAACTCCAAGCCGTGTCGGCGGAGTTGGCCGAGGAGGTCCTCCGTCGCGTCTGAGTAGACAGTTGGGAGATGGACTCAGCCAAGCTGGGGTCACCGTTGCCAGCAGTGAACAGGTCACCAGGTCAGGGAGTTTTGTCGGTGACCCGCTGGTCGGCCCTTGGTTCAGTCGGTGCATACGGTTCCGGCCGCCGGCAGGGCCCCCGAGATCAAGTAGGTCTGGTCTACGTTCCTCACGCAGGCGCTGTAGAAGTACGAAACGTGGTCCTCACCCTGCCACGTCAAGAGAAAGCCGCGCTGGAGCTCGTGAGCCAGGTTGACCGCCCACTGGTAAGGAGTGACGGGGTCCTTCGTGGCCCCCGTCACGAGTATCGGAGCTGAGCCCGACGCGGTGGCAGGTGCGGGCGTGCGCGTGGGGGGCGCCGGCCACACGGCACAAGCGAGAAGTCCCCAGGCGAGCAGCGGACGGAACAAAGGCGCATAGGACCCGGCGGAGCTCGCCAGTGCCGCGTAACCCGAGGTGTCGCGCGACACGGGGTGGTCAAGGCAGAAGATCGCCTCGGCCGCGTCGCTGCCGTTGGTCGAGCCGTTTTGCCGATAGCCATCGGACATCGAGAGGACTGCACTCGAGTTGCCGGCGGCCGCCTCCCCCAGAGCGCCGGCCAGAGAAGGCCAATAGCTCTGGGCATCGAGCCCGTCGAGCAGGGCATCGTAGATCTCGCCCGGTCCGGCGCGACGCCCGTTGCCGGCGGGGATCGGTTGCTGGCGGCTCTGGGCGATGAGGGCGAGCAACGCCGAGGTGGGATCTCCCATGGGGCGCCACCGGCACGACGATGAGCCCTGGCACCAGGCTGAGAAGTCGTCGAGCACTCCCTCGAGACTCTTCGCTTGGTCGAGGGTGTACTCGTCCGTGTTCATCGCGGGATCGATTGCCGCGTCGAGCACCATCGCCCGCACGTCAGTCGGGAACATCTGGGCATAGGTGGCGCCGAGAAGGGTTCCATAGGAGTGGCCGATGAAGGTGAGCCGGGAGTCTCCCAACGCGGAGCGGATGCGGTCGAGGTCACGTGCGGTGTCCACCGTCCCGACGTAGGAAAGGATGCTGCCGCTGTCCTGCTCGCATTGCGAGGCGTAGGTCTGGTCGTTCGACAACAGAGCCTGCTGGGCGGCGGCGGTGGTGGGCGCCGGGTCGGGAAGAGCACTCGTAGTGTCCGCTGGTGCGCCGTTGCTACCGCAACTGACAGGGTCGCTTCGCTGAACCCCACGAGGGTCGAACGAGACGATGTCGAAATCGTCGAGAAGCCCGGAGGTGAGGACGCTCAGCTCGTTCGGGAGGTCGTTGATTCCCGATCCGCCGGGGCCACCGGGGTTGATCACGAGCGAGCCGATCCTCTGCGATGGCACCTCTGCCGGGTGGCGCTCGACGGCGATCCGGATCGTGGTGCCCTGTGGGTGCGAGTAGTCGAGAGGGACCGTCACCGAGCCGCACTGGAGGTCGGAACCGCACCCGCTCCACTGAACAGGCGTCACGGGCAACGGCGGCTCGGTCGTGGTCGTCGCGGTGGTGGCCGAGGATGCCGTGGGCGTCGAGTGCTTCGACGCCGATGGGTTCCGCGCAACGGCAGCGCACCCTCCCAGCAGCCACACCCCGGCCGCCGCGACGGAGAGCAGGCGGGTGGACGCCCGAGCACGATGACCAGCGCCTTCGTCACCGTTGTCTCGCTCCTGTCCACGCACGCCATCACCTTGGCACGCGCAAGCGCGGCGGGTCGGGGCCTATCGACCCCGAAGTTGGCGGGGGGTGTCGGTGAAGGGGCACATGCTTCGAGTTTGGCTTTCCACGGACGAAGCGGCTCTTCGGCACGGCAGGTCCCTGATCACCCCTGGCTTAGTTGGAAGCACCCCACCGGTCGATCAGTACAACCGGATCGCCACCGACGACCCAGGCTCGTGGCCCTGGGGCAGCGCGGCGACCTCGGCAGGTCCAGCCTCGATCTCGGTGCCGTGTTCCATGGCGATGTGCAGGATGCCGCTGGCGTGGTATTGGAAGTGGGGTGTTTCACACAGCTCGGTGCCGGCGATCGGCTTGATGTGATCGGACCAACGCCAACCGGGTTGGAAGATGAGGCGGCCGATCTCGCTTCCACCGATGGTGATGAGATCGACCTGGCCCCGTTCGAAGGTCCGGGTTTCATCGGGTGAAGCGAAGGTCTTCTGCGCTGAAGGTCGCCTTTGATGCTTGCGCCACGTGGCACCATGGCCTGATCGAAGCAACTCGAATCGATCAGTGGCTGTGGGCCGTCCGCCTGCACAAGACCCGCTCGGCGGCCACCGTGGCGTGCCGGGCCGGGCACGTCCGGGTCAACGGAAGCGCGGCCAAGGCAGCTACTCCGGTGAGGGTGGGTGACCGCGTCGAGGCTCACGTGGCCGACCGGCTGCGGATTGTGGAAGTCATCCGGATCATCAACAAGCGAGTAGGTGCCCCGACGGCCGCCGAGTGCCTGGTTGACCACACTCCACCTCCGCCACCCCGTGAGCTTGCCGCCATCCGGGTGTTCAGAGAACCCGGGTCGGGACGACCGACGAAGCGCGACCGCCGCAATCTCGACAAGCTGCGCCAACAGTGACGAGGCGCTGCCAAGTAGCCGGCGACCGGACCCCGACCATGGCGGATTCTGTGGTGGCGGACCGCAAGGCGTACATCACCCTCGACCGACCCGAACGCCTCAACGGCATCGACCGTTGGATGCCGGGGGAGACAGACGCCTCCGTCGAACGGGCCAACGACGATGGCGAGGTGCACGTCATCGTGCCGGGGGCGAAGGCAGATCGTTCTGCTCGGCTACCACCTCGAGGATTCTGACGAGAGAGGGGTAGGACGCCGGGGGACGGTCTGGGATCCGATCAGGGACTAACCGGGCCATGAAACGCAATACCGGTCGGTTCACCGGTCTCTTCCGTCCGCTGCAGCCGATGATCTGCCGAGTGCAAGGGCATGCGGTGCGGTGGCGGTGGGAGCGGTATCGCCTTGTGTCGCGATCTGGTGGTGATGGCCGACGACGCCCGCATCAGGTACATGCCGGCCCGGGTGCCAGTTGTCACGGCCACCGCCGCCGGCGAGATCATCACCGCCCGGATTCCGTCGTTGCAGGCTTCGAGGGCGTGATCGATGCTGTCAGCGGCGTGGTGTCGATGGGGGACGAATACCGATCGGATGCGCGGGATCAAACAGGCTTGGTGGTGCCCGCCGTGGTGCCCGGAATGCCCGTGACGTGATCCGTGGCCCGATACCCCATTGTCGCTGATGACGAACGCACCGGGTGGTGGACCCGGGTCCACCACCCGCGAAGCCCATTCCCACCCGCAGATCCCCATGTCCGATTTCCGCCGGAAATCGCCCACCAACGGTGCAAAACTGGGGGCTGTGACCGAAGACTTCGAGCGTTGTTACCGAGCGGTGAAGAGCCGGGACACCCGTTTTGACGGGTGGTTCTTCACCGGGGTGACGTCGACTCACATCTACTGTCGACCGAGTTGCCCGGCCATCACCCCTCAACGCGGCAATGTGCGGTTCCATCCCACCGCCGCATCCGCACAGCAGGCGGGGTTTCGGGCGTGCATGCGATGCCGCCCCGATGCGTCACCCGGATCCCCCGAATGGGACATGCGGGCTGATGTCGCCGCCCGGGCCATGAAGTTGATTGCTGACGGAATCGTCGACCGGGAGGGCGTGGCCGGTTTGGCCAGGCATTTGGGTTTCAGCGTGCGCCAGGTGCAGCGTGTCCTGGTGGCAGAAGTCGGGACCGGGCCCCTGGCCCTGGCCCGTGCCCAACGGGCCCAGACCGCCCGGGTCCTGATGGAGACGACCGATCTGCCCGTCGCCCACGTGGCCTTCGCCGCCGGATTCGCCAGTGTCCGCCAGTTCAACGAAACCATTCGGGAGATCTTCGCCAACACCCCGACCGAGATCCGCCGGCAGAGCAAGGTCCGCGGCGACGCGGGTGCCGGGGCGATTCAGCTCAGGCTCCCCTATCGAGCACCGTTCGACGCCGGGTCCCTGTTTGCCTTTCTCGGCATGCGGGCGGTACCCGGTGTCGAGGCGTACGTCGACGGGACTTTTCTGCGAAGCCTGAACCTTCCCCACGGCGAGGGGATCGTCGAGCTCACACCCGATGTCGGGTGCGTGCGGGCGACGTTCTACTTACAAGACCTCCGCGATCTGACCGCGGCGGTGACCCGGTGCCGCCGGCTGCTCGATCTCGATGCCGATCCGGTGGCCATTGACGCGACCCTCTCGCTGGACCCACTGCTCAGCCGGTCCGTCCGGCACACTCCCGGCAAGCGCATGCCCGGTGCCGTCGATGGCGCGGAGTTGGCTGTGCGTGCGGTCATCGGTCAACAGGTATCGGTGGCAGGAGCCCGCACGGTCACGGGTCGGTTGGTGGCAGTGGCCGGTCGGCCGCTGGTCAATCCCCGGTCACCCCTCACCCATCTCTTCCCGACCGCGGACGAGATCGCCGCCGCAGGTGATCCCGCCTTCTCGATGCCCGGCGCCCGGCGCCGCGCCCTCGGGTCGCTGGCCACCGCCATCGCTGAGGGCACCGTCAGGATCGATCCCGGCGAGGACCCCGACGAGTTGGAGGGACACCTTCTGGCCCTGCCGGGCATCGGACCGTGGACGACGGCGTATATCTCGATGCGGGCACTTGGTCACCCCGATGCCTTCATGCCCACGGACCTCGGGGTCCGACGCGCCATCGCCCGGCTCGGTCACAACGACGACGTCGCCACTGTGAAACGACTGGCCGAGAAGTGGCGGCCGTGGCGGGCTTACGCCATGGCCCATCTTTGGAGCATCCCGGCATTTACCGAAGGAGAAGTCAACGCCGCATGAAAACCGCATGGAAGCCACATTCCGGACACCGATACGACCAACCGACCCCCATCAAGACAATGCGGCTATCTACGCCGGTGGGCGAGTTGGTGTTGTGGGCCGATGACGATGGGCTCATCCACTTGGTCCTGCCCGGTGCTGCGAGGCCACGGCAGCCGGCTGATGCCGAAGCAGACGACGGTGGCCAAGATGTCGCCATCCACCATCACCTACTGGAAGCGGCGACCCAACTCGATGAGTACTTCGCCGGGGAACGCACGTCCTTTGATCTTGCGCTCGACCCCCAGGGAACGCCGTTCCAGCGACGTGTGTGGTTCGCCTTGGCCGATATCCCCTATGGGAAGACGACCAGCTATGCCGAACTGGCCCGTCGGGTCGGGAGCCCAAAGGCGTTCCGGGCCGTCGGGCAGGCAAACGGGAAGAACCCACTGGCCATCATCCTTCCGTGTCACCGGGTCATCAACTCTGACGGGTCCATTGGTGGGTACGGGGGTGGCCTCCCGATGAAGCGCCAACTGTTGGCTCTCGAAGGTGCTGCTTCATTCCATTGAACTGACGGCGGCTCGCTGCCCCGCTCTCCGCTGACCGCCGCGCATCTCTGACGATCCCGGCGACGTCACACTCGCCTACTCGCCGAACAGCAGCCCGTAGTTGGCCCCGCGCCGCAGGTGATGGCCACCGTCGACGGCCAGACTCTCCCCGCTGATCCACGATGACTCCGGTCCGGCCAGGAACCTCACCGCCGCGGCGATGTCCTCGACGGTACCGAGGCGGCTGATGGGCATCTCGGCGAGATAGTCATCGAGTAGCGGTCCCCCCGCGGTGATCGGCGCCATCAGCTCGTCGTCGACAATCCCGGGTTGCACGGTATTGACCCTGATGCCCGAACTGCCCAACTCTTCGGCGGCGTACTTGCACAACATGTCGATCCCGGCCTTGGCCGTGCCGTAGGCCCAAAGGTAGCGGTGGGGGAAGGCTCCCGCCCCCGACGACATGCCGATGATCGAGCCGCCACCGGGGGCGGCGTCTCCCACCCCGGCCCCCACACCGGCACCCATCAACGGCGCGCCGTGCTTGATGCACAGGAATGTCCCGATGAGGTTGAGGTCCACCGTGGCCCGCACCTGTTCGAGGTCGGCGCCGGCGATCGGACCCATGTGGGTGGCACCGCCGGCATTGGCGAAGAGGATGTCGAGTCGCCCACGCTCCTCGGCGGCGATGGCCACCGCGTGGGCGATCTGGTCTTCGATGGTGACGTCGGCCACCACATAGCGGGCGGTCCCCACCGGCGCCCCCGGTGCCGACGAATCCGCAATGGAGGACAAGGCCGCCGCCGCCTGTTGCAATTTCTCTTCAGTCCTCCCGCAGATGGTCACGTGGGCCCCATCGGCCACCAGTCGGGAAGCCGTCCCCAGCCCGATGCCACTGCCGCCGCCGGTGATCAGGGCTGACAGCCCGACGATGCCCGTCTGACCTGTGCTCGCACCCGTCATGTCGCTGCCCCTTTTCGAATCCTGTGTCTGTCGTGCGATGCAGATCGTGCGATGCTGATCGTGCTGCACAGTGACCGGTTGACTGGCGCATGATACGGCTCCGGGCCGAGGGCCGGGAACCCCGCGAGGGAACCGAAGACGGGGAGAGACGCATGGCCGACAGAGAACTGAACCTGGCTGACCTCTTCGAGGTGGTGGCGGACACGGTTCCCGAGCGTGACGCGCTGGTGGCGGGATCCGCTCGGCTGAGCTATCGGCAGTTGGACGAGCGGGCCAATCAGGTCGCCCACGTTCTCCAAAGCCGGGGGATCGCGCCGGGAGCCCACGTCGGGATACTTGCTCACAACTGCGTGGAGTGGGTCGAGTCGATGTTGGGCTGCTACAAGGCCCGGGCCGTACCGGTCAACCTCAATTTCCGGTATGTGGCTCCCGAGCTCCGGTACGTGGTCGACAACGCCGACCTTCAGGCATTGATCTACGAGCGGGCACTGTCCCCGTTGGTGGCCGAGGCGTTGGCCCCACCCGTGGAGCCGGCCGAAGCTGAAGGCGGGGGTTCACCTGTCGTAGCTCCGCATCTCCTCATCGTGATCGAGGATGGTTCCGGCCCGGCAGTGGATATCGGGCTTCCCACCATCGAGTACGAGGCGGCGCTCGCGGCTTGCAGCCCCGAGCGTGACTTCGGACCTCGCTCGGCCGACGATGTGTATCTTCTGTATACGGGCGGTACCACCGGGATGCCCAAAGGTGTGATGTGGCGACAGGAGGACATCTTCTTCGCCGCCATGGGTGGCGGAGGGTGGGGACAGGAGCCCATTTCTTCCGCCGAGGAGTTGGCCGGGAGGCTGCCGTTCGATGACGCGGCACGAGCGGTGATGTTGGTGGTCGGCCCGATGATGCACGGCAATGCTCAGTGGGTGACATGGAACGCCTTCATGATGGGTGGGACCGCGGTGCTCTATACCTCGCACCGCTACGACGCCGATGAGTTGTGGCGCCTGGTCGGTGACGAGGGTGTGGTGTCGGTGGCCCTGGTGGGCGATGCCATGGCCCGTCCCTTGGTGGAGGCGCTCGTCTCCGCGGTGCCGGGGACCTATGACACCTCGACCTTGCTGGCCATCGGGTCGGGTGGCGCCATGTTGTCCAAGACGGTGAAGGACGAACTCCAACAACAACTTCCCGATGTCATCGTGCTGGACCGTTTCGGCTCGAGTGAGAGCGGGGCGCACGGGTCGGTCGAGAGTGGCGCATCTGGGCCCAGGTTCGTGATGGGTGCGGAGACCTCGGTGCTCGATGACGATCTCCGGCCGCTGACTGCGGGAGGAGGCCAAATCGGTCGGTTGGCCAAGACCGGCCGCATCCCGCTCGGCTATTACAGGGACGAGGTCAAGACGGCGGCGACGTTCCCGGTAGATGCTGACGGTGTTCGTTGGTCGGTTCCCGGGGACTTGGCAACCGTCGAAGCCGACGGCACCATCACCGTGCACGGCCGGGGCTCGGCCTCCATCAATTCCGGTGGCGAGAAGATCTTTCCCGAAGAGGTCGAAGCCGTGGTGAAAGCCCACCCCGACGTGTACGACGCCATCGTCGTGGGCATTGCCGACACCCGATTCGGTGAACAGGTCGTGGTGGTACTTCATCCCAAGCCCGGGGCTGACGCCGTGACTCTCGAAGCCATCCAGGAGCATTGCCGTGCGCTCATTGCCGGATACAAGATCCCCCGCCAGATGATCCTGGTCGACGAGATTCCCCTCACCGCGGCGGGCAAACCCGATGCCAAAGCGGCCAAGACGCTGTTCTGAGCCCGGACGGTCTGTTTGGAATCAATGTCGAGCCGGTGATGTCCACCCATCCATCGACGCGGTGGCCACTCCTCTGTTCACGCCACCATCGACATGCGGGCATCCACAACTGCGCCTATGCAGGCAATCACCCGATCCCCGGTGGCGGTGAGGACACCGCTGGTGATGTCGACCGACCGATACTGCCCGGCATCGGGCCACAAGCCGACCACCCGTGACGGCACCGGGCGGGATGGCGACCTCAATGACGCCACCAGGGCCAGAAATCCGAGTTCGGTCTCCCAGCCGGTGCGCGGTATCCCTGTGGCCACCGATACCAGGGCTGTGCTCTCCGCTCCATCGGCATGCGCCGCCTCGAGTCGAACCCGCAACTCGGATCGACCCCTGAGGCGAACCGTCCTCGCCGCGGTGCAGGCCCACTGGTCGTCTGGTCCACCCAGCCGAAGGGGGCTGTCGAAGCGATGCCAGTCGATGGACGACCACAGGGTTGTGGCCCAGGTCGCGGCTTCGGCCATCACGGTGGATCGGGCGGCGGGATGCAACGCTGCAATCCAGGGTTCCCAGTGGAACGTGCGCCAACCGGTCCGACTCCACTCGGCAACTGCCTGGTCGGCGATGGGCCCGACGGCTTCGGTCGGACTCGAGAAACGGTGGTTGATGCATGCGTCGACGGCGGACAGGCCCAGTGACCGGCGGACGAAGGCCGGCTTCCACGCAAAGGGCTCTTCTGGTCTGGAAAGAGCCGCCGGGTCCCGTGCGATTTGGCGGAGGATCGCAAGCGTGACCACCACCTGATCACCCAAGGGCAGGTTCTCGACCACGGCCGGAATCGCATTGGTCAGGCTGTGGCGCACGAGCTGGCGGTCACCGTGGCCGATCGGCGCCAATGGAGGGGCCAGGATTGCTGCGGTGAGCTCTTGTGCCCGCATCAGCGCCGATACCCACCCATGTCGGCGGTCACCCGCTGTCGACCCGGGCGACAGCCGGGCAGCACCGCAGACTTTCCGCATTGCTGGTCGGGAAGCCGGGAAGGTGCGGCTGCCTCGGTCACCTGACCCAGGGCCCTGGCCCCGGCCACCGTGCGTCGAGCCGCGGCGGCGAGGAGCTCGTCGCTGACTGGATCGACATCCAATTCCCCCGTCCTGGTGTAATAGGTCGCCACGACGAACGGGGGGGCCGGACTCCTCAGCGTCTCGATGAGCGCGTAGAAGTGCAGATCCTTTCGGTGTTCGGGACGTCGTGTCCCGGACTTGACCTCGACGATGGCGACGGATGCAACGTTCAGTCCGGGCCGTCCGATGGCGAGGTCCACTCTCCCTGATAGCTCGACCGCCCCTGCCGCGACATCGGCCCGGATCGGGAGTTGGGTGCGGGGGAGCCACGCCGGGTCGAGCCTTGGCCACCGGTTGACCAAGGCAGTGGACTGGCGATCGACCTCGGCGGACAGCGCTCCTCGTTCTGTCCTCGACAAGCTGTCGATCCACCCGATCAGGTGGGTCTGTCTGTCGTCAAGGGCCAGTGCGGCCAGGCCGTCGATCATCGGGTCGCCGATCGACCCGATAGTCACAAGCTGGCGAAACAGCACATCGATCAGCGCACCACATGCCATCGACACGGTGGGAGGTTGCTCCCCGAGCCCGATGGCATCGTGATGTACGCCGGGACTCAGCGCCCGGGTCAACCGATCCTTGGTGACGACCAGTGGCGTGGAGCTGGGGGACTGGCCGCGGCGCCCACCCTGGTTGGCGGCGGTGCCCGGGGCAAGCCCGCGCTCGATGGTTTCCTGTAGGAGTGCAGCCCGATCGGGGTCGGCCAAGGGCCGGGGACGACCGGTGACCCGGAGCCGGTCGAGGAGCGCCGCCCCAGCCAGTGGTGTCCAACTTCCCATGACCCTCGACTTGGATTTCGGCGTCTCGCGCCGTTCCGCTTCGCCGTTCTCCTCTCGTCTCTCAACGTCCATCACGAGCATGGGAGAAGTGTGGCGGATGGCTGTGACACACCGATGGAAGAGCAGTCCCTATAGCCTTCCGACGATGATCCCGGCTGCGTCCAACACTCTGTTCACTGTCGGATTCACGCTATTTGTCGTGGCATTTCTCGTTCTGGCGGTGTTGATCGTGCGTTTCGCCCTCAAACGGGGGGCGATAGCCCGACAGGCATGGTTGGCCGAGCGCGAAGCCCTGGCCGACAAGCCCGAGGGGCCAGAGCCCTGAGCCGTCCAGGTGTTGGCGGGCGGAGGCAACCGAAGTCCTCCGGCGTCGCGGGCTCGCCAATCCGACGCAATTACCCTCGCGGCCTGCGACCCCTGCCCAACCAGACCCGGGCCAGGCAGCCCTGTCCAAACGAACCCGGGCCAACAGGCCTTTCCTCTACCGGTCGCTGATCGATCGATTCCACCGGAACGGACCTCGGAGGACCCGACCACTTAGCGAAACCGCCACCCTGGGATCGCCGCTACCTGGGAACGGCGCCAACCATCACGTTCGACGCGGATCAAAGGTTGGATCGACCAGAGACTGCTCATTGACATCCTCCCCACGGATGA
>PKXA01000119.1 GCA_003133325.1 Acidimicrobiaceae bacterium | reverse complement strand
CCATCCTCTGCCGCCATCCCCCGGTTCCCGAGGTTGCTGAGGGTTCAGCTAACCCATGTCTCCTGGCGCGCTGTCTTCCCGCTTCCTCTTTCAGCAAAAGTGCAGGTCAGTGGCCCTGGATATCGCGAAACTCTCCGGATCCCCGTTTCCATAATGTATTGCTCGCCTCAAGCGAGGCACAGATCGAGAGCCCGCCAATCCCATCCCAACCGGGGAAGCTCGTGGCCGTAAGCAGTTGCCGCTCAGACCGCCGGTTCGGCGTGCGTTGTGAGCCGGGTAGGTGGTCGTGCGGGGCGTCATTATGCGTGGCCGCCTGTGGGCCCTTTGGCTGGCGGAAGCAAATGCTCAAGGTCTGCGTCAATTCGCTGCCCGTCCCGATTGACGGCCCCATACGAGAATCTTCCACGGGCGGGGCCTACGGGACGCTGACCTGATCCCCTGAAACAGGTCAGGTGGACCATTCATTGGGGTCCGGTCAGTGCGATGCTCCGCTCTGGTGACTCCATTGGACAGGGTGGTTTGCAGAATCAGTTTCAGGTCAGCTGGGAGTTACCTGTGAAAGGTGCTCATGTGTGCCTGGTATGCCTGGTTGGTTCACAGGAGACTCACAGCCGGATCACACCTCGTGTCCAACGTGCGGTGCGATGCTGGAGGAACTCGCAGGTCAACTGCGGTGAAGGTGTGACAGAAGGAGAAGGTCTGTGGAACCCACTCGCACCGAGCGAATTCTGGTGGTCGACGATGAACCGTCCATTGTCGATGCCGTGGCAACGTCGCTTCGCTATGAGGGCTTCGGCGTCGACGAGGCGGTCAATGGTCGCCTCGCCCTGTCCGCCGCGCAGGAGAATCCGCCCGACCTGATCGTGCTCGACATGATGCTGCCCGATCTCGACGGGCTCGAAGTCACCCGTCGCCTGCGTGCCGATGGCATCCGGGTGCCCATTCTGTTTCTCACCGCCCGCGACGCCATCGAGGACAAGGTCGCCGGCCTTACCGTGGGCGGCGACGACTACGTGACCAAGCCGTTCGCCCTGGCCGAAATCGTGGCCCGGGTCCACGCCATCCTCCGCCGCATCGGCAGCGAACCCGAAGGCGAGGGCATCCTCCGCTTTGCCGACATCGAGATGGACGAGAGCGCCCACGAAGTGACTCGGGCCGGTCAGCCCGTCGCCCTCACGGCCACCGAGTTCAACCTGCTTCGTTTCTTCCTCCTCAACCCGCGCCACGTGTTGTCCAAGGCCCAGATCCTCGACCACGTGTGGCACTACGACTTCGGCGGAGGCGGCAACGTGGTCGAGACCTACGTCAGCTATCTCCGCAAGAAGCTCGAAGCGGTCGGCCCTCCGGTCATCCATACGGTCCGTCAGGTCGGGTACGCACTACGTGAACCCGTCGCGGCCTAGGAGATGTCACTCCGTACCCGTCTGTTGGTTGCCATCGGGGTCATCGCCATCGTGGCGCTCTCCCTCGCCGATGTCGCCACCTACCGGTACCTCGAATCGTTCCTCTATCAGCAGGCCGACCAACAGCTCGACCAGGCGCACGGCGGTTTCGAGGCAGCCGCCAACAACGGCCAGTCCTTTCCCGGAGGCTCGCTCTGCTTCGCCCCCGTCCCGTTTACCAACCCGAGCACCGCGTCCTCCGCTCTGTCGTCTGGTCCCGATGCCGGTCAGCCCCCGTCCAACGTAACCGGCGCCTTGGCCGTCGAGGTCCGAGCCCCCGGCGGCGGCGTGGTCAACGGCCAGAGCTGCGCGGCGTACCGGAACGGGAGTAACTACCTGCCCCTGGTGCCCACGGTGATCACCGGATTCTCCAAAGCCGAGAGCGGCACGCAGGTTGCCTACTTCGACGCCCCGGCCACCGAACAAGGCGGTCCCGTCTTCCGAGTCCGCGCCTCCACCCTCAACAACGGAGACATCCTGATCGTGGCCCAGCCTTTGGATGCCGCGGTGAGCACGCTGCACCATCTCCTGCTCGTCGAACTGGCGGTGACCGGCGGTGCTGTGATCGTGGCTCTCATCGGTGGATTGTGGCTGGTACGGATCGGGCTTCGACCTCTTCGCGACATGGAGCGATCGGCCGAGTCCATCGCGGCCGGAAACCTGACCGAGCGGGTTCCCGGGGAGAACGAACAGACCGAAGTGGGTCGCCTGGCTCGAACCCTCAACGTCATGCTGACCAGAATCGAGTCTGCCTTCAGCGCCCGCCTGGCGTCCGAACGGCGCCTGCGGGCCTCGGAGCAGCGACTCCGGAGATTCGTGGCCGATGCGTCGCACGAACTGCGTACCCCGATCGCCGCCATCTCCGCCTATGCCGAACTGTTCGGGCGGGGAGCGTCGGAACAGAAGGAAGACCTCGAGCGCTTGATGGGCGGCATCCGCGGCGAGACCACGCGCATGGAACGTCTGGTGGCCGACCTCCTGCTGCTGGCCCGCCTCGACGAGGGCCGACCGATGGAGCAGCGCTCGGTCGACCTGGTCGCCTTGTGCGCCGAGGCCGTCCACACCGCAGGGACCGTGGGGCCCAACTGGCCCCTGACCTTCGACGCCTCCCAACCCATCGAGATCATGGGTGACGCCACCAGTCTTCGTCAGGTGGTCGACAACCTGCTGGGCAATGTTCGGGCACACACCCCGGCCGGCACGACCACCCGAGTGTCGGTGGAAGCCGAAGCCGACGGGGCGCTGATCACCGTGGCCGACGACGGCCCCGGCATGGAGCCAGACGAGGCCGCCCACATCTTCGAGCGCTTCTACCGGTCCGATCCCTCGCGGTCTCGTCTGCACGGAGGGGCCGGACTTGGCCTGTCCATCGTGAGTGCCATCGTGGCCGCCCACGGAGGCACCGTCTCAGCTGACGGACGCCCCGGTGTGGGGACCACGTTCGTCGTACACCTCCCATCCACGCCCCCCGCGCCCGAGTCGACGCCCGACCAGGACCGTGCACCGGAGCCGGACGCCGAACGATGACTCCCGTGCACGGCCACGGTGCCGTAGACGATGCGAGAGGGTCCCGATCGGATTTCCAGCCGGCGATGGGCCTGAATTCTTACGATCCTCACAGGTGGCTCTCAAGGTGCTCACAAGGCCGGGGTGCACAGTGACTGCCATGAGCGTGATCCCCATCTCGAACAATCTCCGAAACGAGACCCGGCACTCGTCCGACGTGGACATCGTGATCCCGGTGTACAACGAGGCCGAGCAGCTGGTCACCAGCATCTCGACGCTCCGCTCCTATCTCGACCGATCGTTTCCCTTCGTCGCCACCATCACCATCGTCGACAATGCCAGCACCGATGACACTTGGAGGCTGGCCACCGAGCTGGCCGACAGCGTTCCCCTGGTCGACGCCATCCATCTCGACCAGAAGGGCCGGGGGCGCGCTCTCCGGGCCGCATGGTCGCAGAGCACGGCGACCGTGGTGTCCTACATGGACGTAGATCTCGCCACCGACCTCGACGCACTCCTTCCCCTGGTTGCCCCGCTCCTGTCGGGTCACAGCGACCTTGCCATCGGAAGCCGCCTGGCCGCAGGAGCGCACGTCGTCCGGGGCACTCGGCGGGAGTTCATCTCCCGCGGCTACAACCTGCTCCTGCGGTCCGCGCTCCGCAGTACCTGTTCCGACGCGCAGTGCGGGTTCAAAGCGTTGCGTCGTGACGCCGCGGTCGAGCTGCTCCCCCTGGTGGAGGATAACGAGTGGTTCTTCGACACCGAGGTGTTGGTCACGGCCCAGCGAATCGGCCTGCGAATCCACGAAGTCCCGGTGGACTGGGTCGACGATCTCGACTCGCGGGTCGATGTCGCCCGCACCGCGTGGATGGATGTCCGCGGGGTGTGCCGCATGCTCGGACCGGCTTCGAGACAACGGGCCATCCTGCGCTCGGCCCGACCGGCGACCGAGCAGCCTTCCGGTCCCTCGCCTCAGGCCCCCGCAACGCAGGACGCCGTCACCCCTGTGCCGGCTTCCGGGTTGTCCTCGGATGATCGGTCACCGGGCGGATCTCGTCGAGTGGGTCGCCGCTCCGGTGTGACTGCCGACGAGGTGTTTGCCCACGAGCTCCTCCGCTTTGCCGGGGTGGGCGCCGTCAGCACCGTGGCTTATCTCGCCCTGTTCGCGGCCATGGAGTCGGGTCTGGGCGGCTACACGGCCAATGCCGTGGCCATCGTCCTGTGCAGCCTGGGCAACACCGCCGCCCACCGGGGCATGGCCGACTCCGCCCGTCATGGTCTCGACCGCCCGCACCGGGTGCTCACCGCGGCGGCGCTGCTCGGGATCAGTCTTGCCTTCACCACCGGAGCGTTGGCCGTCACCCGGGCGGTCGGGCTCACCACCTTGCTTCCCGAGCTGGTGGCGGTAACCGCGGCCAACGTTGCCGCGGCGATCATCCGCTTCGGCATCCTTCGCACCTGGGTCTTCCGTCCGGACTTTGGAACCCACCTGGCTCCGGTCGCTCTCACCACTGACGTTGACAACGACCTCCACGCACAAGAAACGACGAGGACACCTTCATGAGCGACACCCAACTGACCGGGGAGGCTCCCTCCCCCGGCACCGACACGTTGGTGCAGGAACCTGTCATCCGGCCGCACCATCAACATCATCCTGACGACCTGGCTTCAGCCGAGCCGCCCGCAACCTCGCCGCCCGCAAGCAGACGGATGCGTCTCGTGCGGGGCCGGCCCGACGACCCGGTGTGGGTACGCCCCGCCCTCATCGCGCTGTTGGTCGGCACCGGTTTCCTCTACCTATGGGCCCTCGATCAGTCCGGCTGGGGCAATAGCTTCTACTCCGCCGCAGTCCAGGCCGGGACCAAGAGCTGGAAGGCCTTCTTCTTCGGTTCTTCTGACGCGTCCAACTTCATCACCGTGGACAAGCCCCCCGCCTCCCTGTGGGTGATGGAGATCTCGGCCCGCATCTTCGGGGTCAACTCGTGGAGCATCCTGGTGCCCCAGGCCCTCGAGGGCGTGGCCACAGTGGGCCTGGTCTACGCCTGCGTCCGCCGGTGGTTCGCCCCGGGCGCGGCCATCCTGGCCGGTGCCGCCATGGCCCTCACGCCGGTGGCCACGTTGATGTTCCGGTTCAATAACCCCGACGCGCTGTTGACCCTTCTGCTGACCGGTGCCGCCTACGCCACCATCCGGGCCATCGAACATGGTCGGAGCCGATGGATGGTGCTGGCCGGCACGCTCATCGGGTTCGGCTTCATCACCAAGATGATGCAGGCACTCATACTCATGCCGGTGCTGGCCCTCGTCTACCTGCTCGCCGGACCGCCAAAACTCGGCCGACGCATCGTCCAGGTCATCTACTCAGGCGTGGCCCTGATGGTGGCCGGCGGCTGGTGGGTGGCCATCGTGCAGCTGACTCCGGCATCTGACCGTCCCTATGTCGGTGGGTCCACTGACAACAACCTGCTCAATCTCATCTTCGGCTACAACGGCTTCGGCCGGTTGACCGGCAACGAAGTTGGAAGCGTTGGAGGCCGAGGCACGGCCGGAAGTATGTGGGGCCCCGTCGGATGGAACCGTCTGTTCCTCCGCGAGATGGGAGGACAGATCAGTTGGCTCATCCCCGGCGCTCTGATCGGCCTGGTCGCCGTCTTGTGGTTGACCCGACGGACCCCGAGGACCGACCGAGTCCGAGCCGGATTCCTCATCTTCGGAGGATGGCTCCTCCTGACAGGCGCCACCATCAGCCTGGCGCAGGGCATCATCCATCCGTACTACACGGTGGCCCTGGCTCCGGCCATCGGTGCCCTGGTGGGCATGGGAGGCTCGACCCTTTGGCTGCGTCGCCAGGAGCTCTTCCCGCGCGCCGCCCTGGCTGTGGCCATCGTGGCCACCATCGCCTGGGCGTTCGTCATCTTGGGCTGGAGTCCCGACTGGTATCCGGCCCTTCGCTGGGTGATCGTGGTGGTGGGCGTGCTCGGTGCAGCGGCGATAGCGCTGCTCCCCAAGGCGCGAGGCGTCCTGGCCGCCGGCCTCGCCGGATTCGGCATCGCCTCGGTGTTGGCCGGACCCTCCGCCTACTCACTTACCACAGCCGCCACGCCGAGCAGTAGTCCTATCCCGTCCGCAGGCCCGGCCGTTCAGGGTGCCAGTGGCTTCCCAGGCGGGTTTGGCGGAACCGGCGGGGCCGGACAGTTCCGTCAGAACATCGCCCGCAACGGCATCACCCTGCCTCCTGGTTTCACCTTGCCCAACGGGACCAAGCTGCCCAAGGGGCTCAAGGTCCCGCCGGGCTCGTTTAAGAACGGCGGCGCCGGTGGCCTCGGTGGTGCCTTCCCCGGTGGAGGGACCGGGGCCGGCGGGGGCACAGCCGGTCCTCCCGGTGGAGCCGGCGGCTTCGGCGGTGGCGCTGCCGGAGGACTGCTCAACGCATCCGCTCCGGGCAAGCAGCTGACCGCGCTGCTCAGTGCGAACGCCTCCAGGTACTCATGGGTGGCGGCCGCGACTGGTTCCAACACCGCTTCGGGCTACCAGTTGGCCACCGGCGATCCCGTGATGGCCATCGGCGGGTTTAACGGGACCGACCCGGCCCCCACCCTGGCCCAGTTTCAGAAGTACGTGGCCGAGGGGCGGATCCACTTCTACATCAGTGGTGGAGTCGGCCTCGGTGGCGCTGGAGGCGCTGGAGGCGGCAGTTCCACCGGGACCTCGCCGTCTTCGCAGATCTCCACCTGGGTGAGTAGCCACTACACGGCCAGGACGGTCAACGGAGCGACCATCTACGACCTGACCAGCCCGACGTCGTAGAGCGGCCTCGACGACGAGCGGGCTACCCGCGCTCGGCGTCCGTGGCGCCTCCGTCCGTCGTCGGCGAGCTGGCTGCACCATGATGGGATGCGAACGCCCGGACGCAACCAAGGGGACCGCAATGGCGATCAACGTGACGCCCACCCCCGGCTTGGACCCTGAGATCAACGCCCTCCGCCGACGGACCGCCGACTTCATCAATGCCGAGATACTGCCCAACGAGGAGATCCTGTGGCAGACACGCCTGGGGAACGACCTCACCGACGACGACCGCAAGGCCGGTCGTCAGCAAAGCATCGAGCTGCGGGAGACGATCAAGGCCAAGGTCAATGAGGCGGGCCTGTGGGCACCGCACCTGCCCAAGGAGTGCGGCGGGATGGGCCTCGACTTTCTGGCCCTGGCCTACATGTACGAGATCCTTGCCTACGCCGTCGGAGCGGCCACCCTGTTCGGCATCGCCACCCCCAACTCGGGGAATGCCAGCATCCTGGTCAAGTACGGCACCGAAGAGCAGAAGCGGAAATGGCTGCTCCAGCACATCGAAGGAGAGATGGAGTCCGGCTTCTCGATGACTGAGCGTGACCACGCGGGCTCGGATCTCCGCTCCATCGAGACCGAAGCAGTACGGGATGGCGACGAGTGGGTGATCAACGGTTACAAATGGTTCACCTCCAACGGCATCGGTGCCAACTTGTTCATCGTGATGTGCCGGGCCAATGACCCGTCGGGCGCACTCGGAGTGCCTGCTCGCCGTCCTCGGCGACCGGTCGCCCTACCTCTATCCCTTCAAGCGAATCCTCATGTGGGGCAGCGGAATTGAAGGGCCCGTACATCATCACCGGACCATCCCTTGGGCATTGGAGAGGTTGCCACGGTCCAGGCGATGCCGGGGGAGGGTATCTCCCACTCCTGCCGTCCTATCCCACCGTCTCTGCGACCGTTGGAGAGCATGGTGACTGGATTGTGATGTGAGAACCGCTGGTTCGGGATTCACGGTGCGTACCGCCCTCCCTGGTGACCTTCTTGCTGTCCTCGGGGTCCATGCTCTTCGTGATGCGGATGGACGGCGCCCAACGGGGGCCTCTGAAATCGAAATCCGAACGTGGGCGCACATGCTTGAAGTGCCCGGACTGTTCGTCTACCTGGCAGAGATGGACGGGGACGCTGTCGGTACAGCATCGTCGATGATCTTCCCCAACATCACCTACGCGTGCGCTCCGACAGCGATCATCGAAGCGGTGGTTGTTGCTCATTCGTGTCGGCGCCAGGGAGTTGCCACGTCCCTTCTCCAACGCATCCTGGTGGACATGCGGTCGGCGGGCTGTAACAAGGTTCAGCTTCTGTCGCACAATCGGCATTCGAGCGACGGGGCGCACCGGCTCTACACATCTCTCGGGTTCGAGCCGGAAGCCGAGGGATCCCGTCTGTATCTCGGGCAGGTGCCCATGGCCGTGAAGGAAGCCCGGCAGGCGTAGGACCATCCTTCATTGCCGGTAGGGGCTACCACCGCCACCGGGGCTAGTCGTCGAGTTTCAGGAACAGAGTGACGGATCCGCCGGTGCCACCGACGGCTTTGAAGCCGAGTCGTTCGTAGAGCCGCAGGGCAGGATTGTCTGGCTCGACGCTCAGGCCGAGGCCAGGAATGCCACGCTTGCTTCCTTCGGCGATCAGGCCGAGGAGGAGTCTCCGTCCGATTCCCCGTCCCCGGTAACCATTGGCGACACCGATGGAGATCTCCGGAACCGCTTCGTCAGTGAATCCATAGCCGGGTTGAGCAGCGGTGAAGTATCGCCACCAAGCAGCGCCAACCGGTTGGTCGATCTCCGCAAACAAGCCGAAATCCGATTGCTGGGGCCAGGCATCGATGTAGTGCCAGACATCCGGCATGTCCATCAGGTCGGCTACGGGGCGAGGGCTAGCACCTGGCCGCCAGTCAATTGCTACGGCCAACATCTCGGCAAGAAACTCAGCGTCGCTGGCGGTGGCCGCTCTCAGCCGGACATCGGTCACGTTCGTTCCCCCTGGTGTTGCGCGACGACTTCCTCACTTGAACCAAGTCTGCTTCCCGGCATTGTTCTGGGGCAGGTGTCAAATCGATGAGTTAGATCAGTCCGAAGCCACGCTTCTCAGTTTTCAGCGGATCGTCAGGAGGTTAGTTGTGCGCACCGAACGATGCGTCATAACAGACGGTCGTCACCATCGCGGCCGCAGCGCAGAACGAATCAGGCACCTACGCGTGCACTCGCACAGCTGACGTCAGGCAGTACACGGCGTGCCCCAAACCGAGCGGACCGCCTTGGTGGCCGACAGGGGAATCAGCCGGCAAGTGATCGGAGCACCATCTCAGGGTGGCGATACGCCTTCATTTCAACCAGGTTTCCACTGGGATCTGAGATCATCATCTTGCCCTGTTCGGTCGGTTCACCTTCATACGAGATCGTTGGTGGTTCAACCACATGCGGGGCTCCGCTGAATCGAGCCACAATCGCCTCCCATTCATTCCAGTCGAGGGTCGCACCGAAATGCCTGCTCCGCACAACAGGCTGGCCAGCGATAGAAGGATCATTGTGAAGGGTCACCTGGGCCCCGAAGATCAGAACATCTGCAACTGCGCTGCTCTGGCGGCCGATCTCTGCACCCAACTCCTTCGTGTAGAAGTCAATGGCCTCTTGGAGATTGGCTACCGGAAAAGAAGGATGAAAGATCGGACGCATGTGAACGGCTCCTGATGTTGCGCTGATGCCAGGCTACTCATCAAGAAACTGCGAGGTGGGTTGATCCTCATGAGGCTGGTTCGTTCGGGCGCATGCAGAAGGAGCATTCACGGGAAGGCGCCTTCTCCGACAGCAAACCACACAGATCCCCAATCGGCACCCGGTGATTTCAGCGCCGTCGACCACACCCGGACCGGCGATCGCGGATCCAATCAGCTCCCGAACAACGCGTCACACGGTCGTCGACATCGTGGCCGCAGCGCATATCGGCAGGTCAGGCGCGGTCGCGTGTGGCAAGCAGGCTCGGCGTCAGGCGATGCGGGCTACGCCGCGAACCGATTGGTCAGGGGCGGGAGGACGGGCGCCTCAGCGGAAGATGGAAGACAGGAGGTCCGAGAGCTCCTGGATGAGCGAGGACGCTAGGTTCGCCTGCTGTGTCACCGCTTCGTTCGTCTGGTTGACGGTTGACTGTTGTGACTTGGTCTCATCCTTGATCGACGAGCTGTACTGCGTGAGGCTCGCCTGTTCGCTGTGCGACTCCTGCTCGATGGAGTTCAGTGCGGCTCGGTCGCCTTGGAGTTCTTGAACGTCCCCCTCCGACTCCGTGTCGGCTGTGAGGGCCGCGGGGGGCCGGCTTTCCTCACCGGTGGCGGCCCGGTGCTCGAGCCTGGAGATCGCCGCCGCCTCGCTACGGCAGGTCGCCTCGAAGTCGTGAACGAACGCCTGCAGCTCCCGTAGCCGCGTCGGATCCAGGCCGTGCTGGAGGCCCACCCCGATGGCTGGGAGCTCGCGGGACAGGGTCGCGAGGCGAGAGGCATTGGCCCGCAACTCGGCCGAGAGGCTCTGGCTCGCCGGGGCGGGCCCACCGATCACGATCACGATCACGATGGCCAGCGCCACCGACAACGCCGTGAAGCCAGCGGCGAGTTTCCAGGACTGGGCCTTCACCCGCACGTTCATAGCATTCCCAAGGTGGCATCTCTCTATTATCCCGAATGTGCCGCAGGGGGGCACCCGGGCGTCCCGGCCTCCCATTGTTCTGGGATTTCTGCCGCATATTCGATTGGATGCATGTTCTCCCCTCAGGACTCTGAGACTGGTCGCTCATACAGCGCTGCACGCCATCCACCATGCGCAGAGGTATGCGGATGATCCTCGGGACCATCCAAGAAACCAACTCTCCGAAATCCCAGGTCCTCGTAGTAGCGGCAGAGCCGGAGGTTGTCCCTGAGACAATCAAGGCGAAGATACTGCTTGCCGTGGGTCTCCGCTTGTTGGTGCGCCCATTCGATGAGCACCTGACCTAGGCCGGAATGGGACCTTCTAACGGCCAAGCGGTGGACGAACCGGGCATCGTGGCAGTCCCCTCAGAACATGGCATCAGCCCACTGCAGCGTGATGGTCGCCACGGTCTCACCGGAATCAGTGGCAACGAACAGGTTCTCTTTCTCGATCGAGGTAAGAAGGATGCTCTCGGGAAAGCGATCTGGCCACTGAGCAATCCCCTTCGCTTTCAACCATGCCGAGCATTCCGCCAGAATGTCTATTGCTTCCGGAAGGTCGTTGGTGGTAGCTCTGCGAACGTCGATGTCCATCGATTTTGCCTTGCGAACTCGTTGCCCCGACGCATTGCATAAGCGTCGCAGTGGGGCCTGAACCGGCGTTCCAGTCAGGCACCTACCGGGCCAGGAATGGAAGCAGCTCGGCGAGGAATTCGTCCGGGCGAGTGGTGTGTACGTTGTGCCCGGCATGGATTGTTACCAGCATCGAGTCGGGGATGCGGCCAGCGAGGGTAGCGATCTGGTCTTGTGGAAGATGGCTGTCGGTTCCGCCGGCGATGACCAGGGTGCGTGCGGTGATGAGGTTCAGGTCCTCCCACCAGGCATGGTCAGGGTGATTGCGTTGGTGAGCAATGGCGTCCAGCACCCGCCAGTCAAACGGCAGCGGTTCCGAGGGCTTCCTCGGCACCACTCTCGGTGGCGTCGCAGGAAGAGGCGGTGGCGGTTCCTCCAGTACCAGTTGCCTGACCATTCCCGGTTCAGCCTCCGCAACCAGGTAGGCCACCGCACCACCGAGGGAGTGCCCGATCAAGGTCACCTCTTCGAGATGGAGAGTGCGAAGAAGCCCGAGCACGTCCGAGCACATCAGCTCCAGCGAGTAGTCCCCTGGCCGCGAACTGGATCCGTGGCCACGCAGGTCAACTGAGTACACCCGGTACATCGGGGCCAGTGCCTCGGCCACCATGCCCCAGCCACGACTGTCCTCGCCAAGAGCGTGGAGTAGCACCACCGGAGAGAGTCCGACTTCTCCTGCGACGGTATACGCCAATTCAATACCGTTGACCTCGACGCCGGACATCTCCTTCACGGTAGAGACGCTACGACGGTCCGGACGATGCCGAGGGGTATCCCGCAAGTGCCGTTTGAGGCGGGTTAGCCAATAGCAAACTCGCTTCCTCGGTGGGGCCAGCGCCGGTGCCGTGGGGGATGGTGCATTGATCCCAGCGGTACGGAACGGCCACTGAACCATGGGCCATCCTCTGCCGCCATCCCCCAGTTCCCGGGGTTGGACAGCATTCAACTAACCCATGTCTCCTGCGGGGCGCCTGATACTGGCTTGGGACCGTGAACCCCCAGTTCAGAGCGCCAACAGCCGGATTCTGCTCCGGTTCAGTGAACAATCTTCCGTGACGCCTGGAACGGTCCTGCACATGAGCGGTCACATTGACACCACGGCCAACCCACCATCTGAAGCGGACTCGAGATGCTGCTGGCGGTCACGGCCCATAGCCGGTACAGGTGGATGGGCCATCATGCGTGGGGTCCACCGTGGCTGAACGGCCGATGGGTCATTCGGCCCTAGCCGGCAAATTGCGCAGTCCGTAGCCTCGGCCGTGGAGACCGGCCCGCCCGCCATCACGTGGATGCCGGTCTCGCGAGTCGCAAGGCGCTGCTCGGATTACCCACTGCAGGAGGTCCGTCATGAAGGCACTGGTCTACAAGGGTCCTGGTCAAAAGGGCTGGGAAGAAGTACCGAACCCGACGATCCAACAATCGACCGATGTGATCGTGAAGATGGTCGCCACCACGATCTGTGGCACAGACCTTCACATTCTCAAGGGCGATGTCCCCGAGGTGCAGGTCGGCCGAGTGCTGGGCCATGAGGGAATCGGGGTGATCATCGAGATCGGGTCCGGGGTCACGCAACTGGCTGTCGGAGACCGGGTCATCCTCGCGTGCGTGAGTTCATGTGGGCGATGCTCCAACTGTCGCAAGGGCCTTTACAGCCACTGCCTCGATCCGGAAGGCATGGCGGGTATCGGGTGGATCTTTGGCTACATGATCGACGGGACGCAGGCCGAATACGTTCGGGTCCCGTTCGCCGAGAACTCGGTATACAAGGTCCCCGAAGGCATGACCGATGCCGAGGGCATCCTGCTCTCGGACATCCTGCCGACCGGCTTCGAGATCGGCGTGCAGTACGGACGGGTGGCCCCGGGCGATGTAGTCGCGGTGATCGGTTCCGGGCCCGTCGGTCTCTCCGCCGTTATGACAGCACGGCTCTACGGGCCGTCGAAGGTCATCGCCATCGATCTGGACAACGCTCGGCTCGCCCGGGCCGCCGACTTCGGTGCCACCGACACGGTCAACTCGGGTGATCCGGACTGGAAGGACCAGGTCCTCGCGCTGACGGACGGCCTCGGCGTCGACGTCGCCATCGAGGCGGTGGGGGTGCCCGAGACCTTCACCATGGCGACGGTCATCGTCCGCCCGGGAGGC
Organism: Acidimicrobiaceae bacterium; assembly: GCA_003133325.1. Taxonomy (GTDB): domain Bacteria; phylum Actinomycetota; class Acidimicrobiia; order Acidimicrobiales; family RAAP-2; genus DASZIT01. Next base: position 45,127 of record PKXA01000119.1, on the reverse strand, counting down.
AACGTCGCCAACATCGGTGTGCACGGCAAGTCGGTCGACCTCGCCCTCAACGAGCTCTGGATCAAGAACATCGACATCTCGATGGGCCTTGTGAACACGAACACCCTCGGGATGCTGCTGAAGCTCGTTGCCGAGCACAAGCTTCCTGCCGAGAAGTTCGTCACGCACCAGTTCTCGTTCGACCAGATGCTGGAGGCCTATGACGTCTTCGGGCATGCAGCGGAGCACGACACGCTCAAGGTCCTCATCCATTAGAGGGTGAGTAGCGCAGAGTTGAGTCCAGTGCACAGACGTGTCGGCTCGCAGACTTTTCAGGCATTTTGCCGTCCCGGGGTTATACGTAGGATCGCTGTCAAGTCCCCTCCTCCGCTGCTCTGGCGCCGAGGCCCTCGAAGAGCCTGACGCGGGTCGCTCTGGCCGTGCTCACGGGCATGGTCCCGCTGACGCAGGAGGACCGGCACTGAATCTCCCGTCCACAACGCACACAGGTCGGCGCGGGCGTAGTGATCATCGGGGCGGTGGCCGCTCTGCTGGTCCCGGGTCGGCGCCGGACCCGGGCGTTGGCTGCGACGGCGGACGAGGCGGGTTCGGACTCGCGTTCGGTCTGGGGCGACCCGGTGGCTGTTCCTCCCGGGTGCCGGTCAGCGGATCTGGTGGGGTCCGCTTCCTGACTCCTCGGTCGTTCTCCGTTGTCGAAAGTCACGGCCGTCATGGCCGGGCTTTCGTCGCGGCCGTGTACTCGCCTGGCTTGGCCGAGCCAGGGGCGGCCCCGCCACCTCATGGGGCCATCACGTCCTCCGTTGGTGCCGGCCGACGTGATGTTTGTGGACCGAAACGGTGGTGACCTGTGTCCGACTTCGAGATATGACCCCGATTCGATGGTGACGACATCGTGGGGCCCCCGGTCGGGTTGCCGTTGGTGCTGATTTCGATGGAAGATGATCCGAAGTGCCCGATTCCCACCGCCGGCTCGCAGGGTCATGTTCCCCTGTGTCCGGCCTCTCCGGCGCTCGCCTGACTGCGATCACCAGCCGGGATCATCCACGGGTGTGCTTGAAACGGACCTCTACCGGGTAAGTTCAAAGAGAGACGGGGCCCTCAGGCCCGAGGGCGTCCGTTTCGACCCTTGATACGACCGCTGAGGAGCAGCTATGGCCGATCTGTTGACGAGTATGGATAACGTGGCTCTGACCAGCCGATTTCTCGGCACGCGGTCGTTGACCGACTCGTTGTCGGCGCCGTTGTCGGCTGAAGACCAGACGGTGCAGTCCATGCCCGAGGTGAGCCCGACCAAGTGGCATCGAGCCCATACCTCGTGGTTTTTCGAAACTTTTCTTCTCGGCCCCAGCCTGAAGGGGTATGAGCCCTTCCATCCGGCCTACGAGTTCCTGTTCAACTCCTACTACGAGGGCGTGGGCACCCCCTATCCCCGCGACCAGCGTGGTCTGCTTTCGCGACCCGGGATCCGCGACATCGCCGCCTACCGATTGCATGTGGACCGGGCCATGGAGCAATTGCTTCGAGAATCCCTCGAACCCGAGACCCTGGGGTTGATCGAGTTGGGTATCCATCACGAACAGCAACACCAGGAACTTCTGCTCATGGACATCAAAAACGTGCTGTGGCGGAATCCCCTCCATCCCGCCTACGCATCTCTGGCCCATCCCGACCACGGCGCTCCGACCTTGCCCCCGGTGACCTGGACCGAGCATTCCGGCGGCATCGTGGAGATCGGGCACCAGGGATCGGAATTCTCCTTCGACAACGAATGCCCCCGCCACACCGAGCTCCTGAGCCCGTTCGCCATCGCCGACCGACCGGTGACCTGCCACGAGTGGCTGGCGTTCATTGACGACGACGGGTATCAACGACCCGAGTTGTGGCTGTCGGACGGGTGGTCGACGATCCGGAGCCAACGGTGGGATGCCCCCCTGTATTGGACCCGGGTGGATGACCAGTGGCACATCTTCACCCTCGGTGGCTCCCGACCGGTTCACCCCAATGAGCCGGTCTGTCACATCAGCTACTACGAAGCCGACGCCTATGCCCGCTGGGCCGGTGCCCGTCTGCCCACCGAGGCGGAGTGGGAGACGGCGGCATCGGCGGGCGGTGACAGGGGTCACTTCCTCGACGGCAGCGTCCTGCACCCGACCCGACTGTCCGGCGACGACACCCCAACCACAACCGCCGGCCTGTGCGGGGACGTGTGGACATGGACGTCGTCCTCGTACGGGGCTTATCCCGGGTTCGAGGCCGCCGCCGGGACGGTGGGCGAGTACAACGGGAAATTCATGGTGAATCAGTATGTGCTGCGCGGAGGATCGTGTGTGACCCCCGCCGGTCACATCCGCATCACCTACCGCAACTTCTTCCCACCGTCAGCCCGGTGGGAATTCAGCGGCCTGCGGTTGGCCCGGAATATCTGAGCCCTACGGTGATACATCTATGACAACTCTCGACCCCGCGCCCATCGCCCCGACCCTCGATGTCCATCTTTCCGATGTCGATCTCCGGAACGCCCTCGAACACGATGTCCGCACCGGTCTCACCGCCGACCCCAAGCGACTGCCTCCCGTCTACTTCTACGACGACCGGGGGAGCCGGCTCTTCGACGAGATCACCCGGCTTCCCGAGTACTACCCGACCCGCTCCGAGCGATGGATCCTCGATACCCACGCCAAGGACATGGCCTATCTGTCCGACGCCGACACCCTTGTCGAGTTGGGGGCCGGTACCTGCGAGAAGTCACGGGTCCTTCTCGATGCCATGCAGGCCACCGGTCGTCTGGCCCGTTACATTCCCCTCGACGTGAGCGATACCACCCTGTGGGCCGCGGCCACCGCTCTGGCCGAGGACTATCCGGGTCTGGTGGTGTCCGCGGTGGTGGGTGACTTCCATCGCCACCTCGACCAATTGCCCACCGGCGGATGTCGGCTCTTCGCGTTCCTGGGCGGCACCATCGGGAATCTCGATCCGGCCCAACGCAAGCGGTTCCTGGTCGACCTCGACTGCGTCATGGATGCCGGGGACCGGCTTCTCATCGGCACCGATCTGGTGAAGGACCGCGGGCGCCTGGTCGATGCCTATGACGATGCGGCCGGCGTGACCGCCGAGTTCAACCGGAATGTGCTCCATGTGCTCAACCGCGAGTTGGGGGCCGACTTCGATCCCTCCCAGTTCGAGCACGTGGCCAAATGGAACGAGGATGATCAGCGCATCGAGATGTGGCTACGGGCCATGAGCGATCAGTCCGTCCGCATGGTCGATCTCGACCTCGACATCTCGTTTGCCTCGGGCGAGGAGATGCTGACCGAAATCAGCACCAAGTTCACCCCCGACGCCCTCGAGGCGGAGTTGGAAGAGTGCGGTTTCGTGATCGATTCGATGTGGGCCTCCGAGGGCGACGAGTTCCTCATGACCCTCTGTCACCCGCACTGCTGACTCGTTCGGCTGAGGCCACCTACTGCTGAAGCTCGGCGAGTTCTACCGGTCGGTGAGGTCTTTGACCGCGGTTTCGATGGCCCGGTGGAAGGTCGGATAGGCGTAGATCATGTTGCGCAACTTCGCGGTGGGAACCTCGGCGTGCACGGCCAGGGCCAGCAAGCCGAGCACTTCGCCTCCGCACGGGCCCATGGATACGGCACCAACCAACACGCCCCGGTCGGCGTCCTCCACCAGCTTGATGAACCCCCGGTTTCCGGCCTTGTGGATCCATCCCCGGGTGACCGAGGACACATCGGCCTTCCCCACCCGCACCTCGATGCCCTGGTCCCGGGCCGCCCATTCGCTCAGGCCCACCGAACCGATCTCCGGATCGGTGAACGTCACCCGGGGCACGGCCCGGTAGTCGGCGGGGGTCACCTTGTCCCCCAAGATGTCGTTGACCACGATGTCCGCCTGGTACATCGACACATGGGTGAAGGCGCCCTTGCCGGTGGCATCGCCGACCGCCCACACTCCGTCGACCACCCGAAGATGGTCATCGGTGGGAATCTCGTGGGCTTCGGGATCGAGGCCGAGGGAGCCCAGGTTGAGGCGCTCGAGGTCGGGTCGGCGTCCCGCCGCCACCAGCAACCGCTCGGCCACCACCGGCTCACCCTTGTCGAAGACCACCGAAAAGCGGTGCCCGTCGTGGTGCACCGACGTGAAGCGCACGTCGGTGCGGACATCGATGCCCTCGTGGCTGAAGACCTCGGCCAACAGGCGCCCGACGTCGGGGTCTTCGGGGGGCATCAGGTGGGTCTCGCGTTCGAGGATGGTCACCGCTGAGCCGAATCGGGAGAAGACCTGTCCCAACTCGACGCCGATCGGCCCACTCCCGATGACGGCCAACGACTCGGGAACCTCCGCGGTCTCGATGGCCTCCCGGTTGGTCCAGAACGGGGTGTCGACCAGACCGGCGATCGGGGGTGTCCATGCCTTGGCCCCCACCCCGAGGACGATGGCGCGGGTGGCTTCGATGGTCCTGTCCCCCACCACGACTCGATGAGGCCCGTCGAGGTGGCCCCATCCCCGCACGAAGCGACCACCTTTCCCCTCGAAGCGGTCCACCGCCACCTTGTCGTCCCAGTTGTCGGTGGCCTCGGCGCGGACCCGTTCGGCCACCGGTGCCCAGTCCGGTGTGACGGTGGCCTCGCCGGCCATGCCCGGAATCCGCCGGGCTTCGGCCAGCAGGCCTGCCGCCCGGATCATCATCTTGGAGGGGACGCACCCCCAGTAGGGACACTCGCCCCCCACCAGCCTGCCGTCGATGCCGACCACATCGAGACCCGATTCCGCCAATCGTTCAGCCACGTCCTCGCTGCCGGGGCCCATCCCGACCACTACCACCTCGGCCCGGTCGCCCTCGTGCTGCTCGCTCATGTCGTGCTCCTTGCCCCCGGTTCCATGACAGGAACCTTTCTGCCGTCACCATCGTTCTACCTACCATGACGATACGTGGAACTTGGAACGGGGAAGTGCTGGCTCAGAGCGATCAGACGGTGGTGGTGGAGGGGAATCACTACTTCCCCGAAGCCGACGTTCACGCTGAATACCTCGAGCCCAGCCAGGCCCACTCGACCTGCCCATGGAAGGGCGAGGCCGGCTATCGGTCGGTTGTGGTCGACGGCCGGCGCAACGACGACGCCGCCTGGTTCTACCCGGAGCCCAAGGACGCAGCCAGGGGGATCCTCGGCCGCGTCGCCTTTTGGAAGGGTGTCGAGGTCGCCGAAGTCACCTGAGCTCCCTGGTCGGCGACCGTCAGCCGTTGCGGCGTCGGGCGATGTCGAAACAGGCGATGGCCCCGGCCGTCGCCACATTGAGGGACGACAGCCTTCCGTGCTGGGGGATCGAGGCAAGGGCGTCGCAGCGCTTTCGGGTGAGGGCGGCCAACCCGGTGCCCTCCGATCCGAGCACCAAGGCCACCGGCTCTTTGCCCAGGGGAAGCTCGTAGAGGGAGGACGGAGCCTCGCCGTCGAGACCCACGCTCCATACCCCCATGGTCGACAGCCGCTGCAGCGCGGTGGGCACACCGGCCACCAGGGCCATGGGAAGGTATTCGATGGCCCCGGCCGCCACCTTGGCCACCGTGGGTGACAGATGGGCGGAGCGGTGCCGGGGCAGGATGACCCCGGTCACCCCGGCGCACTCGGCGCTGCGGAGGAGTGCCCCCAGGTTGTGCGGGTCGGTGATGCCGTCGAGCACCAGCAGAAACGGCTGGCGCCCACCACTGGACGGTTCGCACAACTTGTCGAGCGACGTCTCCGCCACCGGGCGGGCCAGGGCCACCACCCCTTGGGCCCCCTCGGTCCGGGCCACCAGATCGATGCGCCGGCGGGAAACGTAGGAGACCTTGACTCTACGTTTGGTCGCCAAACCCTCGATCTCATTGAGGATGGCAGCCTGATCCATGCCTTCGGCCATCAACAACGAGCTCACCGGACGCCGGTTGGCGCTCAACAGCTCACGAACGGCCTGGCGTCCTTCCACCTGTTCGCCCCCGAGCCCTGCACCCTCGGTGTTCCGCTTCGCCGGTCGATCCCGATCGCCGCCGGCACCCCGCCGGCCACCGCCTGTCCGACCGGCCACGTCCCGTCCCGGGGCACCGGACCCACGTCCCGACCGGGATGGAGCCGGCTTGCCGGCCCGCGGGGCGCCGCCCTGGCCCGGGGTCCCACCGGCCCGGGCCCCACCACGCGCATGAGCGCCCCGGCCCCGGCCCCGGCCACTTCCGGCTGCCGGGCTCACCCGGTCACCCCGGGGGACGCCTCTCGAGAAACCTCTTCAGCCAGAGACACCAGGAGGACCGAGGCGGTGCAGGCGATGCCCTCGGCTCGGCCCAGTGCACCCAAACCCTCGGCCCGAGTGGCCTTCACGTTGACCGGGGCATGCAGTACCGCGCTCAGACGTTCGGCCATCTCGGCCACGAACGGTGCCAGCTTGGGGTGCTCGGCCACCACCGTGCAGTCGGCATTGACCGGAGACCATCCGGCTTCGCCGGCCAGCTCCACCACCCAGGTCAGAATGCCCATGCTGTCCGCGCCGGACCAGGTCGGGTCGGTATCGGGAGCGTGTTGTCCGAGGTCGCCGAGTCCCGCCGCCCCGAGCACGGCGTCGGCGATGGCATGGGCCACCGCGTCGGCGTCACTGTGGCCGTCGAGGCCCCGGATGTCCGCCCCGGTGATGACGACCCCGCCCAGTACCAATTTTCTGGCCGGGTCATCCGAGAACCGGTGCACGTCGATGCCCTGGCCGACGCGGAAGGCCGAGGCCGGATCGGTCACCGGGCCGCCCTGTCACTCTGTATGAGGGCGCTGGCCACTGCCAGGTCCTCGGGATGGGTCAATTTGAAGTTCCGGGGTTCGCCGGGCACGGTGCGCACCGTAGCGCCCAGCGACTCGAGGAGCCCGGCATCGTCGGTGGCCTCGCCGCCTCCGGCGTGGGCGGCGCGAAGTGTGGCGGCCACAAACGCCTGGGGGGTCTGCACCGAGACGATCCCTTCCCGGTCCAGAGTGGAGGACACCTTGCCTCCGACTACCCGCTTCAGGGTGTCGGCGACCGGAAGGACGGGAATGACCCCATCTGCACCATGGGAACCCGGGGCCCCGTCTGCACCATCTCCGGTCAACGCTTGCACCACCGAGGCGAACAACGACGCCGAAGCCAACGGCCTGGACGCATCGTGGATGATGATCACCGACGCCTCCATGGGGACCGCGGCCAGACCGGCCCGAACCGAGAGCGATCGGGTGGCGCCGCCGGTGACCACCTGGTCGACTCCCAGGTCATCGGCGGACACGGTCGGCGCCGAGGTGGTCGATGGGTCGGGCACCACCACGACGGTACCTTCGGCCACCGTGCGGGCCGCGGCGATCGACCAGGCCACCACTGATCTGCCGTCGAGGTCGAGGAACTGCTTTTGGCTACCGAACCGGCTTCCGGTTCCGCCGGCAACGACGACGGCCCAGACAGGCCCGAGTCGGCTCAGGGAAGTTCCTCGTCGAGCCGCAGCTCGGCGGTCTCCTCGTCGACGTTCAGGGCGAAGGTGAGCTCGGACACCAGAATCTGCCTGGCCCGTTGGAGCATTCGCTTCTCCCCAGCCGACAGGCCCTTGTCCTTGTCACGGATCGAGAGGTTCCGGACGACCTCGGCAACCTGGTAGATGTCGCCGGATCGGAGCTTCTCCGAGTGGTTCTTGTAACGACGGGACCAGTTGGTCGGCATCCGGGCTTCCTTCTTCCGGAGCACCGCAAATACCTCTTCGACCTCTTCGTCGTTGATGACCTCACGCAGTCCGACACCCTCGGTGTTGTCGGAGGGAACCATCAAGGTGAGGTCTCCATAGGCGAGACGAAGAACCAGATACTCCTGTTTCTTCCCGAATGCCTCTTTGGTTTCACGTCGTTCGACTACAGCCGCGCCGTGGTGCGGATAGACGACCTTGTCACCGATGTCGAACACCGTTCCTCCTGGCGTTGCGTGCTGATCCCGGGCAGGTGAGCGACATCGGGACCGCGTAGAGCGAGCACTTGAGGATACACGGTGGAGACACCCCTCCCTCCCGCACCCCGCCGGGCCAGCACTTCCCCCACCGGTGGGACCGAAGAACTACTGGTATCGCTCGAAGATGCTGGTCTCGGCCAAACGGGTGAGACCGTCCTTGACCGAACGGGCTTTGGCTATGCCCACCCCTTCGACCTGTTCCAATTCGGGCAACGAGGCCCCCATGATCTGCTGGAGATTCACGAACCGGTCCACGATCCGTTCGATGATGGCATCAGAGAAGCGGGGAAGCCGATAGAGGAGCCGATAGCCCCGAGGCTCCACCCCCGCGTGGGTGTCGGTCAGCGACGCAGGCAGGGAGAGGACGTCCGCCACTTTGTGCACGTTGCGCAGATCATCGGAGGTCAGATTGGCCAACCTTGCCACCGCACGTTCCACCGCTGCCGCCCTGTCGCTGGGGTCCGATGACGGATGGCGCAAATAGTCACGCACCACCAGCCGCAAAGACGGCTCGACCCCATCGACCAGCTCCGCCAGTTGGAGGCGTACCAATCGGCCGTCATCACCCAGTTCCACCACGTATCCGCTCACTTCCCTGGCGATGCGCACCACCGTCTCCGCCGACTGCAGCGCACCGGCCACATCACCCACCGACACGGTGTCCTCCACCTCGAGGGTGGAAAGCCCGGAGAGGGCCACGTCGTATCGACTGCGGAACCGCTGCAGGGTGGCCAGGGCCTGGTCGGCGCGGTCCCGGAGCCAGCTGATGGGTTGCAACGTGTGCTTTTGGTCATTGCGGTAGATGGCAATCACCGACATGGCCGCCGAAACCGACAGCACCGGCACATTGATCGACCTGGCCACCCGCTCGGCGGTGCGGTGCCGGGTGCCGGTTTCGGTGGTGGCGATGGATGACTTCGGCATCAGCTGCACATTGGCCCGGGCGATCCGCGAGGCATCGCCGGCCAAAATGATGGCGCCGTCCATCTTCGCCAACTCCGACAGACGCTGCGGGCTGAACTCGGCATCGAGCAGAAAACCGCCGGTGCAGATGGACAGCACCTCGGGTTGATCCCCGACCACGACCAGGCCACCCCGTTTGGCCTGCAGAATCCGGTCGAGGCCGTCCCGCAGGGGCTGTCCCGGAGCCGCCATCGCCAGGGCATCATTGAGAGCCGAACTCTGGCGTGCGCTCACCCCCGAATGGTACCCGTCAACGCTGGCTATCGCCTTCGGCGGGCCTTTTGCCCGGCACGCGGCCGGCCCCACTGCCAAACCTCTCGACGGCTTCGCTCACCGTCTCCACCCGAATCAGTTCGACCCCGGTCGGGGCGGCCGGCGACGATGACGGCACCACCACCCGGGTGAATCCCAGCCGCGACGACTCCTCGAGGCGCCGGGGGAGATTGTTGACCTGTCGGACTTCGCCGGCCAGTCCGATCTCCCCGATGGCAGCCAGATCAGCCGGGAGCGGTACCCCGGTAGTGGCCGATGCCACCGCCAGGGCCACGGCCAGGTCGGCAGCCGGCTCGGTTACCCGAATCCCCCCGGCGACCGAAGCGAAGACATCGAGACCCAGCACCGGAAGCTCCACGTGACGGGCCAACACGGCCAGCGTCATGGCCAATCGCCCGCTGTCGAGGCCGACCACCGAGCGTTTCGGCTGAGCCTGCGCCATCGGGGTGACAAGGGCCTGAAGCTCCACCAGCAGAGTACGACGGCCCTGCATGGCCGGGAGGACGATGCCGCCGGCCACGCCTGTCAGCCGGTCGCCGAGGAGCAGCCTTCCCGGGTCGTCTACCGGATTCAGCCCTTGGTCCCCCATTTCGAAGAGCCCGAGCTCTCCGGTGGGCCCGAACCGGTGCTTCACCGCGGCGAGGATGCGGAGGGCGTGATGCCTGTCGCCCTCGAAGCTCAACACGGTATCCACCATGTGCTCGAGGACCCTGGGTCCGGCCAGGGAACCATCTTTGGTGACGTGTCCGACCAGCACGGTGGCCACCTGGCGGGCTTTGGCCAGCCCCACCAGTTGATCGGCGCACTCCCGGACCTGGGTGATGCTCCCCGGGACCCCGCCGGCCCGGCGCTCGCCGGCGGTGGCCGGTCCGATGGCCACCGCCTGGATGGAGTCGACGACCACCAGATCGGGTTCGGCTTCGACCACCGCGTTGATGACCGTGCCCACGTCGGTCACGGACAGGATCAGCAACCCGGGGGGAACGGGTCCCAACCGCTCGGCCCTCAGGCGGACCTGATGGGCGGACTCCTCGGCCGATACCAGAAGGACCCGGTGTCCGGCCGCGGCCCGGGCCGCCAGTACCTGGAGCAGCAGGGTGGACTTGCCGATCCCGGGCTCTCCCCCGAGCAGGGTCACCGATCCGGGGACCAGTCCACCCGACAGCACCCTGTCGAACTCCGCCACTCCGGTGGGCACCGCCGCGGCGGCGGCCACGTCCACCGAGGAGAGAGGGATGGGCATCGAGGACAGGTCGAGGTCGTTCACCGCTTGTTCCAAGGGCCCGAGCGCCGACTCCTCGACCAGCGTGTTCCACTCCCCACAAGCCGGGCACCGGCCCACCCACTGGGGAGCGGTGGCCCCGCAGTCGATGCATCGGTGGCGTTTCACGGTTTTGGGCATGCCCCGATGCTACGAAATGGATGTGCCACACGGGTGCCACGCCGGTGCTGAACCGGTACCAAACCGGAATGGCCGATGCTGGACCGGGTCTCGGTCGTCCCGGCTACGGCAGCCAGACGGCCTGGCCGTGGTTCAACCCTCAAAGACAGAACGCCCGGTCACCGGAGTGGCAGGGCGTTCTGATCAACTTGACGGCGACCGGCTGAGGCCGGTCAGTTGAGGGTCAGTCGGTGTCGGCACCAGCGCCGGCCAGCTCCACCGGAGGGGTCTCGACGCCCTCGGACACCACGCTTTGCACGGCCCTGAACGACAGCTGCTTCTCCCCGGCGATGAGCGGTGGGGCACCCTTGACATCGAATGCCGCGGCCGCCTCGGGTGTGATGGTTTCAACGTCCACCACGATCGTCTCGCCGGCGTGGAACTCCTTCCACAGAATGCGTTCCGACAATGGATCTTCGACCATCTGCTGGATGGCCCTCCGGAGCGGCCGTGCACCCAATTGCGGGTCGTAGCCCTTGTCGGCCAACAGCTGCTTGGCCGGAGCGGTGAGCACCAGGCTGAGCCCCTGTAGTTCCAACTGGTTGGTCACCCGCTGAATCATCAGGTCGACGATCTCTACGACCTCTTCCTTGGACAGCTCGTGGAACACGACCACTTCGTCGATGCGGTTGAGGAACTCGGGACGGAAGTGCGCCTTCAGCGCATCATTGACCTTGGCCTTCATCCGCTCGTAGGTAACGGCTTCCGACGTCTTGGCAAACCCCACCGACGTCTTGCGCAGGTCGGCGGTTCCCAAGTTGGAGGTCATGATCAGCACGGTATTCTTGAAGTCGACCGAACGGCCCTGGGCGTCGGTGAGGCGGCCGTCCTCCAGAATCTGGAGCAAAGTGTTGAACACGTCCGTGTGAGCCTTCTCCACCTCGTCGAACAGGACCACCGAGAATGGCTTGCGACGGACGGCTTCGGTCAGCTGCCCACCCTCTTCGTACCCGACGTACCCGGGGGGCGAACCCACCAGGCGGCTGACGGTGTGCTTCTCCATGTACTCGGACATGTCGAGCTGGATGAGCGCATCCTCATCGTCGAACAGGAACTCTGCCAGCGTTTTGGCCAACTCGGTCTTCCCCACCCCCGTCGGCCCCAGAAAGATGAATGAGCCACTCGGGCGCTTCGGGTCCTTCAGACCGGCCCGTGTCCGTCGGATCGAACGGGCGAGGGCGGCGATGGCCGGATCTTGTCCGATGACCCGCTTGTGGAGCTCGTCCTCCATACGGAGCAGCTTGGCCGTCTCCTCCTCGGTGAGCCGGTAGACAGGGATACCCGTCCAATTGGCCAGCACCTCGGCGATGACTTCTTCGTCGACCACGTCGAACAGGTCCACGCCATCGGCCCGCCACTCGGCTTCCATGGCGTCCTTCTTGTCGAGGCGGTCCTTCTCCTGTTCGGCCAGCTTCTTCGCCTGGTCGAACGCCTGCTTCTCGATGGCGGTTTCCTTGTCGGCCCTGAGTCGAGCGATCTCCTCTTCCAACTTCTTGTAGGCGGGAGGAGTGGTCATCCGGCGAATCCGAAGCCGGCTGCCGGCTTCGTCGATCAAGTCGATCGCCTTGTCGGGCAGGTAACGGTCGGCCAGGTAACGGTCGGCCAGGTTGGCCGCAGCCACCAGGGCCTGATCGGTGATGGTCACCGCGTGGTGCGACTCGTAGCGATCTCGGAGACCCTTGAGGATCTCGATGGTGAGGGCGACGTTCGGCTGTTCCACCTTGATCGGCTGGAAGCGCCGTTCCAAGGCGGCGTCCTTCTCGAAGTGCTTGCGGTACTCGTCGGTGGTGGTGGCGCCGATGGTCTGCAGCTCACCGCGAGCCAGCATCGGCTTGAGGATGGAGGCAGCATCGATGGCTCCCTCGGCGGCGCCGGCTCCCACCAGGGTGTGGACTTCGTCGATGAACAGGACGATGTCGCCGCGAGTGCGGATCTCCTTCAGAACCTTCTTCAGTCTCTCCTCGAAGTCACCCCGGTAGCGGCTTCCGGCCACCAAGGCTCCCAGGTCGAGCGTGTAGAGCTGCTTTCCGGTGAGTGTCTCGGGAACGTCATTGGCCACAATCCGTTGGGCCAGACCCTCGACAATGGCCGTCTTCCCCACGCCCGGCTCCCCGATGAGCACCGGGTTGTTCTTCGTCCGGCGCGAGAGGACCTGCATGACCCGCTCGATTTCCTTCTCGCGGCCCACCACCGGGTCCAACTTGTGGTCGCGGGCCAGCGCGGTGAGGTTGCGGCCGAACTGGTCGAGCACCGGTGATCCGGTCGGAGAGTCGGGACTCTGGCCACCGGCCACTCCGGCGCCAACCGGTTCCTTGCCCTGGTAACCGGAAAGCAATTGGATGACCTGCTGGCGAACACGCGGCAAGTCGGCACCCAGGCTTTGGAGCACCTGTGCGGCAACCCCTTCGCCCTCGCGCACCAGGCCGAGCAGCATGTGCTCGGTGCCGATGTAGCTGTGGCCCAACTGCAAGGCCTCGCGCAAGGACAACTCGAGCACCTTCTTCGCCCGAGGTGTGAAGGGCGGGGACCCGGTCGGGGCAGTGCCCGCCAGCCCGATGGTCTCCTCCACCTTTTCGCGCACAGCCTCCAGCGAGACGCCCATTGACTCGAGCGCCTTGGCCGCGACACCCTCACCCTCGTGGATCAATCCCAAGAGGATGTGCTCAGTGCCAATAAAGCTGTGGTTCAGCAGCCGCGCTTCCTCTTGTGCGAGCACAAGAACTCTGCGGGCCCTGTCAGTAAATCGTTCGAACACTCCACCGCCTCCATCCGCGGTCCGGGAACTACCCGGAGTCTACAGGCACCGGTGCTCAACGCACCCTCACCCCTCCGCTGCACCAACCGGCACCTCTGTCGCCTATCGTCTATCTAAAGTGAACCCCGTAGAACTCCTGGGTCTTCCCGCACTCTCCGAACAAATCCAACTTCTCGAGCCCTTGCTCATGGAGTCGGTGGTGACTGGCGACGGTTTTCTCGACGACGTCACCACACATCTGATCGCCGCGGGGGGAAAGCGCCTCCGACCGGTCCTTGCCCTGGCCACGGCCACCGGCGGGTCGGAGCGGGCCACCCGGGAGGACCTGCTCGGCGCCGTCTCGGTGGAGTTGGTCCACCTGGCGTCGCTCTACCACGACGACGTGATGGACGAGGCGACCATCCGTCGCAACGTCGAAAGTGTGAATTCGCGTTTCGGGAACCTGGTAGCCATCGTGGCCGGGGATTTTCTGCTGGCCCGCTCGGCGGAGATCGCCGCCGGCCTGGGAACCGAGATCGCCGGCCTGCTGGCCGCCACCCTCGGGGAACTCTGCCGGGGCCAGGTGGCCGAGGTACGGACCGCCTTCGATGTCAGTCGCACCCAGGAGGACTACACCAAGGCCATCTCGGGGAAAACGGCCTCCCTGATGGCGACCTCATGCCGGATCGGCGCCCTCACCGGGGGCCTCCCGCTCAATCAGGTTGATGCCTTCACCGTCTTCGGGCGCTGCTTCGGCATGATCTTTCAGGTACGCGATGACATTCTCGACGTGATCGGCTCCGACGCCGAGCTGGGCAAGCCGGCCGGCCAGGACTTGGCGGAGGGGGTCTATACCCTGCCGACGCTGCTGGCCCTGGCCGATCCGGTGATTGGACCCGAGCTCAAACCCATGTTGGGCCAGCCATTGGACCAAGCCGAACGGGACAGAGCCCGCTCCATCGTGGCATCGTCCAACGCGGTGCCCGCATCAGTGGCGGTCGCCCGCCGATACGCCGAAGAGGCAGCCGAGGCTGCGGGCTCTTGCCCGTCAGCGGAACTGGCGGCGGGTTTCGGTCGCTTGGCCCACTCTCTGGTCGACGGCCTTCCCACCTGCTGACGGCCTTCCCACCCGCTGACGGCCTTCCCACCCGCTGATGGCCTTCCCACCTGCTGACGGCCTTCCCACCCGCTGGCATCCACCGGAATCGAGGTTGCCTGCCGACCCTGGGCGCGGTTCATGATGAGCGGCATCGCTGTTCGGACCGGTGGCGCGAGTGACCGGACCCCTCCGGGTCCGGTCAGCTCACTTCTTGACGATCCGAGGTGCCACCTCAGGGCGCCGCGGTTCCCGGCGCGGCCACCTGGCACAAGGTCTCGATCTTCTGCGAAACCCTGTCCAGCCTGGCCGCGAAGGCAGCGCTCTTGGCACGGGTGATCACCTTTTGGAGCCGAGCCGCCCGCCTGGTATTGCCGGCCGCCTGCGCCTTCGCCTGGGCAGCTGTCAACTTCGGAAGGCCGGCGGCAATGCGGGCTTCACCCTTCTGGATGCGAGCCAGCACCTTGTCGGCGTTGGCACAGTTGAAGTTCTTGCCGACCTTTGGAACCGAGGTCGCATTCGCGGTGCCCTTGGCGGCGGCGTGGGTTGCCGAAGGCGCCGAAGGTGCCGGAGAGGCGTCGGCAATGCCTGACGCTCCGAATGCGAGAGCTCCGGCGGTTACTACGATTGCCGAACTGAGCAGAATCTTCTTCAACATGATACTCGTGCCTCCTCAACCCTTCCGGTTGTCCCGGCCTTCCGGTTGTCCCGGTGTGTTCCTACATCGTCGCCGGTGCGCATGATCAGTTGATCATCCCGATGTTAGGGATCTGTGAGGATGTGCCGGCGTCTCAGGCGTGTCGTTGAGCATTCCCGTTGGAATTGCGCTCGAAAATGATCCGCAACCCATGGAGGGTCAGCCACGGCTCCACGTATTCGATCTCGTCGGAGTAGGGAGCGATGAGTTCGGCCAGGCCGCCGGTCGCCACCACCGTGCACTCGCCCAACACCCCGGCGAACCGGCGACAGAGGCCGTCCACCTGTCCGGCGAAGCCGTACAGCGCACCCGATTGGATGGACTCCACTGTCGACTTGCCGATGACGCTGCGAGGCTCGACCAACTCGACCCGTCGCAGGGCGGCGGCGTGGGAGAAGAGGGCATCGAGGCTGATCTGCACACCGGGGGTGATCGCCCCTCCCAGGTACTCGCCCGCCGCCGAGATGGCGTCGAAGGTGGTGGCGGTACCCAGATCGACCACCACACAGGGACCGCCGAACAGGTCGTAGGCGCCCACCCCGTTGGCGATCCGGTCGGCTCCCACCTCTTTGGGGTTGTCATAGAGGATGGGCATGCCGCTCCTCACCCCTGGCTCGAGCACCACCGCCGGAACATCGAACCGCCGCTGCACCATCTGGCGAAGGGCGGCGGTGACCAACGGCACCGACGAGGTCACCGCGATGCCGGTGATGGTGTCTGCGATATTCAGCCCATCGAGATCGAGAATTTGCGTGAGCAGCAGCGCGTACTCGTCCGCGGTCCGTTCCGACACGGTGGAGAGGCGCCAGTGATGGGCCAATCCGGTCGGCTCTTTCCCGTCCCGTTGACCGGTCTCTTCGAGCGGCACCCCGACGTCGTCGGCGAAGAGCCCGACGACCGTCTCGGTGTTCCCCACATCGATGGCAAGCAGCATGGTCAGTCTTTCCCGTCGGCATCCGACGTCAGGTCGAGACCCAGGTCGAGCACCGGGGCGGAGTGGGTGAGGGCGCCCACCGAGATGAGATCGGCGCCCGCGGCGGCATAGAGCGGTGCGGAGTCGAGATCCACGCCGCCCGACACCTCCACCAGGGTCGCCGTCCCGCTGGCCCGTACCCGGGCCACGCATGTCTTCACCTGGTCAGGGGTCATGTTGTCGAGCATGACCACGGTGGCCCCTGCGGCGACCGCCTCGTCCACCTGTTCGGCCCGGTCACATTCGACCTCGACCATCCGACCGGGCCAGAGATGGCGGGCCCGATCGACCGCTTCGGTGATGGAGACCCCGCCAAGGTGATTGTCTTTCACCAGCACCGCGTCCGACAGGCTGGCACGGTGGTTGGTGCCGCCTCCGGCCCGCACCGCGGCCTTCTCCAGAGAGCGGAGCCCGGGGGTCGTCTTGCGGGTATCCAGCACTCTGGTAGCCGGGTTGGCCGACGCCACCGTCTCGACAAAGCTCCGGGTGAGGGTGGCTACCCCCGAAAGGTGCCCGAGGAAGTTCAGGGCGGCCCGCTCGGCGGTGAGGATGGAACGCAGTGGACCGGTGAGCACCGCCACCGTCGAGCCCGGGGTCACCCCCGACCCGTCGGCCAGGCGCCACACCACCTCTATCGATGGATCGACCTGAGCGAATGCCTCGATGGCACAGGCACGGCCGGCCACCACACCGGGCTGGCGGCTGACCACCGACATCGACCGAAAGACCGATGGCGGCACCAGGGCGGCGGTCAGGTCGCCCATCGGGAGCATGTCCTCGGCCAAGGCGATCCTGACCGCGTCGACCACGGCCGAACGGGGGGGATCGAACAGGGAGGCGTCGGCGAGGTCGGAGACCCGATGGTCGAACGTCACGGTGAGTCGACGGCTTCGCTCGAGACGGTGACCCTGCCGTCCACGTGCACAATGCGGCGGCGCCATCGGTGAGCAGCCTCAGGAAAATCGGCGCGGGCATGGGCACCACGGGTCTCGGTGCGCAGGGTGGCCGAGGTGAGAAGGGCTTCGGCCGCGGTGACCAGGTTGGCCAACTCCCCGTCGGCCCGGTCGGACGGGGTCGCGGTACCCACGGCAGTGGCGACCGACTCAATCACCGTGGTGGCCGCTTGGAGTGACCCGGCGTCCCTGACCACCCCGGCACCCTCGAACATGGCCCGCTGCAACCGGCCGACCGTCTTCTCGACATCGATGGCGGTGACCCCACCGGCGGCGCCACCGGCGGCGCCGCCGGCCTGGCCGGCACCGCCGGACCGGACCGATACGCCCGCCCCGAAGTCGCCATCGGGATCGCGGGCGTCGTGTCCGCCGTGGAGCACCGCTCTCATGGCGCCGGTGGGGGATGGGCCGTCATCGCCACCGCGGATGGCCTCCGCCAGGCGGGCACCGAACACCATTCCTTCGAGCAGCGAGTTGGACGCCAGGCGGTTGGCCCCGTGGACCCCGGTGCACGCCACCTCGCCCGCCGCCCACAATCCCGGGAGGGCCGTCGCTCCCGACAGATCGGTCACCACCCCGCCGGAGAGGTGATGGGCGGCCGGAGCGATGGGCAGCCAGTCGACATGGGGATCGAGACCGATGGCCTCCAGCGAGGCCTTGATGGTCGGGAAACGCGAGCTGAAGGAGTCGAGCCCGGTGGCATCGAGCCAGAGGTGCTCTACCCCCTGGGAGCTCAGCTTTGCCGCCATGGCCCGGCTCACCACGTCACGGGGGGCCAGCTCGTCGACGAAACGCTCCCCGTTGGCGTCGCGGATCAACGCGCCATGCCCGCGCAGAGCCTCGGAAAGGAGGGGCCGGGGCATGGCCGGGTGATGGAGCGCAGTGGGATGGAACTGCATGAACTCGACATCGGCGACCGGAACCCCGGCCCGCAGGGCCATGGCCAGACCGTCGGCAGTGGCCTCGGCCGGATTGGTGGTCACCGCGAAGAGCTGGCCCGCTCCGCCAGTGGCCAGGACTGTATGACGGGCCCGCACATCCACCACCCGTCCCTCCGCGTCGAGCGCCCGCACCCCGCAACACCGACCGCCTTCCACCAAAAGGTCGAGGGCGAACCACTCTTCGAGGATCGCCGCCGCGGTGCGGCGGGTGGCGTCGACCAGTGCCCGCTCCACTTCTGCTCCGGTGGCCGCCCCACCGGCGTGGACCACCCGGGCGGTGGAATGGCCACCTTCGCGGGCGAGATCGAGCGCGCCCCCGGGCTGGCGATCGAACTCCGCGCCCATGGCGATCAATTCATGGACCCGGAACGGGCCCTCGTCGACCAGGACCCGCACCGCGTCGGTGTCGCACAGACCTGCGCCCGCGGCCAGGGTGTCGGCCAGATGAAGGTCGGTCGAATCCTCGTCCCCACCCAGCACCGCGGCCACGCCACCCTGGGCCCACCGGGTGGCCGAACGCCACAACTCGGCTTTGGTCAGCACTCCGACCCGCAAGCCATCGCTGGGGGACGTGCCCATCTCCGGGGGTGAGGCCAGGCGTACGGTGGCCGACAGTCCGGCCACCCCACTCCCGAGGACCAGGACATCGAGTTCGTCCGGCAAGGATTGCGAGGTCGGCAACGCCGGCGATGCCGGCCGCCTCGCTCCCGGCCGGGTCACGCTTCGGTCAGGTTCTCGAGTTCGGCATCGAGTCGGGCCAACTCTTCGTCGATCACCCGATTGGCCCTGTCCACGTGCACGATGCTCGGAGCAAACAAGTCGAGTTCTTCGTTCTCGTAATCGGCGTAGGTCATGACGATGACCTTGTCACCCCGGTGCACCAAACGAGCGGCCGCGCCGTTGAGGCACACCTGCCCCGGACCACCGAGGATGGCATAGGTCTCGAAACGGGCCCCGTTGTCGATGTCCACCACAGTGACCTGTTCCCACTCGAGGATGTTGGCAAGTTGCATCAACTCGGGGTCGAGGCTGATCGAGCCCACGTAATTGAGATCGGCGTCGGTCACCGTGGCCCGGTGGATCTTCGATTTCATCATGCGGCGGCGCATCGCTCAGCTGATTCCCTTCGCGCTCGGTGCGGAAAACATGAATCGGACCACTCCGCCGGCGGAGTGGTCCCAGGGGTCGAGGTTGTCGATGAGCCGCACTCCCCCGACGGTGGCGGCGATGAGGAGTCGGATGTCCACGTCGGGTCGCACCGACGTCACTCCACGGAGATCGTCGGCATGCACCACCGCGGCGTAGTCGAGGCCCACCGACGGCTCCTCGGCCACCGTGCGTGCCATGGCGTCCTCGATCACCTGCGCCCGGTCTTCACCCCGGGCCATCAGCGCCGCCCCGGCCCGCAACGAACGCGACAGCACCAGTGCCACCCGGCGTTGGTCCGGGGAGAGCCGGACGTTCCGGCTCGACAGAGCCAGTCCGTCTTCGTCCCGCACGATGGGACAGCCGATGATCTCGACGGGCAGGGACAGGTCCCTGACCATGCGGCGCACCACCGCCAACTGCTGGAAGTCCTTTTCACCGAAGTAGGCCCGGCACCGGCCGGACATGGCGAACAGCTTGGCCACCACGGTGCTCACACCGTCGAAGTGTCCGGGGCGCGACGCCCCCTCCCAGTGATCGCCCAAGCCGGCCACCGACACCGTGGTGGCGACAGCAGCCGGAAACCCCGGGTACATCTCCTTCACCGGCGGAGCGAAGACGATGCCGGCGCCGCCGGCGGCGGCCAGCTTCACGTCGGATTCGAGGGTACGCGGATAGCGGGCGATGTCGTCGGGGTCACCGAACTGCAAGGGATTCACGAAGACGGTGACGACCACCAGGTCGCACTCGGCCGATGCCCGCTCCACCAGCGAACAGTGCCCGGCGTGCAGCGCTCCCATGGTCGGAACCAGGCCTACCGACAGTCCGGCGGCGCGGGCGGCATCGAGGGCTGTCGCGCACTGACTGATCGTCTCGATGACCCGGACGTTGCCGGCGACCTGGCGTTCGATCCCAAGTGTGGTCGAAGATGGAGTGAACAGCGTGGTGGTGGTCATGCCACCTGCTCCGCCCTCGGCATCGGGGCCAAGGTCGACGGGGCCGCGAACGTGTCAGCGGCCGAAGGTTCGAGATCTGCCCCGGCCCCGGCGTCGGGAGTGTCCATGGAGAGCCGGCGGGCCAGAGCGACCATGGCGTCGTGAGCCGCCAGTTCGGTGCGGCTCCCGGGCATGGAGGCGAGTACCGAACGGTGCCGGTCCATGGTGGCCCAGTCCCCCCGGGCCGCCGGCCCCGTCAGGGCGTCGTGGGGCCCGAGCACCAGCGCATCCTCGGCGGCGGCGTGGATCAACCCGCCGAAGGCGCTGAGCGGCAACCCGGCGGTGGCGGCAACCCGTTCGACCTGTCCGAGCAGGGCCACCAGGTGATTGGCGGCGATGGTGGCGGCGGCGTGGTAATTCGTCCGCAGCTCGTCGGCCACTTCGACCACCCGGCCGCCCAGCGCCTCGGCCATGACCCGGGCCACCGGGTCACCGGCCACTGCGAAGGTCACCCCCGAGCGCAATCGGGCCGCCCCCACCTCGGGGTTGGGCAGCGGCACCAGGGGGTGAAGTGATGCCCGGTGGGGGTGTGGGGCCAGCACGTCGAGTCCGAGCGATCCCGAGAGGTGGACGACCACCGTGCCCGGGACAGGGATCACCTGGGCGGCAGTGGCGGACACCGCGGCGTCCGGCGTGGCGATGATCAACACATCGACCCCGCCGGCGGCATCGGCGGGTGAGCGGGCGCGGTCATAGGCGCCCATCACTGTGTAGCCCCCAGCAGCCCGCAGCGCTGCCATCAATGAACATCCGGCCCGACCCGGGCCGATCACACGGATTCTGGTCACGAGACCCCTTTGCAACGTTCCGGCCCCGATTGGGTGCCGTTCGAGTCAGAGAATCTTTGAGTAGACCTTCAGAGTGTACCCACGAATGTGACCTCACCGCCAGAGATCTCTATGGCGGCGGCGTCGGCCAGGTCCGGAGCCAGGTCGGCCAGTGGGGCCAGCACGAACCTCCGCTCCCGCCAACGAGGGTGGGGAATGGTGAGCTCGGGGTCGTCGAGGATGACACCGTCGACCCACAGCACGTCGACGTCGAGGGTGCGGGGACCCCACCGCGCGGTGCGAACCCTGCCGGCGGCGGCCTCCAGCCTCCTGCACTCCTCCAGCATCCGATAGGGATCCACCCCGGGAGCCACCGCCAACTCCACCACCAGATTCAAGTAGGGACCCTGGTCCTCGGTTCCGCCGATCGGTTCGGTCTCGTAGACCGGCGACACCGCGGTGACCGGCATGGCGCTCCCGGCCCGGAGCTGGTCCACGGCTCGACGAAGGTGCGCCCACCGGTCCCCGAGGTTGGAGCCGAGCCCGAGGAATGCCCGTACGCTCGGCGACTCGGACAGCGGCGAGGTCATCGGTGGCGGGTAATCCGCACGCCCACGGTGGCGATATCCGCGGCCAGCGGCGGCCGGAGCTTGCGCAGTCCCACCGTGACCGACATCACCCGCTCATCTTCCAGAGAGGTGGCGGCGATCGCCTCGGCCACGGCTTCGAGCAGATGCAGCCGACCCGATCCGGCGATCACTGCGCCGGCCCTGTCCGCCAACCCGGAATAGTCGACGGTATCGGCCAGGTCATCGGAGAGGCCGGCGGCGGCAAGGTCGACGTCCAGATCGAGGTCGAGCTCGAAGGGCTGGGGATTGACCCGTTCCTCGGGCAGCACCCCGTGAGTCCCGAGCACCCGAAGTCCCCGAAGTTCGATCCGATCCAGGTCGGCCATTCTCAGTCCTGGGCGGCTGCGGGGTTCGGCCCGGAGGCGCGAGGCTTGCTTCGCACCTCCGCGGCGGCCTGAGGCAGTTGGTCGGCGAACGCCACCAGCTCACGTCCGGGCGGACCCATGGCGTGGCCGGTGATGTGCTCGATCACGGTGACGGCCTGAGGTCCGCTGGGGAGCCGCTCTGACCACAACAGGTACCCGGACACCACCCCGAGGACCCGGTCCCCGAGTGCGTCTTGATGGATGAGGATCCGTTCGCCCCTGGCCAGACGGCCGTGCAGGTCTTTGAACAAATCCAGCAGACTGGTCCGTACATCACCCGACGGTGGCAGAGGGAAGTGGACACAGGGAAGTCCGTGGTCCTGATAGGCCTGCAGGTTGTGTGAGGACGAGAGCAGGGAGACGACCCGGGTGAAGCCCTGGGCCTTCAACCAGATGATCTCCTCTTGGCGGCGGACTTTGCGGTGGTTGGGGGCGAAGCCCCCGGGGCGCTCGCTCACCGCCAGGCGGTCCTTGATCACCCAAGTGAAATGGCGGGGCGGGATGCCCGATGCCCATTTGCCCTTCAACGTGCTACCTCCGGGTATCGGGGCGATCGGGCTGGGGCCGGGCCCACTGTGGTCGGACGGTTCGGCCCCACCAGGGTCGCCGCCTGGACGGTGGCCGCCACATCGTGCACCCGCACCATGCCCGCCCCCGCCTGCATGGCCCAGACGGCGGTGGCCAGCGAACCGGGGAGACGATGGTCGACCGGGGCCGGGGTGCCGTCTCCCGCCGGGGCCAACCGGCCGAGGAAGCTCTTGCGACTGGTGCCCACCATCACCGGGTAACCGGTAGCCACCAGGTGGTCCATGGACGCCAGCAGTCGGAGATTGTGCTCGCCGGACTTCCCGAATCCAATGCCCGGGTCGATCCACACATCGGCAATGCCTGCGCCGGCGGCGGTTTCGGCCCGATCAACGAGGAATTGCGTCACTTCGGCCACCACGTCGTCATAGTGCGGGTGGTCCTGCATGTCGGCGGGTGTCCCTTTCCGGTGCATGGCCACCCATCCCACCCCACACTCGGCGGCCACCGGCCACAGCGAGGCGGAGACGTCGTTGACCAGCGTGGCCCCGGCGGCCACCGAGGCCTGGGCCACGGCCGCTTTGGTGGTGTCGATCGACACCCGCACATGGGGGGCGAGCGCCTCGATGACCGGGATGACCCGTCTCAGCTCTTCGTCGGTGGGGACGGGCTGGGCACCGGGTCGGGTCGATTCGGCGCCCACGTCGACGATATCGGCCCCCTCGGCGATCATCTCATGCCCTCTGGTGATGGCTCGCTCTCTTTCGAGCCACTGACCGCCGTCGGAGAACGAGTCAGGGGTCACATTGAGGATTCCCATCACCATCGGGCGTTGCTCGGTGGAGGTAGGGACCATGAGGGCACAGCGTAAACCAGGGGAGGGAACCCCGTGACCGGGATCGGCGTGTCCTACCGCCCGTGAATGAACTGCATGGCCTCGGCTCGGGTGGCCGAGTCGCTCCGGAACTGGCCCCGGACGGCCGAGGTGATGGTCAAGGTGCCGGGCTTCTTGACCCCCCGCATGGACATGCAGAGATGTTCGGCCTCCACCACGACCAGCACACCCCTGGGGGCCAGGGCCCGTTCCACCGCATCGGCGATTTCGGTGGTCATCCGCTCCTGCACCTGCAGGCGCCGGGCATAGCCATCCACCAGACGGGCGAATTTGGACAATCCGGTGATCCGTCCATCGTCGCCGGGGATATAGGCCACGTGGGCTCGACCCATGAACGGAACCATGTGGTGCTCACACAATGATGCGAAGGGGATATCCCGCACCATCACCATCTCGTCATGCTCGGCGGCGAAGGTGACCTCGAGGTGATGACACGGGTCCTCGTCCAGGCCGGAGAAGAGCTCCTCGTACATGTGGGCGACCCGGGATGGAGTCTTGAGGAGGCCGTCGCGTTCAGGGTCCTCGCCCATGGCCGCCAGAATCTCATGGATGGCCCGTTCGATTCGGGCGGCATCGACGCTCATCAGAGGCTCCTCAGCGGCCGGACGGATCGCCGGTGTAAGCGTGGATGGCCCTGAGGTTGCGGAGTCGTTCGCCGACGTCGAGGCCGTAGCCGACCACGAAATCCGGGGGGATATGGAACCCGACGTAGCGCAGGTCGAGGGCGGTGCGTTGCTGTCCATCCTTGACCAGAAGAGCACATACCTCGAGGCTGGCCGGGCGCCGGGCCAGGAGGTACCGCTGCAGATAGTTGAGGGTCAGGCCACTGTCGACGATGTCCTCCACCACCAACACGTGGCGGTCGGCCAGGTCGACGTCGAGGTCCTTCACGATCCGGACCACGCCGGAGGTGCGGGTGGCGCTGCCATAGGAGGACACCGCCATGAAGTCCGTTTCCACCGGGAGCTCGATGGCCCGGGACAGGTCGCTCATGAACATGAAAGCGCCCTTCAACACCCCGACCAGGAGGGGGGGCCGCCCGGCGTAATCGGCGCTGATACGAGCACCGAGCTCGGTGATCCGTGCTTGCAGGTCCGCCTCCGAGACGATGACCTCACCGACTTCGGGCTCCGACTCGAGCCGGGACAACTGGCCCACCGACTCATTTCCTGGCGCGGTCACGGGCCGACTGTATCGGTTCGGTCTCCGGTGGACCTCATGGGTGGGGTGAGGGACAGCCGCCCGCCTGACCGGGCCACCCGGGCCCCACCGGCCACTTCGGCGGCCCGCCGCGCTCCCCTGGCCACCTCGAGGACCCGGTCGATGGCATCGAGGGAGGGTGGATAGGCACTGTCGCCGGTCAACCACTCCCGGATGGTTCGCCTCGAGACCGCTTCGGGGGAGGCGGCAACCGCCTTGGCGTCGGTCGGGTCCACCAGGGCCGCCACCGTGGCGAGCACCTCGGCGTCACCGGCCAAAAGACCGGCCTGGCGGGCCAGCACCGGGACGACGTCCCTCCCCGCCAACTCCGAGCACAGCGGAACCAGCTCGGCCCGAATCCGATTGCGCAAAAACCGAGGATCGTCATTGCTGGGGTCACATACCGGCTCCAGACCCTGCTGGCGACAAAGGGCCACCGTCTCGGCCCGCCGTATGGCCAACAGTGGGTGACGGGTACCGGCCCGCATGGCCGCCAAACCGTCGACCCCGGCACCCCGCAACAGATTGACCAACACCGTCTCGGCCTGGTCATCGGCGGTATGCCCGCTGGCCACATCGGGACCGAGCACCCCGAACCGGGCGGCACGGGCCCTCGCCTCGAGGTTGGATCCGTCGGCCACCACCACCCTCTCACTGCGGAAGGCGGCACCGTAACGATCGGCGGCGGACGCCACCACATCGGCCTCGGCAGCGGAGCCTGGCCGGAGCCCGTGGTCGACATGGACCGCGGTCACCTCACAGCCGGCCGCGGTGGCCAGAACCAGCAGCGCCAACGAATCGGCCCCGCCCGAGACGGCACAGACCAGTGGCGTGCCGGCGGCCGGGAACACGCACCGGCCGACCAGGTCGGCGATCAGCGGATCAAGTGGAGAGGGAAAGGGTGCCACCGACGCGGGAGATCCACACCGAGGGGTCCCGGATCTCCGTGAGGGACGGCAGCCATTCCGGGCCCCGCCAGGCATGGCCGAGAAGCTGGGGGCCCCCCGACTCCTCCACCGCGGCGATGAACCGCTCGCCTTCCTCGTATTGGCGGAACTTGGATTCCATCCCGATGAGCTGCAAAAGGAGCTTGGCCGGGCCCTTGGTCTGATTGCGGCGTTGCCGGAGCACTTCGCTGAAACGCGCAGCGCTGGGGATGGCCGCCGCCCCGGCCCTGTCCATGGTCACGTCGCCGTGACCTTCGAGGAGACTCATCAGGGCCTGGATCCGGTGGAGACCCTCGAGCTGTTCGGGCGTGGCCACCAGCCCGAGGGCACCGTTGTCGCGGAGCGGGTTGCGCCCGGCGCGGATCTCCTCGGTCAGACGCCTCAACGCCTCGGCGAAGCGGGTCGGGTCGGGATCGAGAGAGCCGAGCCCTTCCTCCACCAACGACAGGAAGTGATCGCGCATCCACGGGATGGCGGTGAACTGGCACCGATGGGTGACTTCGTGCAGCGCCAGCCACAGCCGGAACTCGCGGGGCTCGAATCCGTACCGCTGCTCGAGCATCACGATGTTCGGGCCGACGAAGTAGACGATGTCCTGATCTTCGATGGCCTCCTCGGTGAGGAGCAGGTCGTACTGACCGAGGACCCGGGTCGAGAGCCAACCCAGCACCGCTCCCAACTGGCTGCCCGTGGCCACCCGGCCGGCGGCTGCCAGTGGACCGGCCAGCCGTTCGATAACCGGATTGGTGGCGGCCAGGCGCGGCGGGGTGAAACGTTCGAGATGAGGCCCGACCAGACGCTGAAACGAGGCCACGTTGGCGTGCACCCATCCGTTCCGGTCGGTGACCCGGGCGCGCGCCGGCCCCGATGCGGACCGGAGACCGGTTGATGAAGCCACCAACTCTTCGGCCTGGGCGGTGAGCTCCTCGAAATCCTGTTGCAGGAGGTCGGGGCGGTAGGGCGTGGGCATGGCACTGCGGCTGGTCACCCAGCCGGCCACCCGTTCGGCCACATCCCACGAGATGGCGCCGGGTGCCGTTGTCGGGCTCGCAGCCTGAGTGTCGGTGGTTTGTGTCACGAGGACAAGTGTAGGGACGACCCGGGTCGGGCGGGGGTCAGACCTGATCGACAGGGGTGGAGGCGGATCACGGGTGGAGGCGGGTCACGGGGTCAGGGGTCAGTTGCCCTGGCGGACACGTTCGTCCTGGAGAGCGTGGGCCACCCGGTCGAGCAGGGCATCGGGAACGTGATCCTTGCAAAGGTTGGCGATGACCTTGCGCAGCTCGGCTTCGAAGCCGAAGGCACCCACGCACGGTCCGCACATGTCGAGATGGCGGACGATCTCCACCCGGCGTTCCTCGGTGAGCTCACCGTCGAGGTAGTAATACAGACGCTCGATGGTCTCGTCACAGTTGACGAACCCGGCGACGTGCCCACCCCCGGGCATCATCGGATCATGTCCGACATGTCCCCCATCATCCGATTTCTGCTCTCCCACGAGTATGTCTCCCTACTTGCCGTCGCCGGAAGCGCCGACAAGGCCGCGTGCACTTCCGAATTCGAACAACGCTTTCTGCAGGGCCTTTCTTCCACGGTGGATGCGGCTCATCACCGTGCCGATGGGCACCTCGGTGATCTCGGCGATCTCCTTGTAGGAAAAACCCTCGACGTCGGCCAACAGCACCGCCATCCGAAAAGTGTCGGGCAATGACTCGATAGCCCCTTTGACCTCGGTATCCGTAATTCGTTCGAGCGCTTCGTCCTCGGCACTCCGTCCGAGCCCGGAAGGCTGGTCGGCCGAAAGGCGCCGGTAGAGGAACAGATCCTCCACGTCCTCGACATCGGCGATCTCGGGGCGGCGTTTCTTGGCCCGATAGATATTGATATACGTATTGGTGAGAATTCGATAGAGCCAGGCCTTGAGGTTGGTGCCCGCTTCGAATCCCCCGAAGGCCCGATAGGCCTTGAGGTAGGTCTCTTGGACGAGATCCTCAGCGTCGGATGGATTGCGCGTCATGCGTAACGCCGCCGAGTAGAGCGCAGACATGTATTCCATGGCAAGGTCGGAGAATTCCGCCTGGTCGGCCATGGATGCACCCTACACACGCCCGGTGACTACCGACACACCACCCTCTCCCCGAGCCCCGCCTGGAGTGGCCCCGCCCGGAGCCGGCCCCGCATCTACCCGACTGGCCGCTCGCCTGTGCCTAGCTGACGGGGTGGGTGGGTGGTCGCCGGTCCGACCACGGTGCGGCCGCCTCGAGTTGGGCCGCCACCCGCAACAGCAGTCCTTCCTCCCAGGGCCCCGCCACCAACTGCACGCCGACCGGCAGCCCTGAGGCAGCCGTGTGCAGGGGAAGGCTGACGGCCGGCTGACCGGTGATGTTGAACACGGCCGTGAAGCCGGCCATGGACAGCACTTCGATCGGCGGGAATTCGGGGGTCTCGTGCACGGCCTTCAAGACCCCCACCGGTGGAGGCTCGATGGCCATGGTCGGGGTGACCAACAGATCGAACTCATCGCCCCATCGGGCCACAATCTGGCGGGTCATGCGCTGCAGCTCGCCCAGATCCCGGGTGAACGTCAAGCTGTCCACCTCTTGGGCCGCGGCATAGGCGGCCCGATTGTGCGGCTCGACCTTTGCCCAGTCGATGCCTTCGTGTTCGGCCATGCCGCCGTTCACGACATGGAGGAACGGCCCGAGGGCGGCAGCGTCGAAGACGTCGGCATCCAGTCGTTCCACCTGATGGCCGACGGCCTCGAGCAACCGCCCGGTGGCTTCCACCGCCGCCACCGCTTCCTCGTCGACGGGGACACCCAAGGCGGTCACCGTATTGAGCACTACCCGCAGGCGCCCGGGATCCTTTCCGGGCTCCGTGATGAAAGGGGCCGCCGGCGCCGGCGCATTCCACCAGGCGTCGTGGTCCGGTGCACTCATCACGTCGAGCAGCGCGGCAGCGTCGGCCACGGTCCGGCAGAGTGCCCCTTCGGTGGCCATGCCCTGCCATCCGGGAATCACCGACGCAACCCGGCCCCGGCTCGGCTTGAGGCCGACCAGTCCGCAGCACGATGCCGGGATGCGAATCGAGCCACCGCCGTCGTTGGCGTGAGCGACGGAGAACATGCCCGAAGCCACCGCCGCTCCCGCCCCGCCGCTCGATCCGCCCGGGGTATGCCCGGGGTTCCACGGATTGCGGGTGGGCCCGTAACGGAGGTTCTCGGTGACGGTGATCGATCCGAACTCAGGGGTGTTGGTGCGGCCGGTGAGGATGAACCCGGCCCGCCGGTAGGCATCGACGACCCGTTCGCTGTGATCGCTCACCCCGTCGGGGGCACCGAGCGAGCCGTAGGTCACCGGTTGACCCTCCACCGGAGTGAGGTCCTTGATGGGGATGGGCACGCCGGCGAAGGGTGGGAGGTCATCGGCCCCGGCGGCGATCCTCTCACCGAGCACCCGCGCCTCTGCCCGGGCCTGGTCGTCGTTCCGCCAGATCACCGCGTTCAGCCCAGGGTTTCGCCTGTCGACGCGATCGAGGCTGGCGTCGAGCACTTCGAGCGGGCTCACATCCTTGCGACGGATGGCCGCGGCGGTGTCGAGAGCTGAGGCGAAGTCGTCCATGCCCGCACTATAGGGAGATGCTTCGCCGCCGGCCCGGTGGAAGTTGGCGGGCTGCCCCGGCCTCAGCCGCCCTCGTAGTCGAAGCCGAGATCGGGTGCCGTCAACAACGCCCGGAAGGGGATCCCCTCGGCCGCTGCCATCGCTGCTGCGGTTCCGCCTCGATCAACCACCGCCACCAGGAGCACGGGTTCGGCTCCCGCCTCACGAACCGCCCGGGCGGCTTCGATCAGAGAGGTGCCCCGGGTCACCGTGTCCTCGGTCACCACCACCCGGTCACCCGGGTCGAGGGCGCCGGCGATCCGGCCGCCACCGCCGTGGTCTTTGACTTCTTTTCGCACACTGAACGCTTTCAGCATCCGTCCTCGGCCGGCCGCCACCCCTGCGGTGATGAAGGCCACCGGGTCCGCCCCCATGGTGAGCCCGCCGATGGCGATGACGTCGTCGGGGAGTATCGAGAGAATCGCGTCGGCCACCAACACCATGGCCTCGGGTCGGCACACCGTCTGTTTGGAATCGATGAACCAGCTGCTGCGTCGGCCGGACTTCAGTACGAAATCCCCGCGTTTCACCGAGTGGGTCAGCAGATGGTCGCGGAGCGCCTCGAACTGGGTCGCCGGAAGAGTCGCACTCATCGGGACTCTGCCCGGGTCGCACTCAACGGGCGCCCCCGGATCCCCACAGGTCGGGACCGACCAGATCCACACCCCGCGGCCCCGGCTCCACCCGACCGACGACCACCGGGTCGAGACCGCCCCCGCGCAGTGCCTCGAACGCGACGTCGACACCGTCGGCGGGGACCATGACCACCATGCCGAGGCCCAGGTTGAACACCCGGAGCATCTCCTCGTCCTCCACCTTGCCCAGCCGCTGCACCTCGGCGAAGATCCGGGGAACTGCCCAGGTGCCTCGTTCCACCACCGCCCGCAGGCCGTCCGGAAGCGCTCGGGGCAGGTTGCCGGGGATCCCTCCGCCGGTGATGTGGGCCACGGCATGAACGTCGGCGTCGGCGATGGCCGACAGCACTGCCGGGGTATAGAGCACCGAGGGAAGGAGCAGCTCATCGGCCACCGAGGTGGTCGCCCCCTCCCACGCCGGGGCGTCGAGGGCCAGGCCGGCTCGCTCCAGCAGCACGTGGCGGGCCAGGGTGTAGCCGTTGGAGCGGAGTCCCGGCGACGGGAGGCCCAGCAGAATGTCGCCGTCCCGCACCCGGCCCGATCCCAAGATCTTTTCGCGCTCGACCACTCCGACCGCGAAGCCGACCAGGTCGAACTCGCCCGGCTTCATGACCCCGGCGTGCTCCGCCATCTCGCCGCCCAGCAGTGCCGCCCCCACTTGGCGGCAACCGTCTGCCACACCGGCCACCAACTCGGTCATCTGGGTGGGATCGACGGCTCCGGTCGAGATGTAGTCCAAAAAGAACAGGGGCTCGGCTCCCTGGCACACCAGGTCGTCGACGCACATGGCCACCAGGTCGATACCGATGGTGTCGTAGCGACCGCAGGCCTGGGCGATCACTGCCTTGGTGCCGACCCCGTCGGTGCAGGCGACCAGCACCGGCTGGCTGTACTTCTCGGTATCCACCGCGAACAGGCCGCCGAAGTCACCTAATCCCCCGAGCACCTCGGGCCTCAGGGTACTGGCCACCAACGGGCGGATCCGGTCGACAGCCTCTTCCCCGGCATCGATATCCACGCCGGCCCCGGCGTAGGTGGCAGGTGTCGATGTCGGTTCTGTCACGCCGGGGTCCCGGCGGCGACGGCGCCGAGCGGACTACGTGCGCTCAGTTCGACGGGCACCGGGACCGGCACCGGATAGGTACCGGTGAGGCAGGCATCGCAGAAGCCGGCGCCCGGGGCATCGATGGCGGTCTTCAGGTTCTGGATGGTGAGGTACTCGAGCGAGTCCACATCGAGGAACTCCACGATCTCGTCGAGGGTCTTGATCGACGCCAACAACTCACCCTTGTCGGGAGTGTCGATGCCGTAGTAGCAGGGCCACTGGAACGGCGGCGAAGAGATCCGGAGGTGGACTTCCCGGGCTCCCGCCTCGCGCAACATGATCACCATGGCCCGGGTGGTGGTCCCCCGTACGATGGAGTCGTCCACAACGATCAGGCGCTTCCCGGCGATGTTGTCGCGGAGCGGATTGAGCTTGCGGCGGACGCCATCGGCCCGCTCCAACTGGGTCGGCGCAATGAAGGTGCGGCCGATGTAACGGTTCTTCACCAGGCCCTGCCCGTAGGGGATGCCCGATCCCAGCGCGTAGCCCTCTGCGGCCGGGACGCCGGAGTCGGGGATGCCCATCACCAGATCGGCATCCACCGGCTTCTGTGCGGCCAACAGTTGACCCATACGCCGTCGGGCGCCATGGACCTCGTTGCCGTAGAGGATGCTGTCCGGCCGGGCGAAATAGACGAACTCGAAGATGCAGAGCTTGGGGTTGATCCGCTCGATGGGGAAGGGCCGCTCAGAGCGGACCTCCTTGCCGTCGATGATCACCATTTCGCCCGGCTCGAGCTCGCGGATGAAGGTGGCGCCGATGACGTCGAGGGCCGGTGACTCCGAGGCCAGTACCCAGCCCTCCTCGAACTTGTCGGTGGGTTCGAGCCAGCCGAGGCAGAGGGGGCGGAACCCGTTGGGATCGCGGACCCCGATCAACCGCTCGGCGTCGAGCAGCACAAAGGAGAATGCACCTTCCACCGAAGGGAGTACGGCGGTGAGCGCGGTCTCGAGGTCTTCGGCCAGTTCCTCACGCGTCCGCTCCGGGGCATCGGGGGGGAAGACCTGACCCAACAGCTCAGCCACCAGGTCGCTGTCGGAGTCCACCAGGCCCGGAAGCATGCCGGCGGTTTCGGCCAATGCGTCGGTGTTGGTGAGATTGCCGTTGTGGGCAAGGGCGAACCCGGCCCGGCCCACGCCCCTGAACACCGGTTGGGCGTTCATCCAGTCGCTCTTTCCGGCGGTGGAGTACCGGGTGTGGCCGATGGCCATGTCCCCCCGGAGACCGGAGAGCTTTCGCTCGTCGAAGACGGTGGTGACCAGGCCCATGTCCTTCATCACGGTGATGGCTTCGCCGTCACTGACCGCCATGCCGGCCGCCTCTTGGCCGCGGTGCTGCAAGGCGAACAGACCGTCAAAAGTCAGATGTGCGACCGAGCGCCCCGGGGCGTAGACCCCGAAGACTCCGCACGCTTCCTTGGCCTCCATCATCGGTTGGTCACCGTATCCACCGGGGGTCGTCGGGCTCGTCGCTCGTCGCGATCCGTCCGCCAGGCGAACAAACCGCTCTCCGCCAGACTAGTCCCGTGTGACGGAACCGTGAACGGGTGGCCATTCGGGGTCGGAGTTGGCAACCAGTAGCCTCGGGACCGATGATCGACCTTCACACCCACTCCACCGTCTCCGACGGAAGCGACCCTCCCGAACGTATCCCCGAGCTGGCCGCCGAGGCCGGGTGCAGCGCGGTGGCACTCACTGATCACGATTCACTGGCCGGCCTGGCTGCCGCCCGCAAACGTGCCGCCGAGCTCGGTGTGACCCTGATCCCGGGGTGCGAGGTCTCGTGCCGATCGGTGGGCAAGGGTGGGATGCACGTCTTGGTCTACTTCGTGGATGACGACGATTGCCCCCTGTCGGCGGAACTTGCCCACTTGCGAGTCGACCGACACCAGCGGAACATCCGCCTGGCCGACAAGCTCGCCTCGTTGGGCCTTCCCATCACCTACGCGGAGGTGGTGGCCGAGGCTGGTGGCGAGGAGGGTATCGGTCGTCCCCACTTCGCCTCCGTGCTGGCGAAAGCGGGTGCTGTCGACTCCATCCAGGATGCCTTTGACCGGTACCTGGCCAACGGCCGGCCTGGCTTCGTATCCAAGTCCCGACTGGAGGCCCTCGACGTGGCCCGTCTGGCCACCGCCTCGGGGGGCGTGGCGGTATTGGCCCACCCCTACAGTCTCGAACTGGAAAGTGCGGACCTGGCCGCGGTGGTCGGCGAACTGGCCGCGGCCGGCTTCGGGGGGATCGAGGCGATCTACGGTCGCTACTCCCCTCGTCAACGCGAGGATCTCTCCAACCTGGCTCGCCGGTTCGACCTGGTGGCCACCGGCGGCTCCGACCATCACGGCACCATCAAGCCTGATCTCACCGTGGGCACCGGCCGGGGTGACCTGAAAGTGCCCGACCAGGTGCTGACCGACCTCGAGGCGCGCCGGCCGGCGGCCTGACTCAGCGCACCCGCACCGCCCGCCCGCCTATTCGGGCGCTTCGGATCCAAACGGAGTCTGGGAGGTCTAGATCTGTCCCGCCGTGTACGGAGTCGAGCCGAACTGGGTCGCTACCGGGTTCCAGAGCGCCAAGAACGCCTGTTTTGCGCCTTCAGCTTGGGCCGAGGCAGATGTCGCCGCCTGGTAGTTCGAGTCGGACGAGGATGCGTACGGACAGGAGCTCCCCTCGATATCGCCCATCCACCCGACGAAATCCTGGTCGGCCTGATCCGAAGCCTTCAGAGCCGACTTGAGGTCGCTGACCAACGTCGCTCCGTCCGGGAGGCCGGTCGGGGCGACCGAACTCAACTGTCGGAGCGCCGATTCTCGCGAGGAGATCGCACCCTTCATCGCCGATAGAACCGACGCGGGGTCCGCCGTGCAGTTGTTGACCGATTGGGTATCGGCGACGACTGTCCTTCTGGCATCGGCACTTTGCCGCAGAGCGGAGTCGATGGCCGAGGCCGCTGAGCCTTCAACTCGCGAAGGGACCGAAGCCGCAGACGACCGCGATCCACTGACGGCCCGGGCTTTTGCCGAGCCGGCGGTCTGGTTCGTGCTGCTGCCGGCAAGAAGGACGGCGCCCCCGACGGCTGCTGCGGTGACGATTGTCACTGCTCCGGCGATCGCCAGCATCAAGCCGATTCGCTGTGGACGTTTCGGTACCGGATGGATGATCAGGGTCTCAGCCGTTTGTTGGGAGGGGTCTCCCACCCACTGGTTCACCTTCCCTACGCCGCTCGGGGGGGTGTCGGCATGGGTCGTTCCAAAGCCTGCACCAACGGGCACCGTTGGTGGGAGAGGGCCGGCTCCGGAGGCAGCCGCCATCTCGGCTCCGCATCGTGAGCAATAACGCCCGATGGGAACGACCGCCGCGCCGCAGGTTCGGCACCGCACTGATCCTCGGCCGGTGTCTTGGCCTTCGTTCATCTTTTCCCCGCCGTGTAGCCCAATGGAAGCTCGAAGATTGTCCCATGTCCGGGGACCTGCCACGTCATCGGGGCCTGGCCGGACCAAATCGCCCCGGGAACCTCCTGGACATCCTGTTCCGGGGGCTCAGCCGCCCCCGTGCGGCTCAGCCGCCGAGCTCAGTTGGAGACGGCGGGGGCGAACTCGTCGAGCAACGCCGGCAGGCGGTCGCGCCAGGCCGTGGTGGCTTCGTCCACGCTCACATCGACCAGTCCCTCGACAGTGATGCGGTCCCCCCCTGTAGTCCCGATCACCCTGAACCGCACGCCGGAATCGGCTGCCCGTGACACCAACTCGGTGACCTGGGTGGTACACACCAGCACCCGCGAGGGGGATTCGGTGAACAGCTCATGGTGGCCGCCGATTCCCGCCACCGAAAGGCCGATCCCTGACCGGACCGACAACTCGGCCAGCGCCACCCCGAGGCCTCCGCCCGACACGTCGTGGATGCCGGCCACCAACGCCGGTCCGCCACCCACGCCTCCGGCGACCAGGGCGGTGACCAACGACAACAGCCGGGCGTGACCGGCCAGATCGAGCCGCGGCAGGGTCCCGTTCCGATGGCCACGGATCTCCTTGGCCCATCGAGATCCACCGAGCGGAGGAGGAGTGGGGGGATTCGAGGACAATCCGGGTCCTCCGTCGAGCAACACCAACGTGGCGTCGGGAACGAGGGTGACACCGGGGGGCCGGACCGCCAACCGTTCGATGAGTCCCAGCACCCCGATCACCACGGTGGGATCGATATCGATGCCGGCGCTCTCGTTATAGAGGCTCACATTGCCCCCGATGACGGGTAGCCCCAGGCCCAGGCACGCCTCGGACATACCGTCGACGGCTTCGGACAGCTGCCACATCACTTCGGCGTGCTCGGGATTGCCGAAGTTGAGGCAGTTGACCACGGCCATGGGCCGGGCCCCCGAGCAGGCCACGTTGAGCGCCGCCTCGGCCACCGTGGCCGCTGTCCCCTGACGGGGATCGAGGGAACACCAACGCGGGTTGGAGTCGGTGGACAGGGCCAGACCGCGCTCGGAGGGGGGAAGCCCGGGAGCCGCCAGCTTCAACACCGCCGCATCCCCGCCCGGGGCCTCCACCGTGTTGAGGAACAACTGGTGATCGTACTGGCGGTAGACCCACGCCGGGTCGGTGAGGAGCGCCAGCACATCGGGTCCGCAGTCGGCCGGTGCAGCCAGCGCACCGGGGTCATCAGCCAGACGGGCATCCTGATCGGACGGCCGGGCCAAGGGCCGATGGTAGAGCGGGGCGTCTTCACTCAGTGCCACCGCCGGGACGTCGCCCAGCACCTCGCCATCGAACCCGTCGAGGATGCGCAGCCGTCCGGGGATGCCGTCCGCGGCGTCGGTGACCCGACCCACCACCGAAGCCCGGACTTCCCATCGCTCGCACACCTCTTGCACCCGGGACAGGTCTTGAGGGGTGACGATGGCCAACATGCGTTCCTGGCTCTCCGAGGTCATCACCTCGTAGGCCACCATGCCGTCCTCACGCCGGGGCACGGCAGAGACGTCGACATCCATGCCGACCCCACCACGCGCCGCGGTCTCACTGGTCGCACACACCAACCCGGCACCGCCCAAGTCTTGGATGCCGACCACCAACTTGGCGTCGAGGAGCTCCAGGCATGCCTCGATCAGTCGCTTCTCTTCGTAGGGGTCGCCCACCTGGACGCTGGGTCGTTTGGATTCCGACGCCTCGTCGTCCTCACCTCCGAAACCGGCCGACGCCAGCACGCTGACACCACCGATGCCGTCCCGCCCGGTGGATGAGCCGAGCAGCACGGCCAGATTGCCGACCCCCGAGGCCTGGCCCAACACCAGCCGCTCAACCGGGAGGACGCCCATACACAGCACATTGACCAGAGGGTTCTGGGCGTAACAGGGATCGAAGGTGAGCTCGCCGCCCACCGTGGGCACGCCCACCGAATTCCCGTAGCCCGAGATTCCGGCCACCACTCCCTCGATCAGCCAGCGCTGCCGGGCTTCGGCCGGGTCGCCGAAGAACAGAGGGTCCATCACCGCAATGGGCCGCGCCCCCATGGTGAAGATATCCCGCAGAATGCCGCCCACGCCGGTGGCTGCCCCCTGGTACGGCTCGATGGCGGACGGATGATTGTGGCTTTCGATACGGATGGCCACCGCGATGCCGTCACCGGCGTCGATGACCCCGGCATTCTCACCCGGTCCGACCAATACATACGGGGCGTCGGTGGGGAGGCGCTTCAAGTGGGTCCGGGATGACTTGTAGGAGCAGTGCTCGCTCCACATCACCGCGAAGAGGGCCAGCTCCAAGTGGTTGGGAGGACGACCGAGCAGGATCTCCACCTCGTCGCGCTCACCGTCGGTGAGCCCGAGGGCCTGATGAAGCGGTTGCTCCCCGTCGGATCCACTGTTCTGTGCACCGGCTCCCATCGCCCAGAGCGTACCCGCCCCGGTTCACTCGCCAGGAGGCATCGAGGTGCAAGGCGCAGAGATCCGGCAACCTGGCGTCCCGGTGAGAACGCGGCAATCAGAAGGAGTACACCCCGCCATCCTGGTTGGCCAGTCGATACCCTCCATCGGCTGTCGCGGCCACACCGATGATCGGGGCGTGCGGAAGCCCGCCGGCGCTCCCATCGAAGACCGCGTCACCGAATCGAAGATGCCGCCGTCGCTGGCCACCAGCCAGTACCCGTTGCCGTCCGGGGTGGACGCCATACCGACAATGGGCAGGTTCAGGTGGGTGCCACCCATCGAGCCGTCGAAGTCGTCGCCAACCAAGGCATCCAGTCGGAAGGCATCGCCGACCAAGGCATCCAGTCAGAAAAAGTCCCCGGCTCAGCGAGCTACGCCCCGACGCAAGGCTCCGTAGCCGGTGAGGGCTGTTGCCCGCAGTCGCAGTAGGTCGCGGTCGGAGTCTGAGTCAGCGTCGTGATGTGGACGTGACCAGGGACGAAAACAGGTCGCCAAGACGCTCGACGCGGTCGAGAACCTCACCTGCTGTGAAGCATAACTGGTTCGGATCTTCACTTCGCTCGCACGCTCGTACCTCGTCCCAGCTCACCGGCGTCGAAGCCGTTGGTTCCGGCCGGGCCCGGAGGGAATAGGCGGCGACAGTCGTCTTTGCCGGGTGATTCTGGCTCCAATCGATGAGCACCCGCCCCCGTCGAAGGTCTTTTCGCATGTTCGTGACCACGGCGTCAGGGTGGTCGTTCTCCAGTGCTCGGGCGAGCTCCAATGCTCGTCCTCGTGCCGTGGTCCAGTCGGTACGACTGGAAAGCGGAATGTACACCTGGAGACCCTTGGACCCGCTCGTCTTCGCCACTGGCGGGCGAGTGTCTTCGGCAAGGCGATCGAAGATCCACGAGGCAATCCGACAGCACTCCACGATCGAGGTGCCTGGCCCCGGATCGAGGTCGAATACGAGGTGGTCCGGTCGTGCAGGAAGCGAGCGACGGCGTCCGATGTGCCAGAGGGGCACATGGAACTCGAGTGCCGCCAGGTTTGCCGCCCACATGAGCGTCGCCATAGTGCCGACCACCGCGTAGTCGACCGCCTCCGAGGAGCTGGCAGAGCCGCTGGTCGGAACCCTGACAGTGCGGACCCAACTGGGGGCATGTGCCGGCACATGCTTTTCGAAAAACGACTGCCCATCGACGCCGTTCGGAAAACGGCGGAGGGTCATGGGGCGGTCCTCGATGTGGGGCAGCATCACCGGCGCGATGCGGGCGTAGTAATCGAGAACAGCTCCTTTGGTGAAGCCGTTCGCCGGATAGAGCACTTTGCTGAGGTTGGACAGGGTGAGGCGTCGTCCCTCAACTTCGGTCTCGACGCGCTCAGGGCTCACGGACTTCCTCCCCTGCGTCCTTGTCCAAGCGGATACCGCGCCACGAGGGGTGGCGAAGGTGGTCGTCCGCAGTCCATTCGGCATATCGGACCTCGCCCACGATGGTCGGGCGAACGAAGTGTGCCAGGGCGTTCTCGGCGGGGCTGAGTCGAGAGGAGAAAGGGCTTTTCTTTAGTGCGAGCGGGCGGAGTTTCTGGAGGAGTTCCCGACGTGCCGATTCATTGAAGCCGGTCCCGACCTTGCCGACGTACCGCAGCCCCTCTGCGTCGGGAACCCCGAGGAGGAGCGCTCCCAGGCTCCCGGAGCGTTCACCTTTGCCGTCGTTCCATCCACCGATGACAACCTCTTGCGTTTTGAAGTTCTTGACCTTCCGCCAATCACCTTGGCGCAGGCCGGGGGAGTAGAGGGAATCTCGTCGTTTGGCCACGACTCCTTCGAGACCTCCTTTTCGTACAGCAGCAAGGATGTCTGCGCCACGAACATCGCGAAACGAATCAGCGGTTGCAAAGGAAGGTCCGGCAAGGTTCAGGGACTCAAGGCGTGCGCGACGTTCGTCGTAGGGAAGGTCGAGCAACGACTGCCCGTCGAGGTGGAGGACGTCGAAGATGACATAGCTCACCGGCGACTCCCGAGCCCGTCGGGTGATCTCCGCGTTGCTCGATAGATGGAGGCGATGTTGGAGTTGACCGAAGTTCGGCCGACCGTCCGGGCCAAGGGCCACAATCTCACCATCAAGGATGGCAGGACGCGCCCCTAAGAGCTCCCCAATCTCACGCAACTCGGGGAATGTCGGCGTGAGATCCTTGTCGTTCCGGCTGAGTGCCCGGACTCTGCCGCCTTCGACATAGAGCATGGCCCGTATGCCGTCCCACTTGATTTCGTAGGCCCAACCGTCGTCATCGGTGGGCAAAGATTCGGCTATGGCAAGCATGGGTCGGATGCGTCGGGGAAGCGGTTCGAAGTCCTTGGGTGCTGGGTCCATGCGATGGATCATCCAGTTCTTGCCATGCGTCGGGAAGAGCACGTAGCGACCCTTCGCCACCGTCCCATGGAGGACGACTTTGATCTCAGTGTCGGTCCACTTTTCAAGGTTGTAGTCACCGGAGTCCCAAATGCTGACGTGACCGCCGCCGTACTCACCCGCCGGTATGTCGCCTTGAAAGCCGCCGTATTCCAGGGGGTGATCCTCAGTGTGGACAGCAAGATGATTTGCCGTGGGGTCTACGGGGGAGACCCTTGGGCAGCGCCCATGACACAAGAACCCCCTCGTGTTCCAGGCGGAAATCCCAATGGAGGGCGCGAGCGTGGTGCTCTTGGATGATGAAGGTGAGGCGGGACCCAGCCGCAGCCTTTGGCGGTCGTTTCCGTCCCATTGGTTCGGGAGTAGTGGTGGGGTTCCGTCTTGAGCGGTACGCGGTCAGGCGCGAACGGTCGCCCGTTGCTGGTTTCGGCTTGCGTTGACCTCTGGCTGTCGCCACAGAAGTTCTTCACCCCATTCGGACCGCTCTCACCCGGCAATGGTACGGCTGTTGCGGAGACTCTTGGGTGGAGAGCATCGGGTCACGAGGTGGGAGCAGGCGATGGACGTACTGCGCCGCCACATCCGCTACCGCCGCTACCACCGGACCGAAGACCCGTCGATGCTCATGGTGGACTGCCAGGTCGTGAAGGGAGCCCGGGGCGGCCGGTCGTTCCACGAACCGAACGGGATGGCCAGGCTCAACGGCGCCAAGCGCACCATCGCCATCGACTATCTCGGCCTGCCAGTCGCTGCGTCCGTCATCGGCGCGCACAGGCACGACGTGCGGGCTGGCCGTGAACTCCTCTTCTACCCCGTCTGCCGAAGGTCAAGACCATCCTGTGCGACCGGGGCTTCACCGTCATGACCGAGGCTGTCGCCCGCGACCACGGCGTCGAGGTCAAGGTGATGCACAAGGAGGGCCGCAAGAAGGGCACCTTCGAGCCCATCCAGCCGCTGTGGAAGGTCGAGGACGCCTTCGCCCGACTCGGTCGTTCGGGTCGCCTCGCACGGCAGCTTCGAGGGCACGGAGGCGTCGGCCACAGCATGGCTCCAGGTGGCCTGCGTCGGCTACCTGCTCACGCTCGTCTGACGACTCGGCTCGCACCGCACGACGGACGCCCCGCAACCAGCCGAATGCGACCCCGCTACGGCCACCCGCCCCCGCGCTCTCGCAAGGTCCCAGCGCGACGAGGGCGAGGACAGCACCCAGCAACCCGAGAATGCCGACTACGGCAGTGGCAATGGGAGCGGGGCACACCGTGCTGACCCATCGAATCGGCAGGTCAGGGACCGAAGCGCAGGCATGGGTCCGAGTTGGCCCGAGCTTGACCCTCTCCAACAACTGTCCACCCGGCAACATTTTTTCACCGGGCCCAATCAGTGGCTCAGTGGGTGCGCCGTCGCCTTCCCCGTGCCGGGTCGGCCTTCGGCTGCGTTGACCATCACCGCATCCACCTCACAGCATTGACGCCGGTAGCTCCATCCGGGCGATGGAGGTTGACTGGGTCAGGTCACCACAGGCCCCGGGCGATCCGTGGGCGACCAGGCCGACATACAGATCGACGTGGGTCGAGCCATGTGCCACCACGTCCGGGGTCAGGACTCCACATTCACCCCCACCATTGACGATCGCGATCGGCGATGCCGAAGCGAGAAGCCAGTTGGTCAATGACGCAGAGCTCGTTTTCCATACGTCGAACCGAACCGCATCCGCCGAGGTGGTCTCGAGCACATTGAACAACATGTGCCAGGTGGTTCCTGACTTGAACACCGCGGGATTGGACATGCAGTGGCTGCCGGTTCCCCGGTAAGCGATTGACGAACCCAGAACATCACGGCCCGCACTCACACTGGCCATACCGATCAGACAACCGGTACCGAAGAACACCAACCATTGTTGGGACCCGGATGGTTGGAGCACAGCCGACGGCCCGGACACGCCCTTCTGTCCGGGATCAGGGACCGCCATTCTCTTGAAGGAGCCCCAACTCACCCCGTTGTCGGAGGTGGCGGACCACACTTGTGAGTTGGCGGACTGCTGTTGTGTCGTTGCACATCCCGAGGCGTCGGGATGGCACACCAGGGTGGTGAAGAACATGGCATACCGGAGTGAGCTGCCGGCGACGATGATGCTGACCGACGGGTCGTTGACTTCGGTTACTTGGGGGGCAACCTGCGAAGCGACGAGAACGGTGGTCGGAGACGACCATGGGCCGCCGGAGGTAGGAGCGGTCCGCCGATAGATGGTGTCGAACTGACCGGAGTCGAGGGTCTGCTGGGTTTGCCAACCGGCGTACCACATGATGTAACCGCTACCTACCGGGTTGGGATGCACGTCAGGTGAGTAGACATCGCGCCCCGTAAATTGCGTGGCGAACCTGATCGGCGTATCTCCCCGATTCACCACCGTTGCTCCCGGCCAAATGATGACTATCAGGACGATGATCAGCGCCACTGTGATGAACGAGCTTCGCCTTAGACGGAGGCGAGTGTGGTGTTGCATCGTTCTCCGCATGGTCTGGTTGTGGAATATGCGAGCCGAACTGCATCCGTTGGGGCGGATCAGCTTCAGGCCCAGAAAGCCACTTCGACGCAGTGGCGTGCTCCCTATCTATGAAATCTTACCGATCACCAAGTCCCTACCGATCACCAAGTCCCTGGCCGCTTCAACCTTCCCTCGAACCCGGCTCATCCCAGTGCGATGCATGAAAGTGCGACCTACCTCAATCCACCCAGGCGCCACATCTCAGCGAAAGAGGGCACATCAATCGCCGGACGTGGCGCCGATTTGAAAGGCCGACGCCACTCTTTAGGTTCTTTATGCCAACACCCATGACATTGAGGCCGCTAATTTGCAAGTGCTTAATTTGCACGTGCTTAGAGACCCCTGATCACGGGTATCAACTCTGTTGAGCACCCACCCCATGCCTCGTTTGAACACTCACCAATATTCTGAAAGGCTCTCTCTATGGCTACGGCACCTGTGAAGAAAAGACGCAAGAAGGAATCGATGTCCGAGGTCCACAAGGCGGCACTGGCCAAGGGTCGCGAAGAAGGCCGAATTGTGCGTCATTACCTGGAGGGCTTGGAGGCAGCCAAGCCACGCCGAGGGCGCAAGCGCACGCCCGATTCCATCCGGCGCCGTTTGGCCACCATTGACTCCACCATGGCCGGTACCGATCCACTGGCCCGACTCCATCTCATCGAAGAGAAGCAACGGCTCGAGGACGAGTTGAACACCACCGGGACCACCGTCGATCTGCCTGCCCTGGAAAAGAACTTCATCAAAGTTGCCCGCCTCTACGGCGAGCGCAAGGGCATTTCGTACTCCGCTTGGAGGAAAGTGGGAGTCAGCGCTGCGGTTCTCCAAAAGGCGGAGATCGCCCGCACCCGCAGATAGGCCTCGGGCTCGGACGGCTCGGGCTCGGACGCCAGCCGGCTCAGGCGTTGGCCGAGGTCAGAGCCGAGGCCAACAACGACCTGAGCAGGACCGCTCCGTCCACCGAGCCGGTGAGTGCATCCGAGGCTCGCTCCGGGTGGGGCATCAGCCCGACCACGTTGCGCTGGGCGCTACACACTCCGGCGATGTCGTCGATGGAGCCGTTGGGGTTGTCCACATAACGCAGGATCACCCGCTCATCGCTCTGTAGACGAGCCAGCGTCTCGGCATCGCAGGTGTAGTTGCCTTCGAAATGATTGATGGGAATCGACAGCACCGTGCCGGGTGCGATGCCAGACGTCAACACCGAACGGTCGGTCTCCACCCGGATATCGACGGTGGCGCAAAGGAACCGGAGGCCGCGGTTCTTTTGCAGGGCTCCGGGAAGCAGGCCGGCTTCGGTCAACACTTGGAAGCCGTTACAGATCCCCACCACCGGTCCGCCATCAGCGGCGAACCGCCCGACAGCCTCCATCACCGGTGAGAAGCGAGCGATGGCGCCCGGTCGAAGGTAATCACCGTGGGCAAATCCGCCCGGAAGTATGAGGGCGTCGTACCCGGAGACCGACGAATCGCCATGCCACACCAACTCGGCATTTCCGCCCAGACTGTTGACGGCTTGGACGACGTCGTGTTCACAGTTGGTCCCGGGAAACATGACCACGCCGACCCGGGATGGCATCAGCCCGCTGCCGGTTTGGCGGTGACGGTGGCGGTGACGGTGACCGAGGACTCCTCGATCACCGGATTGGCCAGGACTCGATCGGCCACCACCGTTCCCTGGGCCAGTGCAGCCTCCTCATCGTCGGCCACGATGTCGAACCGGAATGACTTACCTGCCCGGACCCCGGTGATTCCGTTGAGCCCCAGCGCCGGCAGTGCCCGTTCGATGGTGGCTCCCTGAGGGTCAGCGATCCCCGGCCGCAGCCGAACCTCCACCACCACCGAAAATGTCGCAGGGGAAGCCATGGTCACGCACCGTACCAGTCGCTCAACTTCTTTCCGCAGATCCGCTCGTAGGCATCGGTGTAGAGCCGGGAGGTGGCATCGACGATGTCGGGGGGAAGAGGTGGTGGAGGCGGTTTCTTGTCCCACGGCTGGGCCTCGAGCCAGTCGCGCAGCGGCTGCTTGTCGAACGACGGAGGGTTGGTGCCCGGGGCACAGTTGTCAGCCGGCCAAAAACGGGACGAGTCGGGGGTGAGCACCTCATCACAGATCGACAGCTTCCCGTCGATGGTGCCGAGCTCGAATTTGGTGTCGCAGATCACCACACCTTGCTGCTCGGCCCGGATCGCCGCCCGCGAGTAGGCGGCCAGGCACAGTGCCTCGGCGGCCTCGGCGGCCTCTCTGCCCACCAGGTCAATGGCTTCGGCCATCCCGATATTCAGATCGTGTCCCTCGGTCGCCTTGGTCGAAGGGGTGAAGATCGGCTCGGGCAACCGGTCGGCGTGACGCAACCCGGCCGGCATGGCCATGCCGTGGAGAGTGCCCTTGCTCAGGTACTCCTTGTAGGCGGAGCCGGCCAGGTACCCCCGCACGATGCACTCGATGTCGAGCATCTCGGCCCGGTGGACCAACATCGAACGTCCGGCCAGGTACTCGAGACCGCCATCCGACCCGGCAGCCTCCGCCGGGTAGTCGGCGGTGTCCGCGCTGATCAAATGATTGGGGGCGAGGTCGGACAGCTCGTCGAGCCAAAAGACGGTCATGGCCGTCAACACCCGACCCTTGTCGGCGATCGGCTCCTTCATGATCACGTCGAAGGCGGACATCCGATCGGAGGCGACCATCAACAGGCGCCTATCCCCGGCGTCGTAGACCTCGCGGACTTTGCCCGACAGGATGAGGGGGAGGGCGCCGGGTCTCGATGGTGCGGTCATGGGACCAGCTCGTCCAAGGAGTCGGTGAACCGGTGGACATGGCGCAAGGTGCGCGACAGGTCGAAGGCATCGTCGAGCTCAGCCTCGGACAGGGTGACCTCGGTGTCGTCGTCGAGCACCTCACGGAAGGGGCGTCCTTCCTCCCACGAGGCCCGGGCATCCCGTTGCACGATGCGATAGGCGGCGTCGCGACTCAGACCCCCCGACACCAGGGCCAGCAGCACTGATTGGCTGAACACCAGGCCGTGGCTTCCCTCCGTGAGGTTGGCCAGTGCCCGCTCGGGATGGATGACCAAACCCTCCATCAGGCCTTTGGTCTTCTGCAGCATGTACAGGGTGAGCGCGCTGGCATCGGGAAGCACCACCCGT
Organism: Acidimicrobiaceae bacterium; assembly: GCA_003133325.1. Classification (GTDB taxonomy): domain Bacteria; phylum Actinomycetota; class Acidimicrobiia; order Acidimicrobiales; family RAAP-2; genus DASZIT01. The sequence continues at coordinate 205 of PKXA01000119.1, read as the reverse complement.
TCCACTGAACTGTGGGAGATGTCGCGCTCGTGCCAGAGCGCCACGTCCTCGAGACCGGCCGACAGGTAGCTGCGCAACACCCGGGCCAGACCACACAGCCGCTCGGACAGGATCGGGTTGCGCTTGTGGGGCATCGCGGAACTGCCCTTTTGGCCGACCGTAAACGCCTCTTCGGCCTCGCGGACCTCGGTGCGCTGCAGGTGGC
>PKXA01000127.1 GCA_003133325.1 Acidimicrobiaceae bacterium | reverse complement strand
CGGGTATCGAGGTATCCGTAGAAGGCCTCGGGGTCGACCTGGCCGCCGACCGGGCCCAACTGGTCCAGATGCTCACGAACCTCATCACCAACGCCTATCAGGCCATGCCTGACGGGGGCCCGCTCCGGGTGACCGGTTCGAAGAGCGATGGCTTCGTCGAGATCACGGTGGAGGACAGCGGTGTGGGCATCGACCCGGCGGTTGCCGAACGTCTGTTGGAACCCTTCTTCACCACCAAGCCCACCGGGACCGGCCTCGGACTGGCGGTGGTCAAGCGTTTCGCCGAAGGCCATGACGGCACCGTCTCCATCGAGGGCGGACCAACAGGCGGGGCGCGGGTGACCATTCGCCTACCCCACACCACCGCCGGGGCACCTTGATCGACGATGTAGTGGTTCTCGTACTGGTGGCAGACGACGTGGTCGCTTTGAGGGCGCAAGACGTATGGGTAACGCCTGATCAGATTCATCCAAGGAGCTGACTTCCGATCATCCACTAGCCACGAGTACAGCCTTCGGCGTCACAGGACTGGACCCTGGGGGGCATAGCCCCGTTTAACGACCGGTTCCACCGCCGAAGTGGTGGATCAATCAACGCCCAACTCAATCCTCGCTGCCGGTTCGCGGCATGCCATGCGTGGCCCGATCCAAAGAGTGTTTGCTGTCTGCAAACGTTACCGATCGTTCCATCCGCACCGCCGGGGCCATTGAGCGATCCCGGGCTCTGAGCGCACCTAACGGGAGTGTGCGCTTCGTCCACCCCTATAGGGCGAGATGAAGTCGCAGCGCTTCGTCGAGTGACGCAAGCAGCTCTGGCGGGACGACACCGACGCGTGCTCCGATGCGTTCAACTGCGACCGATCGCACCTGCTCCGCCTGTGCCTTGGAGTCACGTTCGAGTCCGGTCTCGGACGCCCGAAGCAGCACCTGGAACGGGTAGACGCGCTCGGTGTTCGATGTCGCAGGCACGACGGTGACTACCCCTCGGCCGAGGCGCTGGGCCGTGCTGTTGGCTCCGTCGTTGCTCACAATCACCGCGGGCCGCCGTTTGTCGGCCTCGGCACCGCGCACGGGATCGAGGTTGACGAGACGGATCTCGCCTCGTCGCATTAGCTCAGCCCATCGCTGACCGTGGATTCCCAGACTTCGGCTTCGTCCCCGCTCGACCACTCATTCCATGCGTCCTCGTAGGCGGGGCCAAGCTCGGAGGCCCGCAGTAGCCGGACAGCCTTGTGCACCACAGCTGAGCGCGACGAAAAGCCTTGGGCGTTGGCGTAACCGTCGAGAAAGTCCACATCCTCGTCAGGAAGGCTCACGCTCACTTTCATACTTTGATGCTACCAGAGGTATTAATGATGGGGCAACCCCCCCCGTGCGGTCAGTTGGCGGGGGATGTGTCGGTCAGGCAGCACGTCCGCCGACTGCCCTCGAAGGGCCGTGTCGGGGCGACGCAGCGGCATCGATCCACACACAGATCGGCGCCCCGAACGCCAGGTCGTCCTACATGGGGCGTCAGTGAAGTTCCCCGACGTATCCACCCACCGATACCATGCCGGACAGCGGAGAGCGGCTGCCTTACCGGAGTGTCCTTCCGTCATCGGACTGGTGAACTTGAGCCAGAGCGACCGAGAGGAGCGACAGAAATATGGCCATGGACAGCTGGATCAACGCCTACGCCGACGCCTGGCGGTCCAAGGATGCCGAAGCCGTCGCCGACCTCTTCACGGCCGACGCGAGGTACTTCTCTTCGCCGACGCGCTCGCCCCACGTTGGCCGGCAAGGCATCATGGACTACTGGAGGCGCGCCACCAGAACTCAGAGCGACCTGGAACTCCGCTTCGGCGAACCGGTCGTCGACGGCAACCGGGCCGCCGTGGAGTGGTGGGCCACGATGCGAGACCCCGAGTGGGGACCCGAGGCGCCAAATGACTGGGTGACCCTCCCTGGTTGCCTCGTACTGACCTTCGCCCCGGACTGGCGCTGCAAAGAGCTGCGGGAGTACTGGAACGCCCTCTTCGGCGAGCGGCAGGGGGCACCCGACGGCTGGGGGCACTGAGCCCGGACACGGCGGGACACGGCGGCACTTGTGCAACCATTCTCCGTCCACGGAGATAGGGTTCGGCCCGCCGTCGGTGGTGTGGGATGGTCGCCGAAAGGGGATCCTGCATCGAGGACGCAGGGCCAGAAGTGTACCACCTCAACTTTAGGTGGTACACTTAACTCATGCCTACCGCACGTCCCCGCCATCAGGTGACAGAGACACCAGCCGTTGCTCGTGCGATCGATCGCGCCGCAATGCGCTGGCCGGGCGAGCCGCGTTCGAAACTGCTCCTGCGACTGGTCGACGTCGGTAGCGAAACGTTGGAGCAGCACGAGCAGTTCGACGTCGAGGGTCACCGCGCTGCCGTGACTGCCAGCAGCGGCGCATACCCCGACGCGTTTGGGCCCGACTATCTCGCCGAGCTGCGGGAGGACTGGCCAGCGTGATCGTTTTGGACGCCAGTGTCCTGATCGCTCACCTCAGCCCAGTCGATTCCCACCACGCGGCGGCAACCGCCATCCTGCTCGACGCCACACCGGGTTCGACGCTCGTCCACACCGTCACGATGGCGGAGGTTCTGGTCGGCGGCGTCCGGGTCGGCCGCGGTGCGGCTATGCAGGATCACCTTCGAGCAGCCGGTGTGGATGTAGCACCGCAGGACGCCGACGAACCGTTGCGCCTGGCCGAACTGCGGGCGAGTACCGGCCTCAAGCTGCCTGACTGCTGTGTATTGGACGTGGCTGTCCACCACCAGGCCTCTCTCGCGACGTTCGACGTGGCCCTTGCCTCGGCCGCACGAGACCGCGGCGTGGCCGTCCTCCCGTGATGTCGCACTGCCGTCGAGGGTCCATTGCCCATCACCGTTCAGGAAACCGGTTTCGGTGCGACGCGGCCTCGTTGCTGGACGGATGGACGACATTCCACTGGGGTATGTCCTGCGGGACGCCGTCATATGGCGCCAGGATTCAAGTCCCCGGTGCTGGGATGCGCGGTTCCGCTGCCTTCAGGGCTCGCTCTCGCTCCACGGCCGGGTAGGCAGTTGAGCGGGCCACACCGAACAAGTCGGCTAGCTCAGCCGTGGTGTATTCGCCGGTTTCCAACAGCGCGACCAGGTGAGCCTGTTGGCGATGGTTGAGCTTGGGTTGCTTGCCTCGGAGGTGCCCTTTGGCCTTCGCTACCTTCATACCCTCTCGGGTCCGCCACCGGATGAGGTCGGATTCGAATTCGGCCACCATGGCGAGGACGTTGAAGAGCAGTCGGCCGACCGGATCGGTCGGATCGTAGACCGATCCACCCAGGTTGAGTCGTACCTGACGCATGGTCAGCTCGTCAGCTATTGCCCGCGCATCCGGAAGGGACCGAGCCAACCGATCGAGCTTGGTGACCACGAGGGTGTCGCCTTCGCGGCAGGCGGCCAGTGCCTCGCGTAGGCCGGGCCGCTCGCGATTGGTGCCAGTCAGTCCATGGTCGACGTAGATCCGATTGGAAGCCACCCCGAGTGCGGCGAGGCCGTCGCGTTGGGAAGTGAGATCCTGCTGATCAGTGGATACTCGGGCGTATCCGACGTGTAGCGCCGTCATGGCGCACCTCTTGTGTTGGGCCGGCCCAAGGGAGTCCCGGGTTACCGACAACGGCCGGAGCCGCTTCATCATGGATCGGCCGGTTCTCTCTCGATATGCAGATGACGATCCTTGAGCGGGCACCAGCTCAAAGCCACGGGTCGAACCGATATAACGCCGATTCTGGCGCGTGCCAAATGGTCTACACAGGTCAATCCGGCCGTTGTTATGTGCGGCCAGTTTCTTGCTGGCTCTTTCCAGGAAAGGGATGAACCAGCGGCGATCGATGCGCTGGTGATCTACGAAGCGCGCGAGATCTGCGCAACGCGCTGGTGCGACAGTCCGAGCAGCTCAGCAATGTCTCGGTAGCTGAGCCCGGCACCCGTGAGAGCGCGAACGGCGTCATCGCGACGCTCGCGGTCCGCTTCTGCGTGGGCCATTGCCGTACGGGCTTGTTTCACCGGCATGGCGAGCTTGCCCAGGCGCATGTCCCAGTCGATCTCGAAGTCCTCGGGCTCGAGCTCGAACCACAGCGCCACCACCTCGATGCCGTGGCGCTTGGCCTCGGCCAACGAACGACCGAAGGTTTGGGCACCAGGGGCGCCGACGACGTTCGCGAGCCAGGCGCTGTGATCCTCGGGATCCTGGCGCACGGCGACTTTGAATCGGGGCTTGTCTTTCATTGCCACCACCTCTCTCCAAGGCACGGTCCCAAAGCCGAACGGATGTCGGCCCAGGTACCGGGGGCCAGGTCCCTGCCATGCAACGGGATGACCGCTCGGCATTGTCCGCACTGAACGATGACGTGAGAGCCTCGCTGACGAACGACGACACATCCGAATTTTCGGCTGGTCAACAGGCGGAGCAGGGCGCGACTCGTCGCTCCGTCTAATCTACTAGACGGAGTGACGTTTTGGCAACAGATCGCACACACCGAATTCCGGCGGCCCGAACAGCAACCGACCTACAAATCGACGGGTCTGGCGTTCATTCAACTCGCGCGACGGATCACTGCATGGCCATCGCGTACGAGCTTCGCGATGCTCCGATTGTCCGAGAGGTGCTCACCGACGCCGACGATGAGCTCGCTGCCGACCGCTAGGGCGAGCTTCTCCAGGGTCTCGAGCGTCGGACGGACGCCTCCGCCTTCCATCCGAGCGATCGCCGACTGCGTCGTGCCCATGCGCTCTGCGAGTTCCGCCTGGGTGAGCCCAGCCTCAGTTCGGAGCTGGTACACCAAGGTCCGAAATGCGCTGATACGGGCTTCGTCGTCGTAGGCAGCGCGACCCTCTTCGGTGAGGGGCCTCTGTGCCTTGATGTCATCCCAACTCGTTCGCTCAGTCATGAACCTCACTCCTCGTCGTTCGTCGTGTGCGCTTCGGATCTACAACGCTCCATTGCCCTCTTCGCCCGGTCGATCTCGCGTCGCTCTTGGCGCTGGGTCTTTACGAAGACCGTGAGCAGGATGATCCTCCGGCCCGGACCGATCCAATAGGTGATCCGAGTTGGCCGACCCTCCAGGTAGAAGCGCAGCTCCCGGAGCTTGCCGTCCAACTGACGGGTGTGGGGTTCGTCCAAGGTGGGACCGAGCTCGGCGAGGCGGTCGACGTGGAATCTCACCCGGTCGGCATCGGTGTCATCGAGGGCCAGAAACCAGTCACGGATCTCCGGTTCGAGCTCGACATGGCCCCACATAGCGTGCATGCTATATCAGTTGCTCGGCCTTCGGAGACGAACCGCACGGCGCCCGGTCATACCCAGCAGGCAACGCCCAGATCGTGCACGCAGAACGCCGGCTCTCCCAGTCAGGGAGCGAGCGCGTAACGACGGTTATCTGAAGGTGG
>PKXA01000066.1 GCA_003133325.1 Acidimicrobiaceae bacterium | reverse complement strand
CCACCTTACGGACACCGCCCACGAGACATGGGTTTACTGAATGCTCTCCAAGGTCAAGATGGCCCACGCGTGCTCTGCAAAGCCGATGTCGCCATCTCGCCGGCCAGCGACCCGCGATTGATCACGCAACCCGGCCAGAGCCGTCGCCCCGCCTCTGCGCCGTCAATCGCTCGAACGCTGCGGCTCCGGCTCGCCAAGTGCTCTCGAGGTCGGAGCCCTGTGGGTAACGATCGTCAAGCTCGAGGACCACCATGCCGTGGGCGAAGGACCAGAGGGCCTGCGCTGAATGGGGGTCACCGGTGACGACGAACCACGGGTTGCCGGCCCAATCCTCCAATCCTGGAGGCAGACTCTCTCTGGGAAGGTGCCCGATGGTGGCAAGCCGATAGAGGTTCGGGTGCGACAGGCAGTACCTGCGATAGGTGGTGAGCAAGTCCAGCAACGGATCCACGGCCCCAGGCTCATGTATGGCTCTGTGGGTGACATCGCCGATGTCGAACAAGGCCTCCTCGATGACGGCCAACTCAACGGCGGCCTTGCTTTCGAAGTGCTTGTAGAGCGAGGGTGCCCGGATGCCCAGCTCATCGGCGAGTCTGCGCATGGTGAGCGCGCCGGGCCCTTCGTCTTCCAACACTTTGCGGGCAGCGGCGATGGTCTCAGCTACTCGCCTCGGGCGTGCGGACGGACGATCAGGTCGCCGCACCTCACCGGGGAGCAGCTCTTCGTTGGTCGGCAACCCATCTCCGCGAGTTCGGGGATCTGCGGTCACCTCGTTCGCCCGTCCGTCACTCCCCTGTTGCCGAGAGAAGGAATACAGGGTGGTCAGGCGCGATCCGCAACACGTCCTCTTCTTTGGAATCGGCCGTCACACCGTCGAAGAAGATTCCCACCTCCATCTTCCACTTCCGAAGGTAGGCACGAAGGATGGGTGATTTCTCGCTGTCCGACAGCTCCTGAGCAATTCTCTCGTCCCGACGCCGACCGAGGATCAATGCGAGGCGACCGCCGTCCGCACGAGCGTTACGGACCCATTGCGTGTCACCGCGAGGTGACACAAGGTACTGACGTCCTTCAATGTCGAGCAGGTTCACCGGCGTGCGGCGGGGCATTCCGCTCTGTCGCCCCCGGACCTCGAGGATCCGGCTTCCCCAGACACTGAGACCCATGCGCATCATGACGAGGACGAAGCGGTTCATCACCTTCTTCGTAAGGAACCCAGGCTCTCTGTAGGGAGCAATCCTGTCCATTCTTCTCTCCTCTCACCTGCACTTCATCGTGAAGCTAACGCTGATAGCCAGTATGGCTTACAGCGTTAGCCTTGTCAACCGGCGTGGCGCTGCGGTTCTGGGGCATTTGAAGTCGGAAACCGGTGATCAGCCCGCTGAACTGCTGTTTTCGCGAAAGTGGCCAGGAGTGGATGGCATTCCGGTGGACATGGGATTACTCAAGTCTGGCCAACCTCGGGAATCTGCCGATGGCAGTAGAGGACGGCCCATGGCCGGCTGGCCCGCTGGCTTGTCCGTGCCTTGGGATCGGCGACCCGATGGTGGGGGCCATGACCACGGTGGACCGGGACAGTCACCGTGCCGTCGTCCTCGCCTGGCGCCCGGACAAGACCGTACGTCTCGGATAGCAGGGAGTCACGCCCCGTCTGGCGGCAAGAGCACATTGGGGTTCAGGACGCCATCGGGATCGAGAGCCCGCTTGAGGGCCCGGAATGCCGAGATCTCGTTGGCACTCCGCGAGAGGTGCAGCCACCGTCTCTTGGCCGCACCGATGCCGTGCTCGGCGCTGATGCTTCCGCCGAAGTCTCCGACCATACGAAGCACCCCCTCGTCCACTCGATCGTCGTCAGGGGGGAGGCCACTCACGTTTACGTGGACGTTGCCGTCTCCGGCGTGTCCGAACAGCCAGGTACGTGCCGCCGGTGCGATTGCCTGCACCGTTTCGGGGACCCGGTCGATGAACTCGGCCAGTGACCCGAGTGGCAGGGTCACGTCGAGCTTGTGCGGTGGACCGAGGGTGTTGATGGCCTCGGTGTGCGCCTCGCGGTAGCGCCACAGCTGGGCGCGTCGCGACGGATCGGTGGCGACGACCACCTCGATCACGTGGTCGACCGAGCTTGTCGCCTCCGCCAACGCCTCCGTGGGGTCGGCGTGATCGGCCACCTCGACGAGCAGGTAGACCGGGTGCGAGTCCGAGAACGGCGCCCGCATCCCGGTCACCGAGCACACCAGCTCAATCCCCGACGAGAGGAAGAGCTCGGAAGCCTCGAGAGCGGGGACCGACCGTCGGAAGGCCGCCGACGCTTCGAGCGCGTGGGAGACCGTGGGGAATGCCAGCACGGCGACGGTCCGACACGCCATCGCGGGCACGAGGCGCAATCGAGCAGCGGTCACGACCGCCAAGGTCCCCTCGCTCCCGCACACCAGGCCGGGAAGGTGGTAGCCAGTGTTGTCCTTCACCAACCCGCCGAGGTGGGAGATGACCGAACCCGTTCCGAGCACGGCTTCCAACCCGAGTAACTGTGCCCGCGTGTCCCCATAGCGCAGGACGTGCGCCCCACCAGCGTTGGTGGCGACCATGCCCCCCACAGTTGCCGAGTCTCGGCTGGCGAGGTCCACCCCGTATGCCCAGCCAGCGGTGCGAGCAGCTTGGTGCAGCGTGGAGAGGACGACGCCGGCACCGGCGGTGACCTGACCGGCAAGGGTGTCGATCGACTCCAGGGTCTGGAGGCGCCGAAGGCTGAGAACCACCTCATCGTGCAGTGGAACGCCGCCACCCACCAGACCGGTGTTGCCACCTTGGGGAACCAGGGCGACGCCGAGCTCCCGGCAGGCGAGGACAACGCCCGCCACCTCTTCGGTGGAAGCGGGCCTCACCACGGCCACCGAGCGGCCCCCGAACCGCCGCGTCCAGTCAGTCGTGTACGAGGCGACCACGTCACGATCGACGATCACCTGCGGGCCGACGACCTCGCGGAGCCGGTCGACCACTTCACGATTGCCGGCCATGATCCATACTCTGCCCGAAGCCCATGCCCCGATGGGCGGTTACGAACCTGACGACCTCACCAGGGCGTTGTCAACGGTTGCATCGTCGGGAGTGGTTATCGGCAGTGATGGAGTCGGTGCCTCGGCCGTCTTGTCACCTGGACTTTCACCCGGGCAACCTCTTCGCTCTTTGCCACGGAAGGCGAGATCGTGCTCATCGACTGGACCTTCGTGGCCTCGGAACCCTGCCAGTGGCATCCGCAGTGGTACCCGACGCCCTCCCAGTGGTACCCGAAGCGTGGTCGAGGCTGACGCCGAAATTGCCTCAACGCGGCACTTCGGGGCAAGTCATGTCAACCCTGTCCGTGCGCCATACGGGCACTTCAACTGAGGCTTGGGCGATCGAGCCCAGGTGGAGCCGTCGCAGCTCCCCTCGGACCCGGATGGACGACCGAGGAACCCAATACCCCCTCTGCCACTATGAGTCGCGTGCCGATCCTAAAGTGGACGCGAGGCCGAAGGAGAACAACATCCGATGCCAGGGCTGCTCGACGGAAAGATTGCACTGATCACCGGAGCGGCCAGGGGGCAGGGGCGCAGTCACGCGGTGCGTTTGGCCCAGGAGGGTGCCGATGTGATCGCAATAGACATTTGTCGGCAGATCGACTCGGTCGCCTACCCGATGGCGACGTAAGACGATCTCGCACGGACAGTGTCCGAGGTCGAGGCCCGCGAACGGCGCATTGTCGCGGTCGAAGCCGCCGTCCGAGATGCCGCTGCGCTACGGGACGCCGTCGCTGATGGAGTCGCCCGACTCGGCACTTTGGACATCGTGGTGGCCAACGCAGGCATCGGCCTGATGTCAGAGGAAGTTGACGATGAACAGGCTTTCCGCGACCAAATCGAGGTCAATTTGTTTGGTGTCTGGAACACCGTCCAGGCCGCTGCCCCCGTCATGATCGCACAAGGCCGAGGCGGTGCGATCATGCTTACCGGTTCAACTTTGGGCCTGGTTGGACGCGGGGGTGAAGGTACCGGAGGGTCCGATGGCTACTGCGCCAGCAAGCACGCGATTGTCGGCCTGGGACGCACCTGGGCCCACTGGCTCGCACCGCACAACATCCGCGTCAATTCCGTGCACCCGGCCGGAGCGAACACGCCGATGGTGGTCAACGAAGCCGTTGCCAAGCTGTTCGCCAGTTCGGCCACGCCCGGCGATGCTCACGTGGGAAATCTCCTGGATGTCCAGCTCATCGAAGCCGTCGACTTGACATCCTCCCCACGGATGAATCCGGGGGATTCCTGAACTGGCCGGAGCTTCATGCCGCGACCTCTTGGGTGGTTCCCGCTGCCGCCGG
>PKXA01000049.1 GCA_003133325.1 Acidimicrobiaceae bacterium | reverse complement strand
GCCAGTACATGCCGAAGGGAACGGACCTTTCCGTCCACTCCGCTGAGGATCTTGCTCGGATCGCAAGAAGCCTCAATAACCGTCCCCGGGAGACCCTAGGATTCATGAAGCCATTGGAGAAGCTTGCCGAACTTCTTGCGCTGACCGGTTGAGCCCGCCGGTCCAGCTGGCCATCGACACCTGGGGGGGCGAGATGCTCCTTCAACGCGAGCTGCTGGCATCGACTCACGTTCCCACTCGTGAGTCCAGCCTCGTGCCTGTGGACAGCCGCGGCCCAACGAAGTTATCCACGCTGAAGAGGTCCCGGCTCCTTGCCCATGCCCGCGCTGAAGAGGTCCCGGCCACGCGCTGAAGAGGTCCCGCACCCCTCGACCAAACTCCTGGTCAGACGACCTTTTTTGGGGGTCCCCTGTAGTGCTATTCCTGTAGTGAAACACCTACCTGTAGTAGCGGAACACATCCTGTGGAAGCCAAGGACAACCCGTCGAACCGAACGGCGCCGCGTTTCGGGGGCCCGCCGACCCACTCGAGATCCCGTTAGCCGGATCCCCGCTCGCCATGGGTATGACCCCTCCACTCCCCACTCCGCCGTGGCGAGGCCAAGCAGCATGTCGTGGTGGCAATACCGGAATCTGGTTCCACGAGTCATCCGACGACCGGACGGCGAGTCAGGCGCTGGCCGTGTGCACCAACTGCCCGGTGATCGACTCCTGCCAGACGGTTTCCATGGGGAACGCTGACGAGGTTGGCATCTCGGGTGGCTTGACCGAGTGGCAGTGTCGTCGGGGACGTGGCGAGCAGCTGACGTGAGTGACCAGGACACCTCGGCCGCGCCGATGATCGCCATCGGCCTCGCCGCTGCCGCACTCGCGGTTCTCATCGGGTTCGTTGCTGTCGTGGGCGGTGTCCCCGGTTATCAGAGCGCCGCTATGTCGCTCACGGCCGCGGCACTCCAAGCCAGCCAGGCGTGCACACCGTCGGGCCCGGTCCCCGGGCTCTCCCCGTCCCAAGCGGGCTATGCCGACCAGACCGTCGCCGCTACGTTTGCTGACTCGGGGGAAAACCAGACAGCCGCGCAGATCACCGTGATGGTCGCCCTTACGGAGTCGGGTCTCCAAAACCTCGGTCCGAGACCTGGGAACGCCGGGTCGCTCGGTCTGTTCCAACAGCGGGTCAGCCAGGGGTGGGGAACGGCGGCCCAAGAGATGGACCCGCCTGCGGCCACCGGCATGTTCGTCGAACGTCTGATCGCCACCCCCGACTGGCAAGCGACGGCTCCGTGGCTGGCCGCCCAATCCGTTCAGCGCTCCGCGTTCGCCTTCGGGCAGAACTACCAAGCGAACTGGGCGCAGGCAGGTACAATCCTCACCGCCGTTCTGTCCAACGGGAACACGGCCGGGACGTGTGGCCAAGGGGTCCCCGGTGGCATCACCGGACCTGCCTCTTCCTTCGGTCTCCCGCTCGGCTACACCGTCCCGCCCGGAACGGGCCCCGAGCATGCAGAAGTCGTCAGTTTCGCCATCGCTCAGCTCGGCAAGCCCTACGTGTGGGCCGCCGCTGGCCCGAACGCATATGACTGTTCAGGTCTGACCATGGCGGCATGGGTGACCGCCGGGGTCACCTTGGACCACTACACCGTGTCCCAGCAGAGCGAGGGTGTGGCGGGCACTGCGTCGGAGCTCATGGCCGGCGACCTGGTGCTCACACCGGGATCAGACTCGCCTGGTCCGGGCGAGGCCGGCCATGTCGGGATCTACCTCGGCTACGGCCTGGTGGAGAGTGCGATCGATCCGCAAATGGGAGTGGAGGTCCAGTCGTGGCAGACGTTCATTTCCGGTGGCCTCGATGCTCTCCGCGATCCGGCCCCGGCTGACGGCTAACCGTTCGTTGGCTGGATCCCTCCCCGCCATGGGTGACGGGTCACCACCGGGGTCGCCCGACAGGAGGTCATCATGCCAATCCAGCCCACCCTCGCCGGAGTCAACATCTCGCCCAACGCGTCGGGCCTGCCCGGCATCAACGAGCTCCAGAACATCGTCGGTGCGTTGCTCACTATCGGGCTCGTGGCCTCAGTCGCTGGGCTGGTCATCGCCGCCATCGTGTGGGCGCTCGGATCCCACAGTTCGAACCCGGTGCTCGCCGGACGGGGGAAGACTGGCGTGCTGGTGGCCTTCGCCGCCGCCGCTTTGACCGGCGGGGCCATTGTGCTCATCAACTTCTTCGCCAGTGCGGGCGGCCAGCTCTGATGACTCGCTCCCGGAAGATCACTGCGGGGACAGGGATGGTCCTCATCATCCTGGTCATCGTCTGTGTGGCCTGGGCGGCTCTCGGCACCCACCATCCTCGACCCTCCACCAGTGGAACAAAGTCGACGACAGCAATACGGCCTCGTCGACATCCCTCCGCCTCTCTGCCGGCCTCGGCACGCCAGTGGGTTCCGGTGCCCCCGGCGACGACCGTGCCACCACAGACCCCGGTGCAGCTGCAGTACGACTCGCAGTTCGAGAGTGGCTTGGCCCCGGCCATGCCCGGGATCGAGGCGGCCGGCCAGCATATGCCCGCTCCGGCGTATGCCGGTGGGTGGGAACTCCTCCCGGTCAGCTACCAGCCTGATCAGTGGGTGACCCAGTTCACCGCCGCGTTGCTCGGTATCGACTTTGCCCACCAGTCCCGGACCGGACTGGCCGCTTGGGCGGTCGCCAACGAAGCGCCCGAGATGGTCCCCGGCGTCGTCCCTTGGGTCCAGGACACGGTGCTCTACGTGTCGCTCTTCGACCAGTCCGCCGGCGGCGGCACCTCCTCTCCAATCCCTTCAACCGATCAGTGGCAGGCGAATGCCAGCTCCGGTGTCGTCTGGTCGGCGTCCCAACTGCTGATCGAGATGGATCCGCAGTGGTCACAGATCGTCGCCAGTGGGTGGGAACCGACCGATACCCGGTTCTGCGACTACGACGTCTCCGGGGTCCTCACCGTGAATCAGCCCGGCCAGCCGACTACGACACTCCCCTTCTCGATGCAGATCTACGTCGGGTCCGCTCACTGGCACCAGGGCTACGGCACCGTGTCCGTGAGCAGCTGGTCGGAGAGCTGAGCCATGGCTTGTTCCCCTCTCGACATCGCTGGTTGCGCCACGTCCATCGCCAAGTCGGTCGCCGGTGACGCGTTCCAGGCGATCGCCAACGACTTCGCCAAGGCGGCCGACAGCGTCACCAACTGGATGTGGGGCCAGATGTCCTCGGCCACCACAGTTCAACTCGGCGGCCAAGGCTTCGACCTCGACCTCGCCATCGTCGGGACCATCGCCCTCACCGTCGCGGTCGGGCTGTTCATGGTCCAGATCATCACGTCCGTCCTGCGTCGGGACGGTCACGGCCTGGCCCGAGCAGGAAAGGGACTGCTTATCGCCTTCCTCGGCGGTGGCGTGGCCATCGCCATCACCAACCTGCTGCTGCAGGCCACTGACGCTCTTTCGGCCGGGGTCGTCAAAGCGGCGATGGGTACGACGCTCTCGGGGATGGGCGGGAAAATCCTGGCCGCCAACGCAATCCTGACGATGCAGAACCCGTCCGTCATGTTGTTGGCGGCCATCGCCACCATCGCCGCCGTCATGATCGTCTGGTTCGCGCTCATGGTGCGCAAGGTCTTGATCGTCGTGTCGGCAGTGTTCGCCCCACTGGCCTTCGCCGGCAGCCTGGCCGACATCACCGTGTCGTGGACACGAAAGTGGATCGAGATCATGATTGCCCTGATCTTCTCCAAGTTGATCCTGGTGATCATCTTCATCGTCGGATGGGGCGTGCTGCTCTCCCACGTCGGCCAATCTGGCACGGGGGCAGGCCAAGGCGTCACGCAGGTGGCGAGCGGCATCCTCATCCTCGGGGTTGCCGGCCTGGCTCCGTGGATGGCACTGAAACTGGTCCACTTCTCCGGCGACCATTTTCATCAGCTCCATTCCATGAGCGGGGCTGCTGCCGCTGGAGCGGCGGCGGCGGTGAGCGCCCCGCAAAAAGCCGCGTCGATCGGTAGCTCGGCTGCCCGCATGACCGGCGCAAGCCCGTCCGTCGGAGCGGCGGCGGGCGGGGCGGCCGGCGGAGCTGGTGTGGCTGCTCCGGTTGTGGCTGCCTCAGCTGGTGCAAGCGTGTTGAAAGGTGCCACAGACCAAGTCGGCAACGGCTCAGCGGCGATGACAGGTGGGGATCGGACGTCTGGCCCGGGCCCGGAAACCTCCGGTGCGGGTGGAACACCATCACCGGCGGCCGCACCGACCCTCCCGCCACCGGCGACCCCAGTACCTCACCCCGCTCCCGAGCCGATCCTGCAATAGGAGATCACCATGGCAAGCACCACCCCCACTGTCCGCTTCGGGCGGCGCCCCACCAGAGGTTTGATCCTCGGGTTCTCGACGCCGAGAGTCGTCGCCCTGGCCACCGCTGGATCGATCGCCATCGCAGGACTCGTATCTGCCGGCGGGTTCGGTTTCATCGTCGCAGGCATCCTGTGGGGGCCGTTGGCTGCGTCTGCCCTCGTACGAGTGGCCGGCCGGCCGGCGGTGGAGTGGGCTGGGACAGCTGCGCACTTCGAGGCCCGGAAGCTGACCGGGCAACTCGAGTACCACTCGCAACACCCGGTCCGCCCCCGACCTGCTGGCACACTCGCGCTGGTCGGCGATGCGGCACGCTTGCGCGTCTACAACGACCCGGTGACCGGTGCGGCCATGATCCACGATCCGCACCGGCACACACTGACGGCTGTTGTCAGCGTGTCGCACCCGGCCTTCGTGCTGCTCGACCCCGACGAGCGCAACCAGCGGGTCAGCCGTTGGGGCCGCCTCTACGCCGCGCTCGCCCAGTCAGGGACCTGTGCTGCCCTCCAGGTTCTCGAAGCCACTCTCCCCGATCCTGCAACCGGGCAGGCCGAATGGTACGCGGCCAACGGTGTCCACGACGGCAGCTGGGCCGACGTCGAGTACCGCCAGCTACTCGACCAGGCTCGCCTCGCGGCCGGCACCCACCGGACCACTATCTCCCTGTCACTCGACATGAAAGCCGCCAACCGTGCCATCAAGGCCGCCGGCCGAGGGATGGTCGGTGCGGCCACCGTCCTACGGGGAGACATGGCATCGCTGGTCGACTCGCTGCGCTCGGCCGACTTGCGGGCCGGGGAATGGCTCTGTGAATCCGAGCTGGCCGCCATCATCCGCAGCGCCTACGACCCGACCACCCCACTCGATGCTCGCCACGACCCCGGAGCCAACCTGGCCCATGCCGGACCGCTCGCTGTCTCCGAGCACTGGGAGTACCTGCGCCACGACTCTGCGTTTTCTGCGGTGCTCTGGATCAGTGAGTGGCCCCGCATCGACGTGCCTCCGGACTTCTTGCACCATCTGATCTTCACTCCCGACGTTCGTCGCACACTGTCGCTGGTCGCTCACCCCCTTCCGACCGATGACGCCCTGCGTCAGATCCGCAAGGAAAAGACCGAGGCGGTGGCCGACGCCGCGCAGAAGGCCAAGGTCGGCCAGATCGCTGACATGTCCGACGCCCAGGAGTATGCCGATCTGCAAGCCAGAGAACGTTCGGTGGTTTCCGGCCACACCGACGTCGAGTTCTCGGGGTTCGTGACCGTGACGGCCCCGACCATGGAAACCCTCGAGGCCGCCCGTTCGCTCGTGACCCGGGCTGCCAGCCAGGCGGCGTGTGAGGTGCGCCCGCTTTATGGCCGCCAGCTCCAAGGGTTCGTGCTCGCTACCCTTCCCCTCGCCCGGAGGGCGTTCTGATGCGGGGTCGTAAGAAGCCCGACGGCGATGCACCCGGGTTCGGATATCCCAGCCCCACGCCCATCCCCAGCCCGGCCGCCCCGCCAGCGCCGCTTTCGTTGCCATCGTTGCCGGTCGGTGACGACGGGAGGGTGTTCGCTGCTCCCGGCTACGCACCGCCCGAGCGCCGCCTTCGCCGCGAGGCGGCCAAGGCAGCACACCAAGTCGACCACTCCCACCGGCAACGGTTGATGGCCCTCCGCAAGGCAGAGGGCGAGACTCTGCGGGCCGAGCAGCGCCAGGCGGCCTTCCTGCCGAAGGGCGGGGAAGCAGGACCGATGGCCGGACGGACCTATCGCCGACTGAAGGTCGCTCCCCACCGGGCCACCAGCGAAGTGCTGGCCGGTGCGTACCCGTTCCTCGCAGAGGAAGGCTTGGGGTCGGAAGGTGCGCTTATTGGTCAGGATTCATGGTCCGGCACCGCTTTCTGCTTCGACCCCTGGGACCTGTACCGCCGAGGCTCGCTGACCAACCCGAACATCTTTCTCGCCGGTCAGATCGGTCGTGGCAAGTCCACGTTGGCGAAGTCGCTGGCGACTCGTTACATCGCCTTCGGTCGACGGGTCTATGTCCCCGGCGACCCGAAGGGCGAGTGGTCCGTCGTTTCCCGTGCCATCGGCGGTCAGGTCATCGAACTGGGAGTTGGAGCCAGGGCCCGGCTGAATCCGTTGGACGAAGGGCCGAGACCGTCAGGACAGTCTGATACCGCCTGGCACGCCCAGGTGACGAGCGATCGCCAGGCGTTGCTGGCAGCCCTTGCCACCACCACCCTCGGCCGGTCGCTCCGGGCTGTGGAGCGCACCGCGCTCGACTCCGCCCTGTCTTCGGCCGTCGCCGGCCACTCCATCCCGATCCTTCCCCACGTGGTTGATGCCCTGCACGCCCCCGGCACCGCTGTCGCCGGGTCGACCGTCGCGCAGCTGCTCGATGACGGGCGGGAGGTCGCCCACGCGCTGGCTCGGCTGGTGTCCGGCGACCTAGCCGGCCTGTTCGACGGTCCGTCCACGGTGCGCTTCGATCCTTCCCTCCCCATGCTGTCATTGGACCTGTCGCGGATCTCCGGATCGGACACCCTGCTCGGACTGGTCATGACCTGCACGTCGGCATGGATGGAAGCGGCGCTCCGTGACCCCGACGGCGGGCAACGCCTCGTCGTCTACGACGAGGCATGGCGGCTGATGGCCCAGCCCGCGCTGTTGGCCCGGATGCAAAGTCACTGGAAGCTGTCTCGTGCGTGGGGCCTGGCCAACCTGATGGTCGTCCACCGGCTGTCCGATCTGGAGGCCGTCGGTGAAAGCGGCTCGGAGGCCCGAGGACTCGCCCAAGGGCTCCTCGGTGACACGGCCACCCGCATCCTCTACAACGAGCCGACCGACGAAGCGGTGGCCGCCGGGAAAGTGCTCGGCCTGTCCAGTACCGAGGTTCGCCAGCTCCCCGAGCTCGCCCGAGGAGAGGGGCTCTGGCGGGTCAACGAGCGCGCCTTCGTGGTGCGCCACCTCTGCACCCCGAGCGAGCTGGCCCTGACCGACACCAACGCCCGCATGATCGACAACCCTCTCGGGTTCCCGGCCCGTTAGCTGGACTCCGGCCCGCCATAGACAAGGGCTGCCACCGGGGTGGCCCACAGGAGGCGAGGCCGGTGTCGAAACCACGGATGTCGAGACAGGAGTGGGCCGAAAAGTCGGCCGAAAAGGTCGCTGCCGCCCAGGCAGCGCTGGCTGAATCGGTGTCGACCTTGGTCACCGGTGAGGACTGGATGGCCTACCTTGCGTTCCAGGCCAGGCTGCACAACTACAGCCCGAACAACATCATGTTGATCGCCCGCCAGCACACGAAGGCGTTCATCGATGGACGGGTACCCGATCCGGTGCCGTCCTTCGTGGCCGGGTTCAACACCTGGAAGGCGTTGGGCCGCCCCGTGGACAAGGGCCAACACGGCTACGCAGTCCTGGCCCCGGTCATCGGACACCGTCGGAGCGCCCTGGACGAGGACGGCCACGTGCGCCCGCTGGGAAAGGAAGGGGCGGCGCAACCGGGGGAAACCGAGGAGCGCCGCAAGGCGCTGTACGGATTCAAGGTCGAGCACGTTTTCGAGGTCGGACAGACCTCCGGTGAGCCCGTGCCCGACGTTCCCCGCCCAAGACTGCTCGCCGGCGAGGCCCCAGAAGGGCTCGGAGCCGCCGTGATGGCGCTGATCGAATCCCGGGGGTTCACCGTCAATACGGTGCCTGATGCGGGGTCCATCAATGGGGCGAACGGCCAGACGAACTGGGGAGCCAAGTCCGTCGTGGTCCGGGCCGACATGGACGACGCAGCCATGGTCAAGACGCTGATCCACGAAGCAGGGCACTGCCTGCTCCACGTCGATCCTCCCGGGTACTACCTCCGCCGGCCGGTGAAGGAAGTCGAAGCCGAGTCGGTGGCCTTCGTGGTGGCCGCCGCCCACGGGATGCACACCGACGACTACAGCTTCCCCTATGTCGCAGGCTGGGCCGGGGGCGACGACCCTGCAAAGGCCATCCAGGCGACTCAGGCGCGGGTCGGCCAAGCGGCCCGGCTCATCATCGAGGCGAGCCCCGCTCCCCACGAAACCGGCGGCAAGGTGCCCGGGGCAGCTGCAGCCGTCGAGGCCGCCCGTCAGGCGAGGCTCGAACAGGTTCCCACCGTCGATCCGCTCGAAACAGGGGTAGGTGTGTGACACGGCGCCCTTCCCCCTTGACGCCGCCCACCGCCGATGAGATCGCCCTGGCGTTCGACGCCTTGGTCGAGGTGCTGTGGCTGATGTGGGACCAGGCAGAGACCGGTGGCCCTCCCTTTGCCGACCAGGTCGCCGACGCCCTCGGTGAGATGGCCATCAGGCCTGGCGGCACCGAACGTCTGATCCGCTCCGACCCGGGCTCCTGGCGCTCCACATTGACGCGGCTGCTGGCAATTACTTCACTCGACGGCGAAGGGGACGACGAGTGATGACGTCCACTCCTACGCTCCCTCGTGACGGCAGGGACCACGCACTCTTTGCCATCCTCGGTTGCGCCGTCCTCGACGGTGTCCTCTGGCTCGCCGGCGAAACCTCGGCCAGGGTGTCGGGCCACCCAGCTCCGCACGCCGATGCGTTCGCTCCCCTTCGCGCCTTCGGGCACCCCGGCAATCCAACCCTCGTCTGGCACGCTTCGGTGGGCCCGGCCACCCTCTACTGGGCCGTGACCACCTTGTTTCTGGTGGTGTTCGCCGTCTTGGTGTGGGCCGGCCTCCGGCTGTTCCGTCGCGAAGGCAACCGGGCCACCTCGGATCCGACCAAGGCCGAAGGCCTGGCTGATCGCCGCCAGGTGGCCGCTTCTGCCGGCCCGAAACCACTGATGGCTCGTGGCCGGACGTTGCGCCCGTCGATCGACAAGCCTCGGCCGCAAGATGTCGGCTACCGGCTCGGGGCCAGCCGGGGCGTGGCGTGCTGGGCCTCGGTGGAAGACTCCATGCTGCTGCTCGGGCCACCACGTTCCGGCAAGGGCCACAACGTCGTGATCCCGATGATCCTCGATGCGCCGGGCGCCGTCGTGACCACTTCGACCCGACCCGACAATCTGACCGTCACCCTGGCGGCCCGCTCCTCCGGTGATCGACCAGTGGCGGTGTTCGACCCCCAGGGCCTCGCTCCCGCCGGTACACACCTCCCCTCTCTGCGATGGTCCCCGGTCCGGGGCTGCGAGCGCCCGCAGACGGCGATGGTGCGGGCTGCTGCTCTGGTGTCCGACTCGGCAGGGTCGGTGGAGAACGGCACCTTCTGGCAACAACAGACCGTGGCGGCAGTCCGCTGTCTGTTGCACGCCGCCGCTCTGGACGATCGGCCACCAGCCGACCTCTACCGCTGGTCCCATGCGGCCGGCGGCGCCCGTGAGGCCGTCACCATCCTCACCCAGACACCGGGAGCAACGCCGGGCTGGGACCGGGCGTTGGATGCAATCATCTCCGCCGACCAACGCACACGAGACTCGGTGTGGGCCATGGTGGCGAACACCTTCTCCCCGCTGGCCGACCCCGCCGTCCTGGCTGCGGTTACCCCTGCAATGGGAGAGGCCTTCGACCCGGCCCACTTCCTTGCAGCGCACGGAACGCTCTATTTGTTGGGAACCGCGTCCGGCTCCAACGCCACCGCCAACTTCGTGGCTGCGTTGGTTGAAGACGTCGTGGATGCTGCTCGACGCATGGCGGCCCGCTCCACCGGCGCTCGGCTCGACCCTCCGCTGGCCCTCGTTCTCGACGAGGCGGCCAACTACCCATTGCCTTCACTGCCCGCTCTGATGTCCGAAGGTGGCGGCACCGGGATCACGACGCTCGCCGTCCTCCAGTCTCTCGCCCAGGCCCGGGACAAGTGGGGCCAAGAGGCAGCCGGGGCGATTTGGGACTCTGCCATCGTGAAGTTGATCCTCGGTGGCTCGGCGAACGCGGACGACCTCTCGGACATCTCTCGCCTGATCGGCGATCGCGCCGTCCACGAGTGGTCGGAGACCCACGGTGCCGGACCCCAAGGTCGGTCGGTGTCCATGCAGATTCGACAACGGCCGATCCTCGAGCCGGCAGAGATCCGGCGGATCAAGTTGGGACACGGGCTGCTGTTGCTGCGATCGGCCCCGCCGATCATGATGCGACTGTCACCGTGGACCGACCGGGACGATGCGAATGAGCTCGCCCGAGCTCGCTCAAAGTTCGAGGCCGCCATGCAGGCCGGAGCCAACCATGCGTGACCCCCGCCCTGGCCTGGCATGGAGCCGGGGGCGCGTGGCCAGACGGCGGGCCTACGCCGACTGGATGGCCTCTGCCGCTTGGCATCGGCGTCGTGAAGCGTGGCGGAACCAGTGGGTAGACGCGCACGGCACTGAACCGTTCTGCGTGATTTGTGGCGGGGCTTGGACGTTGAGAGGCGGCGATCTTCACCACCGGACCTACGCCCGGCTTGGGCACGAATGGTTCACCGATGTGATCTCGCTCTGTCGCCCGTGTCACGACCGACTACACCAGATCATGGAGTCCACCCCAGCCTGGCGAAAGATGGGCCGGAGACACGCGACCGACCTGATCGTGACCACTCTGGCCGTGCGACACGCGACCAGAGAGGGGGTAGGCGATGGATGAACACAGTGACCCCGCCGCGCACTCGAGCTTCCCGCCGCTGGACGGCATGAAGGCCTTGTACTCATCCAATGGGAGTGCCGAGCCGACCGATGACGAGATCCCCGCGGCAACGCACTGGTCATCCATTCCGGTGTCCGACGCCAAGGATGAGTGGGCCGAGCTGCGGGCGTGGGTGCTGGAGCTCAAAGCCCGGTTCGACTCGGTCGACCACCACGTCGTCCCCAACTGCTGGTGGAGGCACAACGAGCACGTCGAAGCCCTCGCTGCGCTCCGGGACCACGAGCGAGCGTCGTTCTCCGACATGGCTCCTTCCACTGCACCGGTGGACTGGTTCCGGGCGTTTCGTGACATCACGGCACTTCTCCGCGCGTGGACCGGGCTGAGCGGCTGTGCGGGGACCCATACGTCACCCCCGACCCCACACCTACCGGATGACGACGAGGACTTCGTTGAGCATGTGAAGGCAGATGTCGAGGCACGGTCAGCCTCGGCCGCCGCCAAGGCGGTGTAGCGGCTCCTCCGGAATCCGCTTGGGGTATCGGATTCAGTGATGCTGGCAACGAGTCCAACGCGAGGCAGATCGCCGGTTATCTGGTTCTGACCGAGAGCGGCGGGTTTGCGCAGGTTCGGGACGGTGTGACTGTTGCCTATGAGCCACCCCGGACTCAGGTCGACGAGTTGCGCAGGCTGATCAAGCTGCGAGACACCTATTTCGACCTGATCGACGCCCAGGCGACCAGCTCAGACGACAGCGCTTGGGCGGCCAATCGGGATCGGCTCCACGACCTCTATGACCGCTACGAGCGGATCTACGGGCCGATCAACCGGTACAGGGAGTCTCCGACCGGGCGCTTTGACGAGCACGGTGAGCCGACCATGGCCCGGCGCTACCCGCCGATGGGCGGGTTCAAAAAGGACCCCGGTATGCCGGTGGTCCGTTCCCTGGAGAACTTCGGTCAAGCCACCCGTACCGCCACCAAGGCTGCGGTGTTCGAGCGGCGGATCCTCACGCCCCGACGTGTCGTAGAAGCGGCCGATAGCCCCGAGGACGCCCTGGCCGTGTGCCTCGACGAGCGAGGCACGGTGGACGTCGAGACCATCGGCCGGCTGCTCGGCTGTAGTTCCGCTGAGGCCCGGGAACGGCTGGGCACGCTGGTCTACGACGACCCGGACGGCGGACCGCCCCTCACCGCGGCCGACTATCTCTCCGGCAACGTCCGGGCCCGCCTGGCCACCGCCCGGGCCGCCGTCGAGTCGGACCCGGCCTGGCAGGGGAACGTCGAGGCCCTCGAAGCCGTCCAACCCCGTGACCTGGAGCCGGGCGAGATCGATGCTCGCCTGGGGGTTCCGTGGATCCCAGCGGCCGACGTCGAGAGCTTCTGTGTCGAGGTCCTGGAGGCCGGCGTGACCGCCGAGTACGCCAGCGCCACCGGCGAGTGGACCGTGCGGCTCTCCACGGGTAGCCGGTCGTCGATCGCCCTGACCTCGGACTGGGGGACTCGTAGGGTCGACGGCGTTCGCCTGGTCGAGGCGAGCGCCAACCAACGGGTGGTGTCGGTCTTCGACGAAGGCCCGAACGGTGAGCGGGTCCCGAACCTGGCCGAGACTCTGGCGGCCCGCGAGAAGCAAGAGATGATCGGCGAGCGCTTCGCTGCCTGGGTCTGGGAAGACCAGATGCGGGCTGGCCGCCTGGCCGGTGAGTACAACGAACGGTTCAACTCCATCGTGTTACCCGCCTACGACGGGTCGCACTTGAGCTTCCCGGGCCTGGCCGACAACTTCCGGCCCCACCCGCACCAACGAGACGCCGTATGGCGCATCCTGTCGAGTGATTCGGTGCTGCTGGCTCACGCGGTCGGAAGTGGGAAGACCGCCAGCATGGTGATGGGAGGTTATGAACTGAAGCGGCTCGGGATGGTGAACAAGCCGGCGTTCGTGGTCCCCAACCACATGCTGGAGCAGTTCTCCCGGGAGTACCTCCAGCTGTACCCGCAGGCGAAGATCCTGGTGGCAAACAAGGACGACGTGTCACCGTCTTCGCGCAAGGAGTTCGTGGCCCGCTGTGCGGCCGAGGACTGGGACGCGGTCATTATGACCATGTCCAGCTTCGAGCGGATCCCGGTCTCCAAGGAGACCGAGCAAGGTTTTCTTAATGCGGGCATGGCCGAGCTGCGGGCGGCCATCGCCGCCAGCAATGACGGCCAGGGCCTCAGCGTGAAGAAGCTCGAGAAGGCCCTGGCCCGCTCCGAGGAGCGCCACGCCCGGCTCCTCGACGACAGGCGCCGGGACGAGGGGGGCGTGACCTGGGAAGCCACCGGCATCGACTACGCCGTGGTCGACGAAGCCCACTCGTTCAAGAACCTGGAGTTCCCGACGCACATCGACGGCGTCAACGGGACGGGGTCCAAACGGGCCGCGGACCTGGCCATGAAGATCGGCTGGTTGCGGGACACCCACGGCGGCCGGGTGGCCACCTTCGCCACGGCCACCCCCATCGCCAACAGCGTGGCCGAGATGTACGTGATGCAGCACTACCTGCAACCAGAGACGCTTCGCGCCGCCGGCATCGAGCACTTCGACGGGTGGGCGGCCAATTTCGGGCGCACCGTCACCGCCCTGGAGCTGGCCCCGGACAGCACCACCTACCGGATGAACACCCGATTCGCCCGGTTCGCCAACGTGCCCGACCTGTTGCGGATGTTCCGTTCGGTCGCCGACGTCCGTACCAGCGAGCAAATCGGGCTACCCACCCCTGGCCTGGTCGGTGACAAAGCGGAAACCGTGGTGGTGGCCCCCTCCTCCGAGCTCACCGAGTACGTCGGAACCCTGGCCGATCGAGCGGAGCAGATCCGGAACCGGATGGTGCGGCCCGAAGAAGACAACATGCTGAAGGTCTCCGGAGACGGACGCAAAGCCGCGTTGGACCTTCGGCTGGTGGGCCTGGCCCCGGACCCGACCGGGGGCAAGATCACCGTGGCGGCAGATCGCATCGGTGGTGTCTATCGCCAGAGCCTCGACCGTGTGTACCTCGACGGAGATGGCGTCGAGTCTCCACGCACGGGGGCTCTGCAGCTGGTCTTTTGTGACCTCGGGACTCCACACAGCGACGATCGTTGGACGGTCTACGACCAACTGCGGGCCGAGCTGGTCGCCCGCGGCGTCCCAGGGGAGGCCATTCGGTTCATGCACGAAGCTCGGAACGATGCCGAGAAGGCGCGCTTGTTTGCGGCGGCGAGGGCAGGGAGCATCGCCGTGCTGATCGGCTCGACGGAGAAGATGGGGGTGGGTACGAATGTGCAGGACAGAGCCCTCGCCCTCCATCACATGGACTGCCCCTGGCGACCGGCCGATCTCGAACAACGAGACGGCCGAATATTGCGGCAGGGCAACCAGAACGAGGAAGTCCAGGTGATCCGGTACGTCACCGAAGGCAGTTTCGACGTGTTCAGTTGGCAGACCGTCGAACGCAAGGCCGCCTTCATCGACCAGGTGATGCGAGGCGACGTGACCGAACGCTCGATCGACGACATCGGCGACCAGGCGCTGTCGTACGCGGAGGTAAAGGCCCTCGCCACCGGTAACCCGCTCATCATGGAGCGAGCCGGCGTCGAACAAGAACTGACCAAGCTGCAGCGGCTTCAGTCGGCCCATCGAGACGATCAGGCCCGCCTGGCGCAGCGGATTCGCTCGTCAGAGCGGGAGGCCACCGACCAGGCGGGGATGGCGGCCGCCTACCACGCGGCGGGCGGGCGGGCCGTCGACACGTCGGCGGGTCAGTTCGCCATGCTGGTCGACCGGCAGTCCTACGATCACCGAACCGATGCCGCCACGGCGTTACAAACTCACGTGCTGGAGGTACAACGACAGCTCCCGGTCGGGGAGCGTCGGACCGTGACGGTGGGCGAGTTGGGCGGTTTCGACGTACTGGCGACGCTCTCCAAAGACAGCTCCGAGTCGACCGCCAGCCTGAGCCTCCGTGGTGTTCCCCGGTCCACTCCGACCCTTGCCCGTCACGAGCTGCGGAACAATTCTCCGCTCGGGCTCCTGACGCGCCTGGAGAACCTGGCCGGCGATTTGGAGGAACGAGGCCACCAGGCCGAAGACAAGGCGCAGGCGGCTCGCTCCGAGGCCGCCAAAGCTGCCGCTCGTATCGGCCAGCCCTTCGAGAGTACGCAGCGCATCGACTCGCTGCGGCAACGACTCGCCGCCATCGACGCTGCGCTTGTCCCAGCCCCGGACGAAGCCCAGGTCGAGTCCGAAGTGCCGGAACCGGGGGGAGATGTACCAGGCCCGGCGCGGCCGGGGGCGGCTGAAGCCGCCGTGCGGGCTCGGGAGCAGGCGACGCTCCGCCGGGTGCACCAGGCTGACCGAGGATTTGGCCGGTGAGGGGGGATTCCTAATTCATCCTAAAAGCCGTCTGAGGTGCGGAAACGTGGGGGCGATACCGCCGCCCGGGGGCAACCCTAAATGTCAGAACCGCCGGGTGCTGGTAGAGCACGGTAGAGCTGGTAGAGCACGGTAGAGTAGATTCCTAATAAGTCCTAAATCACACGATGAAGAGGGATAACGTGGCAACTGTGCAGCGGTCGAGCGAGAACCCTAACAATGCCTAATCGGAATCCGTACACCCCAGGCTTCGGACTGAGCCCTCCCACCTTGGCCGGTCGAGCCGGAGTCATTGACGAGACGCTGGCCGCCCTTCGAGCCGGCCCGCGTCATCCCCGGTTCTGCTTCGCCCTTCTTGGCCACCGGGGGGTGGGCAAGACGAGCGTCCTCGATGCCATCGGGGAGCGAGCCACTAGTGAGCTGGGCTGGCCCGTGGTCCACCGTCAGGCCATGCGAGAGGGCGACCTATTGGGCGATGTCGGCGAGGGCCTGATACCGGCCCTCGGTCACTGGAACCGTCTCGGTCGTGACTACCGGCATCTGGAAAAGGACCTGTCGATCGGTTTCAACCTGGGGGTGGTCTCGGCCAAGGCCAAGGCCAAGGCCAATGTCCACTCCACGGCGACGGCGGAGGGTTCTGGCCCCGGTGCGTTTGTCGAACTACTGAGGAAGGTTGGTACCTTCGCTCGGGACCACGACAGCGGCGTGCTCATCACCATTGACGAAGCCATGACCGCTCGGCGGCCGGACCTGGTGGGCATGGCCGGCGCCATCCAGACCGTAGTGAACCGATCACAGCTGCCCATTGCGGTGATCTTCGCCGGGCTGCCCTCTTTCCGCGAGGCCATCGGCGTCGCCGGGACCTTTGCTGAACGGCTGTCGGTGCAGAACCTTGCCGACCTGAGCCCGGACGCATCCCGGCTCGCTCTGGTCGAGCCGGCCGCCCAGCTCGGCGTGCGCTGGGCGCCCGAGGCCCTCGATCTGGTAACCGCCCGCTCGGCTGGGCACCCGTACTACGTACAGCTGTTTGGCTATCACTCCTGGGAAGCCGGCGGTGGGGCGGAAGAGTTGACGGTGGCCCACGTCGAAGCGGGTATCCGGGTCGCCGAGACGGATCTCCACGGTCAGTTTGAGGGGACCTGGGGCCGTCTTCGGCCCCAGGAGCAGTCTTTTCTTTCCGCCGTGGCCGTCATCGGCGGGAGCGAGCCGGTGCCGATCGTCGCCGTCGCAGCTTCGCTGAAGCGGAGCACCGGCCAGCTCGATGTGGCCCGCAACCGCCTCGTGTATCAACACGGCTTGCTGCGATCGCCGGGACGGGGTCAGGTCCAGTTCCACAGTCACCAGTTCGGGGACTGGGTTTCGGAGAACCACGCCGTGGTGGCCAGTCCTATTCGCCCCAACACCAGCCAACAGGCCCAAAACATCAAGGCCATCCGTGCCCGGCCCCAGCCTGGGCGGGGATTTGAGCGGTAGCCATGTCCGAACTCGATGGTATCGCCGGCCTTGAACAACAACACGAACTCCACCTGGCCCTCGCTCGGCGCAGCCGAGCGGATGCCGAGCTGGCTGCCGCCGGGGGGGACCACGCCAACGCCGACCAGGCCCTGGCCGACGCCGCACGCTACGAGGCGTTGGCAGTAGAAGACGAGCGCAAACTGCACGCGCTGAAAGATCGCCAGCGAAACGCGATCGGCCAGGTCAAGGCAAACCACCAACCCTTCTCACCCGACTTCACTCGCTAGTTCAAGGGAGCCCACCATGATTGAAGAACACCTTGACCCGACAGCCGAGGCCCACGCCCACATCAGCAACTTGCTCCGGACGTTGGTAACGTCCGCCGCCGGCATGGCCGAGAAGCGGGTCCAGCGACGCGAGGCCGAGCAGCGGGCGGCCGCCAATCAATCGGCCCAGATTCGCCAGGCCATGGAGGACCGTCTTCGGTCCGAGCGACAGACGGCCCAGCTCGTGTACGAGCGGGTTCACCAAGACCGCTGGTGGGACAAGGCATCGCCAGAAGGTGTGGCCACCGCTGTCGAAGCGGCGGGGACCTGGGCGACCAGCGACCCGAAGGCAGCCAACGCCCTGGATCGCATCGGCCATGAACTCGAAAGGCGCTTCGGGATCGACCTAGAGGATCTCTACCGGCACACGGAGGCGGGCACCGTCCCAGCAGCCGTCGCCGGGCGAGTCAAGGCACAGCAGGCGTCCCAGGGGGGGGTAGCCGAAGCGGCAAGAAAGCCATGGGAGGCGGAAGTGCTCAGCATCGCTGGGGAGGGCGTCGGCGCTCAAATTCTGGCCTCGGATGGATGGACCACGTTGCAATCCCGTCTGACCGAGATCGACGGGAACGGCGGCGATGGTGTCGGTCGACTGCGGGACGCAGTCTCCCAACGGGAGCTGGACACCGCCCAGGACAAAGGCACCACCTTGGTATGGCGCTTAAAGGATGGCGCCGACCGGTCCGCTCAGGCTCCGAGGGCGAGCCGGGCCGGGAGGCAGACAGCCAAGGGATCACGCCCCCCTGGGAAGCAAACCAAGCCGGTGGCGGCGAGGGACCGGTTCGTCAAGAAGACGATCATCGATCGTCCTCGGGGTACCGGCCCGGATCCCACCCTGGGCCGATGATCGAGCACGGTGATGCCCACAGTTCCTCCATCACTCTCCGTTCCAGCTCACCAAGTCGAGTCATCCGGCGTCGTCCCACGAATCTTCGCTCGACGCTAGAGAGACAACCGCTCCGTTCCAACGTCACGGTGAGCGTTTGGCGGTGCGAGAGAGAGCGGCCATCTGGGTTGGGATCGAGCCCGTCCGCGCCAGCCACGCCTCCTCCCAGGCGGTCACCTGTGGCTCCGAACCCTCGGTCTGTAGAGTCGGAGTGGCTATCTTGTCGGCCGCGGTCGAACTCTCAATCCGGGCATCTCGGACCGCGTCTCGGGCTGCGGCTCGTTCGTCAGAGCGCATCCACTGGAAGAATATGGGCACGGCTCCGCCGAGGGCGGAGACCTCGGTCGACATCCACAACAATCCACCACCGGCGTGGGTACTGGCCAACGTGTACATCGATGCGATTGGCGTGCGAGCCGAGAGGATGGCCAGCCCCAGGATCACATCGGGGAATCCGCCGAGGAGGACGTTGAGCATCCTCCCCGGGTACCCCATCTTCCAGTGCACTATGGGGTCGATGCCGACCATGGGCCACCAGTAGAGGGAGCCTCCTAACAGGAACGACAGATTCAGGACATCCATGAGCGGCATGTGAAGCATGGCCACATTGATGAGCGGGGTGAGGAAGAACCCGAACATGAGCCCGAAGTAGAGGAGCCACACGAAGAACGGGTTGGTCGCCACCGTGAACGGCCGGGATCGCAGGAACTTCAGCCAGGCGACCTTGGTCCGGCGGTTGGCCGTCTTGAGCAGCAAGGTCGACGGGGCGCCGAGCGCCAACAGCGGGGGGGCGACCAGCATAAGGAGGAGGTGCTGGATGATGTGGGCTTGGAAGTAGGTCCCAGTGAATGTGGCGACGGGAGACTGCAGGGCCAGATCGACCGTCACCAAACCCGCAAGGAAGGCAGCCGTGCGATGACCCGGCCAGCGTCGACCTCGAGCGGCAAGTCGCCAGTCGGCTCGGAGGTACCAGTAGGCGATGGCGATCAACGCAGCCACCACCAAGAGAGGGAACGGGCTCCACTGCCAGAGGGTGAGGGCATGGTGGGCGGTGAAGGTGACCCGTCCCATCCCCGGCATGTTCATCTTAGGCATGACGGCTCCTTCGTTCGGCCTTGATCACGTGGCCCGTTTGCGCATGTTGGGCTGTCGGCGGCCAACGATCATGTCCAAACACCGCGCAGTTAGTGGGAGCGCGCATGGTGGGCCAACAGGTAGAACGTGCACGGAGTCGGGACGTGGGAGGCGACGATGTGGGGGTGGCCAAAGGCTCCGAGGGCGAGAACCGGAATGGCGATGACGGCGGGTGCGCCCGCCGCGGTCCACTGGGTGACCCGTAGCCAGCCATGGCGGGACCGACGAAGGAAACGACCCGGCCGCGACGGACCCTTTGCTGCCTGCGGGTCGCCGGCCCTTAGCGAGACGAGCAATGGCACCAGGCCCTTGGGGGCCGGCTTCGGAACTCGCAGGCGAACCTGTCGAGTCAGCGAGACCACCTCGGCCCGAAAGGTTCGGCAGAGCTCACAGACGGCCAAATGGTCCTCGAGTATCGCTTCGGGAACATGGCCCGCCTCGCCGTCAAGCCGAGCCGAGACCGCGAGGCGAACTTCATCGCAACCGGCAGCATCGCGGTGGACGACGTGATCGGACTTTCGCCGAGAAGTCATGAGGAGGAACCGAACTGGATCGGGACGTTGACGACCTGGCCTTTCACCCATCCACTCGACGACCCGGTGCTGAGGGTCCAGACCGTCATCACTGTCTGGTCGACCACCAGCGCATCGACCGTCGGGGCGGGACCGAATGCGACGGTCGCGGTCCCCGTGGGTGGCGGAGGGAGGGCAGCCCAGGTCGAGTTCGGGCCGTCGAGCACCTCGAGGTTGTCCCCCGATGGCCCGGACGACAGCACAAAGAACCCGGCATCGGGGGCGGGCCCGAAGGACGCCACCTGTTCGGAGGCCTTGAGGCGGAATGCCGGGGACAGAGCCCAGTTGACGCCGCCATTGGCGGTGGTGGCCCCGACCAGGCTGGTGCCCGACGGGTCGGAGACACCGAGCAGGGCCGAAAGTCCGGTGTCGGTGGCATCGAGGGACAAGACTTCGACGCCGGCCCCACGCCGCGAGGAGGGAAGAAGGGGACCGACAAGTCGCCAACCGCCCGGGTCATCGGCAAAGATCCCCACCACCCCGGGTCGGCTGCATTGTGCCCCGACCACCGGCTCCCCCGAGCTGTAGGCGAGGGCGTCGATGGAGGCGAGGCCGCAGTCGCGCCCCGGGATCGAGGCGGCGAGGGTGGGTTCGCTCACCAGCGTTCGCCAGGTGGACAGGTTGTCACTGGAGAGGACCCGGATGCTGCCTGGGCCGTTGACGAGGGCCAAGCCTTGACCATTGGCGTTGACCGCCAGCGCATTGGGATGAGCGGTGAGCGCCTCGGTGAGGAGCCCGTTGGACCAGGTATTGCCGGCGTCAGAGGTGTCGATAAGCGGAGAGTAAGTAAGCAAGTTCGACGGGCGAATGCCGGCGAGCAGCGAGTGGCCGTCGGAGGCGAGAACGATGCCCCCGTTGGTGGCAACGGCGGTGGCTTCCACCTGATTCGACCAGGTTGAGGAACCCGAGGGCAAAAAGAACAGTTGCCAGAAGGTATTGAGCGGCTGATCGAGATGGCCCATGGGAATCGAGGACCATGTCCCATCGGCGGTCTCGATCGATGTCGCCATCGGCGTAGGGATGGGGGCGATGGCCGTGGTGGCGGCATCACCGCTGGGTGACGAAGAGTGAGAGCAAGCGCAGAGAAGGGCGCCAAGGGTCAACGCCGCCACGGCCATCGCCACCCGCCCACCCAGGTTCGACGGCTCTCGTCGATAAACGGCCGTCCGGTTCATGGCGAGCGGAGGGCGTTCGTGATCGCGTTCGCCAGCGTGACGGCAAACGACGAGTTCGTCGCCTGGCTGCCCGGACCGGGGTCGGTATCCAAGATGTAGCGGGTATGCCCGCTCGGGTCGATGACGTAGCTGATGTCGCTGTGGGCGATCATCGCTCCACCCGGCGAATAGGCACTCTGGGCGCCGAACGAGTTCCAAACGGTCGTGAGCTGCGGCAACGACCCCGTCAGATAGTGCCAGTTCGGCAGGGCACTGAGACCTTCCTGGTTGTCGAAGGCAACCAGGAAGTCCTGACTGATGTAACGGGGACTGAGGTTGACGGCAACCAGTTCGACCCGATTGGCTTCGGTGCCGAGCAGACCGTCGGCGATGCGGAACTCCTGGGCGATGGTCGGACAGTCCGAGGTGCAGACCGGGTCGAGGAAGGTGAGGGCGACCGCCTTGCCGTGGAGGCTGGACAGCGACACCGTCCGGTTGTCCTGATCAACGAGCTGGAATGCCGGTGCGGGGGTGTCGGTCGATTCCGGAGTGCCGTCGATTGCCTGGGAAAGGATGGGATCGGCGTTGGGATTGGTGACGGCTACCGCCATCGGGGCGGCGCCGACCAGCACGATCCCGATGGCACCAAGGGCGGCGATGGCTCGGAAGGCGTACACCGGATTGGCGGTGAGTCGTTCCCGCCAGGGACGACCGGCACCCAACGCCGCAGAGATCGGGACCACCGGCGCACCGGCGGTGGTGGGGAGCCGGCTGATGGCCAGGTAGCCGGCTACAAACACCAGCGCAATCGGGATCATGCTGTTCGGGTCGGTGCCGACACCGCCCAAGAAACCGAAGTCCTCCACCAGCACCCAGTCGGCCAGGCACAGGACCACCCCGGCGGCGACCCCGTAGCGCACAATCCGCGGCCGTCCGGTCAGGAATGTCGCTCCGATGGCGGCCAGGGCGACCACCAGAAAGAGATTGACAGCCCAGCCGTGGGCGGCGTCAAAGGAGGCGAAGCCCGTCACCATCGAGGAGAGAAAGTTGGGCTCGGGAGTCTGGGACATCTGTTGGACCATCCCGGTGAGCGTTCCGGGAGTAGCCACGTGGGGTGACTGGCCCTGCCAGAAGCCTCGCCCCGGCCACGCCTGGAGAACGGCCATGCCTACGAAGAACAGGCCCATGGTCGAAAGAACGGCTCGACCCAGCCGCGGGCTGGACCACCAGCGCTCGGGCACGGCGATGAGAATCCCTGCGACGCAGTAGAACAAGGCGGCTCCCGGCGCCCCGAACGCCCAGGTGAGCCCCGGAGCGAAGATCCCCCCGAAAGCCTCCCCGAAGACCCAGACGATGAGCCCCCATCCGACACTGGCCAGCCCGGCCATCCGTGACCACTTCCCCCTCGGGGCGGCGAGCAGCCAGACGCCGATGCCGATCTGGATCCACACGGCCGATGCCGGGACCGCGATCGGGTGATAACTCCAGGTAGAGGCCACCGCGTTCACGAGGTGTTGCACCCATCCCGGAGAGGCGGCTGCCGCCGGCTTC
Source organism: Acidimicrobiaceae bacterium (assembly GCA_003133325.1). Taxonomy (GTDB): domain Bacteria; phylum Actinomycetota; class Acidimicrobiia; order Acidimicrobiales; family RAAP-2; genus DASZIT01. The sequence continues at coordinate 45,487 of PKXA01000049.1, read as the reverse complement.
ATGACCTGAGGAGCCATGCCGAGAGGCATGGACGCCTGGGCTTGGAGAATCCCGTCGAAGATCCAAATGAGCCCGAACGAGATCCGGAGGAGCCGTCGTGCCACCGGTTCGGGGTCGGGGAACGAGGAGGGAGCCCCCAGGCCGGCGTCATCACCGCTGGCGCGCCGCAGTTGCAACGAACGCAGGACGTTCCAGGCCAACCCGATGATGGCAAGGATGGCAAACACCACGAACCCCTGGCGGAGCAGGGTCGCGTGGAAGGCGGAGACGACGGTGGGGTTGTTGGCACTGAGCCCGGTGTTCATGCCCGGCATGGGTACTAACTCCTCGGCCGGAACATCGATGGCGAGATGGCCAATGACATATCAGCCCACCGCCTCATCGGGCTGGCGGCTCGCTGGCCCATCCGGACGATCGGCCGCCAGATCCGGCACCGGGAGTGAAACCGATGCCGCCTCGGTCGCAAGGCTGCCGGCGGATAGGTTCCCGGATACGGCGGGTTGTCGAGCAGCCACCTGTCGTCTGGTCAGTGCGGCCCACGCCGATCCGAGGGCTGCCGACACGGCCTGTGGGCGTTCCCATGTCGGGGGCGCGATGGCGGCGAGGCGCCAGAGCAGGAGCCATCCGGCCACCACCAGCAGATGGGGCGCCTCGTCACTCACGTCGGTGCGGGCCGCCACCAGATCCACCGCCGCGGTCACCACGAGCAGCCCGGCGGCTACACCTACCAGCGAGAGCATGCCCATCGCCCTTCCCGGCCGCCGGGCGGCGACCAGAAAGCCAATTGCCACCGCCACATCGAACGCGCCCATCTCGTGAGCCACATGCACCGGCGCGCCACGGTCGTGGCCAAAGAGCAGCACCGGCACCCATAACAGCAACTGGGTGACAGCCACCATGACCAAGCCGATCCGAGCTGCCGCCATCGACCCCGGTCGCCATCGGCCCGCGTGGCGTTGCTGGGCGACCGCCTCCATGAGGTGGGCGGTCGGTCGTGGCGTTGACCGGACGCCCTGCAGCCGTACTCGTCTGGTCAGATGATGGGCTCGCTCTTGCCAGCTCCGGCACTCCGTGCATCCGGACAGGTGCTCTTCGAGGTCCCCCTCGGCGACGCCCGGTGGTTCTCCGTCCAGCAACGCCGAAATCGCCCCGCGAGCCTCCTGACAGTTCATACCCTGATAGTCGATCCGCGCTCCGCCAAAGTTCCCACGGATTCTTCCGGGAGCGATCTCCGTCGATTGGAGAGCGGTGCGAGCCAATGCTTATAGTGGCCGGCGTGAATGCTCTCACCCGCCTCGCTCATACTGCTCGAGGCGGTGATGACGCCGCCCTCGAGGCCTTCATCGATGGGGCCTACGAGCCGGTCTGGCGACTGTGCGCCAGCCTGGTGGACAACGAGAGTGCGGAAGACCTTGCCCAAGAGACCTTCATCCGTGCGGTCCGCGCCCTTCCGCAATTCCGGGGGGATGCATCGGCCAGAACCTGGTTGCTGGCGATCACCCGGAATACGTGCATGGACGAGCTTCGATCGCGAAGTCGGCGGCGCCGGCGCGACATGGTGTTGCAGGCGGGTTATGAATGTGTCGATCTCGCGCCCGACGCCAGCCAGGAGATTACCGTTGCCGACCTGATCAGCCGTCTCCAGCCGGAACGACGGGCCGCCTTCGTTCTCACCCAATTACTGGGTCTTACGTACCAGGAGGCGGCACAGGTGTGCGAATGTCCGGTCGGCACGATCCGCTCTCGGGTGGCTCGTGCCCGAGCTGATCTTCTCGGTCTCCTCGAGCCGGTAGCCCTCGACCGACAGGCTCCGAAACGGGGCCGCTCGTCATCAGCCTGATGCCCGGGGCAGCCCCAGGTCCTGAAGCGCCATTCGCCGTGCCCCAACTTCACCTAGCTCTCCTAAACCCTGCGATGCTGGCCCTACCGGTTGTCCAGCCATCGCCCCCCATTGACCCCGGCAAGTTCAGAAGAAGACACCGACGTCACTGTTGCTAACCATCTATTACTGAAAGAGAAGTGCTCGGTCTCTTTGCCCAACCACAGCAGGCGCACGATTCTGGTAGCACTTCGTCCTGGCACGAGCCTGCTGTATGCCACGATCACTCCGGCTACGCGATCGGCTATGCCTGCATGGCTAGGGACAGTGAGCGTAACTTCATAGGGTTTGAGTTTCGAGGTTCCCGGATCCACGCGGGTGCTTTTCAACACGCCCCAATGTGTCGGGAGCATGCAACTTTCGCGAACAGCGAGGTCACCGGATGGGCATTTCCGGCGCACAGAGCAGCGCAGCTGGGAAACCGACGACGGCGATCGCCGCTTCAAAGTGGAGCTGGTGGCCGAGGAGATCGGCGCCGCCATGCGGTATGCCACCGTGGACATCCACAAGGTGGAGCGGCACGCCCCAACCGAGGAGGCAGAGTCATCCGAAGCGGTCATCTGACCACCAGGGAAGCGGGGCCTGCGGGCCCCGCTTTTCCGCGTTCGCTCGTCGAGCGGGCAACAGCTCGTCCCCGCCTCCGGCATCGAGCCGGCCGGTGAGAACCTCTGGCGCCTTCGGGGATCTGCTGGGGGTCTGTCACGAGAGTGGGACAAACCGTGGGAGGCGGGGGTGCTGACGCTCCGATCGAACACCCAGTGAAGGTTCGAGACGTGATACGGCTCGTGGAGCAAGACGGCTGGTACTTCGTCGGCCAGCGAGGCAGCCACCGCCAGTACCGCCACCGCAGCAAACCTGGCAAGGTCACCGTGGCCGGCAAACCCAGCGACGAGATGGCCGCTGGTACACTGGGGAGCATCTTCCGCCAGGCTGGCATCGACAGAGGGGAGGGGAACCGGTGACCATGTGGAGCGTTGTCTACGAGCGCACCTCGACAGGGTGGAGTGCCTACGTGCCCGCCCTCCCCGGGCTCGGCGTTACCGGGGAGACCCGGGCCGAGGTCGAACAGCTCATCCGCGAGGGTATCCCTTTCCACCTCGAGGGGCTCGCTGAGGAGGGGCTGCCGGTCCCCGACCCTGGGAGTGTTGACGTAGCCGCTGTCGCTGTCTAGGCCACCGCTCTGACGGTCCGAAACGCCGCCCCGGCAAGACCCGATCGTTCATGACCCCGAGGGGCTGACGCCGACGCTGTTTCCGCTGGCGGGCCTCCATTGATGGGCTACCGCTAAATTCCGTACCGATCCTGGTCAGATCCCTGTCCCAATGCGAGCGCCTGGCCACCCGCCGGGGGCCAGGCCGCTTTGGAGAACTGGGGCACAAACCTTCGTTTGTGAGATGGTTCCCCAAGGTAAATCCACAGACCGGAGAAGCGTCCGAAACCAGTCTCATAACCCGGGTGCCCGCTCTGGACTTCTGAGACGGATTTTGCAACGCTGATGGGAATGGCTACCCCTCAAAACCTTGTCGGACTTGCCCGCGTGTCCACCGACAGCCAGGACACCGCGTTGCAACGCGACGCGTTGAACGCGGCCGGGTGCATCCGGATCTTCGAGGAGAAGGTCTCCACCCGCAAGACCGACCGCCCGGGCCTGACCGCCGCGCTGGACTACCTGCGCCCCGAGGCCGGAGACACCCTGTGCGTCTGGAAGCTCGACCGCCTTGGCCGCTCCGTCAAAGACGTCCTGACCATCGCTGACGACCTGCACGCCCAGGGCATCGGCGTGCGCATCCTGACCGGTAAGCTCGCCGGCACCTACACCCCCAGCGGTGAGGGAAAGTTCTTCTTCACCATGATGGCCGCATTCGCCGAGCTCGAACGAGACATGATCCACGACAGGACCATGGCCGGCCTCGCCGCCGCTCGAGCCCAAGGCCGCGTCGGCGGACGGCCCACCGTCATGGACCCCGACAAACTTGCCGCCGCCAAAGCCCGCCGCGCTGGCGGCGAGAGCCCCACCGACATCGCCAGAGCCCTTGGCATCTCCCGTGCCAGCGTATATCGCCACGTTGTCACCGGGGAAGAACTCCCGGGGATATAAAGCCAGGCCAGACACTACGGCAGATAGTGAAGATCATCGCTAGCGCCAACGGCTGTACAACTATTCCTCGACCCCCAACACCAACACTCCGCCTACGGTGACACCCGTGCCGACCGAACCATCACGACCTACCCCGTCCGAGACCCACCGCTGCCAGTACTGCGGCGCGCTGGTCCATCCCGCAGACCGCAGCGCCCCGGTCGCCTGGTGTGGCCGGTGCCGCCTGTTCGTCCCGGTCACCGACCAACTGTTGAGAAAGGTCCGAGTGTCGAGCCGACCGGAGACGTGACAGCGGTCAACGGGTCGATAGCGCCGCTCGTTGTGGACTGCGAAACGTTGGGCCTGTACCCCCAATGACCACCCCTCCGGGGACGACGCCACCTTCCTGACCGGCTTTCGGTCAGCTGCGGGACCAGCTTGCGGCTCCGGGTGGTGGGGCGCACGAATCGCACCAGTGCCGCTCCTCGGAGCGCGTCAGCGCTGGTCCTTTGTCGGTGAACGGCGGTCGCCGTGGGGGCTGCCGGACTGGGGGCGAGAGAAAACCTCGCCACCGCTAGCCGGTAGGGGTAAGATGTCGAAAGATCACCTTTCCTTTCCTTCCAGTTGGTTTGGTCAGATCGAAGAGACGCCACAGCGGTCATGCTGTGGCGTTTCGCTTTGTACGGGATCAGGCGGTGGTGGCCTCCTCGGCGAAGAACGCGTCGAGGGCCTCGCGCATGACGGCGCTCTGTGTGATCGACCGCTCGGCGGCGCGCTTGTTGAGCTCGGCGAACTGGTGAGCCGGAATCCTGAGAGCCACCACGGGGGACTTACCTGACTGACCGGGGACTAGCGGAGCTTGGGCCATGTGCAAACCCTCGCGCGCTTTGCGCCGCGAGGTGCGGATGGTCGCGGTCAGGGTGTGTCGGGGCCGACGTAGAGCAACGTCACCAGACGGTCGGCGTGCCGGTTTTCGTAGAGGATCACCAGCCCGGTACCCGCGACGGGCATGGCTCGGATCTCGGTCGGCTGGCCTTCGGTGAAGGTCTGCGGAGTGCTCGGCGCTCGCCAGGGAACGTCGCCCAACCGGAAGATGACCTCGGCCACCTGGCGCCACAGCGAGTCGCTCGGGTTCGCGCTTTCCGCCCACTGACGGAAGGGGTCGATATTGCCGATCGGCACCTATGCGGAGCGGCGGTGCTTGTCGGCCTCGGCGCGCTTGGCGTCGAGTTCTTCGCTCCGTCGTTCGAGCATTGCCATGAACTTCGGATCGTTCCGGCGTCGCTCGGCGTGGGCCTCGGCCTCGGCGTACCACTGGTCGATCAGTCGCTCAACGGCCTCGTGGTCGCCCGCTTGCCACGCTTCCGTCGGGGTCCGGTCGCCGAGCAGCTGGGAAGTGCTCATGTTGAACCAGTCGTGCGGCGTCCCCTTGGCGATCTGCTCTATGAGGTCGGCGCGGGCTTGCTCGCGGTACGGGTCGGCGATGGCCATGGGTAGAAGGCTACCCGCGCCGGTCAGCCACCACGGGCCCACCAGCGGCGGCGAGGCGGTGGTGCTGAGGGCGGCGACGATGGCTCGGTGGACGGTGCCGGCGTCGGTGTCTGCGGACCGGCAGCCAACACCCGAAGGGCCACGCGAAGGTCGGCCAGCGACTCGGCCCGTTCGGTGGCCACGGCCCGGGCTGCGTCCCGGTCATGCTCCGCCAGCTCTCGGCGGTGCTCGGCGATCTCGGCCCGGCGGAGGGCGGCGGCCAGCTCGGCCCGGAGGTCGGTGTCGTCGGTCGCTTTCGGCTCGGGCCGGTGGTGGTGGTGGGCACTAGTGGGAGCAAGTGCAGCTCGGCGAGCGCCAGGGCGTGGTGTCCAGAACTTTCCGGCCTTCCGCATGTTGCAGGTTGCGCACGCTTTGACGATGTTCCAGAGGGCATCTTCGCCACCAACAGAGAGGGGGACAACGTGGTCCATATGCCAGGACTTGCCGTCAGGCCCGGCGGCGACGGTGCCGTCGCGCCCGCAGTACGAACACGTCAGCACGTCGACCAGCGCCCGAGCGGCCCGCTTGGATCTGGTGCGGGTGTAGATCCCCGATGAAAGCGGGCGGTACCTCGGCGGGTTCGGCTTCGACCACTGCCCGCCCATGAGCACCTTCGGACCTCCGGCAGCGGGGACGGCGATCCCCATGGCCTCGGCGGTTAGCCGCACCTTTTCGGATCGGGTGTGGTCAGGCTCCACGGTTCCACCAACGGCGTCGAGGTGGCTGGTCGGTTGGCTCGGGTCGGCCCGTGGTCACGTCGAGGGCCATGGTGCCCGCTCCGGTGCCGAGGGCACGGAGGGCCTGCACGGTGACTCGCAGGGCGTCGAGGCGTCGGCTGATCGTCCGTCGATCGACACCCGTGGCCTTCGCTGCCTCGGTGATCGTCAGTTCGGGGCGGCCCGGCGCCTCCGGACACTACGAGCAGCGGCCTGGTCCCGGGCCTTAGCCGCGGCAACCCTTTTGGACTGGTAGTCATTCCACGCCTGGCGCTCCTCGGGCGAGCGGCGCTCCTCGAGGACGGCGAGCACGTCGTCATGGTCGTCATAGGGCTCCAAGTGCATCCGTAGCTCGTAGCCGGTCGCCTTCAAGAGCCGGCTGAGTGTCGGAAGGGTCGGCTGGCGCAGGTCGCGCTCGTAGGCAGACACCATGGTCCTGGCTATCCCGGCTCGGTGGGCCATGTCGGCCTGGCTCAACCCGGCCTTCAACCGTGCGTATCGCAAAAGGCCGGCGGCGGGCGAGGGCATCAAGTCCTTCAATTCCATCACGAATACGATTGTATCCTGCCTCGAGCGAGCGTGAACCGGACGGCGTTTTAGGAGCCGTTAGGGTTCTCGCCGTCACTGGCTCCACGACCACTGCCGTTGTTGGGATTGCTGTTCGGCGCAGCCGCACGAAGGGTGCGCAGCTCCTTCCCCTCGATTCCGAGAAGCTGGGCGACTTCGGCCGCTTTCATCCCCGAGTTGATGAGGCTCTCTACAGCGCCCGCCTTCCGGCGGGTCGCCTCCTCCCGGGCCAGAGCCCATGTCGTCGGAGGGGTGCCGTGCGGAATCCGCTGCCGAGGACAGGTCGAGGCTATCCCCACACCTGGCGGAGGGCTAGCGGCCGAAGCCCGGATTGTTGCGGCCGGGGCGGCTTCGGGGAAGGCGAGGCAGCGCACCACTGATCCCCGCTGGTCGGCCGATGGAGCCCCGGCCACGAGACGGGGTAGGGGAGCGGCCAGGCGGAGATCCAGAAGACTCGGTTTCCCAGCCAGGCGGGAGTCGAGAGGTGATGTCGTCGAGCAGTTCAGCCATGGGACGTTCGTCACCCCGGTAGCCGGCGATCGACGCTTCGATGTTGCGAGCTGGGTCAACCCTTGACCAGTCGAGCTGCCAGCCGGCCTGTCGGGCCAGGGTGCCCATAAAGGAGCGCTGGGCTCTGCCGTTCCCCTCCCGCACGGGATGTAAGACATTGATCTCGGTCAGCACGTGGGCAGCCCCAGCGACGAACTCGGGGCGCTCCAGGCCCTGGAGGCGGTTGGCCTGGGCCAAGTCCTGGAAGATGGTGGCTGCGGAACTTTCGATCCACCGAGGCTCACAGAAGGTGGTGCCGGGCTTGCTGATGGATACGGTGCGGGGCACGCCGGCCCACGAGTAGACGTCCTGGAAGACGTGTCGGTGGTGTGCCAGGAGGTGATCGAGGTCACAGTTACCGGGGATCTTGACGGCGACGGTTTCCAGCTGGGCTACCCGGGCGGCCGCCATGTTGGCCTCGAACTCCTCGAGCTGGGCGGTGTTGGTCAGCCCGGGAATGTTGCGGAGAACTTCCGTACCCGGGATGAGGTACGGATCTTCGGTCATCCCAAATGGAGTTTGGCCATCTCCTGGACCAGCTGGTCTGAGTCGATCTCGCCGTCGATGTAGCGCTGGGCCACGGCCTGACCGCCGGGACTCAGATCGACACCCTCCAACCGAGACGAAGCACGGGCTTGTGCGATGCCCCAGGCACGGATTTCCCTCTCGGAATCAACGACAGCGATAGACCGTTCCATGCCTGAAGTTTATCAGGTGGGAGGTCGCTGTGGCCCGAATTCATGCTGGTGACGGCGGCTCTTTTGCACCGACGCCGGCCAGTCCAACGGAAGATTTTAGGAGTCGTTAGGAATTCGCCCCTCCGATATCTTGATCAACGACGCCGTTCAGATTGATGCTCTGCGCAGTTGAACGAAGGACGCGCAGCTCCTTACCGTCGATCCCCAAGAGGTCGGCGACTTCGGCTGGCTTCATGCCCGAGTTGATGCGGACCCAGACACCGCGCGACGAATCGACGTGAGAGTTAGGGCACCCTCATAAGGCGCGCCCAGCTGATCACTATCAGGGTCAATGGCAGATTCCCTTGACCCCTCCTGCACGTCGACGTCTGCTGCCAGCAGAACTCGGTCAAGTCAGTGGTGCCTCTCCGAAGAGGCTGGTCCACCGCCACGGGATCGTCAACCAAGCCACCGGGGCCGATGTAGGGGATGTAGTTGACCTCGAAGTTTCCACGCCCACCAGTTAAGGACCGAATTCCGTGCAGAGAAGGCAGCCCTCCCCTTCAGCAAACGGGCTCTTTAACCTATATTGAGCTAGAGCGAACGAAGGGACGCCGATGGACGTCGATGGCGCAATGGAACGGGTGCCTTTGCCAAATCCGGTTCCGGTGCCCGATTTGATGATCGCCCAGACCACAGGTCAACTCCAAACAGTGTCTGCCCCGCATCCGGCACCCTCTCGTCAGGAGTGGGCGGAAGTACGTTCTTGTCTGTTCGCTGTCAAGAGAACGACAGGGGCAATGGAGTGGTGGTGGCACGACGAGGAAAAAACCATCGATCTCGCCCAGCCGTCTTTTGATTTACCTAACAAATCCTGGAACTCCGGGTTCCCACCATTCTTCGGCGGTGACCACCAAGCGATTCCGACGGAGGAACTTGACCTCACGCCTTTGGACGCGAACAGCTGGGATGGGGTCTACGAGCTCTACTGGCAAGACGCTGAGGACCAATACGGTCGGGGGGTGGATGAGGAGCGAGAGCCAGGATGGATTGGGGATTGGAAGCCATCGCCTGGTGACTTCCGCATCCCCGGGACAGATCAATGGTGCGAAGCCAGGCGGGGACTGTTTGCTGTCCAAACTTCTGACAATGTCCTTCGCTGGTGGTATCACGATGCCACCCGGACAGTTGCCTTTCTACTCACCCCCCCTTTGACGTAGACGCTGGTAGTTGGCGGGCGGGCGCCCCTTCCTTCCTTACAGAGGGCTTCGTTGGCCCAACAGACGGTCTCGATAGCTGGTGCCATCTTGGGGATGATTGGGACGAGATCTACGAGACCCTCTATGAAGACGAGCGCAACCGGTTGGAGATCGAGGACGAGAACCGTCAGGAGGAAGCTGAATACGAGCGGGAGGCCAAGGCCGAAGATGTGGCCCAGGAACAGCGCACTCACAACGAGCGCAATCATGAGTTTGAGTTCGAAAGCTGCCCGATCTGCAAGCTGATGCTCAGTGACGACAACTCGACGAAAGACGACGCTTGGGATTCCCTGGACAGTTCGTACGACGATGTGGCCGAGTGGTTGGCCATCTATGGCGATTTGGACGAAGCCAAGCGTTGGGAAGCTTTGGGGTCGGACCGCCTCTACCCTCCGAGCGGCTGGTTCGAGACGCCCGAAGAGCCGAACGTCGACTTTGCCCTCGACCTGGCTGATGCCATCCGATTTCGCAAGGCCGGTATGACCATCGACCAGGCAGAGTCGATGCACCGCCTTCCCTCGCTCGATGACACTGCTGAGTGGCGCAAATGGTTCCCTGCGAGCGCAGTGGAACTGGTGATCCGCCCCAAAGATCGAAAGCGGCGTTGGAATGTCAACCGAGCTGTACATAGCTTGCAATCCGCTCGGGCCAAGCAAGGTTCTGCCACAGCAGAGGCCCACCAGTTGGCGGAAGTGCTGATGACCGCCGAGAATTATGTCCCGGCCGAGTCCGGCCGGGTCGGAAATGTGAACGGCGCTCAGTATCAAATGGCCTGGGTCACTTGGGCATCTGAGCGCAATCCCAAGGTTCCCAACACGGTTCCTGGGCTGGCGCTGCTTCGCAATGATGCTGTTCTTCATATCGGCAGCGACTATGTCGATTCCCAGAACCACCCTCAGATTGGATTCTGGCGAGGCCGGTACGCCAGCTGGTCCGCTTGGTCGAACTGGGACCTCCGGCTGGCATCCGAGCAGGACTATGCGACCTTCGCCGATGATGCAGCCGGAGTTGTGGCTGAACTCTTCTCGCCTGACAATCGCCCAGCTGGCTTGACCAACATCAGCGTTATGGACAAAGGAATCCGCCCTTGGTGGATGTTTCCCCAAGTCGTAGCCCACCCGACTGGAGACTTCCTCGAACAGCGATTCGGGTTTGATGCGGTTATTCAGACGGTCTACGAGATGTCCAAAGAACCGAACTGGTGGACGTTGACACGCTTTTGGCTCGACATTGGCGAGGCGGCCCGCAACGACCTTCTGACCAAGAACCCTGACTGGGTCGATGTGAGCCCAGGGCAACTAACCGATGATGCCTGGCATGAGGTCGTCCGACGCATGGAGAACAACACCAACTCGTAAGAGGTTTGACCTGCTTGCACCTGCCAAAGCCTCCAATCTAAAGGAATGCCTGGCCTGCACTTCGCTCGGTCTGGTCCGAGCTTCGATTGACCGGATCCCTTGAGATGATCCGCGTCGTTGTGTTATTCCAACCCCACCGTCGTAGGTGTCCGTTGACAAATCCGGTGGATCCTCGCGGTAGCGCTGACTGGGCGAAGTGGAGGACGTGATTCGACGCCCAGCACCTGGCGAGATGACGTGACATCAGCGACCATCGTGCGTCGTGACTGATGGGGACGACCGTCTCCGCTCCCTGTCGAACACCATGCGTCTGAACGACAACAAGTGCCCGATTAGCTGGATCCCTCCCCGCATGAGATGACGGGCTACCAGCGGCGTGGCCCGACGGGGAGGTAAACACCGTGGCCATCAAGACCACACGGGACATCGAAGACATCGGTGCACCCGTTCACCAGGCCGAACGGGTGCGGAACACACCTGCGGTCTCTCCATGGGAGATCCGGACGATCGCCCGCCGCCTACGGCACGCGTCCGACTCGATGGGCGTGCATGTCACATATGCCTTTGCCGAACGGATGGCCACCGAGGGCCTCCGGCGCGCTGGCGAGGTGGGGATGGCGCAGGCCTCCGACACCGTGATCTTCTTCGTGGCATCTGCCGACAGTGCAACGACGACCATTCTCGGCTGGGCAAATGACCGGTCCTGCTTGGACCGGTTCAAGTCCCTGCGTCTCGTTCCGAACCTTGCGGGTCGAGCCTCTGCCGATGTCGCTCTCACGGACGGTGGGGGACCCGAACTATGAGCGTCATCGCCGAGGCTAAGAGAGGTAGTGAGATGGTCTTGTCCGACCAGCAGCCGATCTCGAAGATCTCTGCGAAGGCCCGTTCGGGCTCTATCCATGGAAGGCCGCTACTCACCGTGACCCAGGCGGCCGTCCTGCTCGGCACGGACCGCTCAACGCTCTACAAAGCGATTGGGGACAACCGCTTCCCCCTGCCGGTGATCCGGTTGAACCGACAGATTCTCATCCCGCGTGCTGCGCTGGACCGTCTCATCAGTGGCGAGCTGGATTACGACGCCGGAGGGGCTGCATCCGAAGGCGACCGCTGCCCGACCTGCGGGACATCGATCGAGCCCTCCGCAGCGCCACCCCTGAGCACCATCCCGACGTGGTCGGCCGCTCGGCGGTCCTCCTCGGCGATGGCGTCCGTGTAATGGCGGGCCATGTGGACGGTGGACCAGCCGAGGCGGGCCTGCTTCTGCTTCTCCGAGATCACGGGGTCCAGGATCGTGGCCTGGAAATGCCGTAGGGAGTGGAGATGGAGGTCTTCCGCCACGCCCGCCTTCTTCCTGATACGTGAAAAGGCGTGGCTCATGGAGTCGGGATGCGGAGGAACGGAGCCGCCGGGCTCGAAGGAGAAGACGAACGATTCAGGTCTGATCCCCACGCCGCAGGCGCCGGCCAGCTTCTCCTGGACAGCGCGCAGCGCGGCCAGCTCCTGGAACGTGTCGTCGTCGAGCGCGAGTCGGCGGATGCTTGCCCGGGTCTTCGGAGACTTCACGGTGGCGGTGCCGCCGGAACTGATGATCCCCTCGTCGATGAGAAGCGAGCGCGAGTCGGGATCGATGTCGTTGTAGCGAATAGCGCACGCCTCGCCCCGCCGGCAGCCGGTCGCTGCGACCAGCCGGATGAAGGTTGGGATGCGAGGATCTTCCTTCCGTGCCTCCTCCATGATGGCTGTCACCTCTGAAAGTTCGGGAGACCGGACGGGATGTGGGCGGTCTTTCAGTGTTCGTGCCGGCAGCTCCGTATCGGCGATCGGGTTCGGGAGGGTGTTTCCGCTCCACTTCCGAGCGAGCCGGCACGCACGATGGAGCAGCGCCCGGACGAGGCGCAAGGTGGTCTGGCCGACTCCGTTCTCCTGGAGCTGGCGAAGGTACCGTTCGATGTCGTATGGACCGAGGGAGACGATCCTCCGCGTGCCGATCGAGTTCTCGACGTAGCGCCGCCACACCCCCTCGTAGCCTCGAACGGTGCTCGGGCTCAGATCCTGCCAACCGTTGGAGCGCCATCCTTCGACGGCATCGTTGATCGTCGTCGAAGCTCCCCAGCGGCGATCCTCCTCGGGAGCGGGGATGGGGACAGGATCCTCCTCCTGAAGGGCGACCAATCGAGTCAGCTCCTTCTCGGCCGCCCGCTTCCCTCCCCGGAACAGGACGCTGCGCTGTTTCGGCCGGTTATTGGCGTCTCGGCCGAGAAAGATGCGGAGCTCCCAGGCGTCCAGCCCCCGGTCCTCTCTCTTGCGGATGCTTCCCGCCATGCCCCGGAACCTCCTCGCGTCGTCCCTACTTCAGTCGCCCTGTCCCAACGGGAATTTCGAACCTTGTAGGGACAGACGTAGGGACTAGAGAGTACCAGGGCCTCGATCAAAGAGGGTAAACTCGCTCTACTAGGACTTATATCGAGCCGGCGGTGGGAATCGAACCCACGACCTGACGATTACAAATCGTCTGCGCTACCAACTGCGCCACACCGGCCTGAAACCGGGTGGCCCCGATTCCCCGGGCATCCTACCGGTCGAAAGCAGACGACCCGGGGCCGACCCGGCCTTCCACCGGCCGTCGCTGGGAACCCCCAAACCGGAAATGCTTGCATCGGCACCCCGAGGTTGGCAGGCTGGACCAGAATGACCGACCAACCCGAACACGGCGGACCAACTTCCGGGCGTACGCCGGAACCGGAACATGCTCCCCTGGTGGGTCGGGCGGCGATGGTGTTGATCGCTTTCATCGTTGCCACCGCGGTGGCACTCGGGCAGGTGCATCCGGCCGACCATTCCACCTCGGCTGCCGTTGCCACGACAACCCCGGTCACCTCCACCACCCATCCGGCTGCGCACCCGGCCACCACCACACCCTCGACCACTACGATCCCTCCGGCGAAGGTGTCGGTGCTGGTGGCCAACGCCTCGAATGTCTCGGGTGCGGCCGGCACCACCTCCACCCAATTGCAGGCCGGGGGATGGAAGTTGCTGCCGCCGGTGAATGCCTCGTCGAACGTCACCGCCTCGGTCGTCTACTACGTGGCCGGATACCAGCCGTCGGCGGCGGTCATTGCCAAGTCTCTCGGTGTTGCCACCAGCGCGGTGCAGCCGCTCACCTCTTCGGCCCCGGTGGGAGCGGTGGGTACCGCCGACGTGGTGGTGGTGGTCGGGCCTGACGTGGCATCGAGAGGTCGTTCGTCCACCACGACGACTGTCGCCACCACGACCACTACCAAGGCCAAATCCCACTGAGCAAGTTAGAGGCGGGTGGATCCGGCCTGGCCCCCGAGGCGGCTTCCGCACTGTCCCCTCTGGTGGCAGATCCCTCCTCCACCGCCATCCTCACCGACTTCGACGGCACCCTGGCCCCCATCATCACCGACCCGGCCGCGGTGCGACCCCTGCCCGGAATTGGGCCCACCCTCAACCGGTTGGCCTCGCAGTTCGGACTGGTGGCGGTGGTCTCGGGCCGACCGGTGGCGTTTCTGTCCGAGCGACTTGCCGTGGTAGACGAGGTGGCTCTGGTGGGCCTCTACGGGTTCGAGCGCTCGGGAGCCCGGGGCGAGGTGATCGTTGAACCGGAGGCCGAAAAGTGGCGTTCGGTGGTGGAGCATGCCGCCCGACGCCTAAAGCAGGAACTTCCGGCCGATGTGACTGTCGAATCGAAGGGGCTGACGGTCGCCGTCCACTGGAGGTCGGTGCCGGCCATGGCCGGCATTGCCGCCGCCGCGGCAGAGCGTGTGGCCGCCAGCACCGGATTGAAGGCCCACCCAGGCCGGATGAATCTTGAGTTGCGACCGCCCATGGATATTGACAAGGGCTCAGCAGTGGGAGCACTCGTGCCTGGATACTCGGCGGCCTGTTTCGTGGGCGATGACCTCGGCGATCTCCCGGCGTTCGCGGCTCTCGACCGGGCGTCCGCCGCAGAAGGGATCTTCACAGTGACGATTGCCGCTGTAGACGACGAGAGCCCACCGGAGATGGAGGCCGCCGCTGATGTCGTCGTGAGCGGCCCGCAAGGAGCCCTCGACGTGCTGAGGTGGCTGGCTGACCACGCCGCGGACAGCCGGCGTTGATCGTCTAGTCGGCGGCTTCGAGTAGGTCGTGCAACCAGGCGGCCGGCTTCCGGCTGAGGACGAGCTCGCGGAGCGTCTTGGCCATGGCGGCGCGCTCGGCGCCCTCCATGTCGAGTGCCGTGTTGAGCACCTCGACGGTGCCGGCCACGTCAAAGGGATTGACTTCGAGCACCCCCGGCCACAGCTCATCGAAGGCGCCCGCCTCCCGGGACAGGACCACCACGCCGTTGTGGGTGTTCACCAGTGGCCCTTCTTTGGCCACCAGGTTCAACCCGTCGCGAATCGGATTGACCAGAAGAACGTCATAGCGGGTGAGGGCGGCCAGCGACCGCGGGTAGTCGTCTTCGACGAAGAGGATGATCGGATCCCAACCCGGGGTGGCCCACTGCTCGTTGATGCGGGCCACCGTGGACTCCACCTCGTTCTGGTAGGCGAGATATTCGGCCAGGCCCTGACGGGAGGGATAGGCCATGGCCACGAAGACCACCCGCTCGCGCCAGAGCGGCTGCTGCTCGAGGAGCTCCTCAAAGGCCCAGAAACCTCGAAGGAGGTTTTTGGAGAGCTCCATCCTGTCGACCCGCACGATCACCTTGCGATCCATACCCCCAATCGCCTCCTCGAGGGCCTCCAACGCCACCTGCACCGCCGGTTCGGCGGCGGAGGCAGCCAACTCTTCGGGGTCGGGGGTGAGCGCGGAGGTGAACGTGGAGAGATGGTCGCCGTCGCGTAGTCGGCTCGGGCCTATCTCGCGTTGACACGCCCGGTAACCGCTGGCCCAGCGTTCAGAGTGGAAACCGCGGGCGTGGTACCCGGCCATCCCGGTCAGCAGCTCATCTGTCACCGACGCCGGGAGCATCCGCAGAGCCGAGGGGTCGGCAAACGGGGTATGGGTGAAATGGACAGTGCGGAGATCGGGCCGCATCCGAAGAAGTTCGGACCCCAGCAAGGAGAGGTGGTAGTCCTGGACCAGGACTCGCCCCCCGTCGGGCGCCACCTCGGCGACCCGATCGGCGAAGAGACGGTTGTAGTCGCGGTAGGCATGCCAGGCTTCGGACCAGTGCCCGTCGGAGCGGGGCCGGCGGGCGGCGTCGAACAGATGGTGGTGGCAGAACCAGAGGGTGGCGTTGGAGACCACGTCGTAGGCCATTTGGTAGAGCGCCGGGTCAGGCTCGAGGAGCTCGAGATGCAGCCCGGCCTCGTTGGTCATTCCCTCGGCGATGGCCATCCGGTCGGCATCACCCAGGGCACAGGCCACCCAGGTGGCACCGGTGCCGGTCACCAGAGGATGGAGGGAACCGGCCAGGCCTCCGGCTGACACGCCGGCCACGGGACGACCTTCTTCGAGGTGGAACGACAGGGGCCCCCGATTCGAGACGATCACCGTGTCGGCGAGAGAATTGTCGCCGACACGGGCCGAGGGGACGCCTGCCATGCCCCGACGATACCCGGTTGGCCGGGTCCCCATCTCCGAGCCTCGAGCGTGACCACTCGCCAAGTCAGTGAGTCAGCACACACAACCGCGGATTGATGGTTTCCGCTCGCCGGACAGCGAAGGAGCGTCGCACCACCGTGCTGGTTGCCGCCACCACCGAAGGTAACCGGTGCCGTGTCTGGCGACGTTTGCACGATTTGTGAGTTGGGACCCCGTATCGGGGATCAGGGACACCGGTCAGATTCCAGGTGGTGGCATGCCTTGACGCCGATAAGGACTTTCGCCTCTGGGAGTTGGTCATTGGACCGTCGATGCTTACCAGCACGGTTCCGATGAAGTGGCCCTGTCGCTGCGGCCGTACGTGGGAGGTGGAAGGTGAAACTACTGCTCCGAGCAGGTGGTCTGTTCGGCTTGGCCTTGACTCTGGTCTTCTGCTGTCCAATTGGCTTGCACCAGGCATCGGCTTCCCCTACCAGTACTGGCTACTGGCTGGGGACCGGAGACGGTGGCGTGTTCGCCTTCGGGGCATCGTTCCACGGTTCGGCCGCCTCGAACACCACCCGCTGCCCGCCCAACCCCCCGGCGCGGTCCATGCCAAACGGCTCATGCTCGTCCATGGCCCCAACTCCTGACGGCGGTGGGTACTGGATCCTGAACGCCTACAGCGGGGTCATCTACCCCTATGGTGACGCTGTCTCTTACGGGCAGCCCGCCGACACGGCCGCCTACGGCGGAGGAGCCGATCTGTGGCCCAACAGCATCGGCATCGTCGCAACTCCCGACGGCAGGGGCTACTGGGTGTTGGAAGAAGGGCCCAGTGGCCTGGGTTCAGTCCAGCCCTTCGGCGATGCCACCTTCTACGGTGACGAGATCACGATCGCCCACGCCACGGGGCACGTCGGCACCCCAGTCGCCATGGCCGAAACCTCCGACGGCAAGGGCTACTGGATCGTCGACAGCGACGGCGGCGTGTTCAGCTTCGGTGACGCCACATTCTTCGGGTCGATGGGTGGCAAGCCGCTCAACGCTCCCGTGGTCGGCATGGCCACCACTCCCGACGGCAAGGGCTACTGGCTGGCAGGCCCCGACGGCGGCGTGTTCAGCTTCGGCGACGCCGTTTTCGGCGGATCCATGGCCACTGCCGTGCTGGCCAAGCCGGTGATCGGCATCGCCGCCGACCCGTCGGGGTCAGGCTACTGGTTGGCCGCCGCCGACGGCGGGGTGTTCGCACTCGGTGGCGCCCCCTTCATGGGCTCCATGGGTGGCCAACCTCTGAATGATCCGGTGATCGGCATCAGCGCCGCACCGGCAATGACCGGATGAGTGTGAGGTGCATGACGGGCGCCCTCGTGCGACTGGGCAGCATGCTTCTCCTGATTTCGGTCCTACTGGTGAGCACCGGCGCCGGCGCTGGTCCGGCGTCGGCGTCGGCGTCCTCTGGGCCTGGCTACTGGATGGAGGCTGCAGACGGGGGTGTGTTCGCATTTGGACACGCGCCGTTCCTCGGGTCCGCGACCCAGCGCTGCACCTTCGAGTGTTTTGGATTCGGCGCGACTGCTGACGGAAAGGGCTACTGGGTCGTGGATTTCTTCCCAGAGGCGGACCCCGAGGTGACCGAGCTCTACGGGTATGGCAGCGCCTTCGACGTTCAGGTGCCCAACGCAGGTGGCGATGCTACGGCCGTCGCCTCGACTCCATCGAGCAAGGGAGGGTGGATTCTTTATGGCTCCACCGGCACCGTGGTGCCCTTCGGTGACGCAACGTGGTTCGGCGACGGCTCGAACCTGGGCCCCCACGTCGTGACGTGGCCGCCGTTCGGCAGCGCAATCGACTACTTCCAGGGAATCGCGTCGACTCCAGATGGAGGTGGGTACTGGCTCGTGGGTGTCGACGGGGGGGTGTTCGCATACGGGGATGCCACCTTCTACGGGTCAATGGGCAGCCATCGGCCAGACGCCCCGGTCGCGGGGATCGCCCGCACCAACGACGGTGGTGGTTACTGGCTCGTGGCGTGGGACGGTGGCGTCTTCTCGTTCGGCGACGCCAGGTTCTCCGGATCCATGGGAGGCAAGCCGCTCAACGCGCTCACGATCGGTATCGCCGCCAATCCGGACGGGACCGGCTACTGGACCGTGGCTCAGGACGGGGGTGTATTTGCCTTCGGGGATGCACCGTTCCTCGGCTCCATGGCCAATCAGGTCCTCGAGAGTCGGGTCTACGGAATCGCCGCCGGCGGCTGACAGCAATCGTCGGCGTCGAGCCCACCGAAGAATGTCGCGGGGATCTGGTGGGGACGGGGCAGGGCCGGCGAAGGGACCGGGCAGGGCCGGCGAAGGGCCGCACACTTGATTCATTCCGCCTCCCGGCGAATTGGCACCAGCACCAGTTCTAATTGCGGCGATTCGTGAGTTCACCGGCACCCGGGTGTCATCTCGCCCGACAGAAGTGCTCCCTTTCGCCGCGAGGTGGAATGATTTGAGGTGCCGAAGCCTCGGTCTGAGGGGCCGATCCCGCTCCATCCACAGCCCTTGCCGGGGGTGATCGGTGTGTTCCGGCCCGGGTCAGTGGCTGTGGTTCACGTCGGCCCGGGCCAGGGCGGTCCGCAGAATGTCGGTGGCCTGCGGGCGTAGCTCAGAAAGAGGCCGGTTCCGGTGGACCCGGACCCCGAGGTCCACCTGGGCGATGGTCTCCGCTCCGAAGTTGACAGCCACGTCGATCAACAGGGCCAGCTCCACCTGGTACCCGTCGGCCAAGCCACACTTCTCGAGGACCGATCGGGGAGCGGCAGTCTCGCCGGCCAGCGGTTGGATGATGCCGGTCAGGTCGGGAAAGAGCAGTTCGATGACCGGTTTGGCCACCAGCTCGGTGACCCGGCCCCCGCCTTGCGGGGCGCCGTGGAGCGGGCGCTCGTAATACCCCTTGACCAGTGTGGTGGAGTCGTCGAGCAGAAGCGGCCCGAGCAGCCCGGTGACAAAGTGGGGGCCGAAGTTGGTGACGTCGGCGTCCACAAAGGCGATGAGATCCCCGTGGGCCATTTCCAGTGCAGTCTGCATTGCCTGTCCCTTGCTGCCGGCAGTCGGCCCGGCGGCTCCGGGCTCGGCGGGGATCACCCAGGCTCCCGCATCTTGCGCCATATCCCTGGTCCTGTCGGTCGAACCGTCGTCGACGACCAGCACTTCGTCGACCAGGGGAACTCCGCCGGGGACGGCGGTGAGGGCGTTGACAATGGCCGCCACGATGGTGCCCACGGTGGCGGCTTCGTTGCGGGCCGGGATGCAGACCGAGATATGGCGATCGCCCTTGGCCTCCACCAACGTCGGGGCATCGAAGCGGGCATGGGGATAACGGCGCGCCCCGGTCCCGAGGGGGGGAACCGCCAACATCCGGTAGTCGTCGTTGAGCGGCTGGGGCATGGTGGCACCACTGTATGCGCCGGTATCCACTGGTGATCCGGGGCCCGATATTGACGCGGGGCCTCGGATCGTCCACGATAGAGGACATCATCCAGAGCGGTTGAGGGACCGGGCCCTGTGACGCCGCGGCAACCAGAACGAACTTCGACTCGCCCAAATGGGCCGGGGCTCGTGGCAGGTGCCAATGCCCGAGCGATGAGGAGACCAACGTGGACTTTGTAACCGGGCTGCGCTGTCGAGAGTGTGGGCGCGCCTATCCGGCCGAAGCCTTACACGTGTGCGACTACTGCTTCGGGCCCCTCGAAGTGACCTACGACTACGAGCGCATCGGGGCCACCGTGACCCGCGAGCGAATCGCGAGCGGGCCCCGGACGATCTGGCGATACGGCGACCTGTTGCCGGTGGCCGATGCCAATCCCGTCGACCTGGGTGCCGGGTTCACCCCGCTGGTGCGGGCCGACCGGTTGGCCGCAGAACTGGGCCTGGGCGAGCTGTGGATCAAGGACGACACCGCCAATCCGACGGGATCGTTCAAGGACCGGGTGGTGTCGGTGGCGCTGACCAAGGCACGCCAGCTCGGTTTTAAGGTGGCGGCGTGTGCCTCGACGGGGAACCTGGCCAACTCGGTCGCCGCCCACGCGGCGCGGGCCGGCATGGGGTCGGTGGTGCTGATCCCCTCTGATCTCGAGACGGCCAAGATCACCATGACCACCGTCTACGGCGGCCGGGTCATCGCCGTCGAGGGCAACTATGACGACGTCAACCGGCTGTGTGCCGAGTTGACCAGCGAGCGGCCGTCGTGGGCCTTCGTCAATGTCAATGTCCGTACCTATTACGCCGAGGGGTCCAAGACCCTGGCCTTCGAAGTAGCCGAGCAACTGGGATGGCAGGCGCCCGACCACGTGGTGGTGCCCATCGGCTCGGGCAGTCAGCTGACCAAAGTGGCCAAAGGCTTCGACGAATTGGGCCGGGTGGGTCTGCTCGACGAGGCCCCGTCGGTCCGGATCTCCGGGGCTCAGGCCGAAGGGTGCTCCCCGGTGGCCACGGCCTTTGCCGAGGGAACCGATGCCATCCGACCGGTGAAGCCGTCCACCATCGCTAAATCGCTGGCTATCGGTAATCCGGCCGATGGTTGGTACGCACTCGATGTCATCCGCAAGTCGGGGGGATCGTGTGCGTCGGTGACCGACGACGAGGTCCTCGAGGGAATCCGCCTACTGGCCCGCACCGAGGGGATCTTCGCCGAGACCGCCGGAGGGGTGACCATCGCCACGTTGGCCAAACTGGCAGCTCAGGGCGTGGTTCGCTCCGATGAGAGGGTGGTGGCCATGGTCACCGGTCACGGTTTGAAAACTGTGGAGGCTCTGTCGGGAACCGCCGGGCCCTCCGCCACCATCCCCCCGACCCTCGATGCCTTCGACGAGGCCTTCGGCCGGTTCGAGGAGTATGACCCCACAGGTGGTCCCGCCACCACCGCAGCCACCACCACCAACCCCTCTGTCCAGGTAGCAAGGAGCAACTGATGAGTATCTCTGTCCGCGTTCCCGCCCAGCTTCGTACCCTCACGGGTGGCGCCGGTGAGGTGGCTGTCGATGGGTCGACCGTGGGCGAGGCCCTGAAGGCGCTCGATGCTGCCCATCCCGGGTTCGCCGCGCGTCTTTTCGACGATGCCGGCCAGTTGCGACGCTTCGTGAACGTGTTCCTGGCCGACGAGGATGTGCGCTTTCTCGATGGCCTGAACACGCCGGTCACCGACGGCCAGACTCTCTCGATCGTCCCGGCCGTCGCCGGAGGCTGACCGGGAGCGTCGCCGGAGGCTGACCGGGAGCGGATGACCCCGGCTCTGGGGTCGTGCCCGGCCGGGAGGTGCGGTTGGCGGCTGACCAGGAAAGACAGTCAATTCAGGCGGGGTGCGGTTGCGGATTGCCGTCCGGCGTGGTTTGCTATTAGCACTCGACAGTCCAGAGTGCTAATAGCGAAGAACCCACGGAGGAACACCAGATGGCCAAGTTGATCACGTTCGACGAGGAGGCCCGCCGGTCACTCGAGAGCGGCATGAACAAGCTCGCCGACGCCGTACGCGTCACGCTCGGCCCGAAAGGCCGCAATGTTGTGCTCGACAAGAAGTGGGGCGCTCCGACCATCACCAATGACGGCGTCTCCATCGCCAAGGAGATCGACCTCGAAGATCCCTTCGAGCGGATTGGTGCCGAGTTGGTCAAAGAAGTGGCGAAGAAGACCGACGATGTCGCCGGTGACGGCACCACCACCGCCACCGTGCTGGCGTGGGCCATGGTCCACGAAGGTCTCCGCAACGTCGCCGCCGGCGCCAACCCGATGAGCCTGAAAAAGGGTATCGAAGCCGGAGTCGAGGCAGCCGTCGACGCCCTGCGAGGCATCGCCCGCGACACCGATTCCAAGGGTCAGATCGCCCAGGTGGCCTCCATCTCCGCGGCTGACGAGGAGATCGGCGGCATGATTTCCGAGGCCATCGACAAGGTGGGCAAGGACGGCGTCATCACNNATGCGCTTCGACAAGGGCTACATCTCCCCGTACTTCGTCTCCGATCCCGAGCGCATGGAAGCTGTCCTCGAGGACTGCTACATCCTGCTGGTGGGTTCGAAGATCACCGCCGTGCGTGATCTCCTCCCGCTGCTCGAAAAGGTCATGCAGAGCGGCAAGCCCCTCGCCGTGATCGCCGAGGATCTCGAAGGCGAAGCGTTGGCAACCCTGGTCGTCAATAAGATCCGGGGCACGTTCAAAAGCGTGGCCGTGAAGGCACCGGGCTTCGGTGAGCGCCGCAAGGCCATGTTGCAGGACATCGCCATCCTCACCGGCGCCCAGGTTGTCACCGAAGAGGTCGGCCTCAAGCTGGAGACCGTCGGACTCGACCTGTTGGGCCAGGCCCGTAAAGTAGTGGTCACCAAGGACGAGACCACTGTGGTCGAGGGGGCCGGGTCAGCGGACGAGATCAAGGGCCGGATCAACCAGATCAAGGCCGAGATCGAAAAGACCGACTCTGATTACGACCGGGAGAAGCTCCAGGAGCGTCTGGCCAAGTTGTCGGGAGGCGTGGCCATCATCAAGGTGGGCGCCGCCACCGAGGTGGAGCTNNCCGCCATCGAAGAGGGCGTCGTTCCTGGTGGGGGCGTGGCCCTGCTGAGGGCGCAGGTCGCCGTGCTCGAGGCTGCCGACAAGCTCGAGGGCGACGAGGCTACCGGTGCCCGCATCGTGGCACGGGCCGTCGAGGAGCCGCTGAAGCAGATTGCGGTCAACGCCGGCATGGAGGGTGGAGTCATCGTCGACAAGGTGCGCAACCTGAAGAAGCCCACCCAAGGTCTCAACGCCGCCACCGGTGAGTACGTGGACCTGTTCGACGCCGGCGTGATCGACGCAGTGAAGGTGACCCGTTCGGCACTTCAGAATGCCGCCTCGATCGCCGCACTGTTCCTCACCACCGAGGCCGTCATCGTGGACAAGCCCGAAAGCGCCGACGGTGGCATGCCGGGCGGGATGGACGACTTCTAAGTCGCCAGACCAGTAGCGGCCCATGGCTGGGCCGGTGATGTGACGAAGGGCGCCCCTCGGGGCGCCCTTCGTGTAGTACGGGGTGCCCCGAGGGCAGGGGCGGGGGTGAATCGCCAGGGGCGGGGGTGAATCGCCAGGCTCGGGGGTGAATCGCCAGGCTCGGGGGTGCCCGGCGGCTACCCCTCTGTCGGGTCCGTAGACTGACCCCTGTGACCGAAGCCCTCTCCCCGTCCATCGGCTGGGGTGTACTCCACCTCTTCTGCAAGGCTTCCGGATCCGAGGCGGCCGGCACCGGGCCGGGAGTCGACACAGAAGCGGTGACCCGTGCGGTCAAAGGGGCGGAAGCCGGCGATGCCCAGGTCGTCTCGGTATCGTTGCTCGGCCACAAGGCAGATGTCGGGTTCGTGGCGCTGGCTGAGGACCTCTGGCGCCTACGCAAGTTCCAAACGGACCTCCAAGCCGCCGGCCTGGTGGTGGTCGACTCGTTCGTATCCCTCACCGAGGTTTCCGAGTACGCCGCCGGTCTTCCCGATGAGATGAGGCAGAAGCGGCTCTATCCGCAGCTGCCCCCCGAGGGGATGCAGGCGTTCTGCTTCTACCCGATGTCCAAACGTCGCGGTGACGCCGAAGGCTCCAACTGGTTCTCGCTGCCGTTCGAGGAACGCAAAGCCATGATGCACGCGCATGGCGCCGTCGGTCGGACCTTCGCCGGTCGGATCGTGCAGTTGATCACCGGATCGACCGGCATCGACGACTGGGAGTGGGGTGTGACCTTGTTCGGAGTGCGTCCCGACGACCTGAAGGACTGCGTCTACTCCATGCGCTTCGACGAAGGCTCGGCTCGGTTCGCCGAGTTCGGCACCTTCGTCACCGGGATGGTGGCTCCGATCGAGACGGTGATGGCGACGGCGGTGCGGGGTGAGTGAGTCGGCCCCGATGGCCACGGCCCCGATGGCTACAGTGACCGGATCCGGCGGGGATCTCGGGTCATTGCGGTCGGCGTTCCGCGGCATGAAGAGAGTGGTTGTGGCCTTCAGCGGCGGTGCCGACTCGGCTTTTGTGGCCTGGGTGGCCAACGACACCCTGGGACCCGACAATGTGCTGTGCGTTACCGCCGTCTCGCCGTCGCTCGCCCCTGAGGAACGTGCGGACTGTCAGAGATTGGCGGCCGAATGGGGCCTGCGGTTGGTGGAGGTGGAAACTGACGAACTGGCCGACCCGGACTATTCGGCCAATGACGGTTCCCGGTGCTACCACTGCAAGGCGTCGTTGTTGGAGGCGCTCGGGCCGATTATGGCCGGCGACCTCGACGTTCGGGGATCGACCGTGGTCCTGGGGGTGAACGTCGACGACCTGGGGGACCACCGGCCCGGACAACAGGCCGCCGCCGAACGCGGAGCAGTGTTTCCCTTGGTCGAAGCCGGGTTCACCAAAGCCGATGTACGTGCCTGGTCCAAGTCCCTGGGCCTGCGGACCTGGGACAAACCGGCCGCCGCCTGCCTGGCCTCACGGGTGCCCTATGGCACCCGGGTCACACTCGGAACCCTGCGCTCGGTGGCGGATGCCGAATCGGGGCTTCGGGCCCTGGGCATCGGCCAGCTCCGGATTCGTCACTACGGGGACACCGCCCGCATCGAGGTCATGACCGGGGATCTCGCTACCGTGATCGCCCTGCGGGAAGAAGTCACCGCCGCGGTCCACGCCGCCGGCTACCGCTATGTGACCCTCGATCTCGACGGGTTCCGCTCGGGGAATCTCAACGACGCGCTGCACGGTGGTGGCGCCGAGTCCGATCTATCGCTGACGTCAGCACCAGGAGGCAACCGATGATCGGCGTGAGGGTGAAGTTGACGTTTCCGGACGAGTTGGTGCGCGAGCCGATCATCGCCCGCATGGTCAAAGAGCTCGACATCGTTCCGAACATCCGCCGCGCCGATGTGGGCGAGCACAGCGGGTGGATCATCTGCGAGTTGGACGGCGATGGGACGACCGTCGACAGAGCCGTCGAATGGTTGCGGGCCGAAGGTGTGCAGGTCGATCTGCTCGGAGACGTTGTCGAGGGCTGAGCGGCGCCGGTAGGGCGTGGCGTCGGGCCGCGCTGTCGACTCAGTTCTCTTCGGTGGTGCGGATGGTCCAGCCGGCGTCCGACACCTTGCGAGGCTCGTAGAACAGGCACCCCTCGGGGCACCCGAAGGGAAGCTGCTCGTTGGCGCCCATGCGGCAGCGCTCGAGCTTCTCCTCGTGAGCGGTTGTTCGCATGATGTAGTGACGGCAGTCCTCGTTGACGGGCACACTCTATTCTGACCGAAGTCAGCGGCCCAGCGGTATGCGGGGTGGTTGGCGCCGACGAGGGACGACAGCGGGTGGGGTAGCGTCGGTCGGGTGGAACCAGCCCCATCCACCAAACAGCTGTTGCGCTGGAGCGAGGCCCTGGCCGGCATCGCCCGGACTGGCCTCGGCTTTACCGAATCCCTCTATGAACAAGAGCGGTTCGAGGAAATTCTGCGGGTCGCCGCCGACATTCGGGTAGCTGTCGATGAAGGTGCGGACGGTGCCGAGGACGCTCACGGCCTGGTTGAGGAGTGGCTCTCCACTGTCGGGAAGGGTGTGCCCGGGTACGTAACGCCCAAGGTGGCGGTCGGTGCCGCAGTGGGAAACGACCAGGGCGAGATCCTGTTGGTGAAGAGGGCCGACTCAGGGGTATGGCTCTATCCGACAGGATGGGCAGATGTCGGCTACTCCGCCGCCGAGGTGGTGGTGAAAGAAGTCGAAGAGGAGACCGGCATCGAGGTCGAGGTGGTCCGCCTCATTGCCGTGCTCGACGGACTCCGAGTTGGAATCAGCCGCGTCCCTCTGTATTCACTGGTGTTCCAGTGCCGGCCGGTGGGTGGCGAGTTGAAGGCCCACCCGCTGGAGTGCGCCGATGTCGGATGGTTCTCCCTGGACAATCTCCCGGAACCGTTGGCCGGGGCCGAACGTTGGGGAGGGCATGTGTTCGCTGCCCTGCGGGGTGACCCGATCGAGGTGTTGTATGACTCGGTGCGTATCCCCGCCTGGCGGGGCGATCCGGACAAGGTCTGATTCGATCCGGCTTCATCAGGGGGATATCCCGGTCGCTACACTCGTCCGGTGGTCGAAATGAGCAGTCGCAGTTCTGATCGCCGCCAGCGTCAGGAGGCCAAACCCAACTCCGTGGTGGTGGTCGAAGCCACGGCTGTCTCCCCCGGGATGGTGGAGGCGTTCGCACGGCTGGTGCCCCAGCTGTCATCATCATCGCCCGGACCGAGCGGTGCCGACCTCGAAGAGATCGTGTCCTCCCCGGCCTCGGTACTGCTCATTGCCTCCGATGCGTCCGGGGACATCGTCGGCTCGTTGACGTTGGCCCTGTTTCGGGTCCCCACCGGCGTGAGGGCGTGGATCGAAGACGTAGTGGTCGACGAGGCGGCCCGCGGCGCGGGGGCGGGAGAAGCCCTGGTGATGGCTGCCCTGGCCCGGGCCGAAGCCGAAGGGGCGAAGTCGGTCGACCTCACCTCGAGGCCCAGTCGCGAGGGGGCGAACCGGCTCTACATCCGGCTCGGCTTCGAAGCGCGCCAGACCAACGTGTATCGCTACAATTCTGAACGCTGAGGTGATCGCCGACCCATCAGCAGCGGAGGGAAACGATGCTCATTGACGGCTTCCACCATGTCGCCACCCTGACCAAGGACTCGGAACGCCTGCATGCCTTCTATCGGGAGGTCTTCGATGCCCAGGTCGTGGGGAACCACCCCGAGTCCGAGGGTGCTCAGCTTTCGATCATCCAACTCAGCCCCATGGTCGAGTTGAACGTCTTTCAGGTCGAGGGCAATACCCAAGCCGATCACCAGGTTCCGATGTTCGGCCGGGGGCGGATCGACCACATCGGTCTGCGCGCCCCGACCATCGAGGCCTTCGAAGAGGTCCGGCGCCGTCTGATGGATCGAGGGGCCGCCAACGATTTCGTCACCGACTTCGGCCCTGTTCTGTCAGTGTTCTTCACCGACCCTGACGGCCTCGAAGGAGAGGTGCTGGTCGCCAATCCCGATGTGGTGGAGGGCGTGCACAACAAACCCGGAACCCGATCGGCCAGATACCCGCCTACTTCCGAGGCCCAACCCGTCTGAGTGGCTGCCGGCTCGGGCGGGGGTTGGTGGCCGTGACCGCGAAGTAGCCTCGGATCGTGGTCACTTCGCGTGTGCCGATCCTGATCTATGACGGGGACTGCGGGTTCTGCACGTCAGTGGCCCTGAGGATCTCGGGCCGGTGGCGGGTCCCGGCGAAAGCGACTTCGTGGCAAGACCTTGGCGGAGACGGCCTGGCTGGGTTCGGGCTCTCTCCCGCCGACGGGCAGAAGGCGGCATGGTGGGTGGACTCCGATGGTCGTCTGTTCGAAGGGCACCTGGCGGTGGCGAAATCGCTTATCGCTGCTCGGGGCTGGAGAGGTGCAGTCGGAAAAGTGATCCTCATCCCGCCGGTCGGAGGGGTCGCGGCGTTGGGATACCGAATTGTCGTCCGGAATAGGCACCGCCTCCCGGGAAGCACCCAGGCTTGCCGTACCTGAGGTTCCGAGAGCGAAGTCCGACCGGCGATCCCGGCCTCGGATCACTACGGGTGGGAGGCGGGCTACGCTGACCCGAAGCCCTTCCGGGCCACCAAAGGAGATATGGCACATGATCGGGCGTCGGGCGTGGATTGGAATTGCGGTAGTGCCATTGGGTCTCGGCCTGGCTGCGTGCAGCTCGGGGTCGAATTCGGCTTCCCCGACCACCACCAAGGCATCGTCAGGCTCGACAGCCACCACCCCCGCCCTGAAAGGCGGATCTGATCCGAACAGCACATTCTGCAAGAACCTCTCCCAAGAGAATGCGACCGAGTCCACACTCTCGACAGGCCTTTCCAACGCCATGAAGTCGAACAACCTTGCCACCATCAAGGCGGCGTTCAATTCGTTCCTCGTCTCCACCCAGGGAGAATTGGGGAAGGTGACGGGTGCGGCCCCCTCGGCCCCGGCGGACGTGAAGGCCGCCTTCAAGACAGTCACCGACTTCTATGCGCAACTCAAGACAACAGTGGCCGGAGCCACCAGCGTCGCTCAAATCCAGTCGTCTCTTACCAGCCTCACCGGCGCCCCGGCGATCAGCAGTGCCGGCACCACGATCTCGGGATACGTGACCGGTCTGTGCGGGGAGGCCGCGACCTCGACCTCGACGACCGCGACCTCGACCTCGTCGACCTGACTCGGTTGGCCCGACCTCGTCGAGGCGCGTGCCACGGGGCCGGTTACCCGATGCTGACCAGATCAATGATGAAGATGAGAGTCTCATTGGCGGCGATGCCCGACCCCGCCCGAGGATTAGCTCCATAGGCCAGGTTGGGCGGAATGATCAGTTCACGTCGCCCGCCCGCCTTCATGCCCACCATCCCGGCCGTCCAACCGGGGATCACCCCGCTGAGCGCGAACGTGACCGGTTGCCCGCTGCCGTCGTTCCACGAGGCGTCAAACTGCTTTCCGGTTGACCATGCCACGCCCACATACTGGACAGACACCGTGTCGCTGGTGGTCACGGCAGGTCCGGTGCCGACGATCAGGTCGGTGCTCTCGAGCCCGGTCGGGGGCGTGCCGGGAGGCACGGTGACAGTCGGCTTGGTCCCCGAGGTTCCGACAGGAGACGGGTCCTGCACCGGGGTGATAGCCACCGACGGAGTGGTGGATGACGGCGAGGGAGCGGCGGCGGTGGTGGCCGGTGATGATGAGGAGCTGCTGCACCCCGCCAATCCGAGAGTGCCGACCGCAAGAGCGATGACGGTGACGGTGCGGAGATGACGCATGGGAGAGAGTTCCTTTCGAGAGGCTGGGTGTCGAACGCCGGGGCCCGGCGGTGACGTGGCGACACGAGTGGCACGCAGAACGGTAGTCGGAGCCGGGGCTCGACCGTGGGCAAGGTCACCCGATGCCGGCTGATACACCTGCCTGTCATCATCGTCATATGAACCTCGATCTGTTGGAACGGGTGGCCGACCAGCTGAGGGCGGCTCTGGTCGACTACGAGCCCGAGCGCATCACCGGAGCTGACGCCGCCCGTTTGCTCACCGGGTTTGCGGCAATCGAAAAATTGGCTGCCGGCGGAAAGCTCCTCTCGGCGCGTCGGGTGGAGTCGTCCAATGTGTGGCGCCGCCAGGGACACCGCTCGGCGGCCGCCCATGTGGCCGAGGCAACGGGGTCCGGACTGGGTCCCGCCATCAACGCGCTGAAGGCGGCGCGATGCTTGGGATCGCTGCCCGCTACCGACGACGCCATGCGGAACGGACGCCTTTCGGAGGCTCAGGTCAATGAGATCGCCGGGGCTGCCATCCTGCAGCCGGACGCCGAACAAGAGTTGGTGGACGCGGCCGGCAAACAACCCCTCAATGTCCTGAAGCTGCGTTGCCGACGGGTACGGGCGGTCGGAGTCGACCAGGACCAGGCTTACGAGAAGATCCGTCGGGGTCGCTACCTCCACAACTGGACCGACCACGATGGCGCGGTTCGATTCGACGCCCGGCTCACCCCCGACGAGGGGGCCCGGTTGGTGGCGGCGGTCAAAGCTGAAACCGCTCGTCTGGCCGCCGATGCGCGACGGGCCGGGTGTGAAGAGCCGCCGAGGGCGCTGGCCGCCGATGCCCTGGTCGGTCTGGCATGCCGACGGGATACTCGGAATGGGCCCGACCGGGGTTCGCCGGGACCGGCTGCCATGGTGCACGTCCGGGTAGACCATGAAGCACTGATGCGAGGACATCTGGAGCTGGGTGAGGTCTGTGAAATTCCGGGGATCGGTCCCATTCCGGTAGAGGTCGCCCGCCGCCTGGCCGCCGACTCGATCCTCAGTGTGCTGATCACCGACGGGGTGGACGTGACTTCAGTGGCCCATGCCGGGCGCACCATTCCGGCGACGATCCGTACCGCCCTGAGCGAGCGGGATCCCACCTGCGTGGTCCCGGGCTGTGACATGCGCGAGGCTCTGGAGATCGACCATGTGACGCCATTCGCCGGGGGCGGGCCGACTTCCCTCGGCAACCTGGCCCGATTGTGTCACTGGCATCACTACCTGAAAACCCACCAGCGCTACCATCTGGCCCGGGTGGGGAAACAGTGGGAATGGTCGCCGCCGAAAACCACTGCTCGTGCCGGAGATCCTTCGATCCCGTCGGGGTAACCCCGATCGGCACCTGCCCCCGGGCTCAGTCGGGGTCGGCCACCTGTTGCTGGCGCCAGGTTGTCTCGGCCCGGAAGGCCACCTCACGCAAGGTCTGACCGCTGCGTCGGGCTGCCCGGGCCACGTCATCGTGTTCGGCCTTGACCCGCCCTGCGCTCACCTTCATCCGGATGAGGTTCCCATCCACCTCGACGGAGTCGAAGGTGCGGGCCGCCGGCCACCGCTCGGCGGTCGAGGAGCGGACTCCGAGGGTGCCGGTCTCGGCGCGGAGGATGGCCCGAAGGCGGTGGGCACCCGAAGGGTCGCACAGGACATGGACCACCGAGCCCGGGCGACCCTTCTTCATCACCGCGGGTGACAGCCAGGCATCGTGGGCACCGGCCTCGAGCAACTCGCCGACGGCGTGGGCCAACTGCTCGCCGGTGGCATCGTCGACGTTGGCCTCGAGGTGCAGAACCGGCTGTCCGGCGTCGGCATCGGGGTGACCGCTTCCGCCCGAGCCACCGTGAGCAACGACACCACCGGGCGCGTCGGCTCCGCTGGTTCGATCGATGCGGCTACCGATCACCACCTGGGTCAGGTTGGGAAGCTCGTCGATCTCGCGGGTGCCGGCTCCGAACCCGTTGGTGGTAACCCGCATCGGGGGCATCGGCCCGAACCCGGTGGCCAAGGTGGCGAGCAGGGCCGCCCCGGTGGGAGTGGTGAGCTCCACCGTTATGTCCCGGCCCCAGGTGGGGATCCCTTCGAGCAGGGCCACGACCGCCGGTGCCGGATTGGGGAGCATGCCGTGGGCGGTGCGCACCATCCCCATGCCGGTGGCGACCGGGCTCGATTCAATCTCGTCCACCCCGAGTACCTCGAGAGCGGCGATCGTCCCGACCACATCCACGATGGTGTCGTGACCGCCGACCTCGTGAAAATGGACCTGGTCGACGGGCCGTTGGTGCAGGCGTGCCTCCACTTCGGCCAACGCGGAGAAAGTGGCCAGGGCCCGCTGGGCTACCCGTTCGGGAAGACGGGCCTCGTCGATCAGGCCGACGATGTGGGCGTAGGTGCGCACCACCACCGAGTCGTCGACGGTCACCACCGCTCGGGTGGCGGCGATGCCCCCACGGAGCACCGGTGTCGGCTCGAGGGCCCATCCTCCGAATGGGAGGCGTTCGAGCAGGGCCATCACCTGGTCGAAATCTGCCCCGGCATCGAGGAGGCTGCCCAGAGCCATGTCCCCGGCGATACCGGCGAAACAATGGAACCAGGCCACCGTACGGGGGCCGCCGCCGATGCTCACGGGAGGGCCCGGGCCACGCCGCACGCCGCCCCGAACCCGTTGTCGATCCCGACCACGGTGATTCCGGCTGCGCACGACGCATGCATGGCCAGCAGGGCGGTGACACCCTCGAGAGCCGCGCCATACCCGGTGCTGGTAGGTACGGCTATCACCGGTGCCGGCGTGATCCCCCCGACCAGGCTGGCCAGCGCCCCCTCCATGCCGGCCACCACCACCACGGCATCAGCCTCGGCCAACTCGTCGGCGGAGGCCAAGAGTCGGTGGACCCCGGCCACACCGCAATCGGCGAGCAGTGTCGGGCACAACCCCAGGGCCACCAGGGTGGCTTCGCACTCGCGGGCCACCGGCAGATCGGAAGTGCCGGCGGTGATGATGAGGGTGCGCGCCGTCCGGGGCGGGGCCGGTCGCCACACGACGGTGGCAAGTTCGCCTCGGACCTGGTCGCTTCCGGTGGCCACCCCCGTCACCGTGCGGCTGCCGCCGGGGTGGTCGGCCAGCACCCGCTCCACCTGGGCTCGGTCGGCCCGGGTCAGGATCACCGGGCTGCCGCCGGACTCCGCCACGTCGTCCAGCAGTTCGCCGACGATGGCCGAGCACTGGTCGGTGGTCTTGCCCTGTCCGTAGACGGCTTCGGGAAAGCCCTGGCGGAGGGGGCGATGATGGTCGACTTTGGCGAACCCCAGGTCGGTAAAGGGCAGCCGTCGCAGCCGAAAGACGGCGTCGTCGGGGGTGCAGGCACCGGAGCGCACATCGTCGAGCAGGCGTTGGAGGGCGAGTTCGTCCATATCGTTCACTATCCTGCCTGGGTATGGTCTCGGATGCACCTCAGGACTCAGAGTCGACCGAACGACCGGACGGACGACCGGACGGACGATCGGGTAGTCAGCCGGACGGACGGCTGCGGATCGGATTCCTCGGCCCGCAAGGCACGTTCACCGAGGAGGCGCTCTTCACCCAGGCCGACTACGCCGCCGCAGAGACGGTGGCGCTCCATTCGCTGGCCGACGTGCTCGAATCGGTGCAACAGGGCCGGGTCGACCTGGGCTTCGTCCCCATCGAAAACGCCATCGAAGGCACTGTGCGGGACACCATCGACAGCCTGGTCTTCGACAGTGACCTGTTGATTCAGCGGGAGGTGGTCCTCGATATCCACCTCCATCTGATGGCACCGAAAGGCGTGAAGCTCAGCGACATCCAACGGGTGGCGTCGATTCCGGTGGCGACCGCACAGTGCCGGAGGTTTCTGGTGGAGGAGTTGCCGTCGGCGGAAGCAGTGGCGACCAATTCGACCGCCGACGCCGCCCGTCTGCTCGGAGAGGGAGCCCCTTTGCTGGCCGGGGTGCCAACGGCCGCCATTGCCCCCCGGTTGGCCGCGTCACTGTATGGATTGGAGATCCTGGTCGAGGACGTCGAGGACCATCCCGAGAACCAGACACGGTTCGTGTCGGTGGCCCGCACCGGAATACCGGCGCCCACCGGGCACGATCGGACGAGCATCGCCTGCTTTCAGAGCGCCGACCACCCGGGCAGCCTGTACAGCATCCTCGGGCAGTTCGCCGCCCGAAATATCAACCTGACCAAGCTGGAGTCACGCCCGACCAAGAAGGCGCTCGGGGAGTACTGCTTCATCGTCGATCTCGAAGGGCACATCGCCGACGAGGTGATCGCCGACTGCCTGCGCGATCTTCACGCCGAGCTGGCCGGGGTGAAGTACCTCGGGTCGTATCCGGCGGCTGGCGCCGCGGGGCCGGCCATTCGTCGGGAGGTCGACGCGGCGTGGCGCCAAGCCGACAGTTGGATTGACAAGTTGCGGGCTCAGGTGGCTTCTTCGGGCTCAGCCCGGCGGGGGTCCCCCGGGACCTGACCACCTGAGGCTCACCGCCGCCGGTGGTTGCCATGGCGACTACCCTGACGAGCGCTCGGAGGGATGGCAGAGTGGACGAATGCGCGGCTCTTGAAAAGCCGTGAGACGCGAGTTTCCGTGGGTTCGAATCCCACTCCCTCCGCTGGTCAGGGCATGTTTTCGGATTTTGCCCGATGACCGAAATTGGCCTTTGTCCATAATCTGTCCATAAACCTCGTATTGAAGTTATGCTGAACCGATGGCAGGAAGCGTCCGACAGCGGGGTCCGAACCGGTGGCAGGTCCGTGTGTCGGCGGGCCGCGATCCGGCCACCAATCGATACCGGTACGTGACCCGGAGCATCGAGGGCGGCAAGCGCGACGCACTGAGGGCCGCCACCGAGCTCGAAACCGAGGTCCGACACGGGATGCGCCCGGCGGAGCGGGGGACGGTGGCCGACCTGCTCGAGAAGTGGATGCTCCATCTCGAGACCCAGGGCCGGGCCCAGTCGACGATGATCCGGTACCGCTCGGCCATCGACGTCCGGATCGTGCCGGCGCTGGGTTGGATCGAGGTGACCAAGCTGACGGCGGCCGACCTCGACGCCTTCTACGGCACGCTGATCCGTCAAGGTTTCCACCCGCTGTCGGTTCGCAAGTGCCATGCCGTGTTGTCGGCGGCTCTGCACCAGGCGGAGAAGTGGGGGTGGATCGACCTCAACCCGATCGTGCGGGCATCGCCTCCACCGGCTCGCCAACGCGAGATCATCCCCCCGACCATCGATGAAGTGCGTCAGCTGATCGTGGAGTGCGAGCGCCTCAACCCCGATCTGGCCCGGCTCTTCACCGTGGCGGCCACCACCGGCTGTCGTCGGGGTGAGCTCTGCGGCCTCCAATGGGGTGACATCGACTTTGAGCGCGCCACCATGGTGGTGGCCCGATCGATTTCGGACACGCCGGGCAGGGTGGAAGTGAAGGATACGAAGACCCATGCCGCCAGGCGGATAGCCCTCGACCCGCTGACCGTCGAAGTCCTCCGTCTCCAACGCACCGTCTGCGACGAGCGGGCGACAGCGGCCGGAGTGGCCATCGGTACGACCGGGTTCATCTGGTCGCAGGAGGTGGACGCGTCCAAGCCTTACCGACCGATCCGGGTGAGCGGCACGTTCCGTACCGTCCGAGACAAACTCGAACTAAAGAACGTGACCTTCCACGGCCTGAGGCACTTCTCGGCCACCGCACTGGCCGGCCGAGGTGTGGGGATCCGGACTATCGCCGGACGGCTCGGCCATGCCAACCCGAACCTGACGCTCCGGACGTACGCCCACTTCCTCGAAGTGGCCGATCGGGAGGCAGCGGACGCGATGGGCGAACTGGCAGCGGGGTTCAGCACTGGGTCCGGACCCGCTCGCACCGAACTCGGTCCACCCAAGCAGGGCCGTAGCGTTGGTTAGGGTCGCCTGATGGGGATTACTCTCGACAGCCACCGGATGGCGCTCATCCTCGACGAGGCGGTTGCGAAAGCCCGGTCCAGTGACGACAAGCCCGAGTTGTGGGTCAGCCGCGTGCGGCGTCTGGGCGATCTTGGGATCAAGACGTACATCGCGGCCCTGGGTGGTGCGCTTCTGGCAAAGGCGACCGATGAGCGGGTCGACAGCCTGTCGCAGGATATGAAAGCCGGTGCTCGTGGCTACAGCCTTCGGGTGGTGACTGAGTTTCTTGCTGAGCACAATCACGAGCGGTTCCACATGGGTGCGACCGGCCGGAACCCACTCAACAACCGGCCGTTCCTGGGAGGCCCGAGCCGGATCGACGAATTCACAAAGGTCAGCGCAGGGGCCCGCAGCTCCTACGAGCTCTTCCGCGACTGCCTAGTCGAACTCAACCGGTTGAACGCCGATCAGGCACGTGAGGCGCTGGCGGCATGGATCCGTGTCCGGATCGATGTCCTCGAAGTCCAGCAACTGGAGTCCCAAAGGTCGCTGGAGCTGTCGACCGGTCTGGACCCCTCCGAGCTGTTCGAGATCACTGAGATCTTCGTCCGAGAGGATCCTGAGGGCGGAAAACGTGGACAGGCGTTCGTAGCGGCAGCCCTCGACTGCGCCTTCGACGAGGTCGTGCTCCAGCCCATCAACAATCCTCGGCCGGGGGACGTCCGGGTGTTGCAGAACGGCGAAGTCGTGTGGGTCGTCGAGGTAAAGCAGATCGAGGTCGAGGAGCAGACTGCGTTTGATCTGGCCCGAGAGGCCCGGGCCCTCGGCGCTTCACTGGCGATGTTGGCGGTGATGGCCGACCATCACCAGCCCCTAGATCGCGACCGTGTTCGCCGTCGTGCCCTGAAGGATCAGCACGTCCTGCTCGAGATCACCGAGAGCGCTGGAGAACTGCTCAGCACGATCTGCGTTTTCTCCACCACCACGATCAAGCAAGTCGTCGAGCGATTTCCCGGCCGATACGCGGAACGGATGCGGGAGCACGGCGTCTCAGAATCCGGACGCCGCCGCTGGGCGGAGCTGGTCGACGCCCGGGGTACGTCACGTTCATGAGCTGGGCCGATCGTGACGTACCCCGTCGGACCGCCACCCTGGAGCAACCGCCTGGCACACTGGGGACGTGACCGACCACGGCGTGGCCATATCTCTTTTCTCCGGTGCTGGCGGCCTCGATCTCGGCGTGGAGGCAGCGGGCTTCGAGGTCGCCGCCGCCGTCGAACTGAACGAAGACGCTGCGGACACGATGGAGAAGAACTTCGACGGGCTGTACTCGGGAGTCCTGCGTAAGGACATCTTCGACGTACCCACGAAAGAGCTACTGGCGGCAGCCGGGCTCCGGGGTCGGGAGCGGCCCGACCTCCTCGTCGGGGGTCCGCCCTGTACGCCGTTCTCGAAATCTGGATTCTGGCTCGACTGGAAGCGCGCCGGCTTGGACCCGGATGCCAGTCTCCTCCAGGCGTACACAAGGATCCTGGCAGAGGCCAAGCCCCGAGCCTTTATCCTCGAGAACGTCTACGCGCTCACCTATGACAACAAGGCAAGCCGTCCTGCGTTCCGGCGCCTCCTGTCGGAGATCGACTCGGCCGGGTACGCGCTCAGGTGGCAGGTTCTCAATGCCGCTGACTTCGGAGTGCCGCAGGCTCGGCCGAGGTTGTTCATCGTTGGTGCCCGTAAGAGGAGTCGTCTTCCAGAGTTGCCGGAGCCGACGCATGGAGGACGATGGGAGCGGCGGCGGACTGGTGCGGAGGAGTTCCCGCACATCACCACAGGTCAAGCCTTGGCCGGATTGGTGACATCCCCGGAGACGTCGGAGACCGTTCGAGGGAAGTGGGGCCACCTCCTCCCCGGGATCCCCCCAGGCCACAACTACCTCCACTACACCGCAGAACGGGGATATCCTGAACCGATCTTCGAGTGGCGCAGCCGGTACTGGTCCTTTCTCCTCAAGCTCGACCCTGATCGACCTGCTCCGACGATTCAAGCGCAGCCCGGGCCCAATGTCGGACCCTTCCATTGGGAGAACCGGCGACTTCGGATCCCGGAGCTTCGACGTCTGTTCACCTACCCGGATGACTTCGAATTCGTGGGACGCAGGAACTCCGTACAAGCCCAGATCGGCAATTCGGTGCCGCCCCTTCTGGCAAGGCGGGTTGCAGAGCAGGTCGCTCTGGCGTTCGGCTAGCGCCATGTCTGACTTGTGGCGCGTGCCATTTGCCTCCTCGGATGCGGTCGCTGCTCGCATGAGCCAGCTTGCCCGTAAGGACACGGCGCCTGAGATGGCCCTACGCAAGGCCCTCCACCTCCGAGGCCTCCGCTACTTCGTCCACCGCCGTCCTCTGCCCGAACTGCGACGCGAGGCGGACATCGTCTTTCCCAAGGCCAAGGTCGCCGTCTTCGTGGACGGATGCTTCTGGCACGGCTGTCCGGAGCACGGACGACGCAATGGAGGTACGAACGAGTGGTATTGGTCAGAGAAGATCCAGCGAAACAAGGACCGTGATTGCGACACGGACGAAAGGCTGAAACGTGCCGGCTGGGTGCCAGTTCGAGTCTGGGAGCATATGCCTGCCAGCGAGGCCGCCCAGTCCGTACAGACCATTATCAAATCGTTGCGGCCCAGCGCTCAGCTCACCGGGCTAGATCCTGCGATGAGAGGCAAAGAACCCTCGACTGTTGCTCGGCGCTAGCTTTCTTGCGGTGCCGTCCCTATCACAATATGTCGACCTTTCAGCGGCTGACGCACGCTTGCAGTGGAGGCGGATCCTCAATCGGCTCCCGCGACCAGAAACCCCAGGCTTCCGCCAAGAACCTTTTCTGCCGATCGAGACGCTCCTGTGCCTCTCCGCGTCGCTCTCGGTCAACCACCACCGTTATGGCGGGGGAAGTTCCGGTAGCGCCCCGAGCCCGGTTCCCGAACTCTCGACTCTGTTCGAGCGCACCCCGGCGTCGATCCTCGCCAAGATGGCGAATCTCGATGGCAGCAGAACCCACGGTGCCGTACACGAAGTCGAGGCGTCTGCTCTACTGCTCAACGACATGGCGCGTCTCGTAGTGCTCTACCTCATGATCATCGATACCGGGCGGATGTTGGGTGTCGGAGAGGACCGGCTCCCGGATTTTCTCCTTTCAGGATCCGCCACACTTGAGCTGATCGGCCAGGAGGAACTTGCGAATGCCGATGTTGAGCGCACGCTTGAGGAAACGATCCAGGCATTCCACAGTGGCTGGGCCGAACTTCCTGAGTCGGTGACTGAGCGGCTTCTCATAGGCGCAGCGCGGGTGGGGCAACACAGATTTTCATCAGGGGTGCTCGTCAACTTCGGACATCGCTGTGCGTTCTGCGGCCTTACGCCGGGTGTACTTGAGAAGCGAAGGCTTCTGGTCGCATCGCACATCAAGCCATGGAAGGACTCGAGTAGTTCCGAACGGCTCGACGTCAGAAATGGCCTCGCGGCATGCCCAACCCACGATGCCGCTTTTGATTCTGGCCTTGTCTATGTCAACGGTGGCCTTCGGATTCACCCGTCACCCGGGCTGCGCCGGGCTTCGACGCAGGACCACGGAATGGCCCGTGAATTCGGACCTACTGGGTTGAAGGAACGCCTAGTGCTTCCTGAGGGTGCCGTCGCCCCCCTGCCCAGATACTTGGAATGGCACAAGCAGCACGTCTATGCCTCCTGAGCGGCCCGGCCCGAACCTATTGCAGGAAGGCAATGAACGTTCGGTTCGAGAAATGCCACGATGTTCAGTCTGAAGCGGCAGTAGCTGACTCGAATCTGGGGATCATGCGATGATGACGTGGAGCTGGGTGTGAAAAGCGGAACGGAGAACGCAATGGCTAACAAAGCGGCGCCTGCGGGATGGTATCCGGACCCCCAGATCCCCAATACTCTTCGTTGGTGGGACGGCAGGGCCTGGACTGCCAGTACTCAGCCACTAGAACCGACGGCCCCTTCGACTGTACCTGCATTGCAGACAATCACACCGGTGCAGCAAACGGCAGGCGAGACTCAGGTCGTAGTTCAACAGCCTGTACCTGAGCCTCGTCATCGTGGCGGACTGTTCGGAGGAAAACGAGACCTTGAGGAAGAGGTCGCCCAGCTCCGAGGGACGTTGGCAGAACTGGGAGTCACGGAACGAGATCAACTCCGATTGGAACTCGTCGATCTTCATAGTGAGATCCCTGCGCTCAGGAATGAACGGGACGAACTTCTTGAGGCCGTCGGTCCTCTGAGAGCCGAGATGAACGACCTTCAAACCAAGCAGAAAGAACTTACGTCGCTCAGATCAGAGATCCAAACCTTGCAGCAACAGAAGTCATCACTCGATGGTGAGGTGGCAGAACTCCGGGGACTGACGGAGAAGATAGATACCGCTCGGAAAGAGTACGAGGAACTCTCCAAACAAGTCGTGGAGACTCGGGAGACGGCCATTCTCCAAGAGGTCGGGATCTACGAGTACCGGCACCCTCTGGACGATGCCCCGGCATACAAGGCACGACTCACCGGTATCTCGGCTCAGATCAAGGATTCGGTCAAGGCGGGTACGGCAGTTCAGGGTTCGACAAACTGGACGGTAAATGGATCATCCCGAGAGGGTGCTCGGATGGTCAAGGAGTTTTCGAAGCTAATGCTCCGGGCATACAACAACGAGGCCGACAACGCTGTGCGCTCGATGAAGCCCTACACCTTGGAATCGTCCATCGCTCGTCTCGTGAAGGCCAAGGAGACCATCGTCAAGCTTGGAGGGACGATGAACATCCGAGTCACTGACAACTACCACCGGCTTCGGGTCGAGGAGCTAGAGCTAGCCGCTGACTACCTGGCCAAAGTGGCAGAACAAAAGGAGAAGGACCGGGAAGAGCGTGCTCGCCTCAAGGAAGAAGAGATTGCTCGGCGGGAGTTCGAACGAGAGCAAGAACGACTCCGCAAGGAGCAAGCTCACTACGAGTCCACATTGGCGACCATGCGTGAACAAGGTGACGAGGCAGCCGCTGCCGAACTTGAGGCGAAGCTCAATGAGATCGGTGATGCCCTCGATGGACTTAACAGGCGCTCGGCCAATATCCGAGCAGGCCACGTCTATGTCATCTCTAACGTCGGTGCCTTCGGACCCGACATGGTCAAGATCGGGATGACTCGTAGGCTCGACCCGATGGACCGGGTCAAGGAACTAGGGGATGCGTCCGTCCCATTCCACTACGATGTTCATGCTCTTATCTTCAGCGACGATGCCGTCGGCCTTGAAACTTCACTTCATCACGCATTGGCCGATGCCCGAGTGAATTACGTCAACATGAGAAGGGAGTTCTTCAGAGTCCATCCGACTACTGTTCGGACGATGCTCGATGGCTTCGGAGCCACCGTAGTGGAGTACATCGAGGAGCCAGAAGCCCTGGAATGGAGACAGAGCGAGAACACCCGTCGAGAACTACTTGCAGCGCAAGAGGCCACCGCAGCCTCGGCGGGAAGCTGATTCATGGGCGCAACAAGTCCTCCAAATGGAGAAGTGAACCGGCGTGTACCTACGGTGGCGTGGTCCCGCCACGTCAAGGGACCGGAAGTGTGTCTTGCTTACTGAATTGCTTCAAGAGAGCCTTGGAGCAAGCTTCAACTTCGGCCGTCGTGAGAGAAGAGCGATTGAGCTCGTCGAGCCATGAAGCGCTGCGGCGGCCTTCGCAAACCAAGACGTTGTCGACCATCACCCAGCCATTGTCGAGTGTGATGCCACCGGGGCCCCAGATGATGACCACGGGATGTACTCGCAGATCCAGATGCTCGGTCCCGTGGCGCAGGAGGAGTCCAACCTTGCGTGCACCTTCTCTTGCCTGACTAATGGGCTCCTGCCCCATGAGGCCACGAATCGAATGCTCCCCAACCTCACACTTGCTGGTTGTCCACTTTGATTCGATGACAAAGACGCCTCCTGGGCCCACTAGTACATGGTCAACGTCACCATGGCCAGCAAAGTACAAGCCGTGAACGATCTTCCAGCCCATTCGCCGGCGTTTCCTACTCGTGACGGTCTCTGCGGTCGCCTCCTCTCCCAGCTTGCCCATGCTTCTGCCGTACGAACCAGAAATGACGAAGACGACCCACGCGAACGTTGCGAGAGCGGACGCAGTCAGGAATCCCAGCAAGTATCCACGCACCACCGCCGGGAGCGGTTCCAGAATAATGATTCCGGCGATGACCGCTGCGCATAGGGCGATCGCTATCCAAGCCCTCAGATTGCGACGAATCGTCGTTTGGTGGGCACTTCTGAGTTGCGCCCGCGCGTGTTCGCCAGGTCGATTCTTCATCACGACAGTTATAGACGACCATGTCGGGGACTTGAATTGGCGAGGAACCTCAGCTCCTGTAAACGCTGATCGGCACCTGGAGAACCTGAGACCCAGAACGCTCTGATCGAAAACGGGAGCACCTGACCATCCCCGTGCTCGCTCGAACCCATCCACAGGCTTCCTGCCTGAGGGTCGAGCGAGTGGACGGGAGACGGGGAGAGCATCGCCCATTACGCTCG
Organism: Acidimicrobiaceae bacterium; assembly: GCA_003133325.1. GTDB lineage: Bacteria > Actinomycetota > Acidimicrobiia > Acidimicrobiales > RAAP-2 > DASZIT01. The sequence continues at coordinate 4,024 of PKXA01000049.1, read as the reverse complement.
TCGGGGACGCAGCCGGCACATGCCTCGGCGGCCATTGCTGGTCGATGTTGCCGCAGAAGCCCTGAAGTGGTCGGAACGGTCGCTCGCAATCTGGTCCGATCGACTGCGGCACGTAACGGACGATGACCTTGCGGGTACCGTCGAAGCGGTGCCCGAGGTCCGAATGTCGCACCCTGCCCGTAGATTCGCGGCAGAGTTGCTGATAGAGAACCGGAGGAGGCTGCTCGATGTGTGCAACGACGCTGGTTGATGAGCGGCACAAGGCAACTCCACGCCTTGCCCTGCATCTTTATGTGTCCTGGCAGGATGGTAACCGGCGGAGTTTCGTGCCGGTTGGCGTCCTGACGCAGCTGTCCGGTGGGGCCTATGACTTTAGGTACCTGCGAGGCGCCGAGGCGGGCACCGGGTTCCGCCCGTTTATCGGGTTCCCTGACCTCCACCATGTGTACCGATCGACCGAGCTGTTCCCGTTCTTCGAGAACCGACTCATGCCTCGGAACCGGTCTGACCATTCGTCGTACCTCGGTGCGTTGGCCCTCCCAGAGGACGCCGACCCATTCGAGATCCTGGCACGCAGCGGTGGCCGCCGGGCGACCGACACCATCGAGGTGGTCGCCGAGCCGGTCGTTGACCAGGCCACGGGTCATGCGACATGCCACTTCCTGGTGAGAGGGGTCCGGCACGTCCCGGGGGCCGAGGATGCCATTGATGGCCTGCCGGTCGGCGACCTCCTCCGCACCGAACCCGATGTTGCGAACGAGTACGACGAGTTCGCCAGGCTCCTTGTGACCCTGGGCGGAGCTCCTGTCGGGTACCTCCCCTCATACCTGAGCGAGTTCGTGCATCGGTCTGCCACAACCGGCAGCGATGAGGCCATCAAGGTAAGCGTCGTCCATATCGGCGATCGGGACGGGCCCTCGCACTTCCGGCTTCTTTGCCGGTTGGTGGCAGCGTGGCCGGGGGGCCAACCGCCGTTCGCTGGCCAAGCTTTCGAACCGTTGGTGCCCGAGGGTTTTGACAAAACGGCCTGACCGTTCTGATCAGCGGTAAGAACGTGGCTGACGTTCATCGCCAGCGGGCCGCGACCCTCTTCGGGCTCAGAGGATCAGGGTCGCCCAGCATCGTCGCAGGGGGTCGAGCTGCCAGTCCTCCGGAGTTGGGTCCGCGAATCGTTCCCCCAAGGAAGTAGTCACACACTTGCACTGACGGTGCTCTCTGCCGCATATTCGAGCACATGCGGGTCGGTAGGCTCGAGTTTTCGACTGGCAATCAGGGAATGGAGGGGGACCCGCTGTCGCGCTCGGTCCCGGCGGGTGGCAGGCCTCCACCACTGGAGCCGTCGTGTCGACGTCGGATGCTGGCCTGGCGGTGGGCCAGGAGCATCAGCTCGGCGTCACTCCAGGTCGTCTCCTTGGGAACCATCAGGTTTTCCAGCGCGGCGCAGGCGCTCTTGGTCATAGCGAGGGTGAGGGGGTCCATCGACAGGAGCCGTGCCGCCATTGCCCGTGCCGCGGCGGGCAGCTCGTCGTCGGGGTGGACGTGGTTGAGGAATCCCCAGGTCTCGGCCTGCCGGGCGGTGAAGCGCTCGCAGACCATGGCCAGCTCCTTGGTGCGGGCGGGGCCCAGCTCCCGCATCAGGCGGGGAAGGGCCTGCCAGCTCAGCGGGAGGTCGAGCTCCACCTCTGGGATCAAGAACCAGGCCGACTCGGCCGCCATGCGGAGGTCGCAACAGCTGAGCAGCACCACCCCACCGCCGATGGCGAGCCCGTTGGCGACGCCGATCGTGACCTGGGGAAGGCGGTCGATCAGCTCACAGGTCCGGCCCCCGAGGTGGACCCGCGCACGGCGATCGATGTCGTTCACCGGCGGTTCGGCTCGTCGATCGCCCACCTCAGCGCCGGCGGAGAACGCCCGGCCGGCACCGGTGAGGATCACCACTCGCACGGAGTGATCCGTCTCCAGGTCGACCAGAACGCCTTGGAGCTCGTCGTGAAGCGCGACGTTGAGGGCGTTGAGCTTCTCTGGCCGGTGCAACGTGATCGTGAGGAGCCCGTCGAGCTGTGGATCTCGCTCGACCCGGAGGTATTCGTACGCTGGCATCGTCCAATTCAACCACCCGTAGGCCGTGAGCGAGCCTGAGCGCAATGAGGTTGATCGTCGGCAACCCATGGACGGCGAGTCGCCGGCCCTTCGTGTTCGGCCCGCGCCCCGATACCCGATGACCCGTATCGCCCGCTCCGACCGACACTTGATCGGCCAGGTGATCGACCACATCGACGCGATTCGCCGAGGAGTGCCACATCTGGGTTTGCCACCATTCCTGAGGACAAGGCGCTCCCAGGCCGGCCGGGTCCGGCCGGCCATCCCCATCGTGTCTTCGCCACCGGTCCGGGCCGTCAAGGCCGGCGACGCCCTTCGCCCCTGGGCCGGTATTCCGGCCTTGACTGCCCTGGCTTCATCGCGGCACGAAGAAAGTCCGACAATTTCCCTGGTGTGGACGTTTGCGTGGACCATTCCGTGGACGTCCACAGCGCACGCTGGACCCCATGACAACCCTCATCACAGCATCAGCAGCAACATCGGCACCCCATCCGATCTGCCCCAGACCGACATTCCCGAGTACGACCGGCTCGTCTACACGGTGGCCGAGGTCGGCGATCTGCTCGGCATCTCCCGGGCCTTCGCCTACGAGCTGGTGGCCCGGGGAGAACTCCCGGTCGTCCGTCTCGGACGCCGCCGGCTGGTCCCGAAGATCGCCCTCCTGGCTCTGATCGGAGCCGACCACCATGACGTCGGTCCGGCCGACGGGCCCGAGTCGGCTGGGCCTGTCACCCCAATCGCCTCCTGACCTCTCGGTGTTGTCCATCGGCAAGATGGTCGCCGGATCGGAGGACAACTACCTCAAGACCGTCGCCTCCGGTCGGGAGGAGTACTACACCGGCCCGCACCGAGCCCCCGGCCGTGAGGAAGACCATCGCTTCGCTGCTACGAGCTGCTGGTCGGCCAACGGATGCGGAGCAGATCCCTGTCCGTTCTGCGGCGTAGCCGTCAGAGGATCAGGACTCTCCAGTTCCAGACCTTGGGACAGGGCACACCGGTGTTCATTGGGCCCAGCAATGCGAGTGATGTCACCCTTCAGGAGACGATGGCCGTCCCAAGCAACTCATCCAGAGCGGCCCGGGGGATGACGATCCGCCGACCGAGCCGGATGGCCGGAAGCTCGCCTCGGGCCACCAGCTCGTAGGCGAACGCCCGGGAGATATTCAAGAGGTAAGCCGCGTCGTCGACGGAGAGCACCAGCCGCTCGGTGACGTGCGGGACCGAACCGGTGCTGTCGACGTCTCCGTCACCGACCGGCGGCGAGGGAGGCTTCCCATTGACCGGCTGGGAAGCGACCGGGTGGATGGATGCCAACGGGATGCTGGTCGGCCTGCTGCAGTCGTGGTTGGTGGACATAGTCGGGCTCCGATCGTTTGGGGGCTGATCGAAGCCATCATCTGAACCCGACGTCACCTGCAACGTCACCTTGGACCAACTAACAACGTCACCCTCGATATCCACAGTCCACACGCAGCGTCACCCTCAGCGCACCACCGTTACCCTGGACCGGTGGCGACCGGATCCCCTCAAGTGGGCCATCATCCTCAGCCACACCGCCGCCGTTCGGCGCTCGGTGTGTGGGGAAACCGAACGTCACCCTCGGATCTGGAATGTCACCCTCCCTGGTCACCGGGCTGTTGGTTTCACGCCGTCGCCTTGGCCGTCAAGGTCGACGTTGCGAGGCGCCGGCACGGAAGGTGACCCGTTGGGCCGGCTCGTACCTCGCCTCACCATCCGGCCTTCGCTTCTCACTCTCGCTGTGCTCGCTCCCTTGACCGCCGGCACCGGCGTGGGCAATCCGCTTTCAGCGATTGATGACGGACCAGGCGGGGCGAAAAGCGCCCCACCCGCCATCAATCACAAGGAGAAACAAACCATGACAACCACAACCACCACCGTGGTCGGCTTTTATGGAGACGCCATC
>PKXA01000111.1 GCA_003133325.1 Acidimicrobiaceae bacterium | reverse complement strand
GGAGGCGACCAACCAGTAGCCCCGGCCGTCCCGGGTGGAGGCCATCCCGACGATAGGTCTATTGAGATGGATGCCGCCGGTCGATCCATAGAAGCCGGCGTCCCCGAAGGCGAAGATTCCCCCGTCGGCGGCAACGTTCAGGTACCCCTTGCCGTCGGCGGTCGCCGCCATCCCCACGATGGGTTGGTTGAGATGACCGGCGGTGGATTGCGCCAGGAAACCGCTCAACTGAGGATTCTGATGGAACATCGGCCACGCCCGCTTCCCGAGCGAGTGACCGGTCGATCCGGCGATTTCATAGTGCTGGATGATGCCCTCGTTGCCGGCACCGTAACCGGCGATGGTGATCCCGATGCTCCCGTCGGGATCGATGGTCACCATCGGTGAGTTCTGGAGCCCGATCGTCCCGGCACCCAAGGTGGCCACCACCGCGGCGGTGCGACCGTCAAAGATGACGAGGCCGGACGTGGTCGGGACCAGGACGTCGTTATAGCCCCCTCCGGTCAGGTCGGCCGTCGTGATCCCCCCGATGATTCGGCCCGCAGTCGATTGCGGCCATCCGGCCAACGGTGCACCATTCGACCCGTTGAGTACCCACACCGCTCCACCCGATCCGGTGTCGGCCCCCTCGATCACTTCCACCGTGCCGTCACCCCTCACGTCACCGATGGCCGGGCTGTCAACCGTGTTGCCGCCCAGGTTGGTCTGCCACACGATGTTGCAATGGGCATCCGATCCGAACACCGTGTCGGAGTCGGAGGCGCCCGGAAAGAACGACCCGGTTCCGAAGGCGATGCCGGTTGCTCCTCCGGCCAGGAAACCCCCCACCGCCGGCGACGAGTCCACCGTTTGGTTCACATCGTGATCGCAGATGAGGTTGCCACCTCCGCCCAGGACCCGGAGGTGGCCACCATTGGTATAGGTGACCCCATTGGCCACGCCGGCGCTGGAGTCGCCTCCCTGCACGATTTCGGTCTGCCCATTGCCGTACAGGTCGGCCAATGCCGGTGTGGCGAACCCGCTGTCAGCGGTGAAGAACGGCCATCCCGGGAGAACCGCCCCGTTCGCCGCGTTCATGGCGTATTGATTCTGGCCGAGCGACGGCGTGGTCACCCCGGTGACCCCGTCGATGTTCCCCACCGACATGGAGGCCTGCACGCCCTGAGGACCCTGCGGATCGGTGGCGTTCACACCCCACACCTGCGCTCCCGCGTGATTGAAGGCGTAGTAGCCACCCACGTGGGGATTGGCAGCGTTGCCGGCACCGACGTAGACGGTGGCCAATCCGCTTCCGTCGACCGATGCCACCGACGGTGTCGAGTCAATGGGCACACCGCCGGTGTGAGCCGGCCATCCCGCCGGTGCCGATCCATCGGAGAGGTGAAACGCCCACAACGTGCCGGTTCGATCGCCGACCACCACCGAGGGTCCGGCCCCGTCGAGGGTGGCCACCGACGGCGATGACTCGGCGACCGGCGAACCGGCGTCGGGCAATGTCTGCGTCCAGACGAGGGAGGTGGTCACCGTGTGAGCCTGCACGGCCCGGGGATGAGCGACTGTCGCTCCCCCGACAGGCACCGGACCCATCAATACCGGGCCGGAGACGGCGCCCAAGCCCAGGCACGCAACCACGGTTCGGGTGACCCGCTTGGTCCGACCGGGCTTCCCCGGTGGTCGCTGTCCCCTGTTGCTCAGTCCAAGCCGCACATGCCCATGTTGTGGTGACACCGCGTCACTGTAGCCATTGTTCGCAATCGTCGCCCGATGAACCATCGGGCCAATGTGGGGCCGGTTGGACCTGGGACGGGGCTCGGCTCGCTACCCTTGGGGATGCACTCGTCGCCCCACCAGACCCCGGATGAAGCGGCCGGAACGCCGGACGGCGAGGTCCCAGGCGGGATCGGACAACATCGGTCTCGAAGGCGTCTCTTCAGCGTGACACCGTGGTTGATGGCCGCCGCCACCCTGGTGCTCCGGCTGGCCACCGCCGCGCGCGGGCCGACCGACTGGGACTCCGCCCAATATGCATCGGCCGTCGACCGTTTCGACGTGACCCATGGGTCGCCTCAGCCTCCGGGGTACTGGCTCTACGTCGAAGCCGGCCGGGCAGTGAGGGCGCTCAGTGGTCTCGGGACCATCCACAGCCTGGTGGTGGTTACGGCTGGCGCCTCGGCGCTCGGAGTGGGCCTGGCCGTGGTGGCCGGGCGTGATCTCGGGGGGCGATGGACCGGAATCGCCACGGGGGTCATCGTGGCCACCTCCCCGTTCGCCTGGTTCAGTGGCTCCATCGTCGCCACCTACTCCTTCGACCTGGTCGCATGTCCTGCCTTGATCATCCTGGCGTGGCGGGCCCGTCCCGGAAGTTGGCACGGCGTGTGGGCGGTCGTCGTCCTCGGTCTGCTGGCCGGGTTCAGGCAGTCCATCATCCAAGCCTTCGCCGTCCTGGCCGTGATCGCCATCGTGGCGTCCACCCGACGTTGGGGTCGCCTGGCCATCACCGCCTTGGCCGGTGTCGCGTCGGTGGCTCTGTGGTTGGTGCCCATGGTGATCCAACAACCCGGTGGTATCCATGCTTGGCTCCGGGCAACACGCATCGAGGCCACCGGAGCGGCGCAGGCAACGTCGATTCTCGACCATGCTCGGGGAGGGCGCCTCAACCTCGGAACCTTCGCCGCCTACACGGTCGTGGCCCTGGCGCCGTTGGCGGCGGTGGCGCTGGTCGGTGCAGTGGCCGTGGTGATCCGCGGCCTGATCCGCTTCCTCCGATCCGACACCAACAGTGCATCTGTGGACCCCGACTTCTCCGACCGCCACGATCACCCGGCCGAGGGCTTCGGGACGGATTCGGGGTGGCACCGCCCGTGGTACCAAGCGAAGGGAACCATCCTGGCCGCCGCCATCGTCCCGCCCGTCGCCATCGTGGGGCTGATCCAGTTCGCCAAGGGCGGGTACCTGCTGGCCTACCTTCCCGCCGCGGTCATCGCCCTTCTACTCCCGGTCGCCGCCCTCGGCCGTAGGGTCGCCCAACCCGGGGCAGCCGCTCGGTACTCGCCTGTCTGGCTGGTGCTCACCTCCCTCTCGGTGGCCCTGGTGGCGGCCCTCGGCACCCAGCGCTTCATCGACGGGAACGGGGTGTTGCCCCAACGCTGGCTCCGGCCCACCACTGGTGAACTCTGGTTGCAGCAGGCCCGTTACCAGGCACCGTACGCCGACACCCGGGCCGCCATCGTCAGCGCAGACACCATCGACGCCGCCTTGAAGGATCTGGGCCCCGTTGTCAACCCCACACGCGACGTCATCGTGTTCGACACGGTCGACGGAGGGGCGAACATCTACCGCAATGCGGGCTATGCACTGCCAACTATCCCCATTGCCCTGATCCAACCGGGCGGTGTGCTCTACAACCAGTTCCACGGTGCGCTGTATTACGCCCGGGGGAACTCAGTGGCGGTGGCGCCGTCGGGCTCCGTCTTTCTGGTCGCTTCACCCACCATCCCGGGGTTGGCCTCCCTCACTGTCCAGGGTTACGCGCTCCCGGTATCCACGCCTCGACCCATCGGGGACTACCGGGTGTGGCAACTTCTCCCCGGCACCACCGTGCTCGGGGTGCATCTGATCCCCCGTTCCGGCCCCCGGTCACTGGGCACCGGCATCTGATCCGCCCGTTCCCGCCGCCACCGACTCGAGAAACGTGGCGTAGCGGTCGATGATGATCGGCCAACGGAATCGGCCATCGACGTAGGAGCGACCCCGCCGGCCCAGTTCGGAGGCCAGCTCATCGTCAGCGCACAGCCGTTCGATGATGACTTCGAACTCCGCGTAGCCGTGGAAGAAGAGGCCGCCCCCCGATCGCCGGCAGTGCTCGGTGGTGGCACCGCAGGTGGCGTTGACCACGACCGGGGTGCCGGCGCTCCACGCTTCGGCGATGACCAACGAGAACGCCTCCCACCGCGACGGGGACACCAGTGCCACCGCGTGGCGCAGGAGCTCCCACTTGGCTGCCTCTGACACCGCGCCCACCACGTCGATCTCGGGGTGGGGGTCGGGGGCTTCGACCACCGGTCCGACCATCATCAGGCGGAGAGGCCCGGGGTGTCGCTCCTTGTAGGCGGCGAACATCGACACCAGCGCCAGGCTTCCCTTGTGGCTGTCCACCCGGCCCAGACACACCAGATAGGGACCGACCGGAGGAGCGGGGTCTCCCGGATCGAGTGTCGGGGGCCCATCGGGCGGATCGTCCACTCCCAGCCCGAGCAACATCTGGTGGTGTGACGCCACCGGGAAGATCGCCTGCACCAACTCGCGTTCCGCCACGGTTTGGAAGACCAACCCATCGGCGGCCTCGAAGACCCGCGGGAAGACGGGTAGATGCAGGGCGGGCTCGTCGTGGGCCGCCGGATGCAGGACGGTGGGGACACCCACTCTGTCGATGACCCGCGCCGTCGGATAGTACAGATAGGGATAGAAGATCACGACGTCGGCCGGTGCGGTCTCCGCCGCCTCGGCCAGGGAGGGAGTCACCGGGCCCTGAAGATCGAGCCACCGTTCGGCATCCGGCAATGACGCCGAGGCCGGATCGGCCAGCAACGCGGCCGAGAGGGGATGGAACGACGGATCCCGCCCCGCTGCCGATCTGAATCGGCGGACCAGCACCCCATTGATCCGGTGGTCCCCCTCCGGATAGACATCGGCCCACGTGACGAAATCCTCGGCGCAGCTGGTCAATACCTCGACGTCCCACCCCTTCCGTGCCACCAGGCCCTCGGCCAGCTTGCGGGCGGCTGTCTCGGCCCCTCCGATGATGTCCGGGCCGTAGCGGGGCACCACAAAGGCGACTCTCATCTAAAGCCGCGGTGGGCCGCCGACATGCTCACGCGGCGTAGGCGATTTCGAGGGCTGACGCGAAGCCCTCCTGCACCCGGGGCAAGGCGAAGGAGGCCACCCGTTCTGACGCTGCCCGGGCCAGGGCGGCCCGGAGGTTCTGGTCGGTGACCACTCGGTGGATGGCGGCGGCTACCCGGGCGGGCTGCTTGTCGGGGAGGACCAGACCGGCAGTCGCCACCGTCTCGGGCACCGCGGTGTTGGTGTAGGCCACGATCGGTACCCGGTGGTACATGGCTTCGAGAAGTGGCACACAGAATCCCTCGTGGTTGGAGAGACAGACGAACACGTCGGCGGCGGCGTAGTAGGCGATGAGCTCCTCATGGGTCACCGAACCGGCAATCTCCACCGCGTCGATGAGTCCGAGTTCATCGGCAAAACGCTCCACCGCCGCCCGATACTGATCGCTGATGGCGCCCCCCACCAATCGAAGACGGGCCTGGGGGTCGTAGAGCCGGCGGTAGGCGGCCAACGCCTTGACCAGGTCGTGTTGGCCTTTATGGGGGGACACCTTGCCGACGAACAACAATTCACTCCCTCCGCCGGCCCGCTGTCCGGCCAGCCGCGCGGCCAAGGTCGGATCGGGAGACCCGGCAAATCCGTCCAGGTCGAGGAGCAGCGGCACGGTGGTTGTCGATCGGTACCCGGCCGCCTGCAACTCCCGCTCGTTGTACATCGAGTCGGCAATGGCAAACTCGGTGATCGGAGCCAGGTCGCGCAATTGCGCCCTGCCCCAACGGACCTCCTCGCCCACCGCCGGAATCCAAGCCTCGAGCAGATCGGCCGGCGTGATGTTGTGATAGTTCACGAACTTCCGCTCTCCGCGGTCACGGAAGATGTCGGCAACCCCGCTCCCGATCGAAAGTTGGTACAACAACACCCGATCCGTCGATGACCGGTCACCCAGTCGGGAGACCGGGAATCCGTAGTCGAGGCGGTCAGGAGTGGCGTTTCCATAGAAGATGTCGGATTCGAAGCCCCGGGATCGAAGGAGGTCCCGGAGTTGCACGACGTGGCCCCCGATGGCATCCCGGCTGGCCAGCGACGGGATGACCTGGTCGATGCGACGGGTCAAGAGGTGATGGTCTCGGCCACCGGTGAGCCGGAGATGCCACCGATCCTCTCCACCACCGGCACCTCACCGGTCAAACCGGTCGACCGGCGACGGAAGCTCACCGCCGGCAACAATCTCACCCGGCCGGTGGCCCGACCGGGGTTGGCCACTTCGAACTGGGTGACCTGATCTTTCCAATCGAAGATGGCCGTCTCGGTCAGGCTGCGGATGCCGACGCTCACCGAGTAGGTGCCGTCGAGGAGGGGAACCTCGGCGAAGTCGAACCGGATCTGTCCGCCGCCCAGAGGCACCTCCATCTGGCACCCCGGATCGTCGGGATCAGAGGCGAAGACCAGTTCGTTCTTTTCGTCGTGGATGGCGATGGTGGCGATGGCGTTCTGGACGGGCGCCAGGCTGTCGAGGTCCGCGATGATGGACAACGACTCCCCCGGGTAGAGGTGGGACCGAGTGCCCATGCCGCCGTGTTCGGCCTGCACGGTACCGATGGCGAACACATTGCCTTCGATCCCCCCCGTCTCCGAATTATCCAACGTACCCACCCCGAGGAGGTCCGCCAGGTAGACCCGGATGGCCTCTCCGGGCTCGTCAATAGTGATCACCTTGCCGTGGTTCATCACCATCGCCCGTTCACAGTTCTGGCGAATGGTGTCGGTGGCGTGGCTGACAACCACGATGGTCCGGCCCTCTTGTTGGAACTTCCGAACATGGTCGAGGCATTTCCGCTGAAAGGCGGCATCTCCCACCGCCAACACCTCATCGACCAACAGCACGTCCGGTTCCACGTTCACGGCCACCGCGAACCCGAGCCGGACGTACATACCGGACGAGTAGTACTTCACCTGGTTGTCGATGAACTGCTCGAGTTCGGCGAAGGCCACGATGTCGTCGAAACGCTTCTCGATCTCCGAGCGGGGCAAACCCAGCAACGAACCGTTGAGAAAGATGTTGTCCCGGCCCGAGAGCTCCGGTTGGAAACCGGCACCCAGCTCCAACATGGCGGCCAGGCTGCCCCGGACCCGGATCTCACCCGAGGTCGGCTTCAGGATGCCGGCGATGCACTTGAGCAGGGTCGACTTGCCGCACCCGTTACGGCCCAGGATGCCGAACGTCTCACCCTCGTTGATCTCGACGTTCACGTCCTGTAAGGCCCAGAACGGGGTGAACGGCATTTTGCCACCGTGGATCACCCTCTCTTTGAGCGAGGTGTACCTCTCGTTGTACAACCGAAACTGCTTGGAGATATCGGAAACTTCAATAGCGACAGCCATGGTCAGAGCTCCTCGGCGAAGTTGCCTTCGAGGCGACCGAAGACGATCAACGAGAGAAGGAAGAGGATGATACTGGCCACCAGCACCACCCCGAGGATCAGGCAGTAGGTACTGGGGCCCCAATTCGGAAGCATGTGGGTCACCGTTGAAGCTCCCTTGACGGTGTATTGCGATCTCCCATACATCGTTCGTTGAAACGCCAAGGCAATGGGGGTGACCGGGTCCATGAGGTACACCCACTTGAAACTGCCGAGATGATGGTCGCTCAGCGCGCCGGCGATCTGCCCGTAGGGGTAGACGACCGGGATGCTCCAGAACCAGGCCATCAGAAGCACCTCGGTGAGGTGCTGGGTGTCCCGGAGGTAGACATTGACCGCCGACAGAAAGACGGAAATGGCACTGGTGAAGACGACCAGCGCCAACAGGGCGATGGGGAGGGTGATGAGAAAGGGAACACTGGGCGTGATTCCGAAGACGACCAGGGCCAAAATGAGCACCACCACCTGGATGGCGAACAGCACAAGGGCGACCCCCACCGTGGACAGAGCCAGCAGCTCCCTCGGGAACGCCACCTTCTTGACGATGCCGGCGTTCGCCACCACCACGCCGGTGGCCGCCATGGCCGAGTTGTTGAACAGGTTCCACACCAACAGACCACAGAAGAGAAAGATGGCGAAGGAAGGAATGGTATTTCTGGCGATGACCTTGAAGACCACGTAATAGACGGCCAGCACCAGGGCCGGGTTCAACATCGACCAGAGGTAGCCGAGCACCGAGTTCTTGTACTTCACCTTCAGCTGGGTGCGGGTGAGCAGAACCAGCAGGTCGCGGTTGCGCCAGAGGTCCTTCAGTCGTTGTCGGACCTGGGCCTTGCCGTTGACCACGGTGATCTGCCGGTTCGACTGACCGGGGACGAACCGGGCGCTTCCCCCGATGGTCGAGGTCTGCCCGCCCCTTCCCTTGTCCTTGCCGGTGGGTGCCGGTACCGAGTCCGCAGGCGCGGGCTCTACCGCGCCCACACTCACTTGACCACGGCCCCCGCGGTGGACGGACCATCGACCCCGTCCTTTTGAATCACCGCGTCGATGAACCCGTAGTCACGGGCCTCGTCGGCGGTAAACCAACGGTCCCGATCCGAGTCGGCCTCGATACGCTCCACCGTTTGACCGGTGTGGAAGGCGATCCGCTCGGCCATCATCCGCTTCAGGTAGATGATCTGCTCGGCCTGGATGGCGATGTCGGACGCCTGCCCCTGCATCTGACCTGACGGCTGGTGCATGAGGATCCGGCTGTGTGGCAGGGCGAACCGCTTGCCCGGCGTGCCCGAGCACAACAGGAACTGTCCCATCGAGGCAGCCAGGCCCACGCAGATGGTCCGAATGTCGCACCGCACGAACTGCAGGGTGTCGTAGATGGCCAAGCCATCGGTGACTGATCCACCTGGCGAGTTGATGTAAACGGAGATATCCCGGTCCGGATCCTCCGCCTCGAGCAAGATCAACTGGGAACAGACCAGATTGGCCGTGTCCTGGTCGATGGCTGATCCGATGAATACGATCCGCTCCTTCAGCAGCCGCTGGAAAATATCAGATCCGGGGCCGGTGTCAGCGCCAGACTTTGATTCGACAAGTCCACCCACAGCGAGGGGGGAGCGGGCGTGCAGAGAAAGGTGACGGGCGTCGTCCATAGGCCGCAAGCCTACTTGCTCACCGCCCTGCGGTGATGCAGCCTCAGGACGGTGCGGCCCCGGTTGCCCCCGGGGCCATCGCCTTGTCGGCCAACGCCCGCACCGTCGCCACCAGGCGATTCCCGGCATTGGCGAGGTCCATACCCACCACCCGTTCCCGGCCTTTCGCCATCAACCGCTCACACTCAGCGGGATCACCGAGGAGCCCGTAGAGAGCAGACACCACGTGACGTGGATGTTTCCTGGTCAGGAGCAACCCGGCGTCACCGAGAACCTCGGAAACTGCCCCGGCGTCGTAGGCCACCACCGGCACCCCACGGGCCATGGCCTCGACCAGCGGTACCCCGAAACCCTCGTGGTCCGACAGCATCACCAGTACGTCGGAAGCTCCGTAATAGGCGGAGAGTTGAGCGTCGTCGATACCGCTCACGAAGTCCACCGCGCCGGACAGGCCCAGGGAGATCACGTAGTGACGAAGGGCGTGGGCGTAGTTGGGCTCGGAGGGCGTGCCCACCAGCGTCAGGCGCGCCCCGGGGTCGGTGGTCATGCGGGCCACGAACAACGCGGCCACCGCGTCGTGGTGCCCCTTATTGGGTGCCAGACGCCCGACCGACAGCCAGCGGGCGCCGGCGGCATCCGCGCCAGGCCTGCGATCACGGTCCCTTCGCAGTCGTTCGGCCGTGACCGGGTCGGGCGGGGTGGGTGGAGTGGCCACATTGGCCACCGGAATCACCACCGTCGAGGTGCACCCGGCCTCTCGGAGTTCAGCCGCGTCGAACTCCGAGACGGCGATCCCCAGAACGGCGCGGGGTCCGATCTCAGCCAGTTCGTAGAGGCTCTCGACCTGCAACCGGGCGATGCCATTGTTCCAGGGGGCGAAGAACCGGGGCGGGGTGACACTGTGATAATTCACCACCAGGCGTTCGCGGCGAGCCACCAGCCAGCGGGCCATCACCGACTGGGTGGCGAACTGATACACCAGCACATCGCCGGGTTCGGCCTCGTCCTCGTAGGCGAGGTACGGACGGGTTTCGCCAACTGTCCCGGGATCGGGAAGCTCTGTGTAGATCCGGGTCGTCACCCCCTGGGCCGCCAGCTGATCGCGGAGAGCCCGGGTGTGCTCCCCCACCGCGTCGAAGCGGTGCAGCATGGGGACGAACTGATGAATACCGCTCATCGGCCCACCGTCCCCACCAACGCGTGCATGGAGCCATCCGGCGACGGGTGCCACTGCAGATCCACCACTCCGAAACGCCGAAGCAGAAAGAGCCACGTCTCGGGATGCAGCGGGCGTCCCGGAGCCAGATCCCGGGCCACTGCCGGAAGGCTCCCCTCCCAGGCCGCCTGGTCGCTGACCAACAGCACAACTGTCCCCGCCGGACCCACCGCCCGCACGGTGTTCCCCAACAGACCCAGTTTGCCGGAGAGCTCGAGCCGGTCGACGACTCCGACCAGAACCACCCCTGACACGCTGTTGTCCTCCGCCGAGGCGAGAAACTCCGCCACCTCGCTGAAGACCACACAGTCCTCGGGCCCGGGATCCCCGAAGGTTCGCCAGACTTCCCACCCCCGAGGTTCCACTCCGCACACCCGGTGACCGGCGCGTCGCAGCGTGGCGGTCAGTTCCCCATCGCCCGACTCGCCCACGATGACCGGCCCCGAACTGTGCGGGGACCCGAACCACCCGGCCAGCATGTCGGACCACACCGACACGTCGGGTTCGGGCATGGGCTCCAGAGGCTCGTCCAGCAGGGCGCCGATGGGGTCCACCCGCGAGGCAAGGGACTCCATCCGGGCGGCCAGGTAACGGAGCGCGTCCCAGGTGGCAACCAGTCGGTCATCCATGGCCGCGTCGGCGGCTCTTCGGGCGTCCGCGGCGAGGGTGGAAGCGAGTACCCCGGCCACGTCCCCCACAAACCGCTGTCCGATCCGCGCCGATCGTCCGCGCTGCCAGAGATCCTCCGGCAGTCCTTCCCAGGGGATGCCCGCGGCTCCCGTGCCCGTCCCTCGCTCGGAAAGCCGGCGCATGGCATCGTCGAACCCCCACTTCAGGCCGCCCTGAGGACGCAACCGGTCGAACCCCGCCAGCAATTCCACCTCGTCGGGTTCGGGGCCATCGTCGGAGACGGTGGCATCGTCGGGTTCGGGGCCATCGTCGGAGACGGTGGCGTCGGGAATGCCATCCTCGGGAGTCATCGGCTCATCCTCCTCGTTCGTAGGCCGGACCGCCCGTCACCAGGGGAAGTCGGCCGGTGCGAATCGACGTGCGGGGACCTCGGGACACCACTGCCTGCAGAAACTCAGCGTAGCGATCGATGATCGAGGGCCAACGGTAGTACCGCTCGGTATAGTCCCGGCCGGCGCAGCCAAGTCGCGCCCTGGTCTCCGCGTCCCCCACCAGCCTGTCCACCGTGGCTTCGAACGTCCGGTAGGACTCGAAGTACAAGCCACCCCCGGACCGACGACAGTGCTCCATGGTGGCGGCACATCCGGCGTTCACCAGGACGGGAACGTCGAGGGTCCATGCCTCCAACAGAACCAGTGAGAACGACTCATAGGCAGAAGGCGAGACCATCACCTGGGCGTCGGCCAGGATGTCCCACTTCTCGGCCTCGGAGACCGTGCCGGTGACGACCATGTCGGGATGCTCGGGTGCCTTGTCCGACACCGGGCCGACGAAGGCCAGGACAAGGTCACCTGGGTGGCGGTCCTTGTAGTGGGCGAAGTACTCGGCGAGCATCCCGCACCCTTTGTGTTCGTCGACCCGGCCCAGGTAGCAGAGATAGGGACGGTCGCCGATCCCGAGAATCTCCCCTCCACGCCTCCCGTCGCCTGCCGGCTCGTTCACCCCGAGCCCGAGCACGATCTGGGGTTTGGCACCAATTCCGAAGACGTGCTCCATCAGATCCCGTTCGGCTCGGGTGTGGTAGACGAGTCCGTCGATATCCCGAAAACTCTGCTGGAACGCCTTCAGGTACAGCGCCGGCTCATCGTGAGCGGCCGGGTGGAGGACGGTGGGGACCCGGGCGGCGGCGATGGCATCGACGGTGGTGGCAAACAGATAGGGATAGCACGCAATGACATCGGCATCGCTGGTGGCGACGGCGTCGACCAACTCCGGGCACATCGGCCCATTGAGCGCAACCCATCTACGGGACTCGGCCAGGCTGGCGGTGGTCGGCGACACCCGCAGCCTGCCGTCGAGTTCGAAGTATTCGAGCAATCGTCGACTGGCGGTGGGGAATCTCCGCACGGTGACCCCGTTCACCGACGACGTTCCCGCCGGCTCGGTGTTCTCCCAGGTGAGATGGTCCAGCGCACAGCTGGTGAGGATCTCCACGTCCCAGTCGGGACGCAGGCTCATCCTTTCGGCCAGCATGCGAGCCGCCGTCTCCGCCCCGCCGATGACCTCGGATCCGTACCGCGGGGTGACAAATGCGAGTTTCACCCGCTGACCGCCCGGTCGGCCTCGAGCCCGCCCACCACTTCGATGAACCGGGCTCGGGTGGCAGCCACGCCGAACGCATCAAGACGCCGGCGCCCCTGCTCGGCCAGGTGCTCGGCCAACGACGCATCACCCCGCGCCCGATGGACGGCCGCCGCCACCAGGCTGGGACGCTTCGAGTCGATCAGGATCCCGGCCTGGCCCAGGGTCTCGGGCACCGCGCCGGCTGCGAAAGCCACGATGGGCAGATCGAAGTGCATGGCCTCGAGGAGAGGGATGCAGAACCCCTCGTGGTCGGACAGGCAGACGAACACGTCGGCATCCGAATACCAGGCGGCAAGTTGGGCCGGAGTCAGGTTCTCTCCGTGGTCGACAGCCCCCGACAGTCCCAACTCCTCGGCATACTCCATCACCGCCCGGGCGTAGGTGCCGGTGATGGCCGGCCCCACCAATGCCAAGCGCGCCTCGGGGTCGTACCACCGCCGATAGAGCCAGAGCATCTCCACCAACAGATGCTGGTTCTTGTTGGGCGACAGGCGACCGACAAACAGCAGCCGGGCGCCGGTGCCGTGGGACTCCTTCAATCGTGCCGCCTCGGCGGCATCGACGAGATGCCGGCTCGCCCAGGCGTCGATGTCGGTGAGGATGGGCACGATCTCGGTCTCGGGACAGCCGAAAGCCTGGAGCTCGGCCGCATTGAAGGCTGAGTCGGCGATGCCCAACGTTGCCCGCGGTGCCAGCTCGGCCATCTGTCGCCGGGCCAACGCCACCTTTTCCGCGGTGTTCTCTTCCCAACCTTCGTAGAAGCTGGCCGGAGTGATGTTGTGATAATCGAGCACCAGGGTCTCGGGCCGGCCCAACAGGAAGTCGGCCACCGGCGATGCGGTACTCAACTGATAGAGGAGGACGTCGCCGGGTTGCGCATGATCGGGGTACTCCTCGAAGTAGGTGGCTTCGGTGAGGAGCTCGTCGTGGGCCGCCTCGACGTAGATGTCCGAGGTCCACCCTGCATTGCGGAAGGTGTCGCGCAAGGCGAGGGTGTGATCGCCGGTGGCGTCCCGAGGGAGGAGCGCCGGGACGAACTGGTGAACGGTGGTCACCGAGCCCGTACGGCAACCAGCAGGTACTCGCCGGGTCCCAACAACAGATCGTTGACCGTATCGATGGCTGCGTTGATGGTGGTGGCATCGGTGCTCGATGTCGCCAGACGATCGAGTCGCCGGTCTTCGCCCCCGGTGTGAAGTGCGGTTCGGGACAGCCCGAAGGCCGCCAGCACGTGGGTCCAGGTGTCGGCGTGGAGCGGATGACCGGGAGCCAAGTCCGCCACCAGTGGTGACGTGCTCCGTCGCCACGCCTCCGGGGTGGCGGAGTGAAGTACGAGGACGCCGTCGACTGCCAATCGGGACGAAGCCAGGGCGATGAGGCGATCGCGCTCATTGGGGTGAAGCCACTGGACCGAACCGCTCAACACGATCCCGGCCAACGCTTCCTCGGCCACCACCTCGAGATGATCAAGGGCCGCCTCTGCCCGCACATCCAAGCCCCGTTCGATGGCCGGTTCGATAGTCGTCTCCACCGGGTCCACCCCGTAGGCGTCCACTCCATCGGCGATGAAACGCGCTACCAACGACCCGTTCCCGCACTCGGCGTGAAGAACCCGGCCCCGGGTCCCCGACACTGCTGCGAGGGCCTGGTCCGCCCACCAGCTGGCCCCGGGGTCGGTGACAGGGACGGCGGTGGCGGGAAGTTCGGGAATGCGCAAAGACTCCACGGTCGTCTCGATGTCCTCGATGTGGTCCACGACGAGATGGAACATCCGGGAAACCGCCCACGCGAACTTCACGACCTGATGAACTATGAAACCGAGATACCAGTTCAGCGACTTGCGGATCAGTCGCTTGATGTAAACACCTATCTTCTTCTCGGACTCGACCGGCACGGCAATATCGACGTAGGCGGCCCCATCCACCAACGCCAAGTTCTCGCGTAACCGGGCCTTGCCCTGCAGGCCGACGGGTGAGAACTCGAGGAAGAGCTCGTCGAGTTCCCGTTCGAGGCCGGCGGGCAGATCACCCGACGCCCGTCGGTGCCTGACCTCGGCGTCGATCTCGGCCATCACCTCGGCGAGGTACTCGGCACGCTCGGCGGCGTCGAGCTCGTCCGGCTTCGGCGACAGGGGTTCCTTCGGGACCACCGGCGATGTGGACTCGGTTCCTGAGGGGGCCGCCGTGGGCTCGGACGGGGTCGATGCGGGCATTCCGACGACTATAGCCAGCGGGGCAAAGCGTTCTCGTGAACCGGAGAAACCCGGCTTGGTAGATTGTCGGTCTTGCGGGTGTGGCGGAATTGGCAGACGCGCCGGGTTTAGGTCCCGGTCCCTTCGGGGGTGGAGGTTCGAGTCCTCTCGCCCGCACTCTGTGATGTCGCCCGCACCACGCGGTCAGCATGCCGCAGGACCACATCATGCTGCGGACTCAGAACTCGCTCACGATCGAGGAACGGCGAGCCCTCGACACGGTGGCCACCCGCACGGGTCGATCCGTCTCCTCCCTGATGCGGGACGCAATCGAGACCGCGTACTGAGCGGAGCGATCCGGTGACGACGACCTCGTCGCCATGCACCGCGCATTCTGCTCCCGGATGGATCGCCAACTGGACGGGGCAGCCTGGGCGGACCGGTTGCGCTGTGGGTCACGTCCGTCCCGATAAGGTCGCCGGTGCGATCAGGTAAGGAGTTCGCCATGACCACGCCTGCCCTGTTGCTGATGGACCTGCAAGCCGGCATCGTCGACCGCTACGTCACCGATACCGGCTTCGTGCCGCGGATCACCGCCGCCGCCGACGCAGCCGGGACCGCGGGGCTACCGGTGATATGGGTGAAGGTCGGGTTCCGTCGAGGTCATCCCGAGGTGTCCGCACGGAACAGGACCTTCTCCGCACTCACCGCCGGCGGCGGGTTCGTCGACACCGACCCGGCCAGCGACCTCCACCCCGGCCTCGAACCGCAGGACAGCGATATCGTGGTCGTCAAACGGCGAGTCAGCGCCTTCACCGGCAGCGACCTCGAGGTTGTGCTCCGTGCCGCAGACGTGGACACTCTGGTGCTGGCCGGGGTCGCTACCAGCGGAGTGGTGCTCTCCACCCTCCGCCAGGCAGCAGATCTCGACTACCGGCTGGTGGTGCTGGCCGACGGTTGCCGGGACGGCGACGAGGAAGTCCACCGGGTGCTCACCGAGAAGGTGTTTCCGAGGCAGGCCGACGTCACCACCATCGGGGAGTGGACGGCCCGGCTGCGCTGAAGTCAGTTCTCGCCCGGGAGCTCCTCGCTCTCGGCCAGGGAGCGGAGGGACTCGATCTGTTCCACGTTGCCGATCACCACCAGGACATCTCCCGCTTCGACCTCAGCTTCGGGAGGCGGGTTGGTGCGAAATGCCTCACCGGGATGCCGGAGCGCGAGAACGAGAGCACCGGTGTGGGCGTGGACCCGTGCACTGCGCAACGTCTGGCCGACCAGCGATGAGCGGGCGGGCACATCTATCTGCTCGAGGCGGAACTCGAGACTGCCGTCGTGCATGACGACATCGAGGAACTCCGCAACGTGAGGTTGCACGGCGAGCGCCGCCATGCGAGCGCCGCCGAGGTCCTGCGGATTCACAACCCGGTCGGCACCCGCCTGAATCAGCTTGGCGGCGGCGGATTCCGAGGCGATTCGGGAGACGATGAACAGGTCAGGACGCATCGACCGGCCCGTCAAGGTCACGTAGAGGTTGTCGGCATCACCGTTGAGAGCGGTAATGAGCACCCGGGCGCGATCGATGCCGGCAGAGCGTAGGACATCCTCGTCGGTGGCATCGCCACACACGGCCGGGCCTCCCACCGTGGCAACCCGTTCGGCGGAGGTATCGACCACCACCACGTCATCGTTCGAGGTCAGCAGGTAACGGGCGATCGCCTGTCCCACTCGACCCCAGCCGCAGAGGACCACATGATTCCGCATCTCCCTGATCTGACGTTCCATTCTCCGCCTCCCGAATTCGTCGGCGAGGTAACCCTCGACGAGTGTCTCGATCATCACGCTGAACGTGTACGCAGCCGTCCCGACTCCGGTGACGATCAGGAAGATGGTGAATAACTCCTGGCCCGTCCCGAAACGGTGGACCTCACCGAACCCCACGGTGGTGACGGTGATGATCGTCTGAAAGATCGCGTCGATGACCCCGTATCCGAACAGTACATAGCCCACGGTGCCCGCAACCAGCACCACCAACAGCCCGATCAGCCCCGAACGCAGCCTCTTGGCCGTCCGCATCTGGCGACCGCCGGCACTCTGGCCATACCGCACGCTTATAGGCATGCACCATTGTGGCCTGTCAGCAGCGACTCATCTCATGTATCCGCTCCCTGATGGTCGACCTGACGGTGGAGCCCGAACGAAGCCTCGAGGCCGGCCACGTCACCGGGGGACATCAACCGGAGGGACGCGCGTCGATCGGGCCGCCAGTAGACCGGGTCGTCGATCCGCCAGCCCCTCTCTCTCAACGCCCGCTTGTCGACCTTGTTGGTGGCGCCCACCGGTAGGGCGCCCATCACCCGGACGTAGCGGGGTGCCCACTTGGTTCCCAGGTCGGGCTGGGCGGCGAGGAACTCGTCGAACGCCGATGGGTCGAACCTGGTCGGGTCATCGAGTTCGACGACGGCCATGACCTGATCATCGGCGGTTCGCTCATCGGGGACGCCGAATACGGCCACGCCGGTCACCCCCTCGAATCGGGCCAGCATGCGTTCGAGAGGGGCCGAGGCGAAGTTCTCGCCGTCCACCCGCAACCAATCGATGGTCCGCCCGGCGAAGAAGAACACACCCTGCTCGTCGCGATAGCCGAGGTCACCTGACCAGTACCAGCCACCACGCGACCGTTCTCGGCTCGCCTCGGGGTTGTTGTAATACCCCTCGAAGCGCCCGAGGGCGTTCCGGCCCACAATCTCCCCGGTGGCGTCACCGGCATTCAACAACTTCCCGAACCCGTCGAATCGCGCGGCTTCGCACTCCTCCCCCGTTGCCGGATTCACGATGGCCACATCGAGACCCTCCAAGGGAACCCCGAGAGCGTCAGGAGGGAGCCCGGGCTTGGGGACGAAGATCACTGCGTTCTCACTGGAGCCGTAACCGGAAAAGACTTTGCAACCGAATCGATCTTCGAACGCCGCCATGTCGGAAAGGGAGGACTCGGGGGCGAGAACGAACCGGAGATGATGATCGCGGTCGTGGGGGTCGGGCGGCGTGCCCACGACGAACGAGAGTGCACGCCCGATGGTGGCGAAGAAGGTGGCCGAGGTTGCCCGGATTTCCGGCATGCACTCCGAGGCTGAGAATCGGCGGCGGAGCACCAGGGAGGCTCCGCACCCCATGGCGGGAAACACGCTCGAGAAGAGCGCGTTGCCATGGAAGAGCGGCATGGCGCAGTACATCACGTCGGCGGACGAGAATCCGAAACCGGGGGCCGACCGGGCGATCCTGCCCTGGGTGACCCGCACTGCCTTGGGTGCACCGGTGGAGCCGGAGGTGAACAACAGCAGGGCAAGGTCGTCAGGAGACGCGGCGAACGTCTCCGGATCCTTGCCACCGGTGATGGAAGGAGGGTCGTCAACTTCGACAATCCGGGTCGACGAGAGGTCGAGTCCCTCGAGCAGGGGTCGGTGCTCGGCATCGGTGAGGATGACCGCACAGTCGGTGTGAATGATGTCGGTGGCCAGTTCACCGCCCCGCCGGGTCGAGTTCAGGCCGACGAGGACCGACCCCGACAGGATTGTCGCCCCAAGGGCGAATAGGTACTCGGGGACATTGTCAAGCAAAATCCCCACATGGGGCGGGCGACCGGCGGTGAACTCACGAAGCCAGGTGGCCCGGGCCGACATCTCGGCCACCACTTCGGCCCAGGTCCAACACTCACCCTCGAACACCAAACCGGGGTTGGTGTCGTTGGCCCGGGCCAGCACAACTTCCGCAGCCGTCGCAAAAGCCTCACGGGGCAATGGACTTCAGCTCGAAGTACTCCTCGAGCCCCTCTCTCCCGTACTCCCGACCGATGCCACTCGCCTTGTATCCGCCGAAGGGGCTGGAAAGGTCGGGCGCATACTTGTTGATGCCGATGGTCCCGGTCCGGATTCGGCGAGCCACCTCGAGCCCGTGCGACTGATCGCCCGTCCAGACGGAACCAGCCAGTCCATACTCCGATTCGTTGGCGATGCGCACCGCCTCCTCCTCGCCGTCGTACGGGATGACCACCACCACCGGGCCGAAGATCTCCTCACTGGCGATCCTCATGGAATTCTCGACGGAGGCAAAGACGGTCGGACGCACGTAGCAGCCCCCGCCCAAGCCGTCGGGTTCGCCGGGACCG
Source organism: Acidimicrobiaceae bacterium (assembly GCA_003133325.1). Classification (GTDB taxonomy): domain Bacteria; phylum Actinomycetota; class Acidimicrobiia; order Acidimicrobiales; family RAAP-2; genus DASZIT01. The sequence goes on along the minus strand of PKXA01000111.1, from coordinate 112,948 downwards.
CCGGCCACCACCCGGGCACCCTCGTCGATCCCGAGCGCGATGTAGCCCGAAACCCGGTTCTGATGGCGTCGCGAGACCATCGGCCCGATCTCGGTGGCCTCTTCGAACGGGTTGCCCACGACCAGGCTCCGGGCCACCTCGCCCAGGGCATCGGCCACCTCGTCGTGGCGATGTCGGGGGGCGAGCACCCGGGTCTGGGCGGCGCACGCCTGTCCACTGTTCATGAAAGAGGCGAAACGCAGCCCGGTGGCGACCCCGGCCAGATCGGCGTCGTCCAGAATGATCGCCGCCGACTTGCCACCCAGCTCGAGGCCCACCCGCTTGATCTGGTCTCCACATATCGAACCGATGCGCCGGCCGGCGACTGTCGAACCGGTGAAGGCGACCTTGTCGATCCCGGGGTGGGAGACCAGGTACTCCCCGACCTCCCGTCCCGCCGGCAGCACACTGACCACCCCTTCGGGGAGCCCGGCCTCGGCGATCCACTCGGCCATGAGCAACGCATCGAGCGGGGTCTCGGGCGAGGGCTTGACCACCACCGTGCACCCGGCGACCAACGCCGGGGCCAGCTTCGACATGATGGTCATCTGGGGCACATTCCATGGGGCAATCGCCGCCACCACGCCCACCGGTTCGCGCCGGACGAGCGTGCGACCGAACAGACCCGGTCGCTCCTCCTCCCACTCGATGAGGGAGGCGAGACCGAGCGTCACATCGAGGAGCGACCATGGGGCCCACGCCTGGGCGAGCCTGGAGAAAGTGACCGGCGAGCCCATCTCCGCGGTGATGAGCAGAGCCATCTCCTCTTGTCGGGCTTCGTAGACATCCGCGAATCGCCGGAGCAGCGCCACTCGCTCACTGGGCTCGAGGTGCGGCCAGGGCCCGGTGTCGAAGGCATGGCGAGCGCTCGCCACCGCCAGGTCCACGTCATCGGGGGTGGCCATCGGAGCCCGACCGACGACGTGAGCGTCGTGGGGTGAGACCACTTCGATGGCCGGACTCATAGGCCGGGGGGCCCAGCGACCGCCGATGAACAGCGCGTCCCACTCGGGCACACGATGGTCGGCGCGATCACCGGTGGTCGTGGCCCCTGTCGTCACGGCGCGAACAGTACCGGCACGTGGGTGATCTGGCGAAATAGGGTCGACGGTGCGCGGTCGATATCCCCGGCCACGGCATAGTCGGGCCAACGGGCCAAGACCTCCTCGAGGAGGACACGGGCCTCGAGCCGGGCCAGGCTCGCCCCGATACAGAAGTGCTCGCCGAAGCCGAACGAGACGTGGGGATTGGGCGACCGGGTGATGTCGAAACGATCGGCCGTCTCGCCGAACACCTCCTCATCTCGGTTGGCCGCCCCGTAGGCGAGAACCACGTACTCCCCCCCACCGAGCTCGGTGTCATGGAGAACGACCTCGCCGGTGGTGGTGCGGGCCATGGCCATGATCGGGGTCACCCATCTGAGCATCTCTTCGATGGCCGGCGCCAGAAGCTCGGGCTCCTGCTCGAGCCGGCGCCGTTGATGGGGATGATCGGCCAGGGTGACCAAACCGCCCGACATGAGCGACCGGGTGGTCTCATTGCCCGCCACCATGAGGGTCATGCAAAAACCCTGCACCTCAGCCCTGGTGAGCCGGGTCCCGTCGACCTCGGCCACCAGAAGGGCACTCAGCAGGTCATCGGTGGGAGCTTCCGCTCGGGCGTCGAGTTGCCCATCGAAGTAGCCGATGAGTTCGAGGGCCAGCAGGGCATTCTCCTCGGTGAGGTTGGTGGCCGCTTCCATGATGGCATCGGACCACCGGCGGAAGCTGTCGCGGTCTTCGGCCGGGAGGCCGAGGAGCTCGGCGATGACCAACAACGGCAGCGGGGCGCACAAGGCGTCCACCAGATCGACCGGATGGGTGGGGTCGATCCGGTCGAGCAGACCTACGGTCAGCTCCCGCACCCGTGGCTCGAGGGTAGCCACCCGGCGTGGCGTGAACGCCCGGTTGACAAGCTTCCGGTACTGCTCGTGGCGCGGAGGGTCGAGGTAGAGGACGGAGTCCTCGGCCGCAATCTCCCGGCCACGGTCGGACATGAGCACACCCTGGCCGGAACAGAAGTTGGCTGGGTCCTTGCCGACGGTTTGAATGTCGCGGAGGCTGGTCACCGCCCAGAACTCACCACCTTTCTGCCAACTGACCGGACAGTGCCGGCGGAGCTCGGCCATCTCCGGATCGGGATCACCGGCGAAGAACGCCGGATCTCCCAGCGGGATCTCAAAGCTCCCACCCGTCATGTACTGACCTCACTCCTCGGGGAATCGGGCACCGGCGGCCTTGCCGCGGCCGGCGATTCGGGTGTGGGTGATCCGACCACGGCGGGAAGCTGGCGGAGGGTGCTCCACAGCACCGCGGACACTGCGGCGGCCGGCACCCACATGAGCAATGCCGACCCGGCGATCTCATTGGCACCCAGTACGGCGGCCACAATGGCCAACCACAGAATCTGACAGTTGTAGGTGACCAGGCTCACCATGTGGGGGTGGTCCATCCAGCGTTCGACCCGCCGGTTGGGCTCACTCCTGGTCATGTAGGTGAGGATGGCCAACAGGACGGCAGCGGTGAGGGTGAAGCCGACCTGGCTGCCGAGAGGGAGGCCGAACCAGAACCCCGGGCCGCGGTAGTGGAACACCGTGCCCAGGAACCACCGGTTCCCGAGCCGCGAGACCGGATCCATGATCCACAGTGCCCATACGGTGAGGACCAAGCCGACCAGATACTCGTGCCATGGGCGGCGGGCCCGGGTCTGCCATGGGCCACTGGTCAAGAGCCGGCCGGCGGAAAACCCGAAATAGCCCAAGAAGGTATAGGAGAGCGGGACCATCAAGGGCACGTCGCCGATGAAGATCTCTTTATGGCGAAGAAGCGGGTTGAAGTTGTAGCCGGTGTAGGGAACCCCGAAGTGAACCGAGCAGTTCTCCGCCAGAGAGCCGATCCCCACCGCCGCCACGGCGTAGAGGATCGTCCTACGCCAACCGAGGTGTCGGCTGGCCCGCCAGAGGAAAGTCAATCCGAACAGGGTGACGTACCATCGTCCGACGAGCGTGCCATAGATCTGATGCAACTGGCTCTCCTGTCACCCACACGAAGCTTCGCCCCACCATCCAAGACCTTCCTATAGTTGTAGAGTCAAGGGGCGTGCCGCAACCAGGCTGTTTGTTCATCGGCGACGTGACCGCCCTCACCGGGATCACGGCCGGGCGCATTCGCCACTACGAGGCCATCGGGCTCATCGCCCCCGACCACCTGAACAGCGGCTATCGCACCTTTCGGCCTGCCGACGTTCTCCTCTTGCTCCGCATCGACCTGCTCCGGAGCCTCGGCATGGGACTGGGCGCCATCCGGGCGTGTCTGAACGACGAGCCGGAGACCCTTCACGCTGCCCTGGTGCAACACCGGTTGGTGCTCGATGGCGAACGGCGGCGCATCGAGCGTCTCCTCGAGGCCGTCGACACCGCCCTGGGGCACAGCGATGACGATCCTTCGGGCTCCATGGCCCGACTGGCCACCACCCAACGGGACAGCATCGGCATGTTCGGACGCCTGAGCCGACCACTTTCCGATCGAGCCGCGGTCGCCTATCTGAAGATCTTCAGCTCGTGGGAACTCCCGGTGCCCCTACTCTTCGGCCAGATGGTCCTCCCTGAGCAGATCACCGAGTTGCTCGAGCGTTTGGTGATGGCCGACGGTCACGACGCCCTCTTTGCCCGCTTGCGCGACCTGGCCACTCAGGTGGTGGCTCTGCCCCCCGACGACGACGCCGCCCGGCGACTGGCCCGGGGTTGGGTGGCCGAGCAACTCGCCTACCCGTTTCCCGCCGCGGTGTCCGCCGCCCTTGGCGACTGCGTTCCCAGACTGGCTGACCTGACGGTGATCCAACGGGGTCTGCGGGCCTGGTCCGAGTCTCTCTCGCCCCAGGCCGGGCGCTTCATGCACGAAGTGGAGGCAGAGTCCGAGCGCCAGAACGCCTCGGTGCTCGGTGTCATCGTCATGCCCCGAGCGGCCGACGGTGGGTGAGGACTAGCCGGGCGAGGGTTTCTGGCAGAGCAGCGCCAACAGATAACAGGACTCGGCATCGAAGTAGGTCCCGTAGTTGGCAGCCAGGGCGACCGGGTCGAACTCTCCCCGTGAGACGGCCTCCCCCCCCCAGTTCAGACCACGCTCAGCCACCACGTCGAATCCGGCCGAGCCGACTTTGGACCGCAGTTCGGACAGGGTGTACTCCACCTTGTGGTCGGGATCGATGAAGGCGTCCTGTTGGAGGCGGCATACCTTGCCATTGGGCGTGTCGATGGCCAGGAACCCGCCCGGCTTCAGGATGCGGAGGGCCTCGGCGAGCACGATGTCACCGTCCGCCGGGGTCACGTGCTCGATGGACTGCCCGCTGTAGATGAGATCGACGGAGCTGTCCTCGGCAAACGAAAGATCTGCCATCGAACGGTACTCATAGCGCACCGTGCCCCGCCCGGTGTCCCCGGCTCCGAACCGTTCGGAGTGATAGAGGGGATGTCGATCGTCAGGCGGGAGATCGACCACCACCAGCTCATCGAAGGCATAGGGATAACCGAGCACCACCAGTGCCCCCCGGGGGTCGATGGTGTGACCGCCCCCGAGGTCGACGATCTGCCGGGCGGCTGGTAGGCCGACAATGAATTCACACCGGCTGGCGTGCAACGAGCTGTGGAGGTTGTCCACTCCGACCGGCACTTGGGTGCGGTATTCGCTCGAACAACGGACCCTGTCCATCACGTCATGGTGGGTGAGATGGCCATCCACCATGGCCGCGGTCAGATCGTTCCAGGCGTCGATATCGGGTTCACGTCGCAGCAGGACGTTGTACACCATTCGCACCGCCTGACGGGGAGGAAGCTGGGTGAACGACAGCCCCGCCAGGCGGGTGGCCTCTCGGCGCGCCTTCATCTCCACCCGGGACAGAAGTGGCTTGACCTTGCCCATCGCAGTACTCGGCGACTCAGCGAGGTTCGGCCCAGCTGCCGCCGTTGTCTTTCCGCTCACACCATCTCCGTTCACCATCGGCCGAGTTCCGAACCTACCATCGCCGTCTTGCCGGGAGGGGTGGGTTTCGGCCATGCTTCCCGGGGTCCACCGCACCATCACCAGGGCTTCGGCTCCGATGGGCGGCGCTTATCGAATCACACACGCTGTACCCACATTCTGCAACTAGGCATTGGAGGCCACTATGGGACTGCTCGACGGCAAGGTAGCCATCGTCACCGGCGCAGGTCGGGGAATCGGACGCGAGGAGGCCCTTCTGCTGGCATCCGAGGGAGCCAAGGTCATCGTCAATGACGTCGGTTCCTCCCTCCAGGGCGAAGGGGGCGACAAGAACCCGGCCGAAGAGGTGGTGGAGCTGATCAAGGCCGGGGGGAGTGACGGGGCCGTCAACTCTTCTGACGTCAGCTCGTGGGAAGGGGCCAAGGCCCTCGTCGACCAAGCCGTCGATACCTTCGGCCAGCTCGACATCCTGGTCAACAATGCCGGAATTCTGCGGGACAAGATGAGTTTCAACATGGAGGAGTCGGACTGGGACGATGTCATCCGGGTCCACCTGAAGGGTCACTTCGCCCCCTCGCATCACGCCGCCATCTACTGGCGAGGGCGGGCCAAGGCGGGCGAGACGGTGACCGGTCACATCATCAACACCTCCTCGGAGGCCGGGCTCTACGGCAACGCCGGCCAGGCCAACTACTCGGCGGCCAAAGCCGGGATCGCGTCGATGACCTGGGTGCTGGCTCGCGAGCTCGAGCGTTACGGGATCACCGTCAACTCCATCTCCCCCCGGGCCCGTACCCGGATGACCGAGGGTCTGTTCGGGGAGATGGCCAAGGTCGACAAGGGCTTCGACGAATGGGATCCCCGTAATGTCGCCCAACTGGTCGGTTTCCTGGCCTCCGATGAGGCCTCCGACGTGACCGGTCAGAACTTCATAGTCTTCGGCGGCAACGTGTGGGCCACCGGCGGCTTCCATCCGGTGGGCGAAATTCACCGCGACTCGATGTGGACCCCCAAAGAGTTGGCCGATGCCAAGGGCGAGCTCTTCAAGGGAATCTCATCAGGTATCCCGAAGTTCAGCTTCTTCTGAGCCGAACCCGCGGCGCGCCTCGCTGACGATCGGCGGACCGAGCCGGAACTGCTTCAACCGGTATCCAGTGGATTCGGGAAGCTCAGGGCTCTCGTTCGGGATTGGTGTTTGGGGTGTGTGAAGCCAACCCGGCCGGTCGTCTAATGACGAGGGGAAGGCCGGGCGCGGTTCACGATCGGCTGGCGAGCACAGCGGTTGCCTGCCCGACCACCTTCTCCTCGCCGTCGGCGTTGTGGAGACGGACATCGAGATCAACCAGATGTTCGCCGGCCTCGTTGCGGGTACCGGTTACGACAATCTTCGTCTCGAGCTTCTCGCTCGGCCAGGTCTGTTTGGCGAAGCGTACCTGAAAACGACGGACATTCCCGATGCCCACATAGTCGGTGAGCGCGGAGCCCAGGAACCCCATCGAGAACATGCCGTGTCCGAACACACTGGGTTGGCCCGATGCGGTGGCAATCACCTCGTCATGATGCATGGGGTTGTAGTCACCTGATGCCCCGGCGTAGGCAACCAGATCGGTGCGGGTCAATACGTGGCTACGAACCGGCGCTTCGTCGCCTTCGGCCACGTCCTCGACATACAACGTCCCTGGAGCCATCGGTCAGTCCTCCTTGTCACGGTCTGCTTCGTCCTGAAAACACAATGTCACATCCACCGGTCAGGCTCCGAAGAGGTGAAGGAGGTGGTCGACCGACCACACATCCCAACCGTGGGTTCCGAGCACCACCACCGCGGCCAGGATCATCATCAGGTTCTGCCCTTGTTCGGCCCAGTCATTGATCATCAGCACGAAGTACAGAAGGTTGAGCACGATGCCGGCGATGGCGGCGATCGGGGTCAGAAACCCCAGGACGAGACCCAATCCGAGAGCGAGCTCGGCGAAGACCACGATGTAGGCCATGGGGATCGGATGGGGTCGGACGACCTTGTCGAACCCGGTCTTCACGAAGGACCACTTGTGCTTCTCGGCGACAGACCCGCCCCACGAAATTCCGGCACCTCGCTTCAACCATGCCCCGAGGTCCTTGTGGAGGAAGCTCTTCAGCCACCAGAGGCCGAGGCCGATTCGCAGTACGGCCAGCCATTCCACCGTGGTCAACCAGGTCGAGTTCACGCGACACGTTCTAGCATTTTCGCCCCCAGGGTTAAGAACCGGTTCCAGTAGGGCCGTCACCGGTCGGCGTTACCATCCACGGAACTCCGGCGTCCGTCGTTCGGCGAACGACGCCAGGCCCTCTCGACAGTCCTCGGTCCCGGTGATCAGCTCCTGACCGACAGCCTCATCCCAGAAGGCGGTCGACCTGTCCGACTCGAGGGCCCGATTGGTCAGGTACTTGGCCATGCCGATGGCCTGGGTCGGGCCCGATGCCAACCGGGTCGCCCATTCGCCCACCACGGACGTCAACTCGGCCCGGGGGACCACCCGATTGACGAGACCCAGGCGTTCCGCCGCCGCGGCGGGCACCGCGTCCCCGAAGAAGAAGAGCTCCTTCGCTTTTTGGGGACCGATGAGCCGGGCCAGAAGGTAGGCACCGCCGGCATCGGGTGCAATCCCCCGGCGAACGAACACCTCGATGAACTTCGACTCCTCCGCCGCGATCACCAGATCGCAGGCCAGGGCGAGATGCATCCCCCCTCCGGCGGCTGTGGCGTTCACTGCCGCGATCACCGGCTTCTCACAGTCGAGCACCGCTCCGACCAGACGCTGCCAGCCGGTTCGGATGAGCCGGGCGGCATCGCCTACTGCCCGGTCGGGGGCGCCTACCGGGCGAGGTGGGCCGGCGGGGCTGCTGCGGAGGTCGGCTCCGGTGCAGAACCCCTTCTCCCCGGCCCCGGTCAGCACCACCGCTCGCACGGCCAGGTCGCCCGAGGCCTCCTCCAACCACGAGATGAGCTGGGTCCTCATCTCGGCGGTGATGGCGTTTCCGGCTTCGGGCCGGTTGAGAGTGATCCATGCCACTCCGTTCTCGACCCGGCGAAGGACGTCAGTGGAGGGGGGGGCGGAGGCAACCATCAGATCCGGTGGATGATGTTCATACGCGAGGTGCAGACGGGATCCCCGGTGGCCTGATCGGTCCACACCGTCTCCACCACTACGAAGGTCATCGTCTTGCCCTTGGACTCCTTTTGATACGCGTCGACCACCTTGCCTTCGCCTTCGAGAACGTCCCCGGCAAAGATCGGCCGGTGGTAGGTGAACTCCTGTTCTCCGTGGAGAATGAGGCCGCCTTTGGCCATCAGCGGACCGAGCACCGACACCATCGGATTGCCGGTAGGTGCATCAGACGGCTGTAGCTCGGGAAAGACACCGAAGTTCTCCATGACGAACGGATAGGTCGGAGGCGCCGGGATCCCAGCCAGGCCGGCCTCGGTGGCCGCCCGCGGGTCCCGATACACCGGGCTGGCGTCTTTCACGGCCCCGGCAAACGTGGCCAGATGCCCGCGCTCCACGGTCACCACCGATTTTCCCGTCGGCTGGCCGATTATCTCACTCAGGACGCTTTGCGGCACCTCAGTCCTCCCTTGTCTTCGAATAGTTGCGCACCATGACCCGGCCGGACCGGCGACAGGAATCTCGCGCCGCCGGGCGCCGCCGCGAACCTAGCGCGCCGGCCGGCAGTTACCGGATGGCGACCGGTCAGTCCCACCCGGCCGGATGCCACCCCGCCCAAGGAGGTGAGATCCGCCGGTACCGCTCACCCAGGTTTGCCTTCAGCCGGGACGAGAGGGCGTGCCCGGCCTCCAGCGGCGAAATCGGGCACCCCCCCTTCGGCCGCTTGCCGGCCCGCCAGGCGGGGAGCCCAGGCAGATTGGCGTAGCCGGCATCATCGCAGCGGATCCACCCCACCACCGGCGATGGCTTCCCGGTGGTCGATATTGGCCGCACCGGGAACGCCTTCACGTTGGTTTCGTTCCACGTCGCGGCGAATTGGCATCGGTTGCAAATTGCGCATCTACGGATGAGACCAACACGCTGCGTGGCACTTTGCCGATCACAGGAACCGCTTTCGCCGCGACGTGGAACGAACGTGGCTCCCATCCCCTCCCGTCCCCTCCGCCGCACCACGGAGAGTGACCGCCGCCGATGGCGATCGGCCTCGAACCCATCGGCGCGCTCAGCACCGCCATGCGGGAGGCCATCAGCCGCCGACGATGTCGCGCCGTGCCGAGCGAGCTTCGTGGATGCGGCCTTCGCATGCCAGGGTCGCCACCTACTTTTTTAAGGATCTCCACCCAGGTCGGCTCATCCATCAGAACGGCGGCCCGGATCGACCGGTGATGGCTCCCGGAGTGAAGGTGGTCGGCATGGTGACGACCCCTGTGAGCTCGGGGTTTCCCTGATAGAAGCGGGTTGCATCTATGTCGATCTGATAGTCGGGGATCCGTCTCAGTACTTCACGCATCATGATCCGGAAGAGAGTTCGCGCCATATGCATGCCGATGCACCGGTGTGCCCCGACCCCGAAGGCCAGGTGGCGGTTGGGGGCGCGATCCAGCACCAGCTCCTCGGCGTCGTCGAACACCTTCTCGTCGAGATTGGCGGACAACCAACTCAACATCAGGTAGTCGCCCCGTTGAAGGTGCCGGCCCCCGAGTTCGGTGTCCTTGGTGACCGTGCGGGTGAGCGTCTCGTTGACACAGAAGAAACGGAGGTACTCCTCGGTTGCGGTGGGAAGAAGGTCCGGATTCTCGACCAATCGCCGCCGTGCCCCGGCATCGGTGTTGAGGTGGTGCAGGGCCAGGGATGTCAATGACGTGGTGGTGTCCAGGCCTCCGCCGACCAGGTTCCACAGCACGGATCCGATCTGCTCGTCGGTGAGCAAGCGGCCATCGTCCAGTCGCAGACGGGTCAGCTCGGTGAGGATGTCGGCTTGGGGTTTCCGCCTCCGTTCCTCCACTGCAGCCACCAGCTCGGTCACCATGGCCGGGATGAGGGCCAAGGCCTGGCGATGTTGAGGCGTTCGTGTGCCGTAGGCCACGGTTCCATGGAAGACCTCCGCATACCGGGCCCACTGGTCACAGGGGAGACCAATCAGCTGCATGGTGATGACGGCCGGAACCGGATTGGCGAAATCGAGCACCATGTCCATCTGGCCGTCACCGATCTTCTGGTCGAGGAACCAGGTGGTCGTCTCCTCCATGAATGGGGTGAGAGCCTCGATGGCGGCGGGAAGAAGAAACGGATTGAGGAGTCGCCGGAGGGCAACGTGCACGTCCCGGTCGGCTTCGGCAATGCCGGCTTGTGGGATGCCCCGGGCCCGCGGGATCCCGGTGATCCCCAGGTAGTCGAGACCGCCGACCGACGCCGGCTCGTACCGGCTCGAGAATGTGGCGTCGTCCCGGGCCACCTGGGCCACCTCGTCGTACCCACTCACCACCCAGAATCCCCCGTAGTGGGGGCTGCGTGAAACCGGGCATCGTCGCAGTGCGGCCCAGGTGGCGTGGCGGTCATCCAGGTAGCTTTCGGCATGGGGGTCAAAGTCGGCCGCGGTCGGTTCAACGTCACCCATGGCGCTCCATCCCTTCTTCCGGGGGCCGGAACGACAGCCCCTCGATCGGCCACGGATAGCATCGCGGCCATGTCCAAACGAGAGACCCTCCTCTACGAAGAATCAGACGGCGTGGCATGGGTCACCCTCAATCGCCCCGAGGCCTATAACGCCTTCGACTCGGTGATGCAGATCGAACTCCGGGAACTGTGGTCGATGCTTCGGAAGAACGACGATGTCCGCTGCGTGGTGCTCACCGGAAGTGGTGAGAAGGCATTCTGCACCGGCCTGGACCGTGGTCAGATCGAATCGATGGACGGCCTGCCCCCAGGAAAGCTCCCCGGCTACAACACGCCCTGGGACTTCGACGACCCGGGCAAGAGCGTCTGCCCCAAATCCAATGACCTCTGGAAGCCGGTGATCGCCGCTGTCAACGGTATGGCGTGCGGAGGGGCCTTCTACCTCCTCGGCGAAGTGGACTTCATCATTGCCGCCGATCACGCCACCTTTTTCGACCCGCATGTCACCTACGGCATGCCTGCCGCCTTCGAACCCATCTTTCTGCTTCACAAGATGCCGTTCCAGGAGGTTGCGCGACTGTCGCTGCTCGGTGCCCACGAACGCATGTCGGCGAACCGGGCCCACCAGGTCGGCCTGGTCTCCGAAGTCGTGCCTTCCGCCGAGCTCCACTCCCGGACGGCGTGGGCGGCCGGCGCCATCGCCGGTCAACCTGCCCTGGCGGTGCAGGGCACCGTTCGGGCCCTGTGGACCGGACTGGAGCTGACCCGGCGTCAAGCACTTGATCACGCCTACTTGTTCACCAACATCGGAACCGATGCCGCCACCCTGGCCGAGGGCCAGGAGCGCTTCTCGTCGGGCACACGAATTGACTGGCATCTCCGCTGACCTGATCAGAGCACGGCCCCCTTCAGTTTGAGATCGAGGATGGCGTCCATGTCCAGGCCCAACTCCTCGAGGACCTGGTCGGTGTGTTCCCCGTGGTCGGGTGCCCGGGTGAGGTCCGGCGCTTGCTCATTGAACTGCAGCGGTGACGCCACCATGTGGAAGGTCGTCCCCGACGCCGAGGTGACCTCGCGGATGTAGTCGTTGGCGAGGACCTGGGGGTCCTCCAACAACTCGCTGGCCGTCTGCACCGGAGCCCACACCCCTTCCACCTCGAGAAGGATCGGCTTCCACTCGTCAAGGGTGCGACCGGCGAAGATCTCGTCGAGGGTGATGACACACTCCTGACAGTTCTGGGCCCGCACCACCGAGTCCGCGAAGCGGGGATCATCGGCCAACTCCGGTCGACCGATCTTGATGACCAGGTCGGCCCAGAACCTGTCTGATTCGAGCATGATGAGGGACAGGAAGCGGTCGTCCTTGGTCTTGTAGTTATTGACCAGCGGATTCGGCATCTTGGTCCGGTCCCCGCGTGGCATGCGGCTGAACCCGAAGAGGTCGGCGGCCAACACGGTCGCCCCGGTGGCCCAGATGCCGTTGGCCAACAACGAATTGTCGACGGTGACAGCTTCCCCGGTCCGCTGGCGGTGGAAGAGGGCCGCCGATACCCCGCCGGCAATGGTCAGGCCTCCGATGACATCCCCGTATCCCGGTCCCGGCTGGCTCGTCGGGTACTCCCCGGGGGCACTGAGGATGTCGGCCGAACCTCCACGTCCCCAGAAGGTGCAGTTGTCATACCCACCCCTCTCCGACTCCGGCCCGCGTTGGCCGTTGCCCGAGCCCCGCACATAAATGATGTCGGGGTTGACGGCCCGGATGTCCTCCGCGTCGATCTTCAGTTTGGCGCGGGCCTGCGGACGGAAATTGGTCAAGAAGACATCGGCGCTCTCCACCAACTTGAGGAGGAGGGCGTGACCTTCTTCGGTCTTCAGATTGAGGCCGACACTGCGCTTCCCCCGGTTGGGCAGCTCCATCATGTGGTTGACCCCGCCCGGCCCGCTGGGGACCAGCCCGGAGTTCACCAGGCCTCGTTGGGGGTCACCGACCTCGGGGTGCTCGATCTTGATGACATCGGCACCCCACTCGGCCAGGACCGCCCCGGCTATCGGCACGTAGGTCCATGCCGCCACCTCGACCACTCGGATACCGCTCATGATGCCCTTCACTGTGTTCTCCTTTTCGACGGCGGACGCTTCGACGACCTCACGGTCCTGGTACGAACTATTGGGATAGTGGTGGCAACCCGCCGGCGATCGTTTTGGTCTCCGTGTACTGCTCGAATCCCTCCAGCCCGTTCTGCCTGCCGACGCCACTGGCCTTGTAGCCACCGAAGGGGGCATCGGCTCCGTACCACACCCCCCCGTTCACCGAGGCGGTTCCGGCCCGGATCCTTCTCGCCACCGACAGTGCCCGTTCCTCCGAGCCGGAGGTCACACCACAACCGAGCCCATACTGATTCTCATTGGCAATGCGGACTGCGTCGTCGTCGTCCTCGAAAGGCACCACCACCAGGACGGGCCCGAATATCTCCTCCTGGGCGATTCTCATCGAATTGTCGACGTCGGCGATCAGGGTCGGCTCCACATAGAACCCCTTGTCCAGGTGGGCCGGACGCCCACCACCCACCACCACCCGAGCTCCCTCGTCCACGCCGGACTCGATGAGGTCCAGCACCCGCTGGCGTTGGGCAGCGCTGATCTGCGGCCCCTGCAGGTTGGACGCATCGGTCGGGTCCCCGTAGGCCATGGTCCGAAATCCCTCTTCCATGGCGGCAATTCCCTCGTCGTACCGGGACCGCGGCAGCAGCATCCGGGTGAGCATCACGCATCCCTGCCCGCCGTGGACGCACACCGTCCAGGCCATGGACAGCTTGGCGGCGAAGTCGGCGTCCTCCAACACGATGTCGGCCGACTTGCCCCCGAGCTCGAGGAACAGCCGCTTCAGGGTGGGTGCCCCTTTCTCCATGATGCGCCGGCCCACCGCGGTGGAACCGGTGAAGGACACCAGATCGACCCGTGGGTCGGTGACGAGGTCCTCGGCCACCGTGTTGTCCGATGTGGTCACCACCTGAAGGATCCCGGCCGGGATGTCGGTCTTCTCCGCCACCAGCCGACCGATGCGGGTAGCGTTCCACGGCGTGAGGGGGGCCGCCTTCAGGATCACCGAGTTGCCGGTGGCCAACGCTTGGCCCAGCTTGTTGATGGTCACCTCGAAGGGGTAGTTCCACGGCACGATGGCCGCCACCACCCCGGCCGCCTCCTTGACCACCTTGCGCCAGCTACGGGTGCCGAACGCCGTCCCCTCAGGAAGGTCGCGCTCCCAGGGGAACTCGTCGATGAACCGGGCCGGCCATGTCAGGCCCTCGGCCAGGGGAGCGTCGAGTTGAGGTCCGTAGGTCAGAAGCACAGGGGTCCCCACTTCGGCCACCAGCTCGGCCCGGAGCAACTCGTGTTCCTCTTCGAGTGCATCCTGCAGTTGAGCCAGGCACCGCTGGCGGAACTTCTTGTCGGTGGCCCAGCCCGTCTCGTCAAAGGCCCGGCGGGCGCTTCCGATGGCACGGTCCATGTCCTCGTGACCGGCGTCGGCCACCTGACCGAGCACGCCCTCGGTGGCCGGATTGACATTGTCGAATTGCTTGCCCGAGGCGGCCGGAACCAGCTCGCCGTCGATGAGCATCCGGGTCTCTCCGGTGGGTCCGGCCGGCGTGTCGTTCTGATTCGTCATCAATTCCTTCTCCCTGTGGTGGATGTGCTTCCCTCTGGGTGGGCAGCGCGGATGAGGCTCTCCTGGACGAACGACGCCACCGCCCTGCCGTCCTCGGTGAAGACGTGAGCCCTTCCATAACTTCGGCCTCGTCCGGCATAGGCGCCCTCATGGGCCATCAGCAGCCACACTCCGGCCTCGAAGCGGTCGTGGAAGGTAAGAGTGTGCGATACCACGCCGGTGGCAATGGAACGGTGGGCCATATTCTGACCGATGCCGGCATGGGGACGCATGGCCGTGCCGATGAGAAACCCGTCGGTGGCGTAGGCCAACATGGCCTGGGTGAGGGTGAAGTCGCCGAGGCCGGCCGGGAGCCGGATCCAGACGAACAGCTCGGCAGCACCCACCGGAGACTCTGGGTCCCAGGTGTTCACACCTCCGACCACCCGAAGTTCGGTCCCCGGGGCCACCAGCATGTCCTGCCCGGTGGCCGGGGCCATGTCGGGGCCGTCGACCTCGGGCATGGGGGGCTGGTGACGGATGAGATCGGGCTCCTCGGCGTGCCGGAGGACGAGCCCACGGGCACACAACCGGTCCCCCTGGCGCACGGTGACCGTCTCACTGCCGAGGGTGCGCCCATCGTGCATCACGTCCACCTCGATATCGATGGGCACCGAAAGGCTGGCACTGCGGGCGAAGATGGTGTGGATGGACGTGACGTCCTTGCCCGCCGAGCCCAAGCCGGCTGCGAGGATCATCTGCGCCATGATCTGGCCACCGAATACCACGTCGTGCACCGTCGGGTCACCGATGCTCGATGCCCGGAACCGGTGCTCCCCCACCTGCTCGAGGCGAAACGCCTCGGGAATCTCGTTCATTCGGGGAAGGCCCCGAACGCCGATATGTCCATGGTGCCCACCGTCATGGCTCCCATGGTGCCCCCATCGGTGAGGATGTTCTCGCCGGTGATGGCTGAAGCCGCCCGCGAGTTCAGGAAGATGAGCGGGTAGGCCTGCTCCTCGGGCGTGGCCCGGTGTCCCAACGGGATCGGATAGTTGTCCATGAAGGCCTTGCCCACCTGCTCCTCGAAGTCCGGCATCATCGGGGTATCGGTCGGTCCGGGACTGGTGCAGTTGATGCGGATCCCCGACTTGCCCAACTCGAACGACCGCCAGATCGTCCAGACGATGATGGCCTCCTTGGAGGGCGAGTACCCACTTGCGATCTCCTCGGGATGGTCCTTCAGCCAACGGGACGTCGCGGCAAAGCCGTCGCAGGTGACCAAGGGCATCCACTTGGCGATGTTGGTCATCCACGCCGCGCCCGCGCCCGAAGAGATATTGGCAATGGCCGCTCCCTCCCCCATGTGCGGCACCACCAGATCGGTCAGATGTCGCATGGCCGCGAAGTTCACCAGCATGGTGTCGTAATCGGAGAACCGTCCCCCGGGGAGACCGGCGCAGTTGAACAATGCATCGATCGTTCCCCCGACCATCTCGACGGCGCCGGCGATGGCATCGGGGTCACGCAGGTCCACGCACTGGTAGCTGGCCACGTCCACCGGCGGTTCCTTCAGGTCGATGACGTGGATCTCGGCGCCGAGTTGGCCCAACTCCCGGACGGTCGCCGCACCCATGCCGGCACCCCCGCCGCCACTGACAATGACTCGTCTGCCCTCGTAATCCCACACTGATGTCATGGTGTCCCTCTCTTTCATCGGCCTGCAGGTCGTAGCTGGCGAACCGGGCGGATCGGTGACAGCACAGGTCCCCGGCGAACACCTCGCTCACCGGGGTAGCCCCAGGCCTTGCTCCGCCACGATGTTCCGGTTGATCTCGCTGGTACCGCCGGCGATCGACACCGCCGGTGCTGCCGCCAGATTCTTCGTCCACGGGCCGGCCAGCGCACCGGTCCCGAGCAGGTCCACGGCCAGGCCGGCCAGCTCCTGGGTCGCCTGGGCCCACATGAGCTTGGCCACGCTCCCCCTGGCCGGGGACGCCTGGCCACCGCCGCCGATCGCCGCCAACTCACGGGTCGTCATCCACCGCATGGCGGAGATGTAGGCAAAGAGCCGGGCCAACCGGTCGCGCTGCACGGGGGTCGCCACCACCCCCGCCGAACGGGCATCGTCCAACAGCTCGTTGAACCTGGCGGTCAGTCCCAGATGGAGGCGGGCCACCCCGGCCCGCTCGTGGCTGAGGGTGGTCATCGCCACCCGCCAACCCTGGTGGATCGATCCGAGAAGCGCAGTGTTCGGCACCCACACATCGGTGAGGAAGATCTCGGAGAAGCTCGAATCACCGGCCATGGTCCGCACCGGTCTCACCTCGACGCCGGCGGATCTCATATCGACCAAAAGGCACGTGATGCCCTTGTGCTTGGGGACCGATGGGTCGGTACGTACATAGAGCTGACACCAGTCGGCGAACTGTCCGAGGCTGTTCCAAGTCTTCTGCCCGTTGACGACGAACCCGCCATCGTCGGCAACGGCACTGGTCTTCAGTGAGGCAAGGTCGGAACCGGCATCGGGCTCGGACATGCCCTGGCACCAGATCTCGTCGCCTCGGAGCATGGGTGCCAGATACCTGTCCTTTTGCTCGGAAGTGCCGAAGGCCAAGATGGCGGGAGCAATGTTGGCCACGCCGATGGAGTTCACCGGGCCCGGGGCCTGAGCCTCGGTCATCACCTCATGGAACGCCAACTGCTCGCCAACTGTGGCGTCGCGGCCGCCATACTCGACGGGCCATGAGATCGCCGCCCACCCCGCATCGGCCAGGGTGCGGTTCCATGCCCTCAGGATCTCGATGGTTTCGGCGACCACCAGGCCGCCACGACCGGACGCCACCACCTCCGGGGTGAGGTTGGCGCTGAGCCAGTTGGTCAGTGAGGCGCGGAACTGATCGAGCCCGTCCGGTGCCACCTGCGCCGGGGGCGGGCTCTGCGGTCCGGACCGATTCGGCATCAGGGTCACTGCACCATCGATGTCCACGGCCCCCCTAGGTCGCCCACTGCGGCTCGGCGCCCGTGCCGGCTCGATCGGTCAGGTTAGACCACCATCAGCTCCCCCGACAATCCCGTTTTCGGTGGTCGGCACCGCTCAGCTCTCGATGGTGATGGCCGTCTCCGGACAGTTGGCGGCAGCCATACGGGCCTGTGCTTCGAGCCCCACCGGCACCTCAGGGTGGATGACCGTGCCGTAGCCGCGGTCATCGCAGTCAAAGAGATCCTCTGCCAATGAGTAGCACCGGCCGTGGCCCGTGCACCGGCCGGTATCCAACGTGATGTTCACCGCGTCATCCTAAGCCTGCTTCTGCCACACACCACCTCCAACTCCACCTCCACCCCGGCCCGATGCCGACGCGAAGTTCGACCGGGCGGACCTCAGGCGAAGGCGGGCATGACCTCGTGGGCCAACAACTCGAGCGTCGCCGGCTCACCCCGATCGTGGGCGAAGAAGATGAACATGGAGATGCCCTTCTCGACCGCCTGCGCCATCCGCTCGATGACCATGGCCGGGGTACCCACATACCCCCCTTCGGCCACCCCCCATCCCGGTCCTCCGTACCGGCGGGCGGCCCGTTCCCTGGCCTCGTCGAGCCCCGACGCGTCGGGCACCAGGACCAGCACGGCCTGGTGTGACCGTCGGATGGTGTCCGGGTCCCGGGCGATCCTGGTGCACTCTGCATCGAGGAGCACCTGGCTGGCCTCCCAGTCGGCCAGGCCGTAGGTCGGGATGCTCCACACATCGGCGTAACGGGCCACCAGGGGAAGGGTGCGACGCGGGCCGATCCCACCCACGTGAATGGGCGGTCTCGGGCGCTGAATCGGTCCGGGTCGGTTGGGCAGTTCGGACACCTGGTAGTGGTGGCCCTCGAAGGACGTGACCTCTTGTGACAACATCCGGGACACGATTTCGAGCGTTTCGCCAAGGCGCTCGGAGCGTTGGGCGGCCGTTCCCCACGGGAGGCCGGCCTGGTGATGCTCCAGAGCCACCGACCCGCTTCCCAGGCCGATTTCCACCCGGCCTTGGGACAGGACATCGAGGGTAGTGGCCATTTTGGCCAACAGGGCCGGGTGCCTGAAGTTGCTGCAGAGCACCAGGTGGCCCACTCGCAGCCGCTCGGTCCGGGCCAGGACGTAGCTGGCCAGGGTCCACGCTTCCAACGAGTCGAGGTCGGGGAGCCCGGGACTGTAGAGGTGATCGTAGAACCACACCGAATGGATGCCCAGGTCCTCGGCCATGGAGGCCCGGAGGAGGATGTCGTCGCGGCCGAACCCCACCTGGGGTACGAAGATGCCGACCTCGACCCCCTGTCCGGACCTCGCCACCTCCTAGCCTGCCCGCTCGGCCCCGAGTGCCGGCAGGCAGAAGCGGAGGACGTGCGACCTCGCTTCGTCGCGATCCATCGGTCGCAGCCGGCGCACATGGGGACTGGCCAGGCTCCACACCAGATCGAAGATGGCGTGGGCATCGGGAAGGGGGTCGGTGGCGGGGAACGACCCGTCGGCCGAGCCCCGGAGGAGTGCCTGCAGCAGGGGGAAGATCAACCCGTCGCGAAGTGACGCCTCTTCCCGGTCGTAGCCGACGGTCTGGCGGGCCACCACGCTGAACATGACGAGTCGTTGGATCCGCTTCCGGTCGTAGGCGATGGCCAATATCTCGTCGATCCACCGATGGACGGCATCGATCGGCTCCGATGACTCCTCCACCGATCGGGCCACCTGGGCCACGTCAGGCCCGGACGCCGTGCGGAACATGGCCAACAAGAGATCGTCCTTGGACTGGAACTGCCTATAGAAGGCGCGGGTCGAGAGTCCGGCATGATCGAGGATGTCCTGCACGCTGGCGCCCTGAAAGCCGTTCCGGCGCATCACCTTCAATGCCGCGTCCATGAGCTGGGCACGCTCGGCCTCTGCCCCGGGGGTCGGCACCACGGCCACAGGGACAACGTCGTCGGGGAGAGCGGACACCCTGGCTACGATACCGGTCGCCCTTACGACGTTGCCGGATTCTCGGTCGACAGAGTCGACGACAGTTCCTCCAAGATCTGGCGGCGTAGCAATTTTCCCGTGGCGGTGCGGGGCAGCTCGGGCCAGAAGGCCACCAGATCGGGCGTCTTGGACGAGCGCAAGTGATCACGCACCCATTCGCGGAGGACGGCCGGGGTGACGGCGTCACCGTCTCCGTCGATCGTCACCACGGCGGCAATGCGCTGACCCCACTCGTCGTCGGAGAGGCCCACCACCGCTGCATCGGCGACGGCCGGGTGCGCCATCAGCACGTCCTCGATTTCCGCCGGTGAGACATTTTCGCCGCCTCTGATGATGGTGTCGTCGGCTCGACCCTCGATGAAGAGGTACCCCTCGTCATCCAACCATCCACGGTCACCGGTGGGGAACCATCCATCGACGTCGAGGGCCGATTCCCCCGCGTACTCCCCCGACACCTGATCGCCGCGCAGGAATATCAGGCCCGGTACCTGCCCGGCAGTCGGCGCGCCGTCGTCGTCGCGCACCTCAACTTCCACGCTGGGTATCACCCGCCCGACGGAGCCCAACCGGGCGCGGGCTCCCGGTTCGTTCGAGGTCAGCGCAGCCCGGTGATCGTCGGGGCCGAGCAGGGCGATGGTGGAGCTGGTCTCGGTGAGACCGTAGGCATTGACAAAATCGGTGTCGGCGAAGCGGGCCAGCGCTTCCTCGAGCACCGGAATGGGCATGCGGGACCCGCCGTAGGCGAGGGTCCGTAGGGTGGGCACGCTGGCATCGGCACCATCGAGGAACCGGACGACCCGGGCCAACATGGTCGGGACCACCATGGCCTGGGTGATCCCCTCCGACCGGATCGTCTCGAGCCAACCCTGGGGATCGAAGGCTTCGAGATAGACGATCCGACGACCGGCGTAGAGGTTGGACACCAGGTTGGCGAGCCCGGCGATGTGGTAGGTCGGAACCGTCACCAACGCGGCCTCCTCATCGGAGGCGTTGGCGAACTCGACGGTGGTGAAGACATAGGAAGCCAGGTTCCGGTGACGCAGGAGGGCGGCCTTGGGTGTCCCCGACGTCCCACTGGTGTGCAGCACCACCGCCACATCGTCGGATTGGCCCGGTGACAGCGGCACGACGTCGGGCTCGTCGGGGGAGGGACGGTCATCCCGGAGGGTGGCGAGATAGCCGCGGAGGGATCTCGCCCTCTCGGGCATCTCCTCACCGATCCAAGGTTCGTCGCTCACCACAAGGGCCTTGGGGTGGGCAGCCATCAGACCTTGGAGCTGTTCGCGACCCAACCGGTAGTTGAGCGGGATGAAGGGCACGCCGGCCGCAGCCGAGGCGAACAGCGCGGCCGGATAGGCCGGGTGACTGGGTCCGACGAAGATGACCGCGTCGGCGCCGATCCGGCGGACCAATCGGGCCCCGAGGTCCGCCGCCCGGCCCAGCTCGGCATAGGTGAGCGCGTCTCCGCCCTCACTCACGGCTGTTCTGTTCCCATAGCCGGTCACGGCCATGTCGAGAAGCAGGTTCAGGTCCACCGAGGCGACCTCAGTCCGAGGATGGCAGGGGTTTGGCGCCTCTGATCCCCAGCACCCGACCGTCACACGCCAGCGCCCCGGGCCCGGCCTTGGTGCAGAGCAACTCGAGGTCGGCGGGCTCATCGACATAGCGCTTGCCCAGGAGCATGCCGTCGGACCCGATGGTCGGATGGCCGGTCCCCTCCCGCGCTGAGTCCACGCTGACCAGGACGCTTTCGCTACAGGTGAGCATCACGTCGTCGGCGGAGGCCCGGACGACCACCACCTCGGTCGTGCAGCGCGGACAGGCCAGACGAAGACCGGCTTTCAACATGCCGCTATGTTAGGCACCCGACCGAGCCGCGGTGGTGGTGCCGGCCGGGTGGGCCCACTCCGTTGGGGATCAGACGGCCGGTTAGAGTCTCGGTGCCAGAGTATGGGGAGGCAACGATGGCGACGGATGCAGATATCTTCACCGGTCAGGTCGATCTTCCCCGCATGCGTCGTCAGCGGTACTCGAGGCTGCAGGCGGAGATGGGCCGGCGCGACATTCCGGCGCTTCTGGTGTTCGGCAGTGGCGCCGTGCAGTATGCCGCCGGACCTTCGGTCATCTCTGCAGATTCCGGCCGGGCCTCCCACCTGCGCACCGCCGCCCTTGTGCTGGCGGGTGACGACCAACCCCACCTGTTCACTCCCGACCCCGAGGGCGCACCCCCCGAGCTCGTTCCCGACCACGTCCATCCTCCGCTCTATACCGAATCGGACCAGGGGGTGGCCGACCTGGCCGACATCCTTTCGGCACTGTCCCCCGGGGGTCTCGACCGGTTGGCCGTCGACGACCTCAGTGGCCCGATGTACCGATTGGCCTCTCGGGTGCTCGAAGGAACCGAGTTGGTCGACGCATCGAGGCTCCTCGGGTCGGCCCGGTTGATCAAGACTTCCGACGAGCTCGGATGCATCCGCCATGCCCAGCGCATCAACGAAGTGGCCATGCACGAGGTGCAGGCCGCCATGGTGCCGGGCATCCGCCAGACCGAACTGACCGGGATGTTCCTCCGGCGGGCGTTCGAGCTCGGTGCCACCGGCAATGGCATCGACCCCATCTGGCAGGTCATGGCCCCCACCCGAAAGGGCGGTCCCTACACCACCCACGGCGATGTGGCCTTCCCCCTCGTCACCACCGATCGGGTGCTGGCTGAAGGGGAGGTGATCTGGGTGGACACCGGTGTCCACTACCACGGCTACGCCTCTGATTTCGGGCGCACCTGGATCGTGGGCCACGAACCCCGGGCCACCGCCCGCCAGCGCGACCAGTACCGCCGTTGGCGGGATGTGGTGGCGGCCACTCTGGCCGAGGTCCGCCCGGGGTCCACCGGAAGCGACCTGACCGCTGCCGCCAGGGCCGTGGTCGGAGGTCAGACGCCGTGGCTCCCCCACTTCTACCTGATCCACGGGTTGGGGACCGAGAGTGCAGAAGCGCCCATGATCGGTACCGACATGGGGCCCGAGCACGACGCCGCCCTGGTATTGCAGCCGGGCATGGTGCTAGTGCTGGAGCCGGTGATCTGGGATGACGGCTATGCGGGCTATCGCTCCGAGGACATTGTGGCCGTTACCGAAGACGCCTGGGTTGGCCTGTCCGATTACCCCTATGACCCCTACGACGGATGAGCCCGCCAACCGACAACGGCAGGGTTGCCCCCGCACCGGGGAACGGAAGCCAGATCGATTTCGATCGGCTGCGCGCCGAACACCGTCGCACCTGCATGGCCGTGATGGACGCTCTCGATCTCGACGCCCTGGTGGTCGGCCGGGAGGCCACCATCCAGTACGTCTCGGGGGCGCACCGGTTCTGGACGGAGGGTGCCAATCCGTTCAACCCCGGCTGCGTGATGATCGCCGGGTCCGGCCTGGTCTACCTCATGAGCACCTGGGCCGACGGCGTCCCTGCCGAGATCGGGCACGATCAGTTGTATGGCATGACCTGGAACGGCGCCACCCTGGCCGCCGAGTTGGCCGCCATCCCCGGGTTGTCCGAATCCCGGCGTATCGGGGTCGACGCCATGACACCGGGCGCCGCCCGCCTGTTGCATGCGGTGGCGCCCCAGGCCGATATCGAAGACGCATCGGCGGCGTTGACCGATCGCCGGCGGATCAAGACCCCCGACGAACTGGCCTGCATCCGGGTGGCGGTGGCGGTGGCGGACTCCGCGCTGGCTCACGCCCTGGCCGGGCTCCGGCCAGGCGTGCGCGGACGGGAGCTCACCGGCCGGGTCGCCGAGCGAATGGCCGGGCTCGGTGTCACCACCCCCGATCTCGAAGCGGTGTTCTCTTCGGCTTCGCCCGGGGGTCAGGCACCCGGCGACGAACTCCCTGCCGGTGCGCTTGTCAGCTGTCACGTAGGTGCCATCTATGCCGGCTATGAGGGTGAGGT
Source organism: Acidimicrobiaceae bacterium (assembly GCA_003133325.1). Taxonomy (GTDB): domain Bacteria; phylum Actinomycetota; class Acidimicrobiia; order Acidimicrobiales; family RAAP-2; genus DASZIT01. The sequence goes on along the minus strand of PKXA01000111.1, from coordinate 89,708 downwards.
CGTCCGCACCTGGCTCAACCCCGGTGCGAAGGGACTTGCCGCAGTCCCGACCCCCGGCCAAAGGCATCTGGCCGGGCGGTGGTCGGCGTTGTTCGATCGGCTGATGGAAGCGTGCCGACCGGGCGGCAGCGGAACCGATCTACTGGCGGCATACGAGATGGCGGGTGAGCCCCTTCCCTCCGGGCCGGTGGCCCACGGGGTCGGGCTGGGCATGGAGCCGCCGTTGATCGGGGCCGGATTCCCCGCTGATGCGGGAGCCACCACCGGATTTGCCCCCGGCATGGTCCTCTTTGTGTCAGGCCAGGTGGTCGAGCCCGAGGTGGGGACCATCGTGGCCGGGGAGACGATCCTCATCACCGAAGGTGGTCACGAGTTCCTCACCGGACACGGTCATGGTCCCTTGGGCGGCGGCGAGGGCTGAGGAGGCAGAACCAACGTCAGCCACCAGAAGAGGGGGCCGCCACCGAGGGTTCCGTTCCGGGCGAGCAGATCTGGCACGGGTGCAGACCCGCCAGATCCGCGGCTCCGGCCACCCTCACGTCCTCGGGGTGATGGGCGGTCACCGGGCAACCGGCCCGGTGGTACACGGTCCCCGTTTCCGTCACCAGCAACGTCCCGGCCGCGGTGCCAGGGCGCACATCCGGGGACGGGGCAGGCGAGTGGGCGCCACCCCCGGCCGCGGTGGAAGCCAAGGTGCCCACCAACTCCCGTAAGACCCGGAGCTCTTCCTCGTGATGCAGTTCCTTCTGGTCATAGAGCCGGTAGAGCCAATGGCCCCAGTAGAGGAACCCGCCCAACACCATGCAGCCGAGCCCGATGAAGGAGCCACTCACCATGTACGGGATCTGCTGTTGGACGACCCGGGCATGGGCGGCTCCGTACCAGGCCAGCAGGATGAAGATGAGACCCAAGGGGATCAGGATCGAACCGGCCACCACCTGCCAGGCATTCCGCAGGTCGTAGCTTCCGCTGTCCTCACCGTCGGCTCGAACCTTCGCGGCCCTGCCCCCCCGCCCCTTGGGCAGCCGCTGCCGGAGTCGTCCGAGGCTCCCGCCGGAGCCCGTCGCGCCGTCGCCATCAGCGTGGAGGGCCCGATCTTCAACGGGCACCACACCCGGGTTGCCCCTCACCGGATGTTCCATGTCGAGCATTATGGTCTCCTTCCGGCCAGGAACTGCCACCTGGCCAGCAACAACAGGGGATACGCGAGCAGCATGCACAGCAACAGGGCGCCAACTGCCCATCCCAGAGGAGCGGGTACCCCCCGGACGGGGAAGGAGGTGGCAGATGTCGCCGTCGGTGACGTCCGGTTGGCGTCGGCACTCCCGGGCCCGGTGGTCGAAAGGTTCTGCACCATTCCCGACGTGCCCCCGAACGTGGTGAGCCCGGTCCCCGATGAACCGTCGAATGACGATGAGTCGGGTGGGGTGACCCCACTCGCATCCGTACTGCCACTACCCGCGGCGCCAGAACCGGTAGCGAGGTCCGCTCCCAGCGCGGTTGCGCTCACGTCGACCTGGGCCATCCCGAAGGTGACCGAAGTCGTCATCGTGTAGAGGCCCGCCGGTAGTCCCACGTTGCCCAGTTGAGGCACCGGGATGGTGGGCTCTCCGGGGATGAACGGCACATCGAATTGGTGGGCCAGGGCGACGGAGAGGCCACCGGCATTGGCTGTCCCTTCGGCACCATTGGTCGTCAACTTCGGATCGAGCGCCCGGACGGAGATACCGTCCTGGACCAGGGTGGCATCGAGGGTCTTTTGAAGGGTGGCCGGGGTCACGCCCAACCTCCCGGTGCTGGTGGCCGCTATATGGACGCCGGTGTTGTCGATGAACGCCTTGACCCCGTCAACGGTGACCGCACCCAGTTGCAGGCTGGCGGTAGGGGTGGCAGTCGTCCCGTCCGACGTGCAGGCGGCGGTGCTGGTCAAACCACTGACATCGACCATGCCGGCGATGTTGATCGCCTTCACCTGACTGGTGGAGGTGGCCTGAATCGACGAGCCGCCGACTGCCACCGCATTGGACGCGCTGGTGTTGCCCACGTCGAGCAGACTCGAGGCTCCCGAGGGAACGCCGGGCACCGGGAGCGGGAGCTTGCCTCCCAGCGAGTCGAGAGCCAGATCGCTGATGGCGGCGGTGGCGTCACCCCCGCCGGTGCCGGCATGGGACACCGCACTGAAGATGCTCGGCGCCAGTGGCGAACCGGCCGGGGGGGTGCCGCCGAAGCTGGAGACGGCGGGAAAGCCCGGCGACGTGGGGAACTTGGCCTCGGCCAGGAAGGGGTCATTGACCGGGATACCCGGGTGACCGAAGGTGGACAACAAGCTCCCGAGGTTGGCGGCGATGTCACCGGGATAGTACGGGGCACTCAAGGAGTCGACGATCGGACCGCCGCCCACATTGACACGCGAGAACGGGACATCCTCTTCGATGAGGTTCTGATCGGGCAGCGGTACGACACCGGGGACGTTGAAGGCGAACTGGGCGCCGATGGCCTGGGTGGTGGCGCTGAATCCGACCAGGGTGGCTGCCGGCGTGGAGGCGAGTGCGGTGGTGGCCGGTCCTGTCATGACGGCAACCCATACTCCGGTGGCCACACCCAACCGGGCCAATGCCTTCCCTGCCAAGGAGATCCTCACGCCGCACCTCCCAGATACGCGGTGACCAGTCCTCGTCGCCGGAGGTCCGCCGGCTCGCCCACATCCACAATGACACCCTTGTCCATCACGTAGGCGTAATCAGCCATCCCCAATGCGGCTTCCACGTACTGCTCGACGATCAACAGGCTAATCCCCGTGGCCACCCGCTCCCTCAGGGTCTCGAACAACTGGCCGACGATGATAGGGGCCAATCCCATGCTGATCTCATCCACCATGAGCACCTTGGGCTTGGCCATCAGCGCTCGGGCCAGGGCCAGCATCTGCTGCTCGCCTCCCGAGAGGCTGCCGGCGATTTGGGCCAGCCGGTTCCCGAGCGCCGGGAAGAGCTCAGTGCCCTCTTCCACCGGGTCGACCGCACCGCTCATGGCCGAGGTGGCCATGAGGAGATTCTCACGCACGGTGAGACTCGGGAAGACACCGCGGCCCTCGGGAACGTGCACCACTCCCATCCGGGCGATCCGGTAGGCGGGTCGGCGCTCGATCCGCTGGCCGTGCACGCGGATCCGGCCTCCCTCGGCCCGGATCACCCCGGAGATGGTGCGCAACATGGTGCTCTTCCCCGCTCCGTTGGCGCCCAACAGGGCCACCGCCGCCCCTTGGGGCACGACCATGGAGACATTGTGCAATGCCCTGAGCCCGGCATAGGAGACCGAGACGCCATCCAGCTCGAGCGCAGGTTCAGACGGCACTGGCATCTCCGAGATAGGCGGCACGCACGTTGGCGTCGGCGCGGACTTGGCTCGGCGTGCCGCGGGCGATGACCCTGCCGAAATCGAGGACGGTGAGAGAGGAGCAGACGTCCATCACCAGGGCCATGTCGTGCTCGACCATCAAGATGGCGGGTGGTGCCACGTCGGGATGTCGGTCGCCGCCATCCGACACCACGGCCCGGAGCACCGCACTGAATGCGGCCGTCTCGTTGGCGTCGAGTCCCGACCCGGGCTCGTCGAGCAGCAGTACCCGGGGATCGGTGCACAATGCCCGTCCCAACTCGACCATGCGTCCCTTCCCGGTCGACAGCTCCCCGGCCATCCGGTCGGCCACCGGCCAGAGGTCCAACAACCCCATCACCTCGGCCACCCGCTCGATCCGCTTGGCCCGGTTCCGGCCGAGCACGGCGCCGGGGTGTGATGACTCCCAACTGGCCACCAGGTTGTCGTGAACGCTGAGCCGGCTGAAGAGGGCCAGCCGCTGGAAGGTCCGGGCGATACCGGCGCGTCCGCGCCGATGGGGCGGCCAGCGCGAGATGTTGTCGCCGAGGTAGTCGACACGCCCCCGGGTCGGCTCTTGGAGCCCGGTGAGCACGTTGAACATGGTGGTCTTCCCGGCCCCATTGGGACCGATGAGACCGACGATGCGCCCGGCCGGTACTTCGAGTGAGACGTCATCGAGGGCGATGAGCCCTCCGAAGCGCATGGTGATGTCGGTGGCCCGCAGCACCGGCTCCTCCCACCCGGTCTCAGTGGCCATGACCACTCCCCATGGGTGAGCTGCCTGCCGCAACGGCCACGTCGGGGCCGGAGGTCATCGGAATCTGGTGGCCCCCTCCAACGCTACGACGCGGCAGAGGACGCAACACGGTCATGACCCGACGGGCTTCGCGCCGGGCCAGGGCCACGGTTCCCTCTGGCTCCTGGGCCAGGGCTATGACCCCGAGGGCAATGGCCAGCGGGAAGTACTGGTTCACGCTGGCCGGGATGGGCAGCTGCTCCACGCCGTAGACGGCCCCGGCGATCAGCGCGCCGCTGATGAGCGATCGGCCGCCCAGTACCACCAGCAGAAGCAGGGTCAACGAGGTCGACCACATGAAATCGAAGGGGGTGACGGCCTGCTGTAACGCGCCGTAAAAGGTGCCACCGAGTGCGGCCACCATGCCGCAGACGGCGAAGACCACCAGCTTGGTCACCGTCAGGTTGACTCCGAGGGTGGAGGCGGCCAACGGTGAGTCGCGCACGATCTGCAACCGGCGGCCGATCGGGCCCAGCCGTATGGCATAGGCGGCGACGGCCACCACTCCGAACACCACCAGCGCCAGTTCATAGAGGCTGGCCCGTCCGGTGAACGACAACCCGAAGATCTTCGGACGGGGCACGGTGATGCCGGTCAGGCCCCCGCTCACGTCACCCCGGTTGAACACCACATTGTCCATGATGAGGGCGAAGGCCAAGGTGGCCAGGGCCAGGTAGAGGCCGGACAGCCGCAAGGAGGGCAGCCCAACCAGGATCCCGAGCGGGGCGGCCACCAGCATGGCGACCAGCACGGCCAACAGGAAGTGCTGTCCGTGGGATCCGGAGAGGTGACCGGCGGTGAACGCACCCACACCCACGAAGGCGAACTGGGCCAGGGAGATCTGCCCGGCCCACCCGGTGAGCACCACCAGGGTGAGGGCCACCAACCCATAGACGACGGCGAAGGTGATGTCGATGAGTCGGGGCCCGGGCACGGCCAGGGGAATGAACAGGGCCAGGGCAAAGCCGACCAGACCGAGGGCCAGACTGCGGTCGAGACGTAGTCGCCACCCCAGAACCCCGACCACCCAGTGTCGGGCCCGGACCGCTCCGGCACCCCCCGATCCGCCCCCACTGCGGGTCGACACCGACAACCGCCGGGACGAGGCGCCGGCCTCTTTCAAGCGTCCGCCCATGATGATCAGGAGAGCGAACAGGGCCAGGTAGGGCACGGCCGCTTCGAGATTGGCCACCGTGCCCGAGTTGGCATATTTGGACAGCAGGCTGACGACCACCCCCAGCACCAGGGCGCCGATGTAGGCCAGCGGGAGGCTGACCAACCGCCCGAAAACCGCGGGGGCGAAGGCGTAGATCACCACCAGCACCAGTTGATTCACGTCGAGGCCCTGGGTCGGGCTGATGAGGATGCCGACCAGGGCGGCGAACATGACGGAGAGGATCCAGGCTGAACGGCGGACATTGTCACCGTGGACACCCACCATGTCGGCCAGATCCGGATTGTCCACCGCCGCCCGGGTAGAGGTGCCGAACCGGGTGTGGCGCAACAGGGCCCAGAGGAGGGCCGCCACCGCCAGCGAGATCACCAAGGTGCCCAGCTGGTCATAGCCCACATGGAAATGGGACCCCAGGGCGAAGGTCGAGGTGGGGAAGATGGGCTGGAGGGTGCGGTCCTGTTTTCCGTAAATGATCGGCACCACCGCCCCGAGCGCCGCCAGCACGCCCACACTCACCACGATGAGGACCTCGGCCGACAGTCCAGCCAGGGGACGGTAGAGGGCTTCGAGGGCAACACCGAGCAGCGGGGCCACCACCAGAAACAGGATGGGCATGGCCACCCAGGCGGTCAGGCCCCAGGAGTCGTGCAGCTGCCAGTAGGTGAAGGCGCAGAACATGGCGATGGCGCCGTAGGCGAAGTTGAAGACCCCGACCGTCTTGTAGGTCAGGACCACACCCATGGCCGCCAGCCCGTAGATACTCCCGGTGAACAAGCCGATGATGATGAACGGCCAGTACTGGCTCACGACGACGCCTTCGCCGCCTGCCCACCACAGTAGATGCCCGATGAAGGTGCCTTTCGCACGAAGGACGACCCCTTCACCGTCACGTCCACGTCACAGGTGTAGACGCCCCGCCCGCTGGGTGTGTAGCCGCCCAGGGCGCCGCCTCCGGTCCAGTTCTGGAGGGAGCTGAAGATCTTCACGATGGAAGCCCGGGTCGGAGAGTGTCCGCTCTGGATCAGGGCGTACATCAGCATCTGGGCCGCCTCCCAGGCGAGGAAGCCGAAGCCGCTGGGTAGGTTGCCCGGCTCGTAGGTGGCGAGCTGTTGTTGGTAGAGCTGCACCATCGGCTGAGATTCGGCTAGCGGCACGAACGGCAACCCGACGATGAGTCCCTGGGCGGCACTCTGGCCGGCTTTGGTGATCATGTCAGGGGTGTAGGCGTCGAAGGTAGCGGCCACGTAGGGCGGGCGGTAGGACAGCTGCTGCATGGCCTGGAGCAACTTGACATTGCCGGTGACGTCCATGGTGTCGAACGAGCCGTTGCAGCCGGCCTGTTGCATGGCGACCACATCGCTCTCCAGCGACGCCGTCGCCGGGGACACCGCGAAGTCGGAGTAACACACCGTCCCACCCATGGCCTTGTAGACGTACTCGAACTGTTGGGCCGCCTGGGTACTGATGGCAATCGCGTAGGAGAGGAACGCCATCTTGGTCGGGAAGTACCCCCCCTGTTTGGCCAGCGTGAAGATGGAGTTGCTGACGTAGTACGGCCCGCCGGCACCCTGGGGTTGATTGCAGCTCCCCCCGGCCGGCGACCAGTAGACCGGCGACTCACTGCGGTCGCAGTTGATGGCGAATCCGACGTCGGGCACGTTGGCCTGGGTCATTCCCGGCACGCCTCCGTTGTCGGCATCGGAGGTCGAGCCCACGAAGGCCAACACCTTGGGAACCAGGTCAGCCACATCCGAGGCGTTGGTCGAGGCGTTCTGTTTGTCGTCCTCGGCATCGAGGGCCAGCTTGCGTCCGCAGATCCCGCCGGCTGCGTTGACCGCCGAAAAGAGTGCCTGAACGCCTTGGGCACCCTGGCTGAAGCTCCCGCTGAGCGGACCTGTCAAACCGCTCACATTGCCGAATGTCAGCTGTGACGCGGTGACACCCACATCCGACGCGCCATTGCCCGCCGTACCCGGACAAGCGGCCGCCTCGGCATGGGGCGAGAAGTCGAACCCGGTCGATGTCGGCGACACCGGCGATTTGGCCGCCGGGCCGGTGGGTCCGCCCGAAGCCTGCCCGGCCCCGCCCGAACCAGTTGCCCCGGACCCTGTCGCTCCGCCCGCAGTCCCGCCTCCGCTTCCCACTCCGCCGGCACCACTCAACCCGGTGGCAGTGGTGACCCCGCCGGCCTGGGCCCCACCGGCCTGGGCCGAGGATCCGCCCGTGCCCGCTATCGATGGCTCGTAGGCTGCCACCCTGGCCCCGCAGGCGGTGGCGACGATGGCCACCACCAGCACGACCACGAGCCCGGTGCGACTTGTAGCCCCCTGGTTTCGACTGTCCCTGCGCACGGATCCCCCCCATTGGCCAAGTACCACGAGCCGGTACTGCCTATCACCTTGCCCTCGACCTACTGAAAGGAACACTTTCAGTGCCCCGAACTTGCGGGTCGCGGCCCGATAATCTGGCGGGACCCGTGGATGGATGTACATGAGCCACGGTGAGCCACGGTGGCAGGCAATCAGCTGAACAGGTAGCCGTCCATGGCCCGGTGATAGTTCCAGATCGTCATCTCCTGTGCCGTATTCAGACGATGACCGTCGTACCCCCGGGAGTGCATCCCGGCGGTCACCTCCGACATGTTGGAGAAATCCTGGCTGAGGATCTCTCCCATGTTCCCGTCCCGCCAGTCACCGAAGATCTGGGGCGAGGCGGTGGGCAGGCCGTCGGCCGGTGGGAGCTCGAGACCCTGCACGTCGAAGATGCAGCTGTCCGGGTCGCCACCGTTGGGTCTGGCCCGGTAGGTGAGGCAACAGCCCATATCGATGAGGAACACACTGTTGGGGAACACGTGCCAGTCGTACATGGCCCCTTTCAACTGCTCGTCGGTGAGCTCGGGGTAGTCGATGCCCGCGGCCCGGGCATGCTGTCGGCGGAGCTGCTGGTAGATGGCGTTGCCCGTTGGGCCGTCCCCTCCCTCGGTGATCCGCAACTCGGCCGCGGCGGCCAGATCGGACTTCAGGTAGAGCGCGCCGAGCTCACGCAGCGAGTACTCGATGTTCCGGTAGATCGCCTCGGGATCGGCCCGGTACCCGGCACGGAGCTTGCTCGAGTCGCCATCCGGGCCGTACCGGAAGAGGTCCGCATGCCGCGAGTGCAGCCGGAAGAGCTCGTTGAAGGTGGAGCCGTACTGCCGGCACTCGGTGATCGTCGGTGGCGTCGCGTGCTTGTCGGGACGGAGGAGTTGGGGGTGGGTGCCCGGGACGTGCCAACTCTCGATGAAGGCGTCGAGAGCCGTCTTCCAGTTGGCCGGGAGGATGACCGACTTGTACCAGGCGATCCGCATGTCCTCGAGTTTGAAGCCGTCCAGCCGTTCCGGCAGCGGGTCGAGGAAGTCCTCCAGCGGCTCGGCACCGCCGTCCAGGTTGATGAAGACCCATCCTCCCCACGTCCCGATCCGGCACTCGGCCAGGCAGATCTCCTCGGCCGGCCGCGGAACGAAGTGCTCGGCGTCGGCCTGATACTTGAGTGACCCGTCGAGATTCCAACGCCAGGCGTGGAACGGGCAGCGGAACTCGGCCATCCGGCCCTGCCCGTTCACCAGCCGGGTCCCGCGGTGGCGACAGGCGTTGAGGTACGCCTTCAGCCCGGCCTCGGTCCGGACCACCACTACCGACTGGTCCCCGATCTCGAAGTTGACGTACTGCCCGACCCGCTCCACCTCGTCGTGCCGGCAGGCGTTCAACCACGTCCGGGGGAAGAGGCGTTCGAGCTCGAGACCGAGGAACTCGGAGTCGAGATAGCGGCCCTTGGGCACGAACGCCGTGCCCAATCGCCAATGGTCAGGCACCTCGAGACCCCCATTGAGGTCCGGCACCGGCGTGGTGGTCATCGCCGACCCCACTCTGCACTAGCCATCCTCGAGCCACTGCCCGATCCGTTCGGCCATCGCCGAGTCCCGGTCCTCTCCGGTGCCCCCACCCGACCACTGCCAGGTGGCCGAGGTGATGCCATGGCCGGCGAGTCGCGCCTGTTGATCGGTGAGGGTCGGGCCCCCGTCCGGGTCGGTGATGGCCAGGAGCACCGGCGGAGCCGGGTCGGCGGTGAGCGCAGGGGCCGGCAGAAGATCGAAGTGCTCGGACAGAGCATCCACACAGATCACCGAGCCCACCCGATCGGGCCGGAGCAGGCCGGCCCCCAGGGCCACCACCCCTCCCTGTCCCCAGCCGATGAGCACCGGGCGGTCGAGGTCGAGGTCGTCGAGGAGATCACCGGCCTGCACCACCGCCCGGGTGAGGGAGATGGGGTCGGTCCCCAAGGACCCGGGTAGAGCCCGGTACCAACAGATACCTCCGACCTCCATCCCGCTCGGGTAGAAGGCGTAGTCGCCGTAGGGGGCCACCACCCGTCCGACCATGCCGCTGGCCACCGCCACCCCGGAGAGTTCGTCGATCGAAGTCATGCCGTCGCGGTGGAAGACGACCGCGGGAATTCCCGGAACTCCCGGGACAACTGCGCCACTGTCCCGATAGGCGAGTTTCATCGGAGGCTGCCGACGCGGGATGACCGCGCCCCGGCGTGCGCCCCGGCCAGGAACCCGAACACCATGCCCGGGCCTATGGTCGATCCGCCGCCCGGGTAGCCCTCCCCGAACACTCCGTCGACACAGTTTCCCGCTCCGTAGAGGCCCCCGATGGGCCCAGCCGTGCCCAGAATCCGACCCTGGGTGCCGATGCGAGGTCCACTGTTGGTATCGAAGGTGGTGCCGACCAGGGAGATGGCATACAGCTGACCCTCGAGATCGAGGGGGTGCATGAGGGCGTTGGGCAGGTGATTGTCCGCGGCGCGGGGACCGTGGAAGGCGAACTCGACAGCCTTCGAGCCCCGACCGAAGTCGTCGTCCCTCCCCTGTTCGGCCATGAAATTGAACTTCGTGATGGTGGCGGTGAGGGTCTCGGCGAACCCGGGAGACAGGTCCACCGGAGCGATCCCGGCGGGCATGGCCGCCCTCGACCGACTGCGGAGCCGTTGGCCCAGGGCCTCGGCCAGGCCGAGGACCCCCGAGCCGGTGACCACGTGATCGGCCACCGCTCCCACCGGCGGGATCGGGTACCGGCCCCCGTAGCGTTCAGCCGTCCGTCGGTCATAGACCATGAACATCACCCGATTCACGTATTCGTCGTCCGCGAATACGTGGTGCACCCGCCCGCGCGACTCGTACTCCCGCTTCTCGCCGATGGCCCGGACCCCGAACCGGTTGACCATCAGCATGCCGTCGCCGGGCATCGACCAGACATCGAGCACCGAGGTGGCGTAGTCGTCGACGGCCTCGAGTACCTGTTGGTTCCACCATCCGTTCTGCATGGCACCGAACTCGGCACCGACCCGCACCCCGATCCCCACCAGATCGCCGGTATTCGATGGGGTGCCCGAGCCACCGGCGACCGGACCGCGCAGGAAGCGCTGGCGGAGCTCGGGGCTGTGGGCGAAGCCGCCCGACCCGAACACCACTCCCCCATGGGCCCGGATTGTCCGACAGTGCGATCCGTCGTCCACCACCACCCCGGTCACCTCGCCGGCCTCCACCACCAGGTCGACGACCCGATTGCCCAGCCGCACCTCGGTGCCCCGGCCGGCGGCGAAGGCCATGAGCTGGCGCACCAGCTCACCCCCGCTGCCGGCTCCGCCGTCGGGCGCCACCGCCTGGATGCCCCGTCCCCGCAGGGCCCGGTTCTCGGGAAACTCGTAGTAGTCGGGGAACATCTGGCCGTCCCATGCCAACCAGGGAGCCTTCATGTGGACCGCGTCGAGGACTCCCAGGCGGGCCATCACCTCGGCCCCCCGGTCGTAGTACGTCTCGAGCAGCGCGTAGGCCTCGGGCAGGAGCCCACAACAGGGAGCGTCGGGATCGTAGGCACCCGGATAGCCCACCCGGGCCATATAGGCCAGCGCTTCGTGGCGGTCATCGGCGATCCCGGCCGCCTGCATCACCGCATTCGCATAGATGTGGGCCACGCCGCCCGAGCAGGCGGTCGTCCCCCCGGGCACCGGCCCCTTCTCACACACCACCACCGAGGCGCCGGTGCTGAGAGCGCCGGCCGCGGCGGAGAGGGCGGAGGCACCACTGCCCACCACCACCACGTCGTGCTCCTCGGGAGCCGCGGTGCGGGGTGTCGTCGGTGAGGACGGGACCCCGGGCCGGTGGGCGAGCCCGGCGAGATCGGCCACCCGCTGTCCCAGCGACGGCCGGCGTGCGCTTTCGGCCATTGTCGACGCCCTCCCGAGACCCAGACGATCTGCTCTTCCGATTGGCGACAGTTATAGCATCGCGACCGAACCTCCGGACCGATGTCGGCACCGGCGGTCGACCATCGGGTTCGGCACGGGATCACACAGGTGCGCAGCCGGGGAACGGAGAGGAACATGGGATTGACGGCCGACGACCAGCTGGCCATCCGGCAACTGGTGGCCCGCTACAGCCACGCCATGGACAGCGGCGACGGAGCGGCGTTGGCCGGAACGTTCGTCGACGACGGCGTGTTCGACGCCGGTGGGCTGGTCCTCGAAGGACGCAACGCGCTCGAAGAGTTCGCCCGGGGGTTTCCCGACTCGGTGCGGGCACCCCGCCACGTGGTTTCCAACCTGGTGATCGAGGGCGACGGCGACCGGGCGACCGGGCAGGCGTACGTACAGCTCTATGCCCTGGTGGGTGATCCTCCCCGTCAGGAGGTCACCCACTCGGGCAAGTATGCCGACACCCTGGTGAAGGTCCACGGACGCTGGCGGTTCGTCACGCGCACATTCACCAAGGACGGGTGAGCTTCGAACGAGCCCCGGGTCAGTCCGCCTGGCGCGCCGCCTGCGACTGGTTCTCGGCCACCTGGCGCGGCCGCTGCCCACTTTGTTTCACCATGAACTCCCGCACGTCGGTGGCCGAACTGGCGATCGAGGTGAAGTCGGCGGTGCTCTGGAGATGGACACGCATGCCCATCGTCTCCCAGGCCCGCTTCACCCCGGCCTTCACCGTCATGATGGTGGTCAGGGGCATCTGGGCGATGGTCCTGGCTGTCTCCTCCACAGTCGCCTCGAGGTCCGCTCGTGGCACCACCCGGTTGACCAGGCCCCATTCGCGAGCCTTCTCCGCCGACAGGGTCGGCGACAGGTACAGGTACTCGTAGGCCCGCTTCCAGTTCATCAACATCCAGGGCTCGACGAGGGTCTGGGCGCCGGGCAGCCCGAACCCCTGGGGCAGGGGCATCTGAAAGTACGCGTCGTCGGATGCGATGGTGAGATCACACATATGGCTATAGATGGTGCCGCCCCCGAGGCAGTAGCCGTGGACCTGGGCGATGGTCGCCTTGGGGAACTCCCAGAGTCGCAGCGGCGGCCAGAGGAAGAGGTCGTAGTTGTGCTTCTTCCAGGTCCGCTCCGGCGTCGGGCCGGTGGTGGGATAGACGTCGGCCATCTCTTCGTGGCTGACGATGGCGTGGCCGGCACAGAACCCCTTCCCGTTCGCCTTCACGATGACGACCTTCACCTCCTCGTCACGGTCGGCCCGGGTCAGGCAGTCCTCGAAGTCCCATACCTGTTGCGCGGTCTGGATGTTCGCCTTCTCCGGCATGTTCAACACGATGCGGGCGATCGCGCCGTCCTTCTCGTAGATGATCGTCTCGAGTTCCGTGCTCTCCATGCCACTCCTCCTGGTAAGGCGCAGGACGGGTTTGCCCCGTTCTCCACGGCCACCTTGACGGTGAGCCAACAGGGTACTTTGCCGATGGCCTCTCAGGGATCGATGAAGCCGATGTCCTCGCCGACCGGATAGGGCTGCCCGATCTGGCCGATGAGGTGGATGGTGCCCGACGCCGGGCACTCCATTTCCATCTCCACCTTCTCGGTCTCGAGCCGGTACAGCGGCTGTCCCGAAGCGACCTGATCGCCTTCGGCTGCCAGCCATTCGATGATGGTGCCCTCGGTGATGGCCACGCCGGCCTGAGGGATCTTGATCGGGGTCCGATTCTTCTCCGGCATGGAAGAGTCGCCGGTATCGTTCATGTCAGGCCATGGCCCGGATGGTGGCGGCGATCCGTTTCCGCTCGGGATAGTGCAACGACTCCAACTCGGCGGCGTATGGCACCGGCGAGTAGGCGGCGCCCATGCGTTCGACCGGGGCCGAAAGCCGGCCGAAGAGCTCGTGTCCCACCAGCGAGGCGATCTCCGCCCCGGGGCCGGCGAACTGGGTGGCGGCATGCACCACCACCGCCCGGGTCGTCTTGGCCACACTGCGGAGAATGGCATCCCGGTCCAGCGGTACCAGGGTCCGGAGGTCGACCACCTCCACGCTGATGCCCTCGTCGGCCAGGGTCTCGGCCGCGGCCAGGGCCTCGGGCACCTGCCACCCCCAGGTCACCACCGAGACGTCGTCACCGGCCCGCTTCACGTCGGCGACGCCGAGGGGAATCTCGAAACGTCCGGGTGGCACCGGCCCACGGGTGAACAACAACGACATGGTCTCCATGAAGATGCAGGGGTCGTCATCGAAGATGCACGAGTACAGCAGGCCCTTGGCGTCGCGGGGCGTACTCGGAACCGCCACCTTCAGACCGGGGATGTGCATCATCCAGGCCTCGAGCGACTGGGAGTGCTGCGCCCCGAATTGGCGGCCGCCCCCGACAGATGTGCGGATGGTGATGGGGACGTTGGTCCGCCCACCCGACATGTACCGGAGCTTGGCCGCGTGGTTCGCCACCTGGTCCATGGCCACCGCGAAGAAGTCCATCAGCATCACCTCGGCGATCGGGCGCATCCCCACCAATGACGCGCCGATGGCGGCCCCCACGATGGCCTGCTCGGAGATCGGGGTGTTGCGTACCCGCTCCCGTCCGTACTTCGTCGAGAGGCCCTTGGTCCCCTTCATGACGCCACCGATGGGGTCCTCGATGTCCTCACCGAGGGCGAAGACATCGGGGTCCTCGGCCATGGCGATGTCCATCGCCTGGTTCACGGCTTCGGACAGGGTGTGGATCGGATCATCCGTCGTCATCGCGGGAGCGCCTCCACGCTCGAGAACACATCGGTCAACAGTTCTTCGGGCGCCGGAGGTGGGCTGGCCTTCGCCGCCTCGACCGCCGCCTCGACGCTCGACACCACCGCCGCCTCGATGTCGGCAAGCACGTCCTCGCCGATCCCCCGCTGGTCCACCAGCCATCGGCGGTACCGGCCGACCGGCTCGTTCGCCTCTGCCTGCGACAACTCGTCGGGGTCCATGTACTCGGTGGTGGCCCCGAAGGAATGGCCGCCCAGTCGGTAGGTCAGGCACTCCAAGAAGACCGGGCCAGAGCCGGAGCGTGCCGCCCCGATGGCCTCCGCGGCCGCCTCGTGCATGGCGGGGACGCTGTTCCCGTCCACCGTCCGGGCCTCCATCCCGTAGCCGCGAAATCGTTCGGCCAGGCTCGGCGACCGGGTGTAGTCGGCGAACTTGGTGTGCTCGCCGTACTGGTTGTTCTGGCACACGAAGACGACGGGGACCTCCCAGAGCGCGGCCAGGTTGCACGCCTCGTGGGTGGCACCGATGCTGGTGGCTCCGTCACCGAAGTTCACCACGGTGACCTGATCGGTGCCCCGGAGTTTGCTCGACAGAGCCAGGCCGACCGCGATGGGGAGTCCGCCGCCCACCACTCCGGTGGTGACCATCAGTCCCGACTGCGGGTCGGAGAGGTGCATGGGCCCGCCCTTCCCCTTGGAGGTGCCGGTCACCTTTCCGCACATCTCCGCCACCAGTTCGTCGAGAGGAACCCCCTTGGCGATGCAGTCGTGCATCCCGCGGTAGGTGGTGACCATGTAGTCGTCGCGCCGCAGATGCTCGCAGATGGCCGCCGGGATCACCTCCTGGCCCCTGACCGTGTAGTAGGTCATCCGGAGCTCCCCCGAACTCAATCCCCTGATGATCCGGTCCTCGGTGGAACGGATGGTGGTCACGGTGCGGAAGATGCGCAGCGCGGCATCGTCGGTGAGGCCTTCGTTCGAGCCGCCTGACCCAACGGGCTGCGTTGTGGACACCGTCATCCCAGTCCCCCTTCGTCCATCATCGATCGGTCCGGAGCGAACCAGCCGGCGACGTCATCCCGGCGCCGGGGTCCGCCAGCCGGCGGAAACGGTGGTCCGGCCCCGAACCATGCTCGAGCCGATGAAATTGCGCTGTGCCTCGACAGTGCCGGCCCCGATGCACAGTCCGCGGATATCCCGATAGGCCCGCTCCAGCGGATACTCGCGGCTGTAGCCGTACCCACCGTGAATCTGTATGGCCTCGTCACAGACGTACTTGGCCGCCAGGTTGGCGGCGGCCTTGGCCATGGCCGTCTCCATCGGCGGTGGCGTGCCCCCCGGCCCGGCCAGGCGTACGGCTCGGGCCAACAGCATGCGCGCGCCCTCGAGAGCCACCGCCATGTCCGCCAGCTTCCACTGCAGGCCCTGCAGTTCGGCGATCGGCCGCCCACCGACGATGCGATCGTTCATATAGTCGACCGAGAGTTCGAGAGCACCCTGGGCGGCCCCCACACACATGGCGGCGTTGCCGCAGCGCTCATGATTGAGATGGGACAACAAGAGCTTGAACGGCTCGGAGGAACCCGGGTCACCGGCCAGCAGCACATCTTCCTCGGTGATCAATACCCCGTCGAAGGCCATCTCCGATTCGGTGGCGGCGTGGATTCCCATTCCCCGATGCAGACCGGTCAGCTCCACCCCTTGCCGATCGGTCGGCACCACCACGGCTCCGATCCCCCGGGCCCCGTCGCCTCCCGGCCATCGGCACCAGACCAGCACGGCGGCCGCCCCATGCCCGAGTGTCGAGTAGTTCTTGTAGCCGTTGAGCCGCCACCGTCCCTGACCGTCCTCGGTCAACGCGGAGCGCATGGACTGCACGGCGGAGCCGGCATCGGGTTCGGTGATCCCGATGCTGATGATGGCATCGCCGTCGGCCACCGCGGGTAGCCACCGGTCTTTCAGCCCCGGGCTACCCAGATGCTCGATTCCCCTGGCCGGGCCGTTGTACGCCAGCTGACAACAGATGGCTGACGACACGTCGTGGCGGGCGATCTCCTCCAGCACGATGGCCGCCTCCACGTCGCCCATGCCCAGGCCGCCCCATTGTTCGCCGATCGTCACACGAAAGAGGTCGGCATCGGCCAGCGCCTTGATGGCCTGGCGCGGCAGCTCGCCCGTCTCGTCGTGATGGGCGGCGCGCGGGGCGATCTCCCGGGCCGCCACCTCACGGGCCAGTTGGCGGAGAGCCGTCTGGTCCTCGTTCTCGGCGAAAGGATCGACACCTCCACCATGCCCCATGTGTCCCCCCTTGTCGCTACGAACCGAAGACCGGACCGGGCCATGGTAGCCAAGGCCTGCCGGGCAATCGCACCCAGGCTCTCAGTCCGACAGTTGGCTTCCCACCACACCCACGAAACTGACGCACTCACCTGGGCCACCGCCGAGGTTGTGGGTGAGACCGAGCGTACGGCCGCCCTCGCCCACGCCGGCGATCTGACGTTCGGGTGGGGCCTTTCCCCTCAGCTGCAGCCAACACTCGAAGAGCATCCGCAATCCCGAGGCCCCGATCGGGTGCCCGAAGCTCTTGAGTCCACCGTCGGGGTTGACGGGAAGCTCCCCGTCCCGGTCGAACGTCCCGGCCATCACCTCCTTCCACGCCGTGCCCCGCTCGGCGAAACCGAGGTCCTCCATCAGTACCAACTCGGTCGGGGTGAAGCAGTCGTGGACTTCAGCCATGGCCAGCTGGGCGCGGGGATCGGTGATCCCGGCCTGGTGATAGGCATCGGCGGCTGACCTGACCACCTCTTCGAAACTGGTGTAGTCATAGTCGGGATCGATGATGCCGGCCGCCGGTCCGGCCACCAAGCTGAGTCCCTTGACGTAGAGCGGCGTGTCGGTATACCGGTGCGCATCCTCAGCCCGGCACACCACCACCGCGGCGGCCCCATCGCTCACTCCGCTGCAGTCGAACACTCCGAGCTCGCCCGCCACCAGTGGCGAGGAGGCGATCTTCTCCATGGAGACCTCCTTGCGAAATTGGGCCCGGGGGTTCACGGCCCCGTTCCGGTGGTTCTTCCAGGCGATCCGGGTGAGCACCGACTTCAACTCGTCCGGATCCACCCCGTACTTGTGGGCATACGCCGGCACCAGAAACGAAAACGCCGCGGGAGAGCTCAGCCCGGCGAGGGTCCCGTCCCCGACCTGTCGGATCCCGGTGAGTCCGGAATAGCCCGAGTCCTTCAGCTTCTCCACCCCGACGGCCATGGCCAGGTCGTAGGCGCCGGAGGCCACCGCGTAACAGGCATTTCGATACGCTTCCGAGCCGGTGGCGCAGAAGTTCTCCACATGGGTCACCGGTTTGTAATCGATCTTGAGCGGTCGGGAGAGGGTGAGGCCCGAGAGGCCCGAACCCATGGTCCCCAACCAGAAGGCGTCGACGTCGTCGAGGGAGATGCCAGCCGAGTCCACACACTCCACGGTGGCATCGGTGAGGAGGTCGTCGACGCTCTTGTCCCACAGTTCGCCGAAGGGGGTGCAACCCATTCCCACGATCGCCACCCGGTCACGAATCCCTCTGCTGGCCATGTCAGCCTCTCTCTGTTCCACCCGCGTCAACCGACCCGGCGTCCTCGTCCGTTGCTCCGCCGCCGTCGGACAGGGGCCGAGCCTTCCAGAAGTAATTATGTACCCCTTCGGCGGTGTAGAGGCGCCGGAAGGTCATCTCGACCCGGGTGCCAATGGACACCGTCCCGGGGTCGACGTCGGTCATCTCTCCCCGGTATCGACCGCCGCCGTCGAAGTCGATCACCGCTCCGACCATGGGCGGTGAAAGACTGAACGCCAATCGATCGACGGTGTAGGTGGCCACCGTGCCCCTCACATCGGCCAGCCGCAGAGGTTCCATCCGGTCGACGGCCCGGCACGACAGGCAGACCCGGGTGGGCGGAAGGTGGACAAAACCGCACGCCACACAACGGCTGGCAACGAAGCCGAATTTCCAACTCTCGTTCCGTCGCATGGCGGGAGCATCGGGCCGTTCGGGATCGGGTCGGCGCGGGGGCTCACGGCGGAGGTGGCCCCGCCAGGTGAGGAACACCGCATACGGGAGGTCGGCGCGACCCTGGCCGGCCAGTGCCGCGACATCGATCGAGCCCGCCTTCCGCCGTTCCTCTTGTACCGCGGCCAGGGCGGGCGTGGTGCGCAACACGACCGCGTCAGCCCCGTCGGCGAGCTCGAGCACCACCACCACCTGGCCGGGAGACCCGCGTTCCAACACATCAGCCAGACCCACTCCGGCTTGGGCGGCACCGAGATTCCCGATGCGCGCCACATGGTCGGGGGCCACACGGTCCGACGGAACGCCGAGCGATTTCCGCAGCGAACCGACGGCCCGGGCATGCAGGCCGGCCACCACCAAATGGTCGACGTCGTCGATGGTCAGGCCTGCGTTCTGCAGCGCAGCGGTGAAGGCGGCTCGGGCCGCAGGTAGGTAGACCTCCTCGCCGAAGCGATCCTCCCATTGACGGGAGGCTGTCTCGCCCGGAATCCGCCAGCGCTCGAGGAATTCGTCGGTGACCGATGCATGTCCCTTCACCTCGGCCACACCGCCCTCGGGAGCGAAGACGAATGCCACCGCACCATCCCCTCCCTGGCTCTCTTCGGCCCCACCCGGCAGACCGGTGCGCAGATCAGAGATGACGGCCATGGACGGACGCCGCTCACCGCTGAGGGCGGTCAGGCTCATGGTGGCCCAGGCCGAACGCACCGAACCGCAGAGGTCATAGGCGCCGGCACCCGGCGGAAGGCCCAGTGCAGCGTGAATCGTGGTGGCGTTGGTCTTGTCGAGATATGCCGGAGCCGGGGTGGAGAAGAAGAGATCCTCGGGAACCGGCACCCCGGCGATGCTCAGCGCCCGGCGCCCTGCCTCCACACCCAGGGTGGTGGTGTCCTCGTCATAGGAGGCAACCGCCCGGGTTCCCCTGGCGGTGGCAGTGCCGAACGCCGCGCCGATGGCAGCGCGCTCGAGCCGCCAGTAGGGCAGATAAACCCCCCACGACACAATCCCTCCGGACATCACCACTTCCTTTCAGATCGATGGATTGTCATTTCATCACCGTCACCGGCCGACCGCGGACAGTGCGGCCACCCGGGCCCGCAACGCCGGACGGTCGGGCTTCCCGATCCCCAACAGCGGGATCTCCTCGAGGTGCACCACCAACTCCGGCGTCTTGAACCGGGCCACTCCCTGGGCCGCGAACCAGCGTCGACACTCTTCCACGTCGAGATGGCGGTCCCCCACGATGAACGCCGCCACCCGCTCCCCCACCCGTTTGTCCGGGCACCCGACCACCACCGCCTGGCGGACACCGGGGTGCAGCTCGAGCAGCCGTTCCACCTCTGCCGATGCGATGTTCTCGCCCGCCCTGATGATCAGGTCCTTCACCCGTCCCACGATGGTCAACCAACCCTCGCCGTCGAGCGTGCCCAGGTCGCCGGTGGCAAACCATCCCCGGCGGACAGCTTCTCTGGTCTGGCTCTCGTCGGCGTAGCCGACGAAGAGCTCGGGGCCCCGCAAGAGAACCTCCCCTCGCTCCCCGGCCGGGACACTGCGGTTGCTGACCGGGTCCACCACCCGAATGACCGCGTCACCGACCGAGTGCCCGTCGGTATCCCGTGCCTTGTCGGCTCCGTCACCGGCGGTGCACGTGGTGATGGTCGGGGCTTCGGTCGATCCGTAAGTGCGCTTCACGGTGGCGCCGAACTCTTGGCGGGCCGCGTCGATGAACTCGGGGGTCACCCCCATGCCGCCGCACGAGACCACCCGCAGGCTCTTCAGGTGGGTCCGAGATCCGGCCACGTCCATCATTCCCAAAAAGAGCGTGGGCGGGCCGATCATGAATGAGACGGCGTGCTCGCCAACCAGACGGACTCCCAGCTCGGGATCCCATTTCTCCATCAACACCACCGGCATGGCCGCCGTCCCGGGCACGAGCACGGCGTTCAACAATCCGGACACGTGAGCCAGCGGCGACGGCATCAGCGCGGTGTCGGTGCTCGACAAACCGTGGGCTGTCGTCATGGACAGGGCCTTGTAGGCCAGGCCCCGATTGGAGTGCAGCACCGCTTTGGGATGCCCGGTGGATCCGGTGGTGAACAGCACCACCGCCACGTCCGCTCCTCGCCCGAGAGGTGACTGCAGCGGGCGGCCAGCCATCAGGTCATCGAAACGGGGATCTCCGTTACGTACTCCGATGGTCCCTTTTCGTTCGGCCAGGGGCATCCCGGTCGATGCCAACGAAGCCACCGGATCCAAGGAGTCGAGCATCTCGCCGACTTCGGCCGGCCCCACCTGGTGGTGGATCGGGGCGGCCACCGCACCGCATCTCCAACAGGCCCGGAAGAGAACGATGGCCTCCCACCAGTTGGGAAGTTGCCAGCAGACCACGTCACCCCGGTGGACACCCAGTGCCCGGAGCCCGCCGGACACCGCCGCCACCAGTCGCTCGACGGTGGCGGCATCGAGTCGGTTGTCCCCGTCGACGATGGCCGAACCGTCGGCCGGACGAGGCGAGGCCAGCAACTCGTCGAGTGTCGGGACGTCCCAGGCGCCACCGGGACGCCGATACCGCGTGGCGTCAGCCTGGCGGTAGGTCGGTCGAAGTCTCACCGGGCCGGAACGGGTCCCTCCACCGCATCCTTCACTGCCAACCGGACCGGGGGGGCGTTCTTCCAATTGGGAACACCATCGGCAGGCTCGGCCACCGGGTACTTGCTGTCGTGGATCTCGGCCCAGTGGGAATGATTGAGCTGATGGAGGTTGAAGCAGGCCTGCAGCGAATTGTAGAAGCCCATGTTGTCCACCGTCTGGTTCACCGACTCCTTGATCATCAGTGCCGTCATGGTGGGGACGTTGGCAATGCGGCGGGCGTAGGCGAGGGTCTGCTCCGTCAACTCGGCGACGGGGAAGATTTTGCTCACCATCCCCAGCCGGTGCGCTTCTTCGACATCGATGGCATCGCCGGTCAGCATCAGTTCCTTGGTCCGACGCGGCCCGAACTCCCACGGGTGCCCGAAGTACTCCATCCCACACATCCCGAGCCGGGTGCCCACCACGTCGGCGAAGTACACGTCGTCGGCGGCCACGATCAGATCACAGGCCCACATGAGCATGAGCCCGGCCGAGTACACGGTTCCCTGCACTTGCGCCACGGTGATCTTCCGCAGGTTCCGCCATCTCATCGTGTTCTGGAAGTAGTAGTGCCACTCTTGGAGCATGCGCGCCTCTGTTCCCTCGCGGGTGGCCCCATTGATGGTGGCGGTGCGGTGTTGGTCCGGTCCGGGACGGCGCTCGGCGATGGCTTCCTTGGAGCCCATGTCGTGCCCGGAGGAGAAGAGCGGCCCGACCCCGCCGAGAATGACCACCCGAACCTTGTCGTCCTCCTCGGCGCGGCCCATGGCGTCATCGAGGTCGACCAGCAGCCCGCGGTTCTGGGCGTTCCGGGTCTCGGGACGGTTGAGGAGAATCCGAACGATCTCGCCGCCCTCCAACTCCTCGTAGGTGACGTACTTGTATTCGGTCATCTTCGAAACTCCCCTTCTCGTCGTATCGGCCGCGCCGCCAACTCGGCACGGTATAGCCCAGTCCCGCTGGGGCCACCTAGTCGAGCCGGCACGCGGTCACCGGCCGTCTTCAGCGGGCACCGCGTCGTCGCGCTCGGCGGTGAGTTGGGCCCGGTTGAGCTTCATGGCCTCACTGCGCGGGATGATGTCGACGAACTCGACGGTCTTCGGGACCTTGTACGGGGCCAGCCGGTCCCGGGCGAACTCGATCACATCGTCGGCGCCCACCGTGGCATCACGGGCCTGCACGATGGCATGGACCCGCCGTCCCCAGTCCGGGTCGGCCAAGCCGACCACCACCACGTCGATGATGCCGGGGTGCTCGCTCAGTGCCTCCTCCACCTCGGCGGGAAAGACGTTGACCCCGCCGGTGACGATCATGTCGACCCGTCGGTCGGCCATAAACAGATACCCGTCCTCGTCGAGCCACCCCACGTCCCCCACCGTCACGAAGCCATCGGCCGTGGTCTCCATGGGCGCCACATCGTCGCCCACGTACATGGCCGCCGGGCCCTGGGGTCGCTTGAGGTAGATACCGCCGATCTCGCCGGGCGGAAGGGTCTGGCCGTCGGCACCGATGATGCGGACCTCGGTGTCGGTGAACCCCCGGCCCAGGGTGCCGGGGTGGTCGAGCCACTGGTCACCCCGGCAGACCACCAGCCCGGCGCCCTCCGAGGACCCGTAGGAGAGGTAGAAGTGCTCGGGCCCGACCAGGTCGATCCAGAACCGGCCCAACCAGATCGGGAGGGAGGCGGCGCCTTGTTGCACCCAGGTGAGGCTGGAGAGGTCCCGCTCTGCGATGTCGGGCAACTGGGCAAGGCGCTGCAGCATGGGGGTGGCGGCGATGAAGCCGGTGATCCGGTGTCGTTCGATGAGATCCACGATGAGGGCGGCGTTGAACCGCTCCAGCAACACGATGGGGTCACCCGCCATCAGATTCCGGACGGCGGTGAATCCATTGCTGTGGTAGAGCGGGGCCGGCAGCAGCACCAGTTGCGGTTTGGGCAACTGACCGAATGACTCGACGACGGTCGAGGTCACGACCATGGTGGGGAGGAACAGCGCCGGGTCCTTCTGCACGATGATCTTCGGTGCCCCGGTGGACCCCGAGCTGCACACTCCCCAGCCGTGCGGCGCCGTCACGTCGGGGAGCGGTTCGGTCGACTCCGAACGGCTCCTCTCCAGCCACTCGATCTCGTCGGCCCCCACCACGACGGCCGGTTTCAGCACCCCGAGCAAACGGTTCAGCTCCCAATCGGGCAGGTCCCAGCGCATGGGCACCACCGTGGCCCCCACCTTCCACCCGGCGAAACAGGTAAAGAGGTGTTCGGGGGAGTTCTTCAAGGAGATGGCCAGGGAGTCCCCCGCCGCCAACCCCTGGTCGGAGAGCACCCGGGCCAGCTGGGTCGACCGATCATCGAGCTCACCCCAGTCGACATTCCGTTCACCGCCGTCTTCGGCAACAAACACGATGGCCACCTCGTCACGCCGGGGCTCGGCCACCTGGTGCAACCGCGTCCCGTAGGGGATTCCCTCTTCGGGTAGTGCCGCGCCCACCGTCGGTGACATGGTCATCTCTCCACTCCCGTCGAAACCGGCGGCAATCCGGACCGCCCGCATCGGCGATGCTCGATTACCCGGCGATGCTCAGCGCCGTCATAGGACATGACCTCACCGCCAGTTCCACCTTCGATCGGAGCTCCTCGCCGGGTTCCTCGACCAGCACATAGAGGCGGTCGTCGTCGCGGACCTCGAAGACCTCGGGGGCCGCGGCCATACACAGCGCGTTCGACTCGCACAACTCCCAATCCACGATCACGCGCATCGTTCCGAGTGTACAGAATGGGTTCCACTCAGGCCACCTTCTCCCAGACTCATTCCTCACCGCAAATGCCATTTCCGCCAGCGGCTCTGCACTGGTATCATCGCCGACAGGTTCCGCATGAGAGCCCCACCGCTGCATTGCCGCCATCCCGGTTTGTCGAGAACCGGGGAATGCATCCCACGAGAGAAGGGCGATGGCCATGTCTCCACGAACGTTGGGTTTTCCGGTCTTCGACGCCGATAACCATCTGTACGAGACCACTGATGCGTTCACCAAATTCCTGCCGCCGGAGTACGCCGGGCTCATCCAGTATGTGGAGATCAACGGCCGCACCAAGATCGCGGTGGGCGGGCTGATCAGCAATTACATCCCCAATCCCACCTTCGAGGTGGTGGCTGCCCCCGGTGCCCAGGAGGAGTACTTCAAGTCCGGCAACCCCGAGGGAAAATCGCGGCGCGAAATCATGGGCAAGCCCATGCGGTCCCTGCCCGGTTTCAGCGCCCCCGAGCCCCGCCTCAAACTCATGGACGAACTGGGAATCGACCGGGCGCTCATGTGGCCCACGTTGGCAAGCCTCCTCGAGGAGCGCCTCCGTGGTGATCCGCCGGCCACCCATGCGGTGGTCCATGCCCTCAACCAGTGGATGCACGAGCACTGGACGTTCAACTACGAGAACCGGATCTTCCCCACCCCGGTGATTCACCTCGGCATTGTGGAGCAGGCCATCGAGGAGCTCGAGTGGGTGCTCGAGCACGGAGCCAAAATCATCCTCATCCGCCCGGCCCCTGTGCCCGGGTTCATGGGACCCCGCTCCATGGCGTTGCCCGAGTTCGACCCGTTCTGGAAGCTGGTGGTCGAAGCCGGCATCCCCGTGGGCATGCACGCTTCCGACAGTGGGTACCAGCGGTACATCAACGAGTGGGAAGGGGTAACCAGAGGTGAGATGACCCCGTTCAAAGGTGGCTCGGGGTTCATGGCCATCGTCGGCCACCAGGGTCGGCCGATCATGGACACCATGGCATCGCTCATCGGCCACGGTTTGTGCACCCGATTCCCGGAGCTGAGGTTCGCACCGGTGGAGAACGGCAGCAACTGGGTACGCCCATTGATTCGGGACATGGAGCACGCCTACTCGTCAGCCCCTCACTCCTTCGAAGAGGACCCGGTCGAGGTGTTCAAGCGAAATATCTATGTGCATCCGTTCCACGAGGAAGACCCGGTGGGACTGATCGAGCTCCTGGGTGCCGACCGGGTGCTGTTCGGATCCGACTACCCGCACCCCGAGGGCATGGCCGACCCCCTCAGCTTCGTGGACGAGTTGCACTCGCTCCCAACCGATGATGTCGCCAAGATCATGGGCGGCAACCTGAACCGTCTGATGGGATTCGACACCGCCGCCTGAACCGGGAGGCCGACGCCTTTTTGGGGGGGGTAACCTCATCCCGTGGGCAGGAAGCTCGGCCTTCCTCTAGTCGATCGTCGGTCGGACACGGTCCCGCAAGAAGGCGATCACGGCATCGGAGAAGGCGTCATTGCGGTCACCGGCGATCATGTGGGCCGCCCCGTCGACCCCGACGACCGTGGCGTCGGGGATCCGTGCCAGCAAGTCATCGACACCTTCCTCGGTGACGACGTCGCTGAGGAGTCCTCGGACGAGCATCGTGGGTACGTGGATATTGCTCAGCGCAACGTCGAGAAGTCCGGCAAGACGGTCAGGCACCACCTCGGTGCGATCCTGGTCGATGACCCTCGGGTCCCAGTGCCAGTACCAACGGTCGTTTCGCTGGCGCAGCACCTTCTTGAGGCCAGCAGGATTGGCTCGCCTGGTTCGCTCGGGGGTGTATGCGGCGATCGCCTCTGCCGCTTCGTCCAGCGTGTCGAACCCGGCGAAACCCGATCGCATGAACACCGTGATGCGCTCGATCCCCGCGGGGTTGGCCTTGGGTGTGATGTCCACCAGCACCAGGCCAGACGAGACGGTTCGATCGCTGGTTCCCTCGGCAAGCATCGCCGCCATGCCCCCGAGTGAGGCCCCTACCAGAACCGGTGGCCGTCCCAACTGGTCGACCACTGCGACACAATCCGCGCAGAACGCCGTGAAGGAGTAGTCGCCGTTGGGTGCCCAGTCGCTGTCACCGTGGCCACGGAGGTCGAGCGCGATCGTCCGCCATCCCTGGCTGGCGACCTTCTCGGCTGTCGAACCCCATGCATGCCTGGTCTGACCACCCCCATGGAGGAAGAGCACGGGCCAGGCGTCGGGATCCCCGCGCACGTCCGCAACCAACTGCAATCCCTCGAAGCCTTCGAAGATGACCCGTTCAGCGTCCATGATCACCATCGTCACATAGACGACGGTGCACGGCGAAAGTGCCGTTGCGCGCCAGACGCGTGCTGGAACATCCTTCGGCAACTCAACAATCACCCCACACGCCGTCTGAATTCGCGCCGTATTTCACTGGGTTCGGGCCGTTTGAGCCGCAGCGGCAGTGTCCGAGGCCCACGACGAGTGGCAGGTGGCCGCGCGGTACTCTCCGTCGGAAACCTCGATGGACCAGCGCCGCCGGCTGCAAATGACGGCACTCGCACATTCCGAGCCACAAGAAACCCGAACTACCCCAGACCACCCAATGCACAGGTGATCCACAGTGCATCCCAGTGTTTTTCGCCCATAGGCGGAAGGATGCCGGGATGGTGTCATTGATGCAAGGTCGAATGCCCCCCAAGCCTTGTGCGGATCCTGCCGAAACCGAGCGGGCAATCCTACGAGATTGAGTGAAGCCGAACGCTGCGTTTTAGGAAGGACATCGTAGGGCTACCGTGGGTAAGAATAGGTCTTGGTCGTCGTGCAGGCGTCGTCAACCCAAGGAGAACTGCCCATGGACATCGTTCGTAACTCCGATAGCACCCTCGTCGTTCCCTTGCAGCAGGAACGGCGCCACCAAACCGATGACGATACCGATACCTCGTCTGACAGTTCTGAGGGCGAAGAAACCCAGACGAATGCGGCGCCCACGACCCGGCTGCTCCATCCGGGCGAAGGAGGATACGACGAGGCGCTCGCCGAGTGGGACCTTCAGCAGAACCCCGATCGTGCACCGGTTGTCTCGACAGCAACCGGCCGGCAGGAAGCCATGGCGCTTGTGCACACAGTAGCGACCTCACCCGACCATGCAGTGGCGCCGGCGGTGGAGGCGCTCGACGATCCCGAAGCGAGCGGTGAAGCGTTGCGCCACGTCCTCGTCGGCGGTGTTCACTCAGTCGAAGACTTTGCCGCAGAGGTCGCAGAGGCGGAAGGCGGCGACCCGCTCCCCGCTCACCAGACGACGAAGATCATCGGCGAGGTGCTGACCGAGCTCGATTGATGATCTGCTTGCAGCACTTGGACACACTCCGTCGAACAAGTGGTAGGGAGACTGCCATGTATTCCTCGCGGTCGCCCCACTGACCCTGGAAGGTTTGGCGGGTGGTGGAACCGTTCGGCACGTTTCCGACGTCGCCCGAATCGGAGTGATCAGCATCGAACGTCAACCTCCGAGCGCTGAGTATGGTGAACTCGCCAGGCTGAACGGCGCCGTGCTCTCCATCGGGCGCAAGGGCCAATGCAGTGGCCGAACGCAGTGGCCGAACGTTTCTTCGCCACCATCGAACGCGAACTCATCGACACTCGCGGCTGGCAAACTCGCGACGGCCTGCGTCACGCAGTCTTCGATTACATCGAGGGTCGGTACAACCTCCGCCGGCTTCACAGCTCGCTGAATTACTGCAGCCCAGCAGGAGGGGAATCAATCCACCGCAACGCCGCCCATCAGGCGGCATAATCAACACAAGCAACCTGCCCGTCGAACCGGGTCAAGCCCTTGGTCCCGACCGAGCGACATCCGCAAGGTGCCCATAATCGCCGGATCTGTGGGGCGGGACAGCAGAATCCCGTGCGCCGTTCGATCAGTCGGCTTGCTTGCGACCGAACAAGAAGTAGGCGATCGATCCGGTCAAGTTGGAGCTGGCTACCCTCCACATCCATTTGCTGCCGCGGATCTGGTCTGGAGATCGACGTCGAAGGTCTCTCCAAGTGAATGGCGTCACGATCGCCCAAACGAGGAGGACGATAACGATGAGGACTACTTTGGGATTGCGCCGCAGCATGCGTCGAGTATGCCAGGCCGACGCCGACCTCAAACGCCGGGACGATGGGTCACTCCGGCACCATCGAGGCTGACCAAGGTCATCACGAACTCCCGCAATGCGGCTACCGGTCAGAAGATGATCAACGAGCGGTCGCTCAACACCCCCACAGGGACCGGGCCGAGTAGGGCCTCCCCAGTTCCCCACAGCACCCTCCGGAACGTTCCATGTCCTCTGCGCCGGAGAGTCCATCGACACCCGTTCGAGGATCACTCCTTTCTGCTCATGGCGCTCGAACTGGTGGACGCACGTGGATCGAGGCTTAGAAGACCTGGTTCCACTGGTGCGGACAGTTGGCTGACACACCCGATGGATAGGTTGACCCTGTAAGGGTGAGGGATGTCGTCCGAGAGCTGGAGGAAGATGGATGGCTGCAGACGCGCCAGGTTGCCAGTCACCGCCAGTTTCGGCATCCATCCAAGCCCGGAACCGTGACAGTGCCGGGAAGAACGGGCGATGAATTGGCCAAGGGAACGGTTGGTAGCATTGTGCGGCAGGCCGGACTGGCCCGGAGGCAGCGATGAACGAGTATGCGATTGTTGTCGAGGATGCCGGCCAGAACTTCTCGGCGTACGTCCCTGATTTGCCCGGCTGTGTCTCGACGGGCACCTCCGTCGACGAAGTCATTGCACACATCCAAGAGGCAATCGCCGTGCATATCGAATCGCTCCGAGAGCACGGCGAAGAAGTTCCTCCACCCACATCACGCGCCAGCACCGTTCGAGTCGCATAGGCGGGACTCGGATCTGCGGTCGCTCTGGGGTATCCCAATAGCCCGCGCGGAAAGCCGATGCGGAGCGATCCCATGCCGGGTCAGCGTCACGGTATTCGCGACATGGGGAAGCGCGCGCCACTTGCAGGGTTCAAAGTGGAATTGTGCGGTAGGTGACCCGGTTTGCGCGAGCCGCCTCGCGGATACCGGGACCGTCGTCCCCGTCCCAGACGCAGAGGGATGCGCCGAGGTGCTCGGCGGCTGCAACAGCTTCGGCGCCGAGGGTTGAGACTCGCTGACTGCCAGCCAGCTCCGCCACCCGGTAGCCAATCAGGCGCATTGGCAGAATCAGGATCGACTCAGGAAGATCCAGAAGGCGACGCCCGAGCTCCCGTCGCCGTTCGCCTGACCAACCCCCGGTGAGTGCTCCTCCACGAGCCGCAACGACGCTCTTGCAGAGACGCACGTAGTAGAGGTTCGTCGTCGCAAGTTCGTTCTGTTCGACAAGCCGGGCCAGGCGACGTCCTCGTTCGTCGGCAAGGACGTCGCGTAAGAGATGGTCATCGAGGACGACCTGGCTCACGTGGTGGCGAGGTCGGGATCGTCAGTGAGTGAGTCGACGAATGCCGCGTGATCCTCACGACTGAGTAGGTCGCCCAACAGGCCTCGCGCCTCCCCGGCGGGGACGGTGAGCACACCGAATCCGAGGTCGATCACGTCGACTGGACCCCCGTTGTCGAGATGCCACCGATGGCGCACGGCGGCCGGCACCGACATCTGGCCTGAAGCTGATACGAGGTACTGCTTGATCGCCTCCATACGGTCAGTGTACTTGGTGAGAGGGGTCCAGTTACCAAGTATCCCCGAATGTCGGCCCCGCAAGAGCGCAGCTCCCTGGCCCCGATCGCTTCGGGTCGCGCTGTCCGCGGCCCGATCCGAAGAGTGCTTGCTCCTCACGACCGTTACCGATCGTTCCGTCTGTGCAGCGGAAGGCGTTGATCGATCCAGGTTCCCGAGCACGCAGCCCGATGGATCGGGCGCCAGCCCCGGCGTATCGGCTCGACACAAACGGGGCAAACGTCGCCTGACGCCGGCTAGTTGTGGCGAACCTCGTCGAAGGGCTTGTCGCGGTCGGCAGCGTACTCACGCGGCATCCCCAATACCCGCTCGCTGATGATATTGCGTTGCATCTCGTTGCTACCTCCGCCCAAGCTGAGTCCCTGCCGGAGCAGGTAGGTCTCCCCCCACCGGTCGGCGTCGTCGTCGATCCAGGCCCCGGCACCGGCGCCGGCGATCTCGAGCCCGATGTCGAAGTGACGCTCGGTGTTGGTGGCGGCGAAGAGGCTGGGTATGGCGCCGGCCGGGAGCGGGAATGCGCCGGTGCGAATGCCGGTGGTCACCCGCTCGACCAGTTGGCTCTGCACCCGGTCGTTGACCCGGGCCTCGGCCACCAACTGGCGAACCCGGGGATCGGCGGTCCGGCCGGTTTCCCGGGCCAGATCCAAGAGGTCGGACGGTTGGCCGTCCTGTCCGGCGGCGGCGGTGGCCACCCCGCTGACGTAGGGAGAGCCGCCGCCCGTCGCGTTACGTTCGTGGAACAGAAGCCGGGAGGCCACCGTCCAACCATTGTTGACCTCTCCGACGACGTCGGTGGCCGGGATGGGCACGTCGTCGAAGAACTCCTGACAGAACTCACCTGTCCCGTTCACCATCTTGATCTGCCGCACTTCGATGCCGGGCTGGTGGATCTTCAGGATGAACATGGTGAGACCGCGGTGCTTGGGCACCTGCCAGTCCGTGCGGGCCAGGCACAGCGAATAGTCGGAGCGGAAGGCACCTGAGCTCCAGATCTTCGATCCGTTGAGCACGAAGACGTCCCCATCCCGGGTGGCCCTGGTGATCAGCCCGGCCAGATCCGAACCGCCGCTGGGCTCCGAGAGGAACTGCACCCACAACTCGTCACCGGACAACATGGCCGGGATGTGCCGGACCTTCTGCTCCTCGGTACCGAAGTCGAGCAAGGTCGGCGCCAGAATGGACAGGGTGGGAACGTTGAACACCGTGGGCATCTGGTGAGGCAGGGACTCCTGGGTGAACGCCTTCTGGTGGTGAAGGGACAGGCCCTGCCCGCCGTAGGGCACCGGGAAGGAGATCCCCGCGAAACCGCCGTCAAAGAGAAGTCGCTGGAGCCGACGGGCCCTCTGGCCGGACTCGTCTTCCCGGGCCAGGAGCTGATTGGTGGCGCCGTCGGGAAGAAGGGGCATGTTCTCGGCCAACCACAGCCGTGCCCGGGCCCGGAACGAGTCCACGGATTCCCCGTCGTCAGTCTCGTCCTCGGCCACGCTATTGCTATCGGTTGTGCTCATCGATGTCCTCCTACATCCCCATGGCCACGGCCACACGCTCCCGGTGATCGCCGGGCGTTCCGAACTGGGAGCGGTCGGTGACCACCCGGCGGATGTAGAGGTGAAGGTCGTGCTCCCATGTCACACCGATCCCGCCGTGAAGTTGCACGCAGTCCTGCAGAATGGCCGGGGCGTGATCACCGATGTAGGACTTGGCCACGCTCACCAGCTCGGCCGCCAACGGCGAGTCGAGGTCCACCGCCCGTGCCGCGGCGTCGGCGGTGGCGTGCGCTGCCTCGAGCCACATCTTCATATCGGCGAACCGATGCTTCAGGGCCTGGTACGAGGCCAACGGGCGGCCGAAGGAATACCGGTCGAATGCGTACTCGACAGTGAACTCGAAGGCCCGATCCACCGCGCCGACCATCTCTGCGCCCTGGAGCACCACCGCAATCTGCAGCTGGCGCTCGGCGTCGGAGGCTGCATTGCCTGCTGCGCCGAGTACCCCATCCGGGGGTACGACAACCTGGTCGAAGCGGACCTGGGCATAACGCCGGACCAGATCGAGTCCGTGGGCCGGACCGACGGCCACACCCGCAGCATCCGACGGCACCACACACTGGGTCAAACCCTCACCTGTGCGAACGGTGACAAGCAGAAGGTCGGCTTGGCCGCCGGCCTCCACCGGTCCGGTCACCCCGTCGAGCACATAGCCGCCGTCGCGGGGAACGGCTTCCACCCGTCTTCCGGCGGGGTCGATGCCGGCCACCGCAGTTCCCAGGCACCAAGCGGCGACGGTATCCCCGTTCACCAGACCAGGGAGGAACTCCCGGCGTTGGGTCGGCGTGCCCGACCGGGCCAGAGCCGCGGCCACCACATTGGTAGGAACCAACGGTCCAGGTGAGACCAGCCGGCCCATCTCCTCGGCCACCAACACCAGGTCGAGCAGCCCGTGGCCGGAGATAGATCCTCCCCCGTCGTCCTCGGCCACCAACATCGAGACCCATCCGAGCTCGGCCCCCTGCTTCCACCATTTTCTTTCGAAGCCAGCGGGTTCCGCGTCGGCCAACCGGCGAACCGTCTCTAGTGGACAGGTGCTCTCGAGGAACTTTCGGGTCGTCTCCCGAAACAGCTGCTGGTCATCAGAAATGCGAAGGTCCACTCGCTACCCTCTTCCGGGGCCGGATGGGTCGAAGACCAGGTGGAGCTCCTCGATCTGGCGGAGCCCCGGCATGTAGCTCAACTCGGCCCCCGGAGCGAGCGAGTAGTCAGGGATCCGGTGATGCCATTCGTTCAACGTGATCCGAAGTTCAATCCGGGCCAGATGTGACCCGAGGCAGCGATGGATGCCGCCTCCAAAAGCCAGGTGCTTGTTGGGATTCCGGGTGAGATCGACGATGCCGGCATCGGGTAGTGCTTCCTCGTCGGTGTTGGCCGCACCGATACTCACCGCGATGTTGTCACCCTTCTTGATCGGGCAACCGCCGAGGTCCATGTCTTTCATCGCCAATCGGGGCACTGCGGTCACCGGTGTCTCCCAGCGGAGGAGCTCCTCCACCGCGGAGGGGATGATCGACGGATCGTCCACGATTCGCTGACGCTGATCGGGGTGTTGCGCCAGATAGGCGACGAAGCACTCGAGGCTGTCGGTGACCGTGTCGAGGCCGGCCAGGATGAACAAGAAGCAGATCCCCACGATCTCATCGACCGTCAGGCGTTGCCCTTCGATCTCGGCCCCGAGGAACATGCTCAGCATGTCATCGTGGTCACCCTTGTGCTGCTGGCGGTCCTTGATCGCCTCGGCGAAGTACTCCTCGATTTGGCGAGCCGACACCTTCTGATTGGCCTGGATCTCGTCCAGATCAGAACCCGCGGGGCGCAAGATGCCGTCCTTCATGCTCAAGAAGAGGTCGAGCTCTGACAGCGGCAACCCCACCAGGGCCAAGAACACCGACGACGGCAGCGGCACTGCCAGCTCCTCGGCAAAGTCGCACTCTCCCCGGTCGATGAAACCGTCGATACGCTCATTCACCAACCGGGTGATCTCCGGCTTCAGGACGTTCATCTGCCGCGGAGCGAAGATGGGGTCGAGAAGCCGGCGGTAGTTCCGGTGATCCGGCGGATCGACCTGAAGCGGAATGAGGGGTACTGACTGGCCGAGATCAACGGAGCCCATGCCGGAGGAAAAATCCTCAGGGTGATGGAGGGCAAAGTCAACTGCGGATCGCCGCACGATCTGAGGCCCGAACATGCCCGGTACCACCGCGCCGGCGGCCCGTGCCTGGCGGTAGAAAGGTTGCGGGTCGGCACTGACGGCCGGATCCATGAACCCGGCCGGGTCATAGCCCGTCGACTCTTCGGCCTGTGGCATCGGCTTCCTCCTTCGCCGCGTCAGCACCCTGGCCGACAGGCGGTTCGTCAAGTGAGAACCAGCTTTTCAGAAACTGTAGCCCGCCGATGTCGGCCACCACATTGTCGGCACGATGAGCCCGCGACCACCAGCCGTCCTCAGTGGACGTTCCGGAATTCGGGGGTGCGGCGTTCTGCGAATGCGGCCATCCCTTCGGCCATCTCCGACGACCCGGCTGCCAAGGCCTGGAAGTGGGACTCACGGTCGAGCAACCCGGCCAGATCGGTTTCGAACGAGCTGTTGAGTAGTTGTTTCGAGAGCCCGAGGGATCGGACAGGACCGGCGGCCAGCCTGGCCGCCAGCTCGGATGCCTCCCGGTCCAGCTCGTCGGGCGACGACACGCAGCGGTAGGCGAGGCCATGGGACACGGCTTCGGCCCCGATTGCTCCCTCGCCGAGCATGACCATGGCCTTGGCCCTGGGAAGGCCGACCAGCCGGGGCAACAGGTAGGCCCCTCCCGCGTCGACAACCAGGCCCCACTTGGCGAACGACCACACAAACCGGGTCTGTTCGCACACCATGACGAAGTCACAGGCCAACGCCAGGTGAGCCCCCGGCCCTACGGCAATCCCGTTGACGGCGGCCACCGTCGGCTTGTCGAGCTCCCACAGCTCGCGGATGAATGCCTGTACGCCACGCCGCAATGCCTCGCTGGTGGTCCGGGGGTCGAATCCGGACTGACCCGAGTTGGCCACCGTGGACGACCGCAAATCCATGCCGGCGCAGAAGGCATCCCCGACGCCGGTGATCAACAGGGCCCGAACCTCTGGGTCGGCTCGAACCTGGCGGACACGCTCGACGATCTCGTCGCGCATCTCGGGGGTCAACGCGTTTTTGGCATCGGGCCGGTCGAGCACAAGACGGGCGACACTGTCCTCGCCCACGGAGTATCGGATCATCGGCCCACCGTAGGCCAACCATGGATTCGAACGCATCCCGTCGGGTCGGAGCCAGGCCGACCTACCGTGCCGTATATGTTGCGGCGCTTCAGGTCTTGATCATCGGGTAGCGATCACATTGAAACAAGTCGGATGCCCTCTCTACCGGCCGTCGATCTCGTCGACAAGGTTCCAGGCCAGGGCGGTGCCTGCGTCGATGGTCCTTCCGGTAAGTGCCAGCCATGCCGTCCGGTGCCGTCCGATCCGCCGCCGTACAGTGGCGGTGCCACCGGCCCCGGGGATGAGCCCCATGGCGATCTCGGGCAGCTGCACACGAGTGTCGGGCCGGGCGATCACCCGATGGGCCGAGGCGGGCAACTCGATGCCCGCACCGATGCACGCACCATGGAGGTGGGCGGTGACACGGCCACCGACGATACCGAGCAATCGGGCCGCACTGCGTGAGGTGCGGATCACGTGGGCGGTGGTGGGGTCACTGACCGTGCCGAACTCGCCGAGGTCCCCGCCGCTGCAGAAGTCGGCTCCAGCTCCGAAGAGGTGCGCCTGGGTGATGGAGGCGTCGGCCGCCACCATCGACAGCGCCTCGCAGAGTTCGTCGCGCATGGCCGCGTCATAGGCATTGTGGACCTGCGGCCGATTGAAGGTGATCGACAGGCGATCGCCGCTCCGCTCGACGAGGAGGGCCCTCCCCCGGTCGGGGTGACGGGAGGCCGGGGTCCGAGGGGCCAGCCACCGGCGGAATTCGGGCCCTTTCTGCAAGGTCGAGTACGCCAGGGACTCGAGCATCAGGTCGTGATCAAGGGAGTCGGATCGGCCGGACCGGAGAACCTGCACCAGGGTGACCGATGCCATGGGTGAGTCGGTCACCCTGGAGGCCACCTCTTCCAAGCCGGTGTCGAGGTGGGCGGCCGACACCCAGGGGGCTGCGGATCGAGCGCCGGCGGCCAGCGCCACGTCCACACCGTCGAGTGGCCCGTGCACCGCGCCGGTGCGACTGATCCCGACGATGACGCAGGGCAGCATGGTGGGCACGTCGAGCCCGGCAACCTCACCGGGTGTATCGAGGTCGACGACCAGCAATGGTCGTCCGGCCACGGCCCCCAGGACCTCGGCCGAACCGTCTTGCCCTGCATGCAGCAGTTCGGTCATCGAGGCGATGTCGAACATGGCTGAATCGGTGTCCGCCATGGTGCGAGCGTAACGTGTGGCCGTGTGGCGCGATCAGGGTCCGGACACCGCACCGGCCAGAGGCGGTGAGTTGGTGCCGGGGGTGATTGGGGAGATGGCACCTACATCCTGGGCCGAGCGACGCTCTTTGGTGCCTTCGGCGCTGGCGACGCTCCGTCTCGACGCGCTGGTGAGGGATATCAATGGATACCTGGCTCGACAACATGCATTGACCCATGTCGAGTGGGCCCCGATCCTCACCGTCCGGGCCTCGCTCCTCGGTCTGCACCGCCAGGGCCGGATCTCCGCCAACGGTTCGTGCCGGTTGTGCCGGACCCTTGATGGCTGGGTGGCGATCAATCTCGCCCGGGCGGACGACATTGCTCTCGTCGATGCCCTCATCGGGGCCCCGGCGGGAGACGACCCGTGGCCGGCCCTCGAGCGGTATGCGGCCGGGTGTGGGTCAGCCGGGTTGGTGGCCGGCGCCCGGTTGCTCGGCCTCCCGGTCGCTCTCCTGGCGGATCCGCTCCCGAGCTCCCGGCCGTACGAAGTCACCCGGTTGTGGCCCGCCGGACCCTCTTTCAACCTGTCGGGACTGCAGGTGGTGGACCTGTCGTCGATGTGGGCCGGACCGCTCACCGCCATGATCCTGGCCGGTGCCGGAGCGCACGTCGTCAAGGTCGAGAGTGCCACCCGCCCCGACGGAGCACGGGGGACCCCCGCGTTCTACCGATGGCTCCACCCTGACGATCAGTGCACCGAGGCCCTCGACTTCTCCCTTCCCACCGGTCGGGATCGGCTCCGATCCCTCATCGAGGCGGCCGACGTGGTCATCGAGGCATCGCGGCCTCGCGCCCTCGAACAGCTCGGTGTCGATGCCGCTACCGTGGCACCCCGGCCCGGTCGTATCTGGTTGAGCATCACCGGCTACGGCCGGGCCCTTCCCGGTGGCGACTGGGTGGCTTTCGGGGACGACGCGGCGGTGGCCGGCGGTCTCGTGACAAGGGACTCATGCGGAGATCCGGAGTTCTGTGGCGACGCCATCGCCGACCCGGTGGCCGGTCTCTTCGGTGCCCGGGCCGTGCTCGAAGCCGCCAGTTCCGGAGGAGGTCAGCTGATCGATCTGGCCATGTCCCGCTGTGCCGGGGCCCTCATCGCCGCGGATCCGCCGGTTCCTCCGGACTGCGACTGATCCCCGTTGTCATCCGCCGGGCCGAGATTGGCGGCATCGCGTCCCCGCCCTCGAGGGGCGCACGGGAGCGTTCACCCCTTGGTGATCAACACCTCCGGATTGACGATATGCAGTGGCGTGCCGCCCTGCAGCAACCGCTCGAGATCATTGGCCACCATCAGGGAGTGGTTGGCCTCGGTGTCGTAGGTGGCACCACCGATATGTGGGGTGAGCACCACGTGTGGGAACTCGGTCAGCGGGTGATCGGTCGATAGCGACTCATTGACAAAGTGGTCGAGACCGGCCGCGCTCACTTTTCCCGACGCCAAGGCGGCGACCAGTGCATCGGTGTCGTGCAGTTGGGCTCGGGCCGTATTGACGAACACCACGCCATCTCGCATGTTCTCGAACTGCTCCGCCCCGATCATTCCAAGCGTCTCCGGCGTAACCGGAGCGTGCAACGAAATGACGTCGGCCACCGCCAGAAGCTCGTCCAACGAACAGGTGGCGTCGTCGGCGTAGGGATCGTAGGCCTCCACCTGCATTCCCAGTCCTTCCAACCGCCACCGCAGAGCTCGGCCCACGGCCCCCAGGCCCACCAGGCCGGCAGTCTTCCCGGCGATCTGCCACGATCGAAAGCGTTGGTACGGGATCGTCCCGTCCTTGTAGATATCGCCGTTCCGCACGTCCCGGTCGGCGTCGACGAGCCCCCGGGTGGCGGCGATGATCAAGCCCACCGCCAGTTCGGCCACCGCGTCAGCATTGCGTCCCGGAGCTCGGAGTACCGGGACACCGGCCGCGGTCGCCGCCTCGATGTCGACGTTGTTGGGTTCGCCCCGGCAGCTCGCCACTGCGATGAGCGGTTGTTCGAACACCGGTCCCGCACACACGTCGGACTCCACCACCAGCAGGGTCGCCGACTCGGCGGCCACCCGCTCGGCCAGCTGCTCGGCATTGTAGATACGCAGGGGATGATGATCGATCCACGGGTCGATGACCAGCTGAGCGAGTTCCTCCAGTTTGTCCAATCCCGGTCCCCGCACAGGTGCGGTGACCAGTGCCGTCGGGCGCTCTTCTTCCATTCACCTTCCCTTCTGTTGGGCCGTCCTCCATAATGACCGTTGATGACAGCAGCGTCCGCATCATGACAGTTGGCGACCACCCCGTGCCCATCACCGTGGGCATCGATATCGGGACCACCTCCGTCAAGGCATTGGCTGTCAGCGCGGACGGTGAGGTACTGGCGCGAGCGCGGGTTCCCCATCATGTGATCCACACGTCTGGCGACCACATGGAGCACAACGCGCTGGCGGCTTGGAGGCACGGACCGCTCCGAGCGTTCACGGCAGTTCGAGAGGCAGTGGCCGGCGTCAATGCCGCACCATCGGATACCGCCACTCCCACCTACATCGCCGGGGTCTGTGTGGCGGGTATGGTCCCATCCCTCACCGCGGTGAATCGTCGAGGCATCCCCCACACTCCCGGCCTCCTCTACGGCGACATCCGGGGACGGAACCCGGATCGGGGATCACCTGGCGACAGCCGGAGTGAGCCGATGCCCGACGCGGAAGGATTTCTCCGATGGACGGCACAACAGATGCCCGACGCGTTCGGGTTCTGGCCGGCGCAGGCCGTAGCGACCCACGCGCTGACCGCACGCCCCGCCATCGATACGGCAGTGGCTTCCACCCTGGGGGAGCTCTACACATCGGGACGGTGGAATACCGAACTGTTGACCCGGTGTGGGGTCGACCCGGGCCAGCTTCCTCAGGTGGTGCCAATGGGTCGATCGGCGGGAACCCTGCGCCGGAGTCGCGCGTTGGTGAGGGCCGATGAGATCGCACCGGGGGGGATGAGCGGGCGGGACCACCCCGAGACGGTGGTCGCCGGCGGGACCATCGATGCGTTCTGCGATCAAATCGTTGCCGGCGCCAACGACGTTGGTGACGTGCTTGTCATCTTCGGCGCCACCCTGGTGGTGTGGGTCGTCACCGATACCTGGGTCGAGATCCCCGGGCTGTGGACGGTACCGCACACCGTGTCCGGTCGGGTGTTGGTGGGCGGCCCGAGTAACGCCGGTGCCCTGTTCGTCGACTGGGCCCGATCACTGCTCCGCTCAGGACGCACCACCGAACCATCTGACCGGGGACGGTCGGGAGATCCGCGACGGGTCCCGGTGTGGCTGCCCTATGTCCGGGGTGAACGGGTGCCGGTCCACGACCCGTCGCTACGAGCCGCTCTCGTTGATCTCGACATCACCGATGATCGCCCGACCATCTCCCGGGCCGCCTACGAGGCGAGCGGGTTCGTGGTGCGGAACATCCTCGAGCGCACGGGCGTCAGAGGCCGGCGGATCGTGGCCAGCGGGGGTGGTATCCAGCGGGCGCCATGGTTGGCGGGTGTGGCCGACGCCACCGGGCTTCCGGTCGATCCGGTGGCGGTACCCGAGGGGGCTGCCCTCGGTGCTGCCTATCTGGCCCGGATGGCCGCGGGGTTGGAGGCTTCGCTCGAGGGCTCCTCCCGTTGGGCCCGGCGTGGGCAGCGAATCGACCCCGATCCCTCGTGGCAGCAGGCCACCGACGCCCGTTACCAACGGTTCACCGCCCTCGGAACAGGTCTCTAACCCTGGCTGATGGGCCCGAACGCCACCTTCACGGCCCCGCTGACGTCCTGGGCAGCCAGCGCGCGCAGCGCATCGTGCCAATGGTCGAGCGGAAACTGATGGGTGAGCATGCCGGCCAGGTCGACCCGCCCCGCCGCCACCAGGTCGAGATAGTGGCGGATGGCGTGTTGGCGCACCCCTTCCACTTCTTCGATCCCGAAAGCGTTGGAGCCGACGATGGACAGTTCCTTGAAATAGACAGGCGTGTACTCCCATCGACCCGGAGTGTGCACGCCGGTCTGGACCAGGGTGCCCCGCTCGGTCAGCACCCGGACACCGACCTCGAGGGTCTCGGGCCGGGCCACCGTGTCGTAGACGACGTCGATGCCTCCGGGATGGGCCATCGGAAGCCCCGAGAACGGTGCGTGCAGCACGCCACCCGACCATTCGGCCAGTGCCTCCACCAACCCGAGCCGGGGCTCGTGGGCAAGCACCAAGGCGGCACCGAACACGGTGGCCAACTCCGCCTGGGCGGGGAAACGGGCGACCACCGCGATCTCGACATCGGGATAGAGCGCCCGTAGGACCGCCACGCTGGTCACCCCCAGCGCGCCGGCTCCGTAGACGAGGGCCCGTCCCCCCGGCGGAGGTGGATGCCGGACGATGGCGTGCAGGGATACCGCGAACGGGTCAGCCAGGACGGCCACCTCGTCGCTGACGGAATCCGGAACCGGAATGAGCATCGAGTCGTGGGCCGCCATCCGCTCCGCCCAACCGCCGGGAGCATCGGTGGCCACTCCGACATGGACGCCGGGTCCGAGGGCTCCCTCGGTAAAACTCCAACACAGGTTCAGATCCCCGCGCTGACACGCGGGGCACGGCGGATCGACTCCTCGAGGTCCACAGGTCAGCCAGGGGTTGAGCAGTACACGCTGGCCGACTTCGAGGCCGGTGGCCTCCGGGCCGAGCGTCATCACCTCGGCCACCAACTCGTGCCCGGGGATGTGGGGAATCGACGAGAAGGCGGCCATCGGGTTGTCGATATCTCCGGTGTCGAAGTCTCCCAGCACCAGCTTCGTCTCGGACCCACACACACCCGAAAGAAGAGGCCGGGTGATCACCCAGTCGGGACGGACCAGCTTGGCCTCGTCCACATCGTGGAGACCGAAGGGAAGCTTGGCCAGACGCCTGTCCAGTTCGTCACCGGGTTCGCGTGTCCCGCTTCCGTCGGGTGGCAGCCCGAACACCAGTGCCTTCATCGACCCGACCCATCGTCGTCGGTCACGTCGAGCCGGCCTCGGGTCGTTTCGCCATTGCCAACATGCCGGTCAGGAAGCTGTCGAAGTCGGCGGTCTTGAGCTCGACCACCGCCTTCATGTCGGGTAGGTAATGCTCAAAATGATCACTGTCGATGGCGTCGACAATTCCGTTGGCCACTTCGTCGGCCGGGGTCAAGGGCCCGGCGTAAAAGGCGGGATCGTTTCCCGGTTGGTCCCAGATCTCGGTGTCGATGGCGCCCGGCAGAACCAACCGCACCTTGACCCCGGTACCGTCGAGGTCGGCGGCCATCGCCTCGCTGAACCCACAGAGGGCGAACTTCGACGCCGAGTACGCGGCCTCGGTGGTGATGCCCAACCGGCCCCCCAGGCTCGACACATTGACGATGGTGCCCGACCCCCGTTCGATCATCCGCGGGAGCACGGCCAGGGTCATCGCCACCGGCGACAGGTAGTTGACCCGCATGACCCGCTCCACTTCCTCGAGTGAGATGCGGGTCACCGGTCGGCGCATGGGGATGCCGGCGTTGTTGACCAGGACATCCAGGCGGCCGAAGGTCTCCCACGCTTCTTCCGCCAGAGCCGCGGCTCCCGGCGGATCGGAGAGATCGGCCACCCATGACCGCGAATCGGGCGCGTGGGATCTGCACGCCTCCAGAACCTCGGCCAGTCGTTCGGACCTGCGGGCGATGATTCCCACAGTGACCCCTCGTGCCGCCAATGCCCGGGCGGTGGCAGCCCCGATCCCCGACGACGCTCCCGTCACCAGCGCGATACGCGACTCGTCCCTCATGAATCACACGGTAGCCAACCTGAAGGGAACGCCGCCTCCCGAATCCGGAGATCAGCTGACCATGGCAGTGGCGAATCGGGCGGCCAGGGCAGCCAGGGTGAGGGTGGGGCCGTAGCCCGAGGACGTGACGAAGACCGATGAGTCGGCGATCACAACGTTGGGCAGTTGGTGGAGGCGCCCGATGCTGTCTGCCACCGAGGTGGCCGGGTCCTCCCCCATCCTCACCGTCCCCATCACGTGACGGCTCATCGGGGCATCCACCGATGCCCTCCCTCCCGGGCCTTCGACCGAACCGGGAGATGTGACGACCGAAGTCCACTCTGCCCCCATGGCTTCGAGGATGGCGGCCATACGGGGCCCGTGATGGGCAGAGGCGGCCAACTCGTGTCGATGGGGCTTGTAGGTGTAGCGCGCCACCGGAAAACCGCGCACGTCGCGCACCGTAGGGTCGAGATCGATCCGGTTGGTCGCCACCGGAAGGTCCTCCCCCTGCATGGTGAAGGCCCAGAGGCGGTCGCGGAGCGGCGACCTCCGCATGTTCTCCTTGTGGGTCGGTCCCCACCGGTAGAGCTTGGCCTCCAGGATGGGAAGACCGGTCCCACCATGCTCCACGATGCCCCCACGCATCCAGGGGAGCCCGGCCTGGGCGGCCGCCTTCCGGGAGGGGTCGTCGGGAACCAACGCATCATCGTGGAGGTGGGTCACCGCTCGCCCCCGCTCGGCGTGGAACCGGAGATCGGCAAATCCGCCGGCCGCGATGGTCTGGAAATGGACCATCAGATGCCGGCCGATGAGGGGATGGTCGAACCCGGACAGCAGCAGGAGTCGGGGCGTCTCCACCGCTCCGCCCGCCACCACCACGTATCGGCCATCCATGGAGCGTTCCACCCCATCGGGGCCGATGAAGTCCACGCCCGTCGCCCGGTGGCCATCGGTCCGGATCCGTGAGACGAACGTCTCCGGCCGAATCTCCGCGTTTCCGGTCATCAAGGCCCGTTGCAGCATGGCCACCGGATCTCCCTTGGCGTGGATCGGGCAGCCGAAGAATGCGCAGAAGCCACAATTATTGCACGGCGGCCGGCCGTCGTACGGGACGGAGTTGGTTGCTCCTGGGGCCGGGTACGGGTGGTATCCGAGTGTCTCGGCCGCGGCTGTCGACAGGACCGCCCCGTACATCGAGGGTCCGGGGGGCATCGGGTACGGTCCCGACCGCCAGGCTGCCAATGGGTTGGCGGCCGCGTCACCGGTCACGCCGATCCGGCGCTCCACGTCGGCGTAGAACGGCTCGAGGTCGGCGTAGGTGAGAGGCCAGTCGGCCACCGATGCACCGGGTTGGGGACCATAGGTCGACAACAGACCGAAGTCCTCTTCGCGAAAACGCGGCACCTTGCCATCAGCATGGGTTCCCCCTCCCCCGACGGTGGAAGGGATCGA
This sequence comes from Acidimicrobiaceae bacterium, assembly GCA_003133325.1. Lineage (GTDB taxonomy): Bacteria > Actinomycetota > Acidimicrobiia > Acidimicrobiales > RAAP-2 > DASZIT01. The sequence goes on along the minus strand of PKXA01000111.1, from coordinate 46,884 downwards.
GTTCACATCGCCCACGAACGAGTGGTCGCCGTCTTCGGGCCCGGTGCGGAAGGTGCGGGGTTCGAGGAAGGGATCGGGTCCGAGGAAATGGCGGTTGATGAATTTGATCTCGTCGTTGGAGAAATCGTCAGCCAACCGGTACGGGTGCTCGAGGTCGATGAGGTGATTGCGACCCTTCTCGAAGATCACCACCGACCAGCCGGCCGCGGTGAGAATGTCCGCCACCGTCGATCCTCCCGGTCCGGATCCGACGATGATGGCGTCGACGGTCACGCCTCCGATACCTCGTGGTCGGTCCATCCGCGGGGCTCCACGTCACCGGCGAACCCGATACCCGACCAGGCGACGGCGTCCCGATTCCCTCCGTACTCGGGAGCGCCGTACATGCCTTCGCAGCTGTGGTCGTAGACGAGCTGGGTGAACGGAGCGAGCGAACGCAGGCGGAGGTCCTGCTCGTCGGGGCCACAGTGGCAAAAGTCAGGTCCGAGGGCGGCGAGTCCTTCCCGGTACCGCTCCTGCAGCCCGACCACCACCCCGTTGAACTCCCGTTCGGGCCGACCGAGGGACCCCTCGATCCGGGTGCGCCATGCCAACTCGTCGAGGGCGGTGAGGCGATGGAACCGGGCGAACCCGGGCAGTCCTCCGTGACGACCCGAAAACGATCCACCGGCCCAGATGCGGGGTGGGTCGAACGAGAACGCCCCCAACAAGCCGTCGATATAGTCGGGCACCCCGGCCTCGGCCGCCCCCGGAGTCTGGTCGGCCGGAATCAATCGCTCACAGACAGCGGTGAGGGTCCGATACTCCTCGATTGTCAGCCACGCTGGCATTGGCAGTCGAAACTAACAGAACCCCCAGGTCGACGAAGTACCTTCCGGAGGTGACACCGGGAGTACCTTCCGGGGGTGATCAACCCGAAGGCATCCTGCTCCCGCCGACCCCGGAAGGCGGTCCCGGTGGTGATCTCCCGACGCTCGAGCAACGCGCCGGATTTCCCATGGCTCGAGACTCGAGACTCGGGACGACGCGAACCGACCACTCACTGGGGCGGTGGATAGGGTCGGTCCCATCCATTGTCGCTAGCATCGTGGCGATGTTTGCCAACGGTCCATCCATCCGACTCCTCCCCCGTCTCGATGACGACAATCGGTTCTTCTGGACAGGAGGGAAGGACGGAGTCCTTCGCTTCCTCAAGTGCGGATCGTGTCATCAACTCGTCCACCCCCCGGTTCCGGTCTGCCCTGCATGCCTCGGCAGGGATCTCGCACCGGAGGCAGTGAGCGGGAGAGGCAGAGTTCACACCTACACGGTCAACCACCAGCAGTGGATTCCCGGTTCGGAGCCGTATGTGATCGGTCTGGTGGAGATCGTCGAACAACCCGACGTCCGATTGACGACGAACCTGGTCGACTGCGAGTCCGAAGAAGGGTTGATCGGGTCGGACGTCGAGGTGACCTTCGAACAACACGATGAGGTATTTCTGCCACTGTTCCGGTCGGTCGATTCCTCCAAAGAGAACAACTCGTGAGTGCCGGACCACCGCTCGAACGTCAGGCAGCCATCACCGGTATCGGCCAATCAGACGTCGGTCGCCGGCTCGGTCGAACCGACATCGATCTGACTATCGACGCCTGCCTCGATGCCATCGCCGACGCCGGGCTGACCCGGGAGGACATCGACGGGTTGGCCACCTACCCCGGTGCCGGGACCGGCATGGCCGGCTTTTCCGGCCCGGGAACCCCCGAAGTCCAAGATGCCCTCCGCCTCAAGCTCAACTGGCACGACGGCGGCGCCGAGGGACCGGCCCAGATGAAAGCGGTGATCGCCGCATGTTTCGCCATTGCCGTCGGAGCCGCCCGCCATGTTCTGGTCTATCGCACCGTCACCGAGTCGACGGCCCAGGGGGAAGGCGGCCGGCAGGGCATCGGAGGGAGTGGTGACGGGGGTTCGGGGAGCGTCCCCCGCTTCTCCGGATTCCTCCAATGGACCCTCCCGTTCGGCGCGGTCTCCGCGGCCAACTGGATCGCCCTGGTCGGCCAGCGCCGTGTCCACGAATTCGGGCTGACCCGGGAGCAGCTGGCCCATGTGGCGTTGAACGGACGGCGAAATGCCGCCCTCAACCCGAAAGCCGTCTACCGCCAACCCATGGACCTTGATGACTACCTGGCGGCGCGGATGATCTCGAGCCCACTCTGCCTGTTCGACTGCGATGCTCCTTGCGATGGCTCCACCGCCCTGGTCGTCTCTCACGTCGACTACGCCGCCGACGCCCCCCACCCCGCTTGTCACGTGAATGCGGTCGGCACCGCGTTGAGGGGACGCCCGAGTTGGGATCAGTTCGACGATATGACCACCATGGCAGCCCGGGACGCCAGCGCCAGCATGTGGGAGCGGACCGATCTGGTTCCGTCCGACGTCGATATCGCCCAGCTCTATGACGGCTTCAGCCTGCTGACCCTGGTCTGGCTCGAGGCCCTGGGGTTCTGCGGGCGGGGTGAGAGCGGGGCGTTCGTCGATGGCGGTTCACGTATCGCCCTCGACGGCCAGCTTCCCCTCAACACCGCGGGTGGCCAGCTCTCGGCCGGGCGGCTCCACGGATTCGGCCTTCTGCACGAAGCATGTGTCCAACTCCGCGGGGATGGTGGCGAGCGCCAGGTTCCGGGTCGTCACGAGGTCGCGGTGGTCGCCAACGGCGGCGGCCCGATCGCCGGATCGTTGCTTCTCACCCGGGGGTCAGGCTGAAGTTCGGTCGCGTCGGTGCCGGTTCAAAACAGGCTCGGGTCCCCCGGATGGCGCCCGGACAGCAGCAAGGCGATTCGCTCGCGGTGGAATGCCGCGTCCCCGAAACTCGACTCATCGAGTTGCGACCTCTTCACGAACAGATGCAGATCGTGTTCCCAAGTGAACCCGATGCCGCCATGCACCTGGAGTCCCGATGCCATGACCCGGCGGGATGCATCCGAGCACCAGGTTTTGGCCGCTGACGCCGCCAGGGATGCATCCGCCACTCCCGAAGCGAGACACCACGCCGCGTAGTACGCGCTCGACCGCATGCCCTCGACATCTACCAGCGCATCAGCCAACCGGTGCTTGATGGCCTGAAAGCTGCCGATGGGCTTGCCGAACTGGACCCGGTCCTTGGCGTACTCGACGCTCATCTCCAGTACCCGGGTCGAAGCGCCGAGCATCTCCGCCGATAGCGCGGTGGCCGCCCGATCGAGCAGGCGCGCGGCGGCGACGGCGCCACCGATCCGGCGAACCGGCCTCTGATCGAGGTGCAACCAGGCCAGCGGACGGGTCCGATCCATGGCCGGCTCAGGTGGCGGGCGGTCACTGTCAGCGAGAGGCACTTCGTAGACGGCATCACCGGCCACCACCACTGCCACCTGGGCGACCGACGCGTACATGGTCGGCTCCGGGCGGGCCGAGAGCCGGCAATTGTCGTCCCGGGTCGAACCGGTGACCACTCCCGGGCCGGCCGCCCAGGCCACACATCCCACCACCTCGCCGGTGGCCAGGTGATCCGACCACGTACGGAAGGTCTCCCTGGTCTCAGCGGAGATGTCGTCATCAAGGGCCGCCTCCGCGAACGCCGCCCGGGCAAGGATGGTGCCGATGAAGGGGGCGGGTGCCAGGCAACGTCCGAGTTCCTCGCACAACACACTCACCTCGACCATCCCCAGGCCCAGTCCGCCATCTTCCTCAGGTCGTTCGAGGGCAAGCCAGCCCTGTTCGGCCATGGCGTTCCACAGGGGCGCGTCCAGGCCCACATTGCCGACCGGGTCCAACCCCGATCCAACGAACTCCCGTAGGCGGTCGCGGGACGCGTATCGGTCGAGCAGACCGGCGGCGGCCTCGCGCAGGGCAGTTTGCTCTGGCGACAACTCGAAGTCCACGGCTGGGCAGTCTACGGCCACGATCCCAGGTCGGAGGTTTTGACGCTCATCATGGGGCAAGCGACCACGGGAGCCCGAAGCCGACCTCCAGTGGGATTGGCCCTTACCCATGTGCCACACTTTGCCCACATGGACCTGCAGATCACGCCCGAACAGCAACAACTGCGAGCCGGGCTCCATCAATGGCTGGTGGACAATCTCCCGTGGGAGTACGGCGTCGGGTTGCCCCCCCGCTTCCCCGACCTCGACGAGACCGTCGCCTTCGGTCGTGAGTGGCAGGCCCGGTTGGCCGCCGACCGGTGGGTCGGGATCACCTGGCCGGTCGAGTTGGGCGGGCGTGGGCTCGGGCCCGCCGAGCATTTTGTGGTCACCGAAGAACTGGCACGGGCACGGGCGCCCGAACTTGTGGGGCGGATAGGCATCAATCTGGTCGGCCCCACCTTGTCCGCACATGGCACCTCCGAGCAGTGCCAGCGGTGGCTCCCCCCCATCCTCGGCGCCGACGAGCTGTGGTGTCAGTTGTTCTCGGAGCCGGACGCAGGCAGTGACCTGGCGTCACTCGCCACCCGGGCCGAACGGGTGGACGGCGGATGGCGCCTTACGGGTCAAAAGGTGTGGACCTCGTATGCCCAGTTCGCCGACTGGGGACTGTGCCTGGCCCGAAGCGAGCCGGACGCCCCCAAACGACAGCAGGGCATCTCGTGCCTGGCCGTGGATATGCACGCCGACGGCGTGGAGGTCCGGCCCCTCGTCCAGATCACCGGTGAGGCCGAGTTCAACGAAGTGCTGCTCGATGGCGTCTTCGTCCCCGAGGACCAACTGGTCGGCCGGCCCGGGGAAGGGTGGACGGTCGCCAACTCCACCCTGTCCCACGAGCGGGGGGTCAACCCGCGCCAGCTCGGCATCCACTGCCAACTCCTACTGGGACTCCTCGAGCTGGCACAGGAGAGGGAGAACGGGTTCGACGACTGGGGCATACGCCAGAGGGTGGCCGAGGCCTATGTCGAGGTCAAACTCTTTCAATTGCACAACTGGCGGACCCTTACCCGACTGGAGCGGGGAGAGGCGCCCGGACCGGAGGGAAGTGCACTCAAGCTGTACTGGAGCGAGATGTCGAAGAGACTGCACGAGACGGTGCTCGCCGTTCTGGGCCCGGCCGCCGGCCTGTGGCAGGGAGCAAGCCAAAACCCAGGGGACGGAACGTGGCAGAGATCGTGGCTCTACTATCAGGCGGCGTCGATCTTCGCCGGAACCAACGAGATACAACGCACCCTCGTCGGTGAACGGGTATTGGGCCTCCCGAGGGGTTGAACAACTTCATGACCGGTGTGGTGGACAGGACGAACGGGAAGGAGATGCATCGTGGGGTATGAGGTGATCCGATACGAGGTGGAAGGTGCAGTCGCCACTATCACCATGAACCGCCCGGAAGTGGCCAACGCCCAGGACACCAGACTCATCGATGAGCTCGATGCAGCCTTCGACCAGGCTGACGCGGATGACGACGTACGCGTCGTGATCCTGGCCGGTGCCGGCAAGCACTTCTCTTCGGGTCACGATCTCAAAGCCATCGTGGGTGACACCGAGCCCGACGAGTGGCGGCTGATGCGAGAGACGCCCGAGGGAAAGATGCATCACGAGAAGTTCATGTACTTCGACCGCTGCAAGCGCATCCATGACTTTCGCAAGCCGACCATTGCTTCGGTCCAGGGGAGCTGTATCGCTGCCGGGCTCATGCTCGCCTGCATGTGCGACCTCATCGTGGCCGCCGACGACGCGCGGTTCTCCAATCCTGTGCTGCGGATGACCGGTGCCGGGGTGGAACTGCTGGTCGAGCCGTGGGAGCTCGGCATCCGGAAGGCCAAGGAGTTCTTGTGGACAGGGGACATCATCGATGCCAACGAGGCGTGGCGGCTCGGCCTTGTCAATCAGGTGGTCCCTCGTGACGAGCTATCGGCCAGGACACGTCAGTTGGCGGAGCGGATCGCCCTGGTTCCTCCCGCCACGGCACAGCTGGTGAAGGACACCATCAACCAGACTGCCGATCTCATGGGACAGTCCGCTTCGTGGAAGTACCACTTCATGGCCCATCACTGGATGCACAACACCTCCACCGCCTTGAACGCTCTCGAGGAACGCAAGTCGCGATCCACCATGAAGGAGGTGTTCGCCGACCGCGACCGGGGAGATGGTCCCAGCGGTGGGCACTGACGACACCAGCGCCGGGCCCACGTCCGCCGGTCCCCTCCAGGGCATCCGGGTCCTCGACGTCGGAACCCGCATCTCGGCCCCGTTCTGTGCCGGGCTGCTCGGTGAGCTCGGTGCCGACGTCATCAAGGTCGAGCTGCCGGTTGGCGGGGACTTCATGCGGACCATCGGGCCGTTTGTGGACACCGACGAGAGTGAGGCCGGCTACTCGCTCTTCTGGGCGGTCGAGGGCCGGGGTAGGAAGAGTGTGACCTGCGACCTGCGCAAGCCGGAGGGGCAGGCCCTCTTCCGTCGGCTGGCTGCTCACGCCGACGTCGTCTGTGAGAACTTCCGGCCTGGCACCATGGAGGATTGGAATCTCGGCCCCGAGTCGCTCGACCCCCGTCTGATCTTCGTGCGCATCAGTGTCTTTGGCCAGGACGGGCCGTACTCACACCGTCCCGGTCTCGATCGTCTGGGGATCGCCTATGGCGGCCTGCTCCATCTGACCGGTGAGCGCGATCGTCCCCCGGTGCGTCCCGGCGTGACGATCTCCGACTATCTCACCGGGGTCTTTGCCGCCATGGCCGCGGTGGCCGGCCTCTATCAACGGGACGTGCAGACGTCGACGAAGGATCCTGAGCGCAGCACCGGGACGGGAACCGGGAGCGTCATCGACGCTCCCCTCTACGGGGCCATCCTTCGCGTGCTGGAGTGGACACTTGCCGGCTACGACAAGCTGGGCGTGGTGCGGACGAGGGAAGGGAACCGGCTTCCCAACTCGGCTCCTCTGGACAACTATCCGACCTCCGATGGCACCTACGTCTGCATCGTGGCTGGATCAGACGCCAACTTCCGCCGCCTTTGTGAGGCCATGGACCGTCCCGACCTGGCCGGCGACGATCGATTCTCCACGCTGGCCCGGCGGGCAGCGCGGGGCGACGAGATCAATGGGATCGTGACGGCGTGGACGTCCGGCCTCGCCGCCTCCGATGTGGAGGCGACCTGCATCGCCCATGACGTACCCGTGGGCATCGCCTACAGTGCCGCCGACATCTTCTCCGATCCGCACATGATCGCCAGGGAAGACCTGGTTCCGGTGGAGGACCCGGTGGTCGGCACCATCCGTCAGCAGGCACCCTTCCCCCGATTCGTCGGGCGCCCGACCCCGACTCCAACCGGCGCCCCCCGTCTCGGTGCGCACAACGATGAGGTCTGGAGCGGACTGGTGGGAGTGACGCCGGAAGAACTGCACCGACTGCGCGAATCCGGTGTCGTGTAGCGACGGTGCGGGGACGGTGTGGGGACGGTGCCATCAGCTCTCCGGCAATCCTTTTCAAACGCGCTCTCTAATTTGATAGGGAACTATCGAATTAGAGAGCAGTCCGAAAAACAACTACGGGGGTACACCGATCCGACCGGTCGTATCACGACCCCGGTTCAGGATCCCGGGGGAGACCCAAGAGCCGCTCGGCGATGACGTTCCGCTGAATCTCGCTGGTGCCACCGGCGATGGTGAGGCAGCGGGTGACCAGAAACCCGTGCGCCCACCTCTTGGCGCTGCCTTCCATGGTGGAGCCTTCGGGACCCAACATGGCCAGTCCCAGCTCTTGAACCCGCTGCTCGTGTTCGGCACCCAGGAGCTTGCGAACACTGGTCCCGGCCCCGGGCTCGGCTCCCGATATCGACCGGAGGGTGGAGCGGTGGCCTATCAGCCTGAGCGATTGTGCCTCGGCCAACACCGCACCGAGCCTCATCACCAACCCGGGCGGCAACTGTCCGTCCCGTCGTTCAGCCAGATGGAGCAATGCCTCGGCTCCGACCCCGAATGTCGATCCCGACGAGATCGACACCCGCTCGTTGGCCAGTGTCACCCGGGCGATCTCCCAACCTTGGCCCTCGTCCCCGATCACACAATCGTCGGGAACGAAGACGTCATTTAGGAATACCTCGTTGAACATGGCGTCACCGGTGATCTCGCGCAAGGGCCGAACATCCACCCCGGCAGCGTGCATGTCGACAATGAAGTAGGTGATGCCCTGGTGTTTGGGCACTGATGGGTCCGTCCGGGCCAGGCAGATGGACCATTGCGCCTCGTGGGCCATCGATGTCCACACCTTTTGACCCGTGAGGTGCCACCCACCCTCCACCCGTTCGGCCCGGGTGGTCAGACTGGCGAGGTCGGAACCGGCTCCCGGCTCCGAAAACAACTGGCACCAGGTCAGTTCACCGAGCAGGGTCGGGAGTACCCACCGATCACACTGCTGATCTGAACCATGGGCGATGATCGCCGGGAGGGCCCACGCCCCGACACCGATATGTGGGCGGACGATACCGGCAGCGCCGAGCTCCTCCTCGATCACGAGTTGTTCCACTGCGGTGGCGTCCCGCCCCCACGGACTCGGCCAGTGCGGAGCCACCAGGCCGACATCCACCATCCGGCGGCGCCGGTCCTTGCCATCGAGCGATTTCAGCTCCTCGATGATCGGCGCCAACTCGGCACGCACCTGTTCAGCCCCGTCGGGCAGGTCGGTGGCCAGGGAACGCCGGGCCCCTCCCCGAGCCAGGACGGCCACCTCCTGTCGGAAGACATCGGACTCGCCGAACAACTGTCGGGCCGCGACAGCCCGTTTCAGGTGGAGATGCACGTCGTGTTCCCAGGTGAACCCGATCCCCCCCAGCAGCTGCACGCAGTCCTTGGCGTTGTCGGCGTACCCATCGAAGACAATGGCGCCGGCGGTGGCGGCGGCCAGCTCCGCCTCCACCGATTCACCGGCAGCCACCGCCAGCACCGCATCCCACGCCACCGCGGTGATCTGCTCAACCGTGACCAGCATGTTGGCCAGCTTGTGCTTCACCGCCTGAAACTGTCCGATCGGGCGCCCGAACTGAACGCGAACCTTGGCATACTCAGAAGCCGTCTCGAGGCACCACCGGGCTCCCCCGGCATGCTCGGCCGCCGCCAGGGACAGAGCCACCTGCCGTACTCGCGCCATGGTGAGGGAGGGGAACTGCCGTTCAGCGCCGACGGTCACAGCCTGCGCCTCGAGACTGCCCGCCCGACGGGTCGGGTCGAGGCTGACCAGAGCCTGCGCCTGCACCTGATCAGCCGACGGGCCCACATCCATCAGGCACCAGATCACCGGGTCGTCTCCATCCCGGGCCGGGACCAGCACCACCGAGGCAGTGGCGGCACCGAGCACGGGTCGAAGCACGCCGGTGACGTCGATGGCCCCATCGTCGCCTCGCCGGACGATATCGAGATGGGATTGACCGAGGTAGACCGCCGCGGCCACGCTCCCGTCCACCAGGGGCGGCAGCAGGGAGCGGGCTTGAGTCCCGTCGCCCGCCTCGGCCACTGCGGTGGAGACCACCACGGTGGGGAGAAGGGGGCCGGGAAGAAGCGACCGTCCGGTCTCCTCGAGTATCACCGCCAACTCGAAGAGACCGTATCCCTGGCCACCCCATTCCTCGGGGATATGGATCCCCAGCCAACCCTGTGAGGCAAAGTCCTTCCATGCCGATTGGAGCTCCTCATCCTCAGCCTCCAACAGTGCCCGCGGGACGGAAGGAGCGCAGTGGGTGCCGAGCCACCGGCGCACGGTCTGACCCAGTGCCTCATGCTCTTCCGAATTGGCGATAGGCATTATCGAATCCTTCGAACTTGCCGATCAGGGGACCTCCGCATCACGGGGACGTCACCTCGACACCATCTCGCCACAGCGAGATGGCCCGGGTCGGGCAACCCTCCTGGGCCAGAAACATCTTGCTCTCTTCACCTTCGGCCGGTTCGAGCACGACAGAGATGCCATCGTCGCCCAGGTCGAAGGTCCCCGGTGCCCAGAACACGCAGTTCCCCGAACCCATGCACTTGTCGCGGTCGATCAGAATCTGAAGGCTCAAGGCGGCAATCCTCTCATCTGGGAGCCTGTCCCGCACCAGTGGGGAAACCGGCCAGGTTGGGTCGGATCGACCCGGGCGCCACCTTCAGCGAGGCGAAAAACACACCGGTAAGGACGTCGGGGAACGGAAGGCCATTCCGTGGATGTGCGGATCGTCGTCCGCGTCCGGATCAAACCGGATGTCGTCCAGACGATCGAGGATGGCATTCACCGCCACCCTCGCCTCCATTCGAGCCAGATGCATGCCCAAACACATATGGACGCCGAAACCGAACCCGACATGTTGTTGGGCTTGCCGGAACATGTCGAACGTATCGGGATCTGCATACCGCCGGTCGTCCCGGTTGGCGGCTCCCAAAAACAACCCGACGTCGCTGTTGGCCGGGATCGGCACCCCCCCGAGCACCGCGTCTTTCAAAGTCTTCCTCAGGATCACCGTCACCGGCGGCTCCCATCGGAGCGACTCCTCGAAGGCCTGGGGGAACAGCGCCCGGTCATTCCGGAGGGCTTCGAGTTGCTCGGGATGTTGCAACAGACCGAAGAGAAGGTTGCCGGTGGCCCGGTAGGTGGTCTCCACCCCGGCCGGCAACAGCAGCCGGAGAAACGCCAGGATGTCCTCGTCGCTGAGCCGTTCTCCTTCGATCTCGGCCACGACGAGATCACTGATGAGATCGTCGGCCGGTTGCCGGCGTCGTTGCTCGATCACCGCGGTCAGATAGACCCGGAGTTCCTCCGATGCTGCCATGGCCCGATCCCAGTTGGAGGCGACGCTGATCAACCCGATCGTCCATTCCTGAAACTTCGGGTAGTCGACCATCGGCAGGCCGAGGATGCGGGCGATGACCTGAACCGGGAAACCGAAGTTCAACTCACGCACCAGATCGGCGCGGCCCCGGGCGGCAAAGGCATCAATGAGGTCATCAACCACCGAGCGGACCAACTCCGTCTCCCAGCGCTCGAGAATCCGTGACCGGAATGCCGGTGAGACGAGGGCCCGTTGGACCTTGTGACGAGGAGCGTCCATCTGGAGGATCGTCGGCCCCATCACCACCCCCATGATCCCCTCATAGACGGTGGACGAATACGTGCGGTCGTCGCGGAGCACGCTTACCACTTCATCGTGGCCGAACACCGAGACGGGCACGGGCACTTCGCTCACCAGCGGAGGTTCCGGGTCGTCGGAGCCGGTGAAATCGATGTTCCCGAAGTGGACGGCACTCTGCCGGCGCAGGTCGGCCATCCTCGGGTAGGGGTCGCGGATGTCCCCGGTAACCGTGTCCTGCAGTTCAAAAGGATCGAACGGCGCCGTCTCGGCAACCGTCTCGTCCAGCGACGCGCTCATCATCGTCCCCCCTCGGGCGTCCCGTCCCAGGTGATCCAGGCACACCCCAACGGATCCGAACATTCTATCCGTATGGAGGACATTCCACCAGTATGAAGCGGTGGGCTTTCGCATTGCGCACACCGGAGAGCGGATTGCCGACGGCTCAGCCCCCGGGCAGATGGGCCTGACGAAGCAGCCGCTTCAAGACCTTCCCGTTCTGATCGCGTGGGAGCTCCTCGACGATCTCCCAGGCGTGGGGGACCTTGTAGCCGGCCAGCCTGTCCCGGATGTACTGGGCCAGTACCTCGGTCTCGACCGGGTGGCGAAGCTGCACCATCGCCTTCAGTCGCTCTCCGTCCCGTTCGTCGGGGATACCGAAGACGGCACAATCGACCACCGCGGGGTGTTGGTAGAGCACTTCTTCGATCTCGCGGGGAGCGATGTTGACCCCGCCCCACAACACCATGTCGGACACCCGGTCGGTGATGGTGAGGTAGCCGTCGCTATCGAGGCTGCCGATGTCCCCCACCGTGAAGGCGTCATCGCACCATGCCCGGGACGTCGCCTCATCGTCATTGCGATAGGCGAATCGGCGCCCTCCGGGAGGGCGGATATAGACCAACCCGGGCTCACCGGTGGCAACCACACGACCTTCTTCGTCGAGGATGCGGATCTCCACGCCGGGCCACGGGAGACCCACGCTTCCGGGATGGGCCCGCCATTCCTCCGGCGAGATGCGGGTCGCACCCCCCTCGCTGGCACCGTACAACTCGTGGATCTCCGTGCCGGGAAACGCCTCCATCATCCGGGACTTGACCACGATCGGGCAGGGGGCGGCGGCATGGACGATCAGGGACAGACTGGTGAGATCCATCGCCGCCCGCTCCTCCTCGGGGATCTCCAACATCCGAATGAAGTGAGCCGGCACCATGAACGACCGGGTCCCCCGGCATCGGCTGACCTCGGCCAGCCACGCACGCGCCTCGAAACGCTCGGTGATGACGGTGGTGGCGCCGATATACAGGGCACAGAGCGCCCATCCGGCATGGGAGGCGTGGTAGGCGGGCCCGCTCATGACATAGACGTCGTCGGAAGTCCAACCCCACAGCGCCACCTGACCTTCCATGCCCTGACGGCGGCCGGTCACATCGGCCATGGCTCCGTGGACAACCCCCTTCGGACGGGAGGTGGTCCCCGACGTGTAGAACATCAACTCCGGCCCGGGGCCGCTGTCCGCATCGGGGAGGGGTGCCGCCGATGCGATGGCCCGTTCGTAGTCGTCACCCACCACCAGCGAGCGGCAGGTGAGGTCCGGGGCAGCCAGCGCCGCTTGCAGATCATCGTGGAACTCGGTGTGTCCCACCACCACGGCGACATCGGCGTCGGCGAAGATATAGGCCAGCTCGCCGGCCTTCAGGTGCCAGTTGACCGGCAGGTACGGAGCCCCGAGCATGGCCGCGGCGATGGCCACTTCGAACGGTTCGACTCCGTTGGGCAGCACGGTGGCCACCGGCCGCCCGGGGCCGGCCCCTCTGTCGCCCAGCACTGTGGCCAGGCGTGCCGCCCGCTCGTTGAGGTCGCCATAGGTGGTGATCAACTCACCCACCACGAAAGCTGGTCGGTGAGGGGCGCGTTCGGCATGGGCCGTGACGCCGCGGGGCTGGGCAGTCTTCGGTTCCTCCATGGTCGGCGACCCTACTTCTTCGGCTTCTTCGGCACCGAATGAGCGCGCGTGCAAACATCTACCCACCCGGATCCGAAAGGCGTCTCATGCGCAAGCTGTCCACCCGAGCCGATCGCCGCATTGCCGCTTCCCCCCACGACGTTTGGGCTTACCGGCTCGATTTCCTCCATCTGCCCGAGTACAACCCGAGCATCCGCCAGATCGAACTGGTGTCCGAGAGTGGACCCGACGGAACCGGGGCCCTCTACCGGTTCGACCTGATCACCGAGGGCGGATCCCATCGGGTCGATCTACGGGTCATCCGGTCGGTTCCGGCTGAACTGGTGGCAATCGAACTCGGTGGCGCACTGCCGGCGGAGGAGGAGTTCACGGTGGTGCCCGGAGCGCCGGATGAAGATGGTGCTCCCGGCACGACCAACTGCACGGCGACGATCGCGCTCACACTCCTGGTGCCCGACGCCATTCCCTCCTCGGTCGACCAGCAGTTGCTTGCCACCGGCACCGAGCAGATCGGCGACGAGCTCGACAGGATGGCGGAACTCCTCGAAGCCCGCAACCGGACCCCCTCGATCTCCTGAGCCGGTCCGCTGCGTTCGAGGTCGACCTGATGGAACCGATGACTTACCTACGCACCGTATGATCCGTGTCATGCAGAAGGAGCAGGCAGTGGGGATCCAACCGAGGGAAACCGGCGCCTCGTGAGTCGTCGCCAACCCCGTGGACAAGAGACCCGAGAGCGCATTCTCGCCGTTGCCCTCAGCCAGTTCTCCAGCCGCGGCTACCACGCGGTGAGTGTCGAGGACATCGCCAGTGCAGCCGGAGTGACCAAAGGGGCTGTCTACTACTGGTTCACCGACAAGGACGATATCGGACGTGACCTCCAACACGAACTGTATGAGCGGCTCACCCGCGAGGGCCTGGCCGCGCTCGATCCCGACGCTGACACCGTCACCAGTATCCGTCGGGCCCTCGAGGTGTTCCTCAACACCCTCGACAACCTGGGCGAGGCACAGTTCTTCCTACGCGATGCCTGGACGATCCCCGAGCTCGGCGCCGGCACGGTGGCCGACGGCCAAGATGCGGTGGCGTTACTGCGAGGGGTCCTGACCGGTGGCATGGCCCGCGGTGAGATCGTCGCACTCGACCCTGATGCGATGGCCCGGGTGTTGTTCGGTGCTCTCACCGAGGCCACCATGTACGTGCTGACCACCGGCAAACGGGGAGCCACCCTGGCGGTGGTCGACCATCTCGTCGAGTCTCTCGGCACCGATGATCGCACCGCGGGCCTGACTCCCACCGTCACCAACGGCCGGGGGGATTGAGACGGCACCACCGGCCGGCGGCGTGACCCACCCGCTCGAACCCCTCACCCCCGACGAGATCCGGAGGGCGGTAACGACGGTGCGGGCCATTGGCCGGCTCGACGAGGCCGCCCGCTTCGCCACCATCACCCTCGACGGTCCTTCCAAAGAGGCCCTGTCCTCGTACCGGCCGGGTGACCCGATCGAGCGGAGGGTTCGCCTGGTGATCGTGCCCGGGCCCGAGAGCACGGTCGTCGAGGCCATTGTCGCCCTTCCGGCGGAGGACATCGTCTCGTGGGAAGTCCGGTCAGGGGTGCGCCCCGCCCTCCTGTTCGAGGACTCCCTCCGCTCCATCGTCGCCCTCAAGGAGGACCCCGCCTGGCAACAGGCCATCCGACGACGGGGCATCACCGACTTCGACAAGGTGCAGATCGACCCGTGGCCCACCGGCAATTTCGGTCGTGACATCGAACAGGACCGGCGTATCACCCGATGCCTGTCCTACTACCGGGAGAGCCCGACCGACAATGGCTATGCCCGCCCGATCGAAGGGGTGGTGGCCACCGTTGACGCGGCTCGCGGTGAGGTCCTCGAAGTTCTCGACCACGGAGTCGTCCCAGTCCCGACCGCAACCGGCAGCTACTACCCCGAAGACAACCAACCACTACGTACCGACCTGCTTCCCCTGGACATCATCCAACCGGAGGGAGCCAGCCTCACCATCGACATCAACTTGGTCCGCTGGCAACGATGGGCATTGCGGGTGTCGATGGATCCCCTCGACGGGCTGGTGCTGCACTCGGTCGGCTATGAGGACGGTGGCCGACTCCGACCGATTCTGCACCGGGCCTCCATCTCTGAGATGGTGGTCCCCTACGGTGATCCCGGACCCGTGCACGGTTGGAAGAACGCCTTCGATGTCGGCGAGTGGGGACTGGGCCGGATGGCCAATTCCCTCACCTTGGGCTGTGACTGCCTGGGAGTGATCTCCTACCTCGACGCCACCCTGGCCAATGAGCAGGGAAGGCCGTATTCCGTGGAGAACGCCATCTGCATCCACGAGGAGGACTACGGGATCCTATGGAAACACCAGGATCTGCACGGGGGACGCACCGAGGTGAGGCGGTCCCGACGACTGGTGGTGTCCTCCATCGCCACCGTGGGCAACTACGAATACGGCTTCTATTGGTACTTCTACCTCGACGGGACCATCCAATTCGAGGTCAAGTTGACGGGCATCCTCTCCACCCAGGCCCTCAACCCGGACGATCTCACCCCCTATGCGACAGTGGTGGCCCCGGGGCTTGGCGCTCCCGTTCACCAACACCTCTTCTGTGCGCGCCTCGACTTCGAAGTGGACGGAGCCGTCAACGAGGCGTACGAGATCTCCACCGAAGCGCTGCCGGTCGGAGAAGCCAATCCGTGGGCCAACGCCTTCATCCCCGTGGCCACCCGACTCGACTCCGAACTGGCCGCCCGGCGAAACGTCGACCCGGCGGCCAGCCGCTTCTGGAAGTTCGTCAACCCCGAGGCCCTGAACGGCCTGGGCGAACCCGTCGCCTACAAGCTGGTCCCGGGCTCCACGCCCACTCTCCTCGCCCACCCCGAATCCAGCGTCGGGCAACGGGCCGGCTTCGCCCGCTACAACCTCTGGGTCACCCCGTTCGATCCCGGCGAGCGCCGGGCTGCCGGCGACTATCCCAACCAGCATCCCGGTGGCGACGGATTACCGGCGTGGACGGCCGCCGACCGACCGCTCACCGGTACCGACATCGTCGCCTGGCACACGTTTGGTGTCACTCATATCCCCCGACCGGAGGACTGGCCGGTCATGCCGGTGGAGTACTGCGGGTTCCACCTCGTCCCCGTGGGCTTCTTCGATGCCAACCCCGCTCTCGACGTCCCCCCGTCATCTGGCCACTGCCACTAGCAACCGGATCATCGGTTCAGGTAGTCGAGCCAGGACGCGGTCCGGTCATGCGGTGTCGATCAGCATGGCGTGAAGGCACTACCGGTAGCCTCCCCTGTGATTCCAGTGTGAAGAATGAACGGTGACGCCCGAGAGGTCACACTCACGGAGTCGCCACCGGCTCCCGAACAGTTCAAGCTGTCTGCATCGAAGTTGCGGCGTTACCTTTGCTGTTGACGGCAACACAGGTGTTTGACGGCGAGCACGACACCGCCACGGTGGCCAAGAACCCACCTGGGAAGACGAGCACGGGCTGCGACCATCGTCCGTCCTGCCAGCGTGCACTCTGGCCGCTAAGGCCCATGGCCGTACACCGTGTGGTGGACCCGCACGATACCGATCGGGCAAACGCCGCCCGGAACCCGGGAATCGCCAACTGAGTCGACCAACTCTTCCCCTGGAACGTCGTGGATGCACCGGACGTGACCACCGCCATGCAGAACGTGGTCGAGGGACACGAGACCGACGTCAGTCCCTGGGGACCGATGCTCTGACCCGGCAACCATTTCGTTCCGTCGAAGATGAGGGTATGTCCATCGAGGTTGACGGCAACGCAGAAACTCTGTGTCGCACACGACACATCCATCAGGCGGTCGTCGACCGCTCCGGTGCTCGAGGTTTGCTGCGTCGACCATGAGTGCCCGTCGAACGTTGCGACAGTGCTCGCGGCGCCGGCGGTGCCGCTTGCACCCACGGTGGCGCAGAAGGTGACAGTGGGACACGAAACCTCGTAGGTGGCCGCAGGCCCGATCGAAACAGGCAGTGACCACGACTGACCGTTGTAGGTCACGGCCCTGCCGCCAGCCGTCACGGCAACGCAGTACGTGGTCGACGGACAAGAGACAGACGTGAGGGTCCCACCCGCCCCGACAGGCTGAGGCGTGGACCACTCGTCACCGCGCCAAATGAGTGCAGAGCCGTATTCATCTACGGCAACGCAGAGCGTGCTCGAAGGACACGACACCGAGTACACGGACGATGAACTGGACGACTGGCCATTGGGTTCGACCCGAACCGGAGTCGACCAGGTCGCTCCGCCTTGGACCGGGCTGGTAGCCCCGCCGCATCCGGACATGAAGATCATGGCCACAGCCGCGCCGATCGCCCCAACTCGGGTCTTCGTCGTGAGCCGAGGCCCCTTGGAGGCGCAAAGACGGACCACGTCCATCAACCCTTCGCCCCGGTCACGTCGGCACCGTCTGGCCCGGAGAACTCAGGGAGTCGTTCGAAGGTACCCCACGAGACGATCCGAGGTTCCGGTCATGCAGTGTCGATCAGCATGGTGGCCAGGCGCTTCCGCTGGCCGGCGTGGCCACCGATCAGCACGTCGTTCTGCTTGGCCCGCTTGAACAGAAAGTGAGCGTCACATGCCCAGGTGAAGCCCACGCCACCGTGCAACTGGATGGCTTCTCCGGTGACCTTCACCGCCGCCTCACTGGTGTAGGCCGCCGCCATGGCCGCGGCCCGTTGGCGCTCCGGGGCCTCGGCATCGGATGCCCAGGCGGCGAACTGCACGGCCACCCGGGCCATTTCGATCTGATGGAACATGTCGACAATCTTGTGCTTCACCACCTGAAACGATGCCACCGGTTGATCGAACACCACCCGCTCCTTGGTGTAATCGATGGCCAAGGCCAACGCCCGGTCCGCGGTCCCCAGGGTTTCGGCTGCCAATGCCACCGAGGCGTCGTCCATGATCCTGTGCCAGATCGAAGCCTGGTTGCCTCCCGGGCCGATCGGTTCGCACGGGCGATCATGGAACTCCAGACGGGCGACCTTGCGGGTCGGGTCGAGAGCCGGAACCGGTTCCCCATCCGGCTTCTCCACCAGAAAGGCACGGCGGCCCTCCTCTGTGCCGGCGACCACGATTGCCCAGTCGGCGGTGTGGCCATCGAGGACCAACGGTTTCACCCCGTCGAGCACCCAGGTGGCACCCCTTCGCCGGGCCCGGGTTCGCACGGTACCCAGTGGATCTCCGTGACCGAACTCGTGGAGGGCCACCGTTCCCCGGGTTCGCCCGGCGGAGAGATCCGCCAGGAGAGAATCGGCTCCGAGGGCCTTGGCCGCCAGGGTGGCCATGACCGCCGAGGAGAAGAAGGGGCCGGGCAACGGGACCCGCCCGGTCTCGTTGAGCACAATGCTCAAATCCGAGAGGCCGCCCCCGGCACCGCCGAAGGCTTCGGGTATCACCAGCCCTGTCCAACCCAGACCGACCAGTGTCGTCCACAGCTCGGCATCGATCCCATCGGGGTCATCGGCCATCTGTCGCAATCGCGCGCCCCCGACCTCGCGGTCCATGGCCTGCCGGGCGACATCCCGAAGCGCCTCTTGTTCGGCGTCGTAGGTGAAGTCCATCGTTCCGCTGCCGTAGCCTTCCGTCGGATCGGGCGGCCGTCCTCACGTCGAACCGACGGTGACGCGACCGTGCTAGCTCCGTCAGTGTAGACGGGCCCTCATCCCCACATGTAGGGGGGACCGGGCCGCGGACTACCCAGGATCCGCACCGATCGGGGGTCTCCTCCTACACTGAATCCAATTCCTATGGTCTTCTTCCTCGCCATCGGGGCGGCTTTTTCGAATGCACTCATCAGTGTGCTCCAGCGCATGGGCGTGGAGGACGCCAAGGAGGAGCACAGGCTCAAGCTGAGCCTGCTCGCCCACGCCTTGCGCCGCGGCGTGTGGCTGGCCGGATTCGCCCTGATGATCGGCTCGTTCCTCTTGCAGGCGCTGGCCTTGCACTTCGGTCGGCTCAGCCAGGTCCAGCCCATTCTGGTCACCGAGCTGTTGTTTCTGGTCTTCATCCTCTCCACCTGGTTCGGCTACCGGGCGGGACCCCGCGAGTGGGTGGGAGTCGCCTTGGTGTCGGCCGGGCTGGCCGGGTTTCTGGTGTTCGCCGCTCCCATCGGGGGGGACCGACTCCCCGGAAATCTCGGATGGGCGGTGGTGGGTGGGTCCTGCGTGGCCGGAATGGTGATCACCGTGATGTTGGCCCTTCGCGGACCGAGATGGTGGCGGGCATCGATGTTCGGCACGTCGGCGGCCATCGGCTTCGCCTTCACCGCGGCGTTGACCAAGGTCGTCTCCCACTACGTCGCCCAGAACTGGTTGGGTATCTTTGCGCACTGGGAGACCTACGGTCTGGCGATCTTCGGATTGTTGTCGGTCTTTCTCACCCAGAATGCATTCCACGCCGGGCCCATCGGCGCCTCCCAGGCCGCGCTGGTGCTGGTCGACCCACTGGTCAGCATCACCATCGGCATTGCCCTGTTCGGTGACGACCTGCAGACGGCCGGTGCCCGCGGGCCCCTCGAGGCCCTCTCCCTTGTCGTGCTCTTCATCGGGGGGATCTCGCTGTCACAATCTTCGATGCTCGCCGTCCTGAAAGGGGAGGGCAGCGCCCGGGCCGACCTGCTCACCCCCCGCTTCCACTCCCGACGCCTTCATACCTCGACTCCCCCGAACCCGATCCCACCCCGTCCCACCTCGTGACCCCCGAGGTAGTTGGCTAGGCTTCGCCCCGTGGATTTCTCCCTGGATGCAGAGGACGAAGCGTTCCGCGACGAGTTGCGAAACTGGCTCGACGAGCATCTGCAACAGTTTCTGGCCGACACCGAGGATGAAGACCAGCGGGCGGCGGGCGTGCCCTCCCAGGAGCGGCGAAAGGCATGGCAGCGCCTCATGAACGAGGGAGGCTGGGCCGCGGTCCACTGGTCCACCGAGTGGGGCGGCAGGGAGACGACGGCCGTCCAGCGCCTCATCTACTCAGAGCTGATGGCCGAGTACCGGACGCCGGGGATGTTCAACACCAACGGCATCTGGCAGATCGGCCCCATGCTCATCCAATGGGGAACCGAGGAGCAGAAGAATCGCTGGCTCCCATCCATCATCAATGCCGATGATCACTGGTGCCAGGGGTTCTCCGAACCCGATGCCGGCAACGACCTGGCCAACCTGCGCACCTTGGCCATCCTCGACGGTGACCATTACGTGGTGAACGGACAGAAGATCTGGATCTCGACGGCCCACCTGGCCAAGTGGGGGCTGTTCCTGTTCCGCACCGATCCGACTGCCATCGGACGCGGGGCCAAACACGAGGGGATCACCGCGTTCATCGTCGACCTCGAGTCCCCCGGCGTGGAACGCCGGCCGATCCGGGACATGTCCGGTGAGGAGATGTTCAACGAGGTCTACTTCCGCGACGTCCATGTCCCCGTCGACTGCCGGTTGGGAGGAGAGGGTGAGGGTTGGATGGTGGCCATGAGCACCCTCGGCTTCGAGCGGGTGGGCATCGCCGGCCAGATCACCAGCCTGGCCGCCGATCTGCGAGCCATGGTGGAGATGGCGCGATCCGTCAATCCGGACGCGCTGGCCGACCCCGGCATCGCCGATCGACTGGCCCGGGCCTGGACGGAGATCGAGTTGACCCGCCTCCTCGTCTATCGGGCGCTGAGCAAGGTCATGAGGGGTGAGAAGAACTGGCCCGAAGTCCCGTTCTCGAAGCTCCAGTGGTCGATGCTGGCCCAGACCCTGGCCGAGTTGGCGGTGGATCTCCTGGGCCCGGCCGGACTCCTGGCCCGGGGCGGCCCCGACGCGGTGGACCGGGGCAAATGGACCCGGCTCTACTCGTTCCAGCGCTACTCGACCATCGGGGGAGGATCCACCGAGGTACAGAAGAACATCATCGCCGATCGGGCCATCAAACTGCCCGGTCAAACCCGACGGCCCTGACCGGTCGACATGTCCCCCACCAATCGTGACCGGCGTGCACCCTGTCTGATCGGGGTGGGGCGCCGGACCTGGCGCCCGGAGGACTGCGGCCCCCACGGTGCTCCCGAGCCATTGGACATGTGGGAGGAGGTGGCCAGGCTGGCCGATGCCGACACCGGCCACCCCGGCACCGTCGAACGGGTCGAACGGGTCGATGTCGTCTACTGCCAGGCCTGGCAGTACGACGATCCGGGCATCCGTCTGGCCGAGCGGCTGGGTGCCGATCCCAAGGTGGCCAACTACTCGGGGATCGGGGGCAACGTCCCCCAGACCATCGTGTCCAATGCCGCCCGGGACATCCTTCGTGGTGATCTGGACCTGGCCCTGGTGGTGGGCGGCGAGGCCTTGGCCACCAAGCGACGGCTGGCCAAGGAAGGGCGAAAGCCGGAATGGAGCTTCCCCCCCGGCGAGCGGCGCCCCTTCCCCTTCGATGTTCCCTTCCATCCGGGCGAGGTGGCCCACAACATCTTCGAGGCCTGGCTCACCTTCGCTCTCTTCGAGAATGCCCACCGGGCCCATCTCGGTGCCGGTCTGGAGGAGTATCGGCAGTCACTCGGTGAACTCCTCTCGCCGATGACGGCGGTGGCAGCAGCCAACCCCCACGCCTGGTTCCCCACCGTTCGTGGCGCGGAGGAGATCATCGGTCCGACCGAGCAGAACCGGATGGTCGGCTATCCGTACTCCAAATTGATGACCGCCATCATGGATGTGGACATGGCGGCGGCGGTGCTGGTGGCCAGCGATGCAACCGCCGACTCGCTCGGGGTCCCGGCGGAACGACGGGTGTACCTCCGGGGATGGGGATATGCCGAGGACCCGCCGGCGGTGGCCCAGCGTGCGGACCTGTGGCGCTCGGGGGCCATGGAGGCGGCGAGCGCGGCGGCCCTGGCCGGGGCCCGGTGCGCAGTGGACGATGTCGCCTACTTCGACCTGTATTCGTGCTTCGCCAGCTCGGTCGAGTTCGCACTCGACGCTCTCGGCATCGATTCGAACTCGGCCCGAAGTGCCGATCCGGGCGTAGTGCCCGATCGCCCGATCACCGTCACCGGCGGGCTGGCCTACCACGGGGGCCCCGGCAGCAACTACCTCACCCATTCGTTGGCCACCATGGTCGAGACCCTTCGAGCCGACCCCGGAGCGATGGGAATGGTCAGCGGCGTCGGGATGCACATGAACAAGCACGTCTTCGCCGCCTATTCGACCACGCCGGGACCTCTCGTCCCGCCCGACGACGCGGTGGTGGCACAGGGAGCCATGGAACAGCTGCCGATTGTGGACTCGATCGACGGGCCTGCCCGGGTGGCCACCTACTCGGTGATCCACGGACGTGACGGTGCACCGGAATGGGCGGCGTTGGTCTGCGACGTGGCGTCGCCAGGCCAGGCCACCGACCCCGACCCGGGTACCGCTGTTGCCCGGTGCTATGCCCGAATGACCGATCCGGCCGGATTGGGAACTGCCGAGTCCGAAGAGCTGATCGGGCGCACCGTGCGTGTCTCCCCTGACGGACAGGGTGGCACTTCGGCCAGCCTCTGAATCGCAACCTGGCCTGCCTCTGGCTAGTCTGCATCACGTCGGCGTCAGGCTTCACTGGTCTGGCCGCGGATCACAAGGGGATGGTGCAGATGCGTGCCGAGGATCTGATTCTGGTGAGCGTGGACGACCATATCGTCGAGCCACCCGACATGTTCGACGGTCGGCTCCCGGCCAAGTACCAGGATCTGGCGCCCCGGCTCATTCGGAAGCCGGACGGCACCGACGTCTGGTCGTACGACGGGAACGAGATGCCCAACATCGGGCTCAACGCGGTGGTCGGCCGCCCGCCCGAGGAGTACGGCATCGAGCCCACCTCCCTCGACGACATGCGACCCGGGTGCTTCGACGTCCACGAGCGGATCCGGGACATGAACGCCAACGGGGTGCTCGGGTCGATGAACTTTCCCTCCTTCCCGCAATTCTGTGGGCAGCTGTTCGCCCGCACCGAGGACAAGGACGTGGCCCTGGCCATGATCCAGGCCTACAACGACTGGCACATCGAAGGATGGTGCGGCGCGGCACCGGGACGGTTCATCCCGTTGTCCCTGCCCGCCATCTGGGATGCCGAGTTGGCCGCCGCCGAAGTCCGGCGGGTGGCCCAAAAGGGGTGCCACGCGGTGACCTTCTCGGAGAACCCGGAGAAGCTGGGCTGGCCCAGCCTGCATTCCAGCAGCTGGGACCCGTTCTGGCAGGCCTGCTCCGACGAGGGCACCGTCGTCTGCATGCATATCGGGTCCTCGTCCCAGCTGGTCATCACCTCGGTCGAGGCCCCGATCGACGTGCTCATCTCCCTCCAACCCATGAACATCGTGCAGGCGGCCGCCGACCTGCTGTGGTCGCCGGTGCTGCGGAAATTCCCCGACCTCCGGATTGCCCTGTCCGAAGGAGGGATCGGTTGGATCCCCTACCTGTTGGAACGGGTCGACTACGTCTACGAGCACCACCACGCCTGGACCGGTCAGGACTTCGGGGACCTGCTCCCCAGCCAGCTGTTCAAGGAACGAGTCATCACCTGTTTCATCGATGATGCCTTCGGGGTGGCCAACCGCCACTACCTGAACATGGACAACATCACCTGGGAGTGCGACTACCCGCACTCCGACTCCACCTGGCCGCACGCTCCGGAGATGGCCATGAAATACCTGGCCGACGTGCCCGATGACGAGGTCAACAAGATCACCCACCTCAACGCCATGCGCCATTTCAAGTTCGACCCGTTTGCGCTTCGTCCCCGGGAGCAGTGCACGGTCGGGGCGTTGCGGGCGGAGGCCGGCGACGTCGATGTCAGCTTGATGGCCCGGACGGGCAAGGCTCGGCCCAAGGGGACCACCGCCACCGACCTGAAGAACTTCGCCACCAAGAATTCCGCCGACGACTGACGGTGCCCATCCACTACCAGGTCGACGACCATCACGTCGCCCTCATCACCATCAACCGCCCCGAAGCGAAGAACGCCATGGACATGGAGCATTTCTTCCAGCTCCGCAGTGCGTGGGATCGTTTCGGTGAGGACGAGAATGCATGGGTGGCGGTGATCACCGGTGTCAAAGACTCGTTTCTGGTCGGCGCCGATCTGAAGACCTACATCCCCCAGATAACCGAGCACCAAAAGAAGATCGCTTCCGGCGAGGTCAGTACCATCGACGGCTACCGCCTCGACGATGGCATGCGAGCGGTGCTGCGAGGCGTCAAGCTCTACAAACCGATCATCGCCGCCGTCAACGGGACATGCGTGGCCGGCGGCATGGAGATGCTAGGCGGTTGTGACATCCGGATCGCGGTGGATTCCGCCACCTTCGGTGTGCTCGAGCCCAAGCGAGGGTTGTTCGCCGGGGGGGGGACCACGGTTCGCCTCCCGCGCCAGATCCCCTATCCGGCGGCGATGGAGTTCTTGCTGTGCGCCGACCGGATCGGGGCCGACAAGGCATTCGAGATGGGCCTGCTGAACGAGGTCACCACGGCCGAACAGCTGATGGGGCGAGCCGACGACTATGCCCGACGGATCACCGCCAATGGCCCGTTGGCCATTCGAAAGACCAAGGAGTCAGTCCTCAGGGGACTGGCGACCGACATGAAAGATGCGTACCGGATCGAGTCGGAGTTGGCCGCGGAGGTCTTCGGGAGCGAGGATGCCAAGGAAGGGCCCCGGGCCTTCATGGAGAAACGACCTCCGGTCTGGGTGGGGCGGTAGCGCCACGAGCGGCAACGGGCGGCCGTTACGACTGACCGAGCTGCGAGCGCAAGCCCCCGGATTCATCCGTGGGGTCGAGCGAGTTCGGGGTCAGCCCCGACGCTGTCACACCAGATCCGTACGATGAAACCAAATCTTGCATATTGCATTTGATGCATATTCGATTCACCCGAAGAATGGCCCCTCAGCTGGGCATTGATGATTGAGGCATGCGTACTCTCGGATCCGCCGCCCCGATGAATACGATGTTGACCAGGGGGTCCGCCACTCTGATCGCAACAGATGATTGGATCAGTCTTTCTATGAGAGACGGGTGATCCATTGGAATTCCGGGCTGAGATGACGTCGCTGGCCCACCTGCGTGCAGTCGATGATGAGCAGTCCTGGCGCCCGGAGGTCGAGATGTTCGAGGCGCTGCTCGACGGCTGGCGGACTCAGCAACTGAGCCGGAATCTGGCCTTCGGCACCATCAACAATGGTGCCCGCATCGTCCGACGTTTCCAGGAGCACGCCGGGTCGTTCCCCTGGGATTGGACGCCGACCGAGTTCGAAAACTGGGCGGCGTCCTTGCGGGCGGCGAAGAGGGCGCACTCGACGGTGCGTTCCTATGAAGTGTCCGTTCGCTTGTTTCTCGCCTACGTGTGCGATCCCGCCTACGGCTGGGACCGGGCATGTCTCGAGCGGTTCGGCTCTCATCCGATCCAGATCTGTACCGACGAGAACCTCGCCGTCCACGCCACCGAGTACGAAGGTCATCCGGCTCGCCGCCCGCTTTCCCGGGTGGAGTGCCAGGCGCTGTTTGACGCGGCCGACGACCGGGTGGATGCCGTCCGGGCCAACAGTCGCAAGGGTTGGATGCCGGCGTTCCGTGACGCCACCATGCTGAAGGTCACCTACGGCTGGGGGCTGCGCCGCCAAGAGGTGGTGATGTTGGAAGTGTCGGACTTCGGGCCCAATCCACATGCCCCCGAGTTCGGTGCCTTCGGCGTCTGTCAGGTGCGCTTCGGCAAGGCGACCAACGGGTCATCGCCCCGGCACCGCGGCGTCCTGACAACCTCGGAATGGTCGGTCGATGTCCTCAGCGAGTGGGTAGACGATGTGTGGCCACAGATTCGCCTCCCCGGCGAGGGCGGCCTGTGGCCATCCGAACGCGGACCCCGGGTGAGCAAGGACCGGTTGAACGCAGCGTTCGCCACCGCGGCGAGGACAGCCGGACTTCCCGCCGGGCTGAGCCCACACTGCTTGAGGCACTCGCACGTCACCCACGCCATCGAAGACGGGTATGACGCTCTCTTCGTCCAACAACAAGTCGGCCACAGCCACTCGTCGACAACGGCAATTTACACGTCGGTCTCCTCGGACTACCGCACCCGCATGCTTCGGGCTTCGCTCGACAAGAGCATCGAGAACACCCGTGACAAAGGGGGAAACGGATGAGCCGATCGGTTGGTTACACCTGGAAGCTGCGCCAGGTCATGGCCACCCACGGCCTCTGGAAGACGAGCGACCTCGGCCCGCTCCTCGCCCAGCGTGGCGTGACGCTATCGGCGGCCCAGGTCTACCGGCTGGTCGCCAAGGTGCCCGAGCGCCTCTCCCTTCGCACGCTGGCCGCACTGTGCGACATCTTCTCGTGCACACCCGACGAGCTCATCGAGATCGGCACCATCACCACGAACGGCGACGAGGATCGACCGGCAAGGACTGCAGCCGACCTGGCGACGATCGGCCGTCCGAAGCGGGCACGGGTCGGCCCCGGAACCCAGTGAGCTACCGGCGTCCGGCCAAAGCCTGCTGCCGTTGTCGGCGGGCCATGATCATCGGACAGAACTGGCCCGAGGGGTTCGTCTGTGCGAGCTGCGTGCGCCATGGAGTGCTCCGCCATGGCCGCTGCCCCGGATGTGGAACCACCAGGGCGCTCCCGGGATTCGACGCCAGTGGACAGCCGATCTGCGTGGACTGCGCGGGGATCCCGACGTCATTTCGATGCACGACCTGTGGGATCGAAGACGAGGCCTTCTATGCTCACACGTGCCAGCGCTGTTCGCTGAAGAAGCGGCTGGCCGGCTTCCTCGATGACGGAGCAGGGCAGGTCGCACCGGGTTTGGCTTCACTCTTCGACGCCTTGGTTTCGATGCCCGAGCCACGACGAGGTCTGAACTGGCTCAACGAGGCTCCCGTGCGTGAACGGCTCGCCGCCCTTGCCACCGGAGAGGTGGCGCTCACCCACGCCGGTGTCGACATCTTCGACCCCGGCAACGGACGAGAGTACCTGCGAGAACTTCTCATGACCCACGGTTGCCTCCCTGATGGGGACGTATGCCTCATGGCCTTCGAGCGATGGGAGACCCACCGGCTCGCCACCATCGATGATCCAGCCGACTGTCAGACGATTCGTGTCTATCTGCGATGGCGCCATCACCGAGAGCTGGCGGCTCGTGCCGCAACAGGGCCACTCACGGCCTCGATGACCTACGCGGCCCGAAGTCGCACCAACAGTGGCCTCCGTCTGCTGTTGTGGTTGAGGGAACGTGACGTCACCCTTGCCAAGTGCACGCAAGGCGACCTGGATGCCTGGTTCGCTACGACCACCAACGCTGTCAGCGGCATCGACTTCCTCCGGTGGGCCATGCGTCACCAACGCTGCCCTCGACTTGTGGTCCCCGTCAGCCAGCGGCCCAGCACCGCCGCCGCGCCGGAGAGCCACCGGTTGGAGCTCCTCGCCCGCCTCCTCGTCGACGACAAGATCGTCCTCAGCGACCGGGTGGCGGGGTGCCTCATAACGCTCCTCGCCCAGCCCATCACCAGAGTGTGCGCTCTGCGCATCGACGACATCGACGAATACGAGAGCGAGATCCGGCTACGCCTCGGCGATGACCCGGTCGTCTTGCCCGAGGCGATCGGAAAACTGGTCGCAGCTCTCGTCGCTCACCGTCCGCACATGCTCACCGCCGCCAACGAGAGTTCGCCATGGCTGTTTCCGAGTCACTTTCCCGGCCACCACATCAGTGGGTCCCACATGAGTAGCCGCATGACGGCCATCGGCGTCACCCGGAACGATCGTCAAGCCGCCCTCCGACAGCTGGTCCGAGAGGTTCCTGGGCCCGTGGTGGCGAAGGCCATGGGTTTCAGCCCCCAGACGACAGCAAGACACGCTTCCGAACTTGGCACCGACTGGGGTGCCTATGCGGGGATCCGAGCACGACAAACATCCAGGTCGACCTGACCAATACGCACCAGTCGAATATGCAAGTCCGCCAGTCATGAGCATCCGCCAGCGCCTTTGCCCGGACCCCGAGTCCGCCACCTGGTTGGCGAAGCATTGCTCAGATTCCCGATTCGTGTACAACCTCGGTCTGGAACAGAGAAACCTCTGGTGCCGTCACCGGGCGGCTCGAATCACCACCGTGTCCCAACAAAAGGAGTTAGCCGAGGCACGCCGGGAGACCTGGCTCGGCAAGGGATCTTCGTCTGTCCAACAGGCCGCCCTCCGGGACCTCGACCGGGCCTTCCAGAACTGGTGGAAGAGTCCCCACCACTTTGCCCACCCCACCTGGCGAAGGGCCGGAATCCACGAGGGCTTCTACGTCCGAGACCTCCAAGTACGGCAGATCAACGGTCGGTGGGGCGAAGTGCAGGTCCCCAAGGCTGGATGGGTTCGGTTCCGCATCTCTCGACAGTGGGCCGAGATAACGGCAGCCACCTCCGCCCGAGTCACTCTGGACAGGTCCGGCCGGTGGCACGTCAGCTTCACCACCCCGTCTCCGGCGTTCCAACGGAAGGCCAGTGGGGCTGAGGTCGGCCTGGACATGGGGGTGGCTGCCTCCATCACCACCTCCGATGGGGTCCACCTTTGGATTCCGACCCTGCTCTCTGCCGGTGAGGCCCAACGGAAGTACCGGTTGCAGCGTCAGCTCTCCCGACAGCAGAAGGGCTCCAACCGAAGGGCATACACCAGGCGGTGCATGGCCAGGCTGGCAGCCAAAGAGGCGGACCGCCGGAGGAACTGGATCGAGACGACCACGACCCAACTGGTACGGGACTTCGACCTCGTCGTCATCGAGGACCTCCGGGTCAAGAACATGGTTCGATCCGCCAATGGCACGGTTGCCAACCCTGGCCGGAACGTCCGCCAGAAAGCCGGTCTCAACCGTTCGATCCATGCTCAATCCTGGGCGCTGTTCCGTCAGCGTCTCACGGACAAGGCCACCCACGCCACCGATCTTGTGGAGCTGGTGGCCGTCAATCCTGCGTACACGTCACAGCGTTGCTCGGTTTGCGGGTACACGGCTAAGGATAATCGCGAGAGCCAAGCGATCTTCCGATGCCGAGCCTGCGGGTTCACCGCCAACGCCGACGTGAACGCAGCTATCAATATCCTTGCTGCTGGACAGGCAGTCACAGGACGTGGAGGGACATCGCACGCCTCACCCATCGGGGTGGATCAGGCACAGCGACCCGATGAGGCGTCAACCACCCGAGAGCTGGTGTTGGCATGACCACCGCTGGCAATCAGGAATCCCCCGGATTTATCCGTGGGGAGGATGTCAAAACTGATTCGCCTCCACGAGCGCGGCGAGATTCGCAAGTGCCATCCGCGTGCCGGTCTCGTTGTCGATGGTGCGCACGCTATTGGGTATACCTTCGTGCACGACGAGGACATCGGTGCCGCCGTCTGCATCAGCAAGCGTTGTAGTTATCGTCATCTCGCCGCGTAGTTCGGGATCTGTTGTCTCGAACTCAAGCACTTCGACCACTTGCTCGTTCGGCACAAGGTTCACGAAGTGGCCATGGTACGTGTCGGTATGAGCAGCCGACTTGCCGGTCCCGGTCGGCGCATCGTACGTGAGCGAGATACGGAACGAGCCACCTTCGCGGCCGTCGAACTCATGCACCTGGCTGGTCATGCCGGTCGGCACCCTCCACTTCGCGATCGCACCGGCATCGAGGAGCGCCCGATAGACAGCCGAACGCGGGGCATCAACATGACGAGTGCTCTGAGTCGAATACACACGTCCAGTTTACGCCTTGCCCCCAACGCCGGCCCGATGACATGCCTCGGCAGACATCAGATGGCCGGCGCTGTCTATGGCGAGCAACCGATTACACGTCCATCGCCTGGCGGGTGGGGCATTCCGCACCGTTGCCACGCCCCCGGCATCACGGGAGTCAATGCTCGGCCACTCAGGAGTCCACTCGTCATCCTTGGTGGTCGGAGGGGTACCCTCGCTCCATGACAACGACACGGTTCGGGCGGGGGCTTCTGGCCATGACAGTTGTAGCGGTGGTGATGGCCGGATGCTCGGCGTCGTCGAGCTCGCCGACTCCGGCGAGCACCACCTCCGCGAACAAGGTGACCATCACCCGTGACAGTGCGGGTATTCCCCACATCACGGCCAACAACTTCACGGCACTCGGGTATGGCGAGGCACTGGCCTTCTCGGAAGACAACTTCTGCACGTTGGCCCAGGACTTCGTCACCGTCAACGCCGACCGGTCGAAGTACTTCGGCCCGAACAGCCTGAGCCTCAACTACTCGGCGGGCGCGTCTGACACCAACCTCACGTCGGATTTCTACTGGCAGTCCGTAAAAGCCAGCGGCATGCTGGCGAAGGAGCTCCATCAGGCGCCGCCGCTCGGACCGCTCCCCCAGGTCCTGTCCGTCTACAACGGCTTCGTTTCGGGATACAACGCCTACCTGAAGTCGGGGAAGCTGAAGGACCCGACGTGTGCCGGCAAGGCGTGGGTCCGACCGATCACACTCTCTGACATGTTTCTGCGGGGCTACCAGGTGGTCATCGAAGCCTCCAGTGCGCAGTTCATCACCATGGAGGCCAAGGCCACACCGCCCACGGCGTCCCCCGCCACCACCACACCGGCCACCACACCGGCCACCACCGCGTCGGCACCTGCCGGCACGCCGAATGCCGCGGCGCTGGTCGCGGACTTCGGGTCGAATGGGAACGACACCCTCGGCTCGAACGGGATCGGGGTCGGCTCCCAGGACACGGCGGCCGGTGATGGCATGCTACTGGCCAATCCGCACTTCCCATGGCGGGGCACCGAGCGCTTTTGGATGGCTCAGCTCACCGTGCCGGGACAGTACGACGTCGAGGGAGGCACGCTCGAAGGATTCCCGCTGATCGGCATCGGGTTCAATCAGCACCTGGCCTGGACGCACACCGTCTCGACGAGCTTCCGCTTCACCTTCTACCAGCTCCAACTGGTCCCCGGGGACCCGACCAGCTACTACGTGGACGGCAAGGCCCAGAAGATGGGCCGGGTCACCGTTTCGGTGGACACCGGGCACGGCACCTCCAAGCACACCTACTACACGACCCGCTGGGGCACCGTCGCCGACGTGGACGAGGCGGGGTACCAGTGGACGAACGCCACCGCATATGCGGTGGCCGACTCCATGGGCGATGACAGCTACCGGGCAGCCAACCAGTACCTGCGGATGGGCCAGGCGACCTCGGTCCAGAACCTGCTGTCGGTCGAGTCCCAATACCTGGCCATTCCGACCTTCAACACCATCGCCTCGGATGACACCGGGCATGCCTACTACGGGGACGTCGGCAACACGCCCAACGTCCCACAGTCGCTGATCACCGCATGCACGCCGCCAGGACTGCCCCAACTCGTCTACAAGACCAGCGGAGTAGTGACACTGGATGGATCCCGCACGTCGTGCGCATGGGAGAACGACCCGGGCACCCCGGTGCCCGGTATCTTCAACGCCTCCAACCTGCCCCACACCATCAGGACCGACTACGTCGAGAACTCGAACGACTCCTACTGGTTGGCCAATCCCAGTGCGCCATTCCCCGCTTACTCACCGATTATCGGTGATGTCAACGTCGAGCAGGGGCTGCGGACCCGGCTCGGGAACCAGATGATCGCCCAGCGGGTGGCCGGCACCGACGGGTTCGGGCCCCCGAAGTTCACGCTGGGGTCGCTTCAGTCGATGTGGGAGAGCGACCAGTCCCTGCAGGCCCAGCTGGTGCTCGGCTCACTGGTGGGTGCGTGCCGGGCCAACCCGTCGGCGACGGCGTCCAACGGCACATCGGTCGACCTGGCCACGGCGTGCGATGCCCTGGCCGCCTATGACAAGACGGGCAATCTGGACGCGGGCGGGGGCTGGCTGTTCTCGGAGTGGGCGGCCTACGCCCCAAAGGGGAACTTCTGGTCTGACGCCTTCGACCCGGCCCAACCGCTGACCACGCCGTCACAGCTCAACGCGGCCAATCCGGCCATACTCAAGGCGCTGGCCGATGCGGTGCTGAACCTGCAGGCCAACCACGTTGCGCTCGACGCCACGTACGGCGATGTGCAGCACGCCACGCGCAATGGGACGAAGATTCCCATCCCAGGGTGCGACACCGGATGCTTCAATGCCATCTACGCGGCCGACGGTCAGGGTGGACCGCTCGATGCGGCACCCTACGGCGAGGTCTTCGAGGGCTCCTCGTTGGTGATGACCACCGAGTTGACCCCGGGTGGTCCGGTGGCGCAGGGCATCCTCACGTACTCGCAGGCGACTGACCCGACCTCGCCCTGGTACGACAATATGACCAAGCTGTACTCACAGAAGAAGTGGGTTCCCCTTCCCTATACGGCAGCACAGCTGGCTCAGGACCACGGGACGAAGACGGAGACGGTGGCCGCCAGCTGAACGGGTCCGGCGGTCCGGGGGTGCCCCGAGCGCCGGGCGGGTGGCGCATTCATCGGGGTCCGGTCGAGAGCAGCACATAGGCGGGATGGGTTACCGCGACCGTGATGGAGAGGGTTTGGCAGTGAGGGTCGTGGACCACGCACCCCAGACTTGGGGTCTTCATAGAACCGCAAGGCTGCGGCGTCGCCGGGCAAGGCCATCGGTCCCGCCGGACGGGGCACCGAAACCGACGTGAACGAACTCTGTCGGGTGGGGCCAGCACCCGAGTCTGGGTGCTGGTCGGACCCGCGTCAGCTTGACTCCCGCGGGAATACCTCTGTAGCAGAGGTATGCTGTCCCCATGCCTTCGGCGAGTCTCACCGCGACTGCTCCTCATGACGGTCGCAAGGTCGACCAGCCCGACGCCGATGAGCTTCTGAAACAGGCTGATCAACTCCTGACTGTGATGGCTTCCATCCGTAGGAGTGGACGCCTCCTGGCCCGTCGACCCGTAGAGCTCTCCACGCTGACCGGCTCTCAGATCGACTTGGTCAGCCTTGTGCGGCGCCGACCAGGGGTGTCCGTGGCCCAAGCCGCTGAGGAGCTCCAGCTCGCGCCCAATACGGTGAGCACGCTCGTCCGGCAACTCACCGACGAGCGTCTGCTCCTTCGCCGCGTCGATCCTATTGATCGACGTGTTGCTCGGCTCGAACTCACAGCAGGAATGCAACGCAAAGTGGGAGCCTTCCTCGATCGTCGGCTGGCCATGCTCGGCACCGCCATGAACCGGTTGTCAACCGGTGATCAGCGCCGGCTCACTGACTCCCTGGCGGCACTGGTCCGGCTGGCTGAACGGCTCAAAGAACAGGAAACCACCAATGGGTAGCGAGGCTCGCTGACATGAGCCTCATTGCGCGCGCCTCCACCGCGCAGCGCCGGTCACGCGTCGGCCGGTCGGGCACGGACACGCCGATCCCCGACAACTACAAATGGGTAGCCCTGTTCATCTCGACACTCGGCATGTTGATGGCGACCATCGACGGCTCCATCACGTTGATCGCCTTGCCCGACATCTTCCGGGGAATCGGCATCGACCCTCTTGAAGCCGGGAACAGCTTCTATCTGTTGTGGATGATTCTGGGGTTCCTGGTGGTCACCAGTGTCCTGGTGACCACCTTGGGTCGGATGGGCGACATCTACGGCCGAGTCCGCATGTACAACCTTGGCTTCGCCCTCTTCACCTTCTTCTCGCTCCTCCTCAGCGTGACGTGGATGTCCGGTCACGAGGCGGGGATCTGGTTGATCGTCCTGCGGGTCTTCCAAGGAGTGGGCGCGGCGATGCTGATGGCGAACTCAACCGCCATCCTGACCGACGCCTTCCCTCCGGGACAGCGGGGCATGGCCATGGGCATCAACCAGGCAGCGGCGATGAGCGGGATGTTCATCGGGTTGGTTCTGGGTGGCGTCCTCGCTCCGATCAACTGGCGGCTCATCTTTTTGGTGTCGGTGCCCATTGGCCTGTTCGCCACGGTCTGGGGCTATCTCAAGCTGCAGGAGCTGAGTGAACGGCAACCGGCCCGCATCGATTGGCTCGGCAACGTCACCTTTGCTCTCGGGCTCGTCTTGGTCATGGTCGGTATCAC
Source organism: Acidimicrobiaceae bacterium (assembly GCA_003133325.1). GTDB lineage: Bacteria > Actinomycetota > Acidimicrobiia > Acidimicrobiales > RAAP-2 > DASZIT01. Next base: position 12,833 of record PKXA01000111.1, on the reverse strand, counting down.
CTATGGGATCGAGCCCTACGGGAAAGACACAATGGGCTGGACAAACCCGTTCGTCCTGACGTGTCTCGCCCTCGGCATCGTCCTGCTCGTCGCCTTCGGCATTATCGAAACCAATGTCGCACAGCCAATGTTCCGGTTGCAGTTGTTCAAGATCCGTGCCTTCACTGCCGGGGTGTTCGCCAGCTTCCTCGCCGCGTTGAGTCGTGGCGGGCTCATGTTCATGCTCATCATCTGGCTGCAGGGGATCTGGTTGCCCCTCCACGGCTACGACTTCTCACGGACGCCTTTGTGGGCCGGACTTGCCATGCTCCCACTCACCGCAGGGTTCCTGATCGCCGGTCCCCTCTCGGGCATCCTGTCGGACCGCTACGGTGCTCGACCGTTCGCCACTGGTGGCATGATCGGCGCCGCGATCTGCTTTGGGCTGCTGGAGCTGTTGCCGATCGACTTCTCCTACTGGCTGTTCGCGATGGTTCTCTTTGTGACTGGGCTCACCATGTCCATGTTCGGGTCACCGAACCGAGCCGGGGTCATGAGCAGCCTTCCCCCCGAGCACCGCGGCGCCGGGTCAGGGATGAACACCACATTCCAAAATTCGGCTCAGGTCCTCTCTATCGGAATCTTCTTCTCCCTGCTCATAGTCGGACTCTCAGCTTCCCTGCCCGAGAGTCTGTACCACGGTCTCCTCACTCACGGCGTGTCGTCAAGCGCGGCAACTCGCGCCTCGCACCTGCCGCCGGTCTCCACCCTCTTCGCCGCGTTCTTGGGTTACAACCCGGTCCAGCACCTGGTTGGGACCAACGTGCTGTCTCACCTCACTGCAACCCAGCAGGCGACTCTGACCGGTCGGAGCTTCTTCCCTGGACTGATCGCCGCACCCTTCCGAGCTGGCCTTCACGCCGCGCTCGACTTCGCCATCGTGGCGAGCCTGCTGGCAGCAGCGGCATCGTGGACGCGGGGGGGACGCTATGTCTATTCCGAAACACCAACGGAAGGGGGAAAGATTCGTGCAGAAGTTGCCGACGCTGATCACCACCAGGACGCGGCAAGTGACGAGGCGTCACTCATAGCAAAAGGAGCATCACGATGAACACAGGCACACACATCACGATTGCCACCCCTGACGGGCCGATGCCCGCATTCGAGGCGTCACCGGCCGGAGATTCCAAGGGCGGCGTCGTGGTCGTACAAGAGGCCTTCGGTGTCACCTCGCACATTGAGGACGTCGTCCGTCGACTGGCCGATGCCGGCTGGCACGCCGTGGCGCCCGCCTTCTTCCACCGTCAGGGCGCGCCCGTCTTTGCCTATGACGATATTGATTCGGTGATGCCCATCATGGGCCAACTCAGGGGTGAGGGCATTACCGCCGACCTGACCGCCGTGCTCGACTACCTCGAAGCTTCCGGGATCCCCTCTACAGGAACCGGAATCGTGGGATTCTGCATGGGTGGCAGCGTGACCTTCTATGCCGCGACTTTGCGGCCGCTTGGTGCTGCCGTGACCTTTTACGGGGGTGGTGTTTCCAAAGGACGTCTCGGCCTTCCTTCTCTCACCGAATTAGCCCTGAGACTTCAGACACCCTGGCTCGGCCTCTACGGCGATCTCGACCAGGGTATTCCCATCAGCGATGTCGAGGAACTTCGCCAAGCCGTGGCTCTTTCGTCCGTGCCCACCGAGATCATCCGTTACCCCGATGCCAACCACGGCTTCAACTGCAACGACCGGCCCGCTGCCTTCAATGAAGCCGCAGCCGCTGATGCCTGGGACCGCACCCTCGCCTGGTTCGATCGCTACCTGGGCTCAGGAGATTGAGCGTCCTCGCACCGGCCGTCATCATCGAACTCGAACTCTCTCTCCACCGCTGAGATGTTGAGCCTGGTCAGCGCTAGTCCAAGAGTGACCTTCTCCGCATCGAGGTGAGCACAGAGCCCGAGTCACCCCCTTTTCCGTAGGTCCATTGGCGGGTCATGCCGCTCCCGGACGGTCGTGCGTTTTATGACTATGAGGCCCTGGACGAGCCCCGGTTCTGACAAGGACAGGCGCTCCGGCGTCGAATCGTCAGGCCAGCCGCTCGATGACCGTGGCGTTGGCCTGACCACCGCCTTCACACATCGTCTGAAATCCGTATCGGCCCCCGGTGGCCTCGAGATGGTTGAGCATGGTTCCCATGATCCGCACCCCGCTGGCTCCCAGCGGATGCCCGATGGCGATGGCGCCGCCCCAGGGATTGAACAGCTCCGGATCGGGTGTGAAGGCTTTCATCCATATGAGGGCGATGGCGGCGAATGCCTCGTTGCACTCGACGACGTCGAAGTCACCGATCTGCATCCCCGATCGCTCGAGGAGCCGCCGAGTGGCCGGAACCGGCGCCGAGAGCACAATGGCGGCGTCTTCGGCGGCCACCGCGAAGTGGGCGAGACGGGCCCGGATGGGCAGGCCCAGACGTTCGGCCACCGACCGTTCGGCCACCAGCATGGCGGCCGCCCCATCGGTCATCTGGGAGGAGTTCCCGGCGGTGATGTCCATGGCGGTCTCGGGCTCCCAGCTCTGGGCCGGAGGCAGGGCGGCCAGCCCCTCCATGGTCCCGGTCCGACGAATCCCCTCGTCCTCGGTCAGCATGGCTCCGGTGAGTGAGCCGTCTTCGTCCTTGATCGGTACCGGGATGGCCTCCCGGGCAACGTGACCTGCGTCGGTGGCGGCGGCGGCCCGGCGATGACTCTCCAACGAGAAGGCATCCATCTCGTGGCGGGTGATGCCCCATCGGTCGGCCAAGAGTTGTGCCACCCGGAACTGGGCCCAGATCCGCCCGCCCACCGCGTCGCTGAATGACGGTGGAAAGGGACCGGTGCCTCCCCGGGCATTCGAGGCCAGGGGCACCCGGCTCATGACCTCGACACCACAGGCAACCGCCAGGTCGTAGTGACCCGCCACCACTCCGGCCGCGGCGAAGTGAACCGCTTGTTGGGAAGAGCCGCATTGGCGATCGACGGTGGTGGCCGGCACTGTCTGTGGAAGCCCGGCCGCCACCCATCCGTTACGGGCCACATTGGTGCTCTGCTCACCTACCTGGCTCACGCAACCCCCGATGACATCGTCCACCCTCTCGGGATCCACACCTGTCCGTTCCACCAAATTCGACAGGACGAAGGCCAGCAGGTCAGCCGGGTGCCAATGGGCCAGCGCACCCTTGCGCTTCCCGAATGTCGTTCGCACCACGTCGACGATCACGGCTTCACGCCCGTTGCCCACCATGCCGGCTCCTCTCGTCCTCACTTCACCCGACCGATGGGCACCAGGGTCCGGCTACCGCCGAGTGGTCAGGTCGGATCGGCTCAAGACCGGCCGGCGCGGGCAATCGGCAACCACCCATATTCTCACCGATCACCTGGCCAATCCTCGGCCGCCGGATGTCTGATACGCGGATCTTAGAGCAGATGCGGGAAGCGAGATACAGTGCTCCCCACGTCTTGAGGGCCCGTGGTGGTGGCGTCTGGATTCCCCGCCCGCTGGACCTCGGGAAGAGGCAAGATGGTACTGGTCGGCGCCATGTGTGCGCAGAGCCGGGGGAAGCGGGGGAGCATGCGAGACCAGACGAGAACAACTTCACGGTTGGCCGGGACTGTCACTGCGGTGCTTTTGGCCGCTGCCCTCCTGGCCGGCTGTTCGAGCTCGAGTCCCGGTGCTGCCAAGAGCACCTCGACCACCGCCACCACCGCCACCACCGCCACAACTTCAGGTGGGTCGGGCTCCAAGTCGGACATCGTGATAGGCGCCATCTCCTCGCTCACCGGCGCCATCGCCGCCGACTTCAACGGCTTCGTGCCCGGTATGCAGGCCTACTTCGACATGGCGAACGCCAGCGGGGGCATCAACGGACACAAGCTCATGTTGGCCGACAACCTGGACGACGGCTCGAATCCCAGTCAGTTCACCCAGTTGACCCATACCCTTCTCCAACAGGATCATGTCTTTGCCGTGGGTATCTCGACCTTCTTCTTCAACCCGAGCCTCTACTCCCAATCGGGCACGCCCACCTACGGGTACAACGTGAGCGGCAACTGGAACGGGCCGAGCAACCTGTTCGCCGCCGGCGGCTCGATCCAGGACTACCAGGTGGGCGCGTCCCCGGTGGCCTGGCTGCTCGAGCAGACCCACTCGTCGTCGGTGGCCGTCATCAGCTACGGATCAGCCATCACCGCGTCGTACAACGCATGCAACGCCGATGCCAACAACCTGAGCAAGGCCGGCATCAAGGTGAGCTACACCGATCTCTCCGCATCGCTGGGGGGCAACTACACGCCGGCCGTTCAAAAGATGCAGCAGGCCGGGTCCGACTTCGTGCTGACCTGCATGCAGTCCTCGGACAACATCACGTTGGCCCGGGCCATCCAGCAGTACGGGTTGAAGGTCCACCAGCTGTGGCTCAACGGCTATGACCAGTCGCTGCTGGACCAGTACAGCAGCCTGATGCAGGGCGTCTACCTCAATGTGAACGGGAACGTCCCCTTCCAAGCGGCCAAGACATTCCCCGGCGTCTACCCGGGCGTCCAGGCCTACCTTTCCGCCATGCAGAGCTACGAGCCGAAGTACGTCTACTCGGATCAGGCGTTGCAGGGATGGCAGTCGGCCGCGCTCCTGGCCGCCGGGATCCAGAAGGCCGGCAGCAACGTGACCCCGCAGAACGTCATCGCCCAGACCAACCAGATCACCAATTTCACTGCCGGGGGTACCACGTCGGTGGTGAACTGGACATCGGCTCATACCGCCCAGACCTTTCCGGCCTGCACTGCCGCCGTGGTGGTCAAAGGTACCCAGTTCGCCCCGGTGGTGACCACTGGCCACCAGGTCTTCGCCTGCTTCAGCCCCACGGTGAACCTGAAGAATCCAGTTCTGGTCACCCCGCCGGCGGGGACCCCGGGAACATGACCCCCGCCAGGGGGCGGCCGCACACCAGAAGCGGTCGGGACCCGAGCCGCATGCGCCCGCCGGCACGCACTCTCGTCGCAGCGTAAGCGCACCGGAGAGTGGAGCACTTCCTCGGCTTTGCCATCCCGGGCATCCCCTACGGCTGTACCTACGCCATCGTCGCAGTCGGCCTGGTGCTCACCTATCAGGCCACCGGCGTCTTCAACTTCGCCTTCGGCGCCCAGGCCTACACCTCGGCCTTCGTCTACACCAAGTTGGTCCAGAACGACCAGTTTCCCATCTGGCTGGCGTTCCTCCTCTCGGTGGTGGTGCTGGCGCCGCTCCTCGGGCTGATCTTCGACCGTTTCCTCTTCCGCAAGATCCCGAACTCCAACACCACCGCCAAGCTGGTGACCGGGCTCAGCCTGTTCGTCGGTATCCCGGCCCTGTTGCCGGTGCTCTTCGGGAGTCAGAACCAGTACAACTCACCGAGCATCCTGTTCAACCCCGACACTGTGTACTTTCGGGTGGCGGGGACCCCCGTCAACGGGATCTACCTCAGCTCGGTGGTGGTCACCGCCGTAGTCCTGGTCGCCCTGGTCGCCCTCATGCGGTTCACCAACCTCGGCCTCCAGATGCGGGGCGCGGTCGAAAGCCGGCGGCTGGTCCAACTCGACGGGGTGAACTCCGGCCGGGTGATCGCCACAGCCTGGGCGGTGTCGAGCTTCCTCGCCGGACTGGCCGGCGTACTGCTGGCCCCCATCTACGGCCAGCTGCAGGCACAGGATTACGCCACCCTGCTGGTGGCGGCGTTCGCGGCCGCAGCCTGGGCCGCACTGCGCTCGATGCCCATCGCCGCCCTGGTCGGAATCCTCATGGGGATCGCCGACACCGTGCTCCAGGGCTACCTGCCGGCCACCAGCACCCTCTCGGCCGCGGTACTCCCCTCGTTGCCGTTCATCGTCCTGGTGGCCGCCTTGCTGCTTGTCCCGGGCATGCGCAGGCTGCAAGACGACAAGGATCCTCTGGCTTCGGTCGACCCCCCTCCACCGCCGACCACCGCCGCAGTGCGGGCCCCGCAACTCAGCCGGGTGATCCGGGTCCTGTGGTATCTGCTTCTCGGTGCCTTCATCATCTCGATGCTGTCGTGGATGCCGAAGACCTGGGAGAGCGTCTTCAACTCCGGCCTGGCCTTCTCGACCATCTTCTTGTCCATCACCCTGATCACCGGCATGGGTGGCCAGCTCTCCCTCAGTCAGGCCACCCTGGCCGGGGTGGGGGCGTTCACCGCCGCCCAGCTGGCCAACCACCTGGGCCTCAACTTCTTGGCCGGTGCGGTGGTCGGGGCAGTCCTGGCGGCCGCGGTGGCGGTGGTGCTGGCCCTGGCCTCGCTCCGCCTGAAGGGACTGGGGCTGGCCCTCATGACCATCGCTGCCGCCTTGTTCTTCGACAATTCGGTCTTCAGCCAGGTCAGCGTGATCAACGGCCGGGCCCTCACCGTGCAGGCCAAATGGGTTGGCCTCGGGATCCTCGATGTGAACGGCCACTCCCTCTTCGTCGTCCTCATGATCGTGCTCGTCATCTGCGTGGCCGGGGTGATGCTGGTGCGCAATGGCACCACCGGCCGATACCTCGCCGCCCAGCGTGGGAGTGAGACGGCGGCCGCCGGGATAGGGATCAACATCACCTGGCAGCGCATCCAGATCTTTGCCCTCTCGGGGGTCGTCGCCGGCATCGGCGGGACCATGCTCGTCATCCAGCAACAGTCGGTGAACGCCGCCCAGTTCAACTACGAGCTGTCGCTGGCCTTCGTGGTGATCGTGATCACCACCGGGGTGAGCACCATCGAGGGTGCGATCCAGGCCGGCATGGGCTTCGTGGTGATCCAACAGCTTCTCACCTACCTCCCGGCCCGGTTCGGGGGGACCGGTCTCACCTTCGTGCTCTTCGCCGCCGGGGCGCTCACCTACGTCGCCCACCCGGAAGGGATCCTCGAGTTCCAAAAACGTCGGTGGACCATGCGCTTCCAACGGCTGCTCTTCCCCGATGACCCCTCATCCGGGCCGCCGGCTCCCCGGGGAATTGGCGGCGGCGACAACGGAGCCAAGCTTCCCCTCGGCGTTCCTTCGCTCGACGGGAGCCATACCGGCGGGGTGACGCCAGAAAGCGGGACGGGTCTTGAGGGGGCGTAAGGTCCTCCGGCCCCAGGAGGTGGCGGACCCGACCGGCGCCCCCGATGGCGTCTCGCTGCTGTCGGTCACCGGCGTGACCAAGTGGTTCGGAGGCATCGCCGCGGTGCGCGACGTGAACTTCACGGTGGAGAGCGGGGAGAGCGTCGGGCTGGTCGGGCCCAACGGGGCGGGCAAGACGACACTCTTCAATTGCATCTGCGGGCAGCTCCGTCCCGAGCACGGGATGGTGCAGTTGGGTGGGACGGAGCTGGGTCGGTTACCCACCTTCCAGAGGGCCCGGCTCGGCATCGGGCGCACCTACCAGCGGGTGGAGGTATTCACCGACATGACAGTGGCCGAGCACCTGCTGGTGGCCGAGCGGGCCCGGTATGCCGGTGGGCAGCTGTGGCACGACCTGTGCAACCGCAGCCGCCCGACCCCGGCCGAGCTGAAGCGGGTGGCCCAGGTACTCGACATGGTCGGCGTCGGCGACCGGGCCGACACCCCGGTGTCCGCCCTCGGACTCGGCTCGTGCCGTCTGGTGGAGTTGGCCCGCGCCCTGGTCGCCGATCCGGTCCTTCTTCTGGCGGACGAGCCCTCCTCGGGTCTCGACGTCCGGGAGACCCAGGAGTTGGCCAACGTGCTGCGCACCCTGCAGCGGGAGCGGGGGATGGCGGTGCTGCTGGTCGAGCACGATCTCCACATGGTGGCCCAGGTGGTGGACCGGGTCGTCGTGATGGACCTGGGCACGGTGATCGCCCAAGGGACGTTCGACGAGGTCATGGCCGACTCCACGGTTCGCCACGCCTACCTGGGGACCAGCGGATGACGGACTCCACCTCCCGGTCGACCACCACGGTCAGTGAGGCCGGCACCCCCGGCATCGAGCCTCCCGCTCTGGAGGTGGACCACATCAGTGCGGCTTACGGCCCCTATCGGGCGCTCTTCGACGTCACCTTTGCCGTGCCTGCCCGGAGCATCACCGCCCTGCTCGGCTCGAACGGAGCCGGGAAGTCCACAGTGGCCCGAGTGGTGAGCGGGCTCCTTCCCAGCACCCATGGGGCCATCAGGCTGAGCGGTCACGACGTGACAGGTCGGCCCGCCTTCAAGATCGCCCGGGCCGGCATGGCCCATGTCCCCGAGGGACGGGGGATCTTCGCCAACCTGACGGTCGAGGAGAACCTGGTGATGGCCTTCCGTCAACGGGCCGGGCGCCGACAGGTGCCGGAGTCGCTGGACCGCGCCTATCAGGCATTCCCGGTGCTCGGCGAGCGTCGCAAGCAAGCCGGTGGCACCCTCTCGGGTGGTCAACAGCGGCTCCTCTCCCTGGCCAAGGTGTTGGTGGTACCCCCGCACCTGCTGGTGGCCGACGAGCTCTCGCTGGGTCTGGCCCCGGTGGTGATCGAAGCCGTCTACCGCGGGCTCCGGGAGATCAATCAGGCCGGGACCGCGCTACTGGTGGTGGAGCAGCAAGTGGACAGGGCCCTCGACCTCGCCACCGATGCCGTGATCCTCGAGCACGGGACTGTCGCATTCGCCGGCCCCGCCCACCTGGCCCTCGCCGCCATGGAAGAAGTGCTGGCCAGCCGAGGGGGTCGACCGCCGCGCTGACCGGCACCTCACGTGGCCCTTACCGCAGGAACAACCGCTTACGATCGAACTCCCGCAGCGCCCGCACCTCCCCCGGGTCGACCGGGTCGAGTTCGTGGACGGTTCGGGCCACCCCCGGCTCCCAACCGCACGAGGCCACCAACGCCTGGACCCGGCGGTCGACCGGCTCGGCTCCGGCCGGGACCGCCGCCACCCGGAGCTCGCCGTCGAGTCGCCGGAGCACGCCCCGGTCGGTGACCACACTCACCACCCGGTGCCCGGGAGCGGTGATGTAACCGACGGCATCAGGCAGCCGTTCGGGACGAGCCAGGGTGACGACCACGCAGGCCGCCGCCCGAGTGGCCACGTCGTTGGCCCCGCCGGAGCCGACCAGAAACCGCCCGTCCGCCAACTGGGTCGAGTTCAAGTTGCCGTTTCGATCGACTTCGGCGGCTCCGAGGCAGCCCACCGTTGTCGTCCCCGGTCCCCCCACCACCATGCCGAGAACCGTCGAGGCATCGGAAAGGAGCGAGGTGCCCGGGAACACCCGCTGGTTGAAGATATAGGGGTCCGCCGGAGTCGGGGTGTAATGCCACAGACCGAGCTCGGCGGTCAGCCCCCCTGTCCAACCGGCCGCCCGCATCCTGCCCACCGCCACCCATGCCGCCAGATTGGCGGCCCCGGCCCCGGCCAGCACCGCGTCAGCCTGGTGACCGGCTACCACTGTCTCCACCTCCCTCGCCCCGAGGCTGGCGGCAACTTCCCAGTCACTCACCGGCTCTCCCTCGGGGAGCGGGTAAGCGATGGCGTCCTCGGTCCACGAAGACGGATCGGCACGCCGTCTCAGCTCGTCGAGACGATGGTTGCCGAGCCGGCCGAGGTAGGCCCGGTGGTCAGGGGGGTCGAGCAGGGCGGTACGGGCCCAGGCGTCGAAGTCACCCCGGGCGGCTTCGGCCGCCTCCACCCAGAAGGGGATGTCCTCCCCGTATCCCTGCACCGGCAGGCCCGGCGCGTACAAGCCACCGGGATGGGCGCCGAACGGCGCCTCCACCACCGCGAGCACCCGGTGGGCAGGCACCCGCACCCGGTGCCCGAGCCCGGGAAGCTCGTCGACGATCCGTTCCACGGTGGCCACCACTCCCCTACGGGCGGCCCAGGCTCCCCACACCCCCTCGAGCAGTGGCTCCGAAAACGCCAGGTTGCCCTGGGTGTCGGCCACGGCGGCGTGACACAGGGCAACATCGGGCGCCAGCGGCGCCAGCAACCCGATCGGACCATAGGGGGAGTCGACGGTGGAGAAGGCACCGTTGGCGGCCATGTCCGACCCCGACAGGGAACCGGTGACCATGGCCGGCAGCCCGCGGGCGGCGGCCTCCAACCGCTGGGCAAGGGTCAGGATGGACCAGTGCTCCACCGCCACCTCCCCGGACTGGTAGGCCTGGCGGAAGATGGGGTTCGGCGCGTAGGTCGGAAAACTGTTCCCCGAATAGGCGGTCACCACCCGACGCACCAGCCCGCCCCGGAAGAAGAGGGCGCCGAGGGCGCCGAGGCTGGTCATCACCAGGGTCAACTCCGGGTCGGTGCCCCAGAATTGGCGGGCCACCTCCCGGGCGGCGGCCGTCCAACGGCTGTGGCCCAGCATCACGTGGACCGAGTCACCGGGGCGGACATGACGCTCGACCGCCTCGGCCAGGCTGATCCCGACCTCGGTCACGGCCCCGACCACTGTGTCGCCTGCGACTCGGGGCCGTCCACCCCGCGACAGAACTGACCGACACTGACCACCACGTCAGGTTAGCCATCGGTCCGAGTCCGATGTCGATCCAGTGACCACCAACGCCGGCAAGCAGTGGCAGACCTCCTCGCCGGGAACACGGTGCCTGCCGAAGAGTTGCGCAACTCGATGCTCTCGCGCCACGCCGCTACCGCGTGACGGGCCGCTGGACGGTCGAACTAACTGGTCCGGCCCGACGAGCACTCGAACAAGATCTCCCTGAGTCCATCGCCTGGGCCACGTACACCTTCTCCGTCAGGTCCGCCATCTCGGTTCGCCCAGGCGAGGTTGGGTAGCTCAGTTGGTAGAGTGCGCGCCTGAAAAGCGCGAGGTCACCGGATCGACGCCGGTACCGACCACCGGAGAGCCGCGGTCGACGGGTTCAAGACCTCAGGGCGATGAGCTCTGGCAGGCGGAGGTGCCACACTCGTTCGGGATCACCCCGCTGGAGACAAACGTGGTGATCTGGTCCAGGAGCAACGAGTTGCCACGGCCGAACCCGTGGGGATCGGCGCCGTAGGCCGGCCCATTCGGCGCCAGGTTGGTGGTGGGTGGGGTCGGCGTCCCGTAGTCCCAGAGCACCAGACCGGCTGGGGCCGGCTTGGACTGGTCCAGGGCGGTCAGCCCCCACTGGGGAGTGACCGGGACGTCCAGCCTCGGCGCGGCGCCGAAGAACGACGGATCGAAGGCGGGTTGGTGGTTCTGGGCCCCGATCGTCCGGGCCAGCATCTCGGCGGAGGCATTGCCCACCTGGTGGTCACCGTAGTTCTCGATGATGAACACCTGTTTGGCCGGGATGCCCGGGTAGGGATCGGAGGTCAGGTGCTCGGCGTAGCCCTCGTTCTCCCCTTGGTCCCACAGGAGCTGGGCGAGCTGCAGCACCACCTGCTCGTCCACTGGGTCGGTGTAGGCCTTGTCGAAGATCGAGGCGAAGCTGTTCCAGTCGGTCGAGCGGTTGAGCAAGAGTCCCCCGTAGTCCATCCCGGGCACGCCCAGGATGACGTGGGTCCACTCCGTCGAGACTGCCGAGACCGCGCCACCCATGATGCCGCCTTGGCTGTACCCCATGAAGTTGCACTTGCCCACCTGGAAGAGCGCGTTTTGGCTGCCGTCCTGGAAGGCGGTGCTCGTGGCGAAGCCGGCCGGCGAGTTGATCAGTCGGCCCAGGAACTGGAAGTTCACGAAACCCTGGAGCATGTGGTCGACCTGGGTGTTCCAGGTCGACATGTCGTTCAGATTGCGAGCCACGTTCGGGAGGTCGTTCGAGGACATCCCGACCCAGTCGGTGGCGCATCCCATCATGTTGCGACTGACCCCGCCGGAGAACGAACTACCCTCGACCTCGCTGGCGCTACCCAGGAGTCCGTGGCCATAGACGGTCGGGATGGCCGGGCCGGCCGGTTGCATGGTGGACGGCATCACGCAGATGAAGTTGGCCGTCCAGGTGAGATCGCCGTTGATGGCCGGAGCCCCGGAGGCATCGGTGACCATGGACGAGTATGGCGACGTGTCCTGCAGGAACAGCGGCACCTGAAATGTCCCGTGCACGTCCCGTACGCCGGCCGTGGTGGTCACCGAGGTGACGGCGTAGCTCGGTGCGTAGTCGGCTACCGGTACCGTCGGCGTACCCGAAATGGGCAGGTGGTGGGTGCCGAGCCACTGGTAGGCCAGATCGTGCATGGTGAGCGCCGGTCCAGCCAGGCTGTGGGCACTGGCCACGGTGAAGTCCCAGGCCATGAAGGGCACCGTCGAACCCAGCACCGAGGCCAGGTCGTCCCGGATGACGGACTTGATGTGGGCGCCCCGGGTAAAGGGGGCCAGCGTTCCGGACAGGGCGGCCATGGTCGAGGCGAGCGGCGGGATGGGGTGCCCCGACGTATCGACCAGGTTGAGCAACGCCACGGCGTAGCGATGTCCTTCGGTGAGCGCCACCGCCGGGTGGATGAGCAGCAACTGCTCGGCCGTGTTCGAGGTCTGGGCATCGAGCTCGGCGAAGTACGGCACCCGGGTGTGGGTGACGGTGTCGAAGATGACGATGGGGGCGTTCGCGGCCAGCGACAATCCGATGTCGGTGGACGTGGCGATCCCGGACTGGGTGAGATCGAGGTTGGGCACATAGGTCATGATGACCGAACCCGGTGAGAACCCGTCGCCTTGGTTCTGGTAGGTGGTTCCCACGTGGACCCCGGCGACGTTGGCCGGATCCACCCCGGACGAGATGTTGAGTTGGCGTCCAGTTGCGGTGTTTGACGGGACCGTGAAGGCGTCGTTGGGCCACGGCAACAGGCAGTGGTGTCCGACCGGGGCGGTGAGCAGCACGTCGCAGCCGTTGCCGGTACCGGCTGCAGCCATCCCGACGATCGGCTGGTTGAGGGGATGACCTCCCATCGATC